>NZ_JACJLE010000100.1 GCF_016901995.1 Bacteroides caecigallinarum | reverse complement strand
ATAATATATAGTAAAGGTATTTCATAATATTCTATTTGGAATTATCTGGTGAGTGATTTTACTTTCTGAATATCATTTTTAGGATTGTACCCCCAATTTTCCTTTCCAAACCTTGTTTGGTAGTTGGTATTCCTGTCTTTCTTGCAACTTTCTGCTTTAATGCAGTAATTCCTATAGCTCTTTTGAGTGAGAAAGATACTCCTGGTATTTTCATAATGTGATAAGTTTTAAATATTGTGAGGTAAATACCATTCTTGTAAGTATTTTCCTCACTTTAATACATGATTACGCTTGTGTTACAGGATAGCCTAATTGTTTGTTTACTATTTCTAAAAAGATAGTAAATTCAGCTGGCTTTCCTTGTGAAGTTGTTGGCCAGTTTGAACATATAATAATAGGTTCATCAGCAGTTTCTATAAAGTCTGAATCTGTTGCATTCTTCTTTATGAAATTCAGTTTTCCTGCGGCTTGCTTTTCTGTATATGTGTCTTTTCCCATGAAAATAGTTTCCATATTCTTTTTTATAGGAAAAGCTGCTTGTAACATGGCTTTTGTGGTACCTGGATGGTCTTTTAAATATCTCCTTACAACATCACGAACAAGCTCTACTTTAATACTATATTCTTTTCCTTCAAATTTATAGTTGTTTATATCACGATTAAAGACATATGCTTTTTTAGGTGTATCAAATGCCTTAAGGTTTGTAACAGCTGAAAGTTCGATTGTATCTTCTATAACCTTGCCAATACTGTTGTCATCTTTTATCATCTCAGCTATTTTATTGAGCATTTGTGACACTTGAAACACGCGATTGCTCAAATGGGTTTCTTTTTGACACATACGGAAAACAATTTTCTCCCATTCTTCATCAAATTCTTCTGCAGCATCCAAACTTATCTTTTCTTCTGGTGTCAACGAACGTAATTTAAGCTTTGCTGCAATTGTCTCATTCCATTGTTTAAAATCTGGTTCCTCTGCTAACTGGTTGTAGATATATGGATAAGCAATCTGCATGCATACAAGCCCGAAATTTATTACTTTATATTTATTGGCTATGTCCTCTGCTCCTGTTTTCGATATACCTGTGTTTATTATTGATATCAATGACAGCGTATTTGTCAATCTTTTCAAGGAGCGTGGATTTGTACCAACTGATAGTCTTGCTAGTTCAGAAACAGATTCTTGAATAGCATTATCTTTCATTTCCTCTTCTGTGAAGAAGTTTATTTTTGATAATGCGTCAACTAAAAAAGCATCAATGTTATAATTAGCTACAGGCATTGAGAATGGTAACTGTATGATTTTATCGAAGAAAGATCTGAATTCACGTTCATTCTTGTCTGTAAGCTCACCAAACTTAGGTTTTAGGCCTTTTATCACTACATCATAATCAATGGCTAAAATAAATATGCAATGTTCAAGATCGAATATGTTTTTCAATAACTCGAGAATTTCAACTGCAACTGGCGGATCAATTCTATCAAGGTCATCTATAAAGAAAGTAAAACCTGTTCTTGTCGAATCATTCTTGAGTGATTCTTCCACTAATTTTGAGATTTCTTCTTTCAACTGTAAAATATCACTTTGACCATTATCAGAAGCAAATAAATCGTCAATAGCTTCTCCGTCAACTCCTACAGTACTAATAGCCACCTTAGTTCCTACCGAAGCTATCTTTTTAAAAAGACCACCAATCTTTTTTTTACTTTCTTCCCATTTATGTGCTGGATTAAGTGCACCAATTTGATTAATAATACCATCAAGTATTGATATTATAGCTTGAGCAGGAGTTTTCATAAGTGAATACTGCCATGTATTAATCCATATTGGAAAGAACTGCGCATTATCGATATCACACAGATTCCAGCGAAGAAGATTCATAAGAGACGTTTTACCGGAACCCCATTCACCCTGCAAAGCTATTGTAATAGGTGTATCAGTAAGCTTAATGTATTGTATTAATGCGTCCTGATAGATTTTTATTCCAAAAAGGTCTTCCTGATCATGACGCCTAGGAACGTCTATTATACTTGATTTCATTTCTTATTCTATTTAATAAAGATTGATGTAGTTTGATGTTTTATTTAAAGTGCTATGGTTATTTAGACCTTTTAAGTGATTCTTTCGCACTTTCAATCTGCCTTTTAAGCTCTTCCACTCTTCTGTCATGAGAGGCGGCTTTATCTATTTTATATTTTTTATAACTTGCTTTAGATAATGGAGAAGAAGTATTTTTTATCATTCTTGTATAATATTCATTATCTTTCTTCTTTGCTTCCTTCTCCTTGGTTATACTTGCTCGCAAATCTATAATTTTCTTTTTATAATATTCTTTGCTCATAGTATTGTTTATAATGACATGGTAAACGTACTTACCATGTCATATTTTTAGATTAATTATCAGACAACAGTTTTATTTCCCTGCAGCGGCTAGTGTCAAATCGTTGTCTACAAGCTTCTTGTCTTCAGGGTCTGAAACTTGAACACCAATACCATACATTTCACCTATTTTCTTTTCAAAGTTTCCAACTCTTAAATTCCCACCAACTGTCAATGAGCCACCTTTTGCGTCAGCTTTCCTTATTGAAGCCAAAGTAGCTTTATCATCTGCAAATGTTTTACAAGATGTTGTTGTGTAAACTCTTAATGAAGCTCCAAAACATTTTTTAAAATTCTCTTTCAAGCCTTTTACTGTCATACGACCATCTAAACTAAATTCTGCCATAATTATAACTTTTTAAATTACTACCAGTTACTAATAACAATTATTTACATCATACTAAATTTCAACTATGCAATAATGGAATTTAATTTCTTTTATTTCCTTAATATGCCAATTGATACAATATTCTTTATTAAGTTCAAAACATTTATATTGTTTTGCACAAGTTGTTTCTGAATTTAACCATTGCTTTTTTGTACTATGAAATCCTTCATTCATATTAAAATGAAAACAATTGGACGTTAACGAGCTTTCTTTTGTATAAGAATCATCATTTGTTAAAAATACAGCAATAGCATTTTTAATGTTATTAAACCTTTCACATACCTGTTCCAATCGCTTAATATCTTTCCAAAAACTATATCTACCAATATCTTGTGCGCTCTGATTTTTTATAACAGTTACATTTTGTTGAAGCATTTCCCCAAAACGTTCTATTTTACTCTCAACCTTCTTAGTTTTATACTTAATTTCTACAGGTAAATATTCACAATCTTTCTTTACAACGATATCTAATCGTAATTCACTTTCCCAAACATAATCATTAAGTTCATTATGTGGTACGTAATACTCTACATCGACATCATCATAGTTGCTAGTTGATTCTTTTAACCACAAAGCAAGATGCATTTGAAAGTCTCTTTCATTAAAAAGAATTTCATTATTTTGTTTTAAAAAACTGTGAATATCTTTTTTGACTACTGACAATAAACTTTCCATACTAATATTCACCTCTTGCTGCCTGCCCTATTGTTATTTCATTTGGAACAAATTTAGAACCAGCAGGATCCTTTATCTGTACTTTTAATCCAAAATTCTTATTAAAGAGTTCTTCTACTTCACCCACTTTCATACTAGCCTTTATTTTCATTCCATCAGCAGAACTCTTTACTTCTTTAGTAGTCTTTTGATTTAAAGCAGCCAATGTTAATTCTCCATCAGCTATTTTCATGCCTTTGTAGAAAACCAAAGTTAAACCAAACGATTTCTTGAAATCAGATGAGATTGTTTTTAATTTTTTCTGAGGAGCTACAGTAAATTCGGCATTCTTGAAATTGTCTAATAAATTATTTATTATGCCCATAACAATATATTTAAGTTATACCTACTCTAGTAAGGGATTTTCAGCTTATTCCCCCTATAAGGGGACAGTAGAAATTTAGTGGGGATAACCATACAACTTAGCAATTCTGAAGAGAAAGAACTTTTTATCCGTTACTCCATGCAGATTGGCTCTGAATAGTTTGATTTTA
>NZ_JACJLE010000099.1 GCF_016901995.1 Bacteroides caecigallinarum | reverse complement strand
AGAAATCGTCGAATATCTTCAACATTTTCAGAGACAAGTCGAAATTTTTAATAGACAATCTATGCCGGCTTTACCAGTTTTAATCATACGGGGTTTACTGAATGCTTACAGTATGAATATGTTTTAAACCTGTTTAAAACCTTTTGTAAAGCGTTCTAACAGCTTCTAAACGGCGTTTAAATGCTATTTAAATGCTGTTTAAAATAGTAAAGCCGGTCATCCGGAAATTCCGAACAACCGGCTCATTTTAAAGTAGAGAATGTATGAAAAAACTAATCTTAAAAAATTGAAGTAGTCTGTATATTTTGAAATCGAAGTTTAGTTGGTTCGTTATTTAATTTATCTTCATTTCTTTGTCTCTTTCACTGGTATAACGCAGGTTTATGCCAAAACCCCTATGTGAAGAAAAAATATTTTTCAGGATAGTGGTATTAAATATATTGCAAAAACGGAATTCTTTGTCTATTTTTGGCAAAGTCATAATCGATTGATTAAAATACCTTGTTTACTGTTTTTCACTTGCTAAACTTGATTAAATAAACTTATATGTTATTTCAGTTACTGATTGTTTTGATTGCAATAATTATTGGTGCCAGGCTGGGAGGTATCGGCTTGGGAGTGATGGGTGGTATAGGTCTGGCCTTTCTGATATTTGTGTTTGGCCTTCAGCCTACGGCTCCTCCCATCGACGTAATGCTGATGATTGTGGCGGTTATTTCTGCGGCATCGTGTATGCAGGCAGCCGGTGGGTTGGACTATATGGTAAAGTTGGCCGAGAAGGTTCTGCGTAAAAATCCTTCGCATGTCACTATCTTGAGTCCGATTGTGACTTATCTCTTTACTTTCATTGCCGGTACAGGACATGTGGCTTATTCTGTTCTTCCTGTGATAGCAGAAGTGGCGCGTGAGACCAAGATTCGTCCGGAACGTCCGTTGGGTATAGCTGTCATAGCTTCGCAGCAGGCCATTACTGCCAGTCCTATTTCGGCGGCTACGGTGGCATTGTTGGGACTTTTGCCTGGTGTGACGCTTTTTGACATTATGGTTATTACGGTGCCGGCTACTCTGGTTGGTGTACTGGTAGGGGCGTTCTGTTCGATGAAAGTAGGTAAGGAACTGCTGGATGATCCTGAGTACCAACGTAGGGTGAAAGAGGGCCTTATCTGTGATGATGGCGTTAAGACTGCTGATGTGGCTAATGCGAATAAGGCTAAATGGTCTGTTATCATATTCTTGATGGCCACTTTGCTGATTGTGCTTTTCGGTTCTATCAGCGAGTTGCGTCCTACGTTTATGGTAGAAGGAAAGGCGGTGATGATGGATATGCCGGCTATCATCGAAATCCTGATGCTGAGTGCAGCTGCACTGATTCTGCTCTTTTTGCGTATTGATGGTATCGAGGCTGTAAAAGGCAGTGTTTTTCCTGCAGGTATGCAGGCGGTGATTGCTATCTTCGGTATTGCCTGGATGGGTGATACTTTTATTAAAGGTAACATAGGGCAACTTACCGGGTCTATTGAAAGCATTGTACAGAGTATGCCATGGCTGTTTGGGCTGGCTTTGTTTGTCATGTCTATTCTTCTTTACAGTCAGGCGGCTACTGTGCGTGCTATTGTTCCGTTAGGTTTGGCGTTGGGCATCTCGCCGTATCTTCTTATTGCAATGTTTCCTGCTGTAAACGGATATTTCTTTATTCCGAACTATCCTACTGTAGTGGCTGCCATAAACTTTGACCGTACCGGTACCACGGGCATCGGAAAGTATGTGTTGAACCATTCGTTCATGATGCCGGGTCTGGTGGCTACGGGGGTAGCTATTACTACTGGTATGCTGCTTGTTTCTGTCTTTTTCTGATAAGTGTCTGTATAGTAAAGCCGGTCATTCGGGAAATCCGAATAACCGGCTTATTTTTAAGTAGAGAATGTATGAAAAAACTAACTTTAAATGATTAAAGTAGTCTATCGGTATAACCAGATATATGGAAAAACCTCTATATGGTGAAGAAAAAAATATCGGTTATGACAATTGTATGATAAAAAGAAGTATTTTTGCGCCCGAAATGATAAAGTGATAGGTAAAAAGTAATAAACTAGACAAAAGATTAAAAAAATAGTTCTTATGATAACATTAGACAGTATTTACAGGGCTTCGTTTGCTCTAAAGGATATAATAAGAAGAACAGATCTTATATATGCACCTCAGATAAATCCGGAAAGCCAGATATATCTTAAACCGGAAAATCTGCAATATACGGGTTCTTTCAAACTGAGGGGTGCTTGCTATAAAATAGCTTGTCTGACTGAAGAGGAGAAAAAGAAGGGGGTGATAGCATGCTCGGCGGGAAACCATGCTCAGGGTGTTGCTCTAGGTGCTACTAAGAATGGTATAGACTCGCTGATATGTCTGCCAGCAGGAGCTCCGATATCAAAGGTTGAGGCTACGAAGAGATATGGTGCGAAGGTTTGTCTTGTGCCGGGAGTGTATGATGACGCTTATCAGAAAGCTCTTGAACTGAAGGAGGAGAAGGGATATACGTTTATTCATCCGTTTGACGATGAGTATGTGATAGCCGGGCAGGGTACTATCGGTCTGGAACTGCTGAACCAGTTGCCTGATGTGGAGGCTGTAATTGTTCCTATTGGCGGTGGAGGTCTTATTTCAGGCGTGGCGTATGCTTTGAAGTCTTTGAAGCCGGATGTAAAGGTTTACGGTGTACAGGCTCAGGGGGCGGCAAGTATGCTGCGCTCTATAGAAAAGGCGCATCGTGAGTGTCTGCCTTCTGTTTCGACTGTGGCTGACGGTATAGCGGTGAAGGAACCGGGAGAACATACGTTTGAGATCTGCAGCAAGTATGTTGACGGGATAGTGACTGTGACTGAGGATGAGATTTGTGCCGCCATTCTTGCATTGATGGAGCAGCAGAAACTTATCGCCGAAGGGGCGGGAGCTGTAGCTGTGGCGGCTGCGATGTTTAACAAGGTGCCTGTGGCTGGAAAGAAAACCATTTGTGTGGTGTCGGGAGGAAATATTGATGTTACTATCCTGAGCCGTGTAATCAATAGGGGTCTGGATATGTCGGGACGTACTTATACCGTGACACTTGACTTGCACGACAAACCGGGTGAACTGAAGGGAGTGGCGGAAATTATTGCAAATCTTGGAGGAAATATCATTTCAGTGCTTCATGAGAGAAACAACAATACAAGCAATGTTACTGCATGTTTCCTGCGTCTTGTGATGGAGACACGTAATGCAGAGCATATCGAGCTGATAAGAAGTGCCTTGCAGGAAGCTGGGTATTCTATTGTGGGATAAATGAATATTGGTAATACTGACATGAGCCGGCTATTCGTAAAAATCGAATGACCGGCTCATGTGTTATAATAAGGGGTTGTGAATATTATTCTTCACTCATGAATTTTTCAATGGCATATGCGGCACCGTCTTCTTCATTGGTGAGTGTGATGAAGTCTGCATTGTCTTTCACTACCTGCTGTGCATTGCCCATGGCTACACCCATGCCTGCGTATTTAATCATTGACAGGTCGTTGAAACCGTCGCCTATGGCTATCATCTCGTCTTTGGTCATGCCGAGTTCTTTAAGCAGTACGGCAAGTGACTGTGCCTTGTCTATTCCTTTAGGAACGAGTTCGAGGAAATATGGCTCGGAACGGAATACTCCCATGCGGTCTTTAAGATGTTCGTACATCTCTTTTTCAAGTTCGGCAAGGCGGGTCGGTTCGCCAACGATAAGGCATTTTGCTATCGGGTGTTTTACGGCCTCCAGGAAGTTGTCAACCTTCTTTATCTTCATTACATTGAGGATGGCTTCCTTCAGGACATATTCATCGTCGGGATGTTCGGTGAGGACGTACTCGCCATCGTATGTCACAATTGCGAAATTGTTGTCTTTGGCGCACTGGTAAAGATAGGGGAGGACATCGTGGTCGAGAAGATTCTTATACATGAGTTCGCCTGTTTTCCAGTCGATTATTTCGCCGCCGTTGTATGCCAGAATATAACCTTCGTATTTTGACAGTTGAAGTTTTTCTGCCAGAGGCGCTATGCCGTAGGTGGGGCGTCCTGAGGCAAGTACTATCTTGATTCCTTTCTCCTGGGCGCGAAGCAGGACTTCAAGTGTGTGAGGGGTTATTTCTTTTTTTGTGTTGGTGAGTGTACCGTCAAGGTCTAAAACGATGATTTTGTATTTCATAAAATGTTATTTGGTGTTTTGTTATAATGCTGATGCAAAGGTACTAAATTTGAGGCTAAAACAAAAAAAGAGGGTGTGTCAAAATGCATGCCCTCTTTTTTTTATGACAAAGCCTCGACTTTCCCAAGCCGAGGCTTTGTTATGTCCTAAAGATTTTGTATCTTTAAGCAT
>NZ_JACJLE010000098.1 GCF_016901995.1 Bacteroides caecigallinarum | reverse complement strand
TGCATAATCTTTGTGTATTCGTAAAAAATATTAATGATGTAAATTTTGTCTGATATAAAAATATAAACTAGAAGTATGGAAAAAAAATTCAAGAATCATGCAGTTGTGGGTATGTGTGCCCTAGGACTGATTGGTCTTAATTCATGTCTGAAAGTCGATGAGACTTATGACCTGGACAAGGACTTTGATATGACTATTACTGTGGGGGGAGATTTGACGGTTCCGGGAAGCAGTACGGAGAAAATTGTTTTAAGCGACCTTCTTGATCTGGAAGATAACAGCGTGATTAAAGTAAACAATTCCGCGGGTGACTATTATCTGGTGCAGGATGGGGAAACAAGCTCCACGGACGTAAAAGTACCGGAAGTTGATATCAACATGACGAACGGTTTCAAGGGTGTAAGCCAGACTTTCAACATTCCTGCAGGAATTGGCAGCGATATGCCTGAAAAAAACATAGAATTTAAAGACAATATCGAAATAGACATTAACGAAAACGGCATAACATCCGACATCAAGAGTATAAGCAATGCTGAGACTACATGCAGAAACACATATCTGGTATTCTCGAAAAATACAAACCAGATAAAGGCAGTACTGGAAAACGGTTATACCATAGAGTTTCCAAACTATATTACAGTAAAATCAGAAAATGCTGACTGGACAGCAGAAGGAAACATCCTGAAGCTTACCAAGGCTGAAGGTATGGAAATATCAAACAACACCAAAATAAAATTCCAGATTGTAAATGTAAAATTTGACCAGAATGAGGCTGTCTTTACCAACAATGAAAATGAAAAAGACAACAACTCTGTACATTTCGGAGGAAATATTTCGCTGGACGGAAACGTTACGGCTTCGGCACTGACTAATGCAGGAGGAAACTTCACTCTGTCGGCAAATGTGGAAGCTGAAAACATGATTATAGAATCGGCAACTGCAGTGGTGGATCCTGAGGTTGACATAAAAATAGATCCTATAAGAATAGACGATATTCCTGACTTCCTGGCTGAAGAAGATGTGATTCTTGACCTTACAGACCCTAGAATTTACATTACAGTGACAAATCCGAGTCCTGTAGCCGTAAACATGGACGCCGCACTTAAATCGTATAAGGAAGGCAACAAAAAAGGGGAAGCTTATCTGCAGAATGTAAATATCCCGAAAGAATGTGAGAACTACGTAATCTGTGTAAACCAAAAAAGGGAAGAATGGGATACAACAGAGAAAATCATGTACAAGAAGGTTGAAGGACTGAGCGACCTGATAAAGAACATTCCGGACAGAATAGAAATAACAGACGTGGAAACAAGCGTGGTGCAGGAAGAAGTGACTATAGATCTGAACAAGAACTATACTATCGTTACTGACTACAAGGTGGATACTCCGCTGATGTTCGGCCCTGAAACAAAAATAACATATACTGAGGCTATAGACGGATGGGATGCTGACCTGGAAGATATGGAATTCGACAGAGTGGAAGCATCGATGAACGTGATAAACGAAATACCGCTGGGAGTGAGAATGACAGCAAAGGCCATCGACGTGAATGGCAATGTGCTTGAGAACGTGAAGGTGGATATGGATGTAGAAATCAAAGCCGGAGAAATCGGTGCACCGACAACTCAAAACGTGAACTTCACTCTGACAACTGACGACGGCAGGATTGCAGGACTGGACGGTATAGAAATCTCTGTCGTGGCATCGGTTGACAACAACGTAAGCGATGTTACACTGAACGAAAACCAGACTATGCAGTTTACTGAAATAAAACTGAGACTTGTAGGTGGTATTACTATGGATCTGAACTAATATTAAAAGACAAACAAGATGAAGAATATAGCTAAATATATGATGGGAGCTGCCATGATGTGTGCAGCTACAGGGGTTCCTGCCCAGGCTCTTAACTCGGGATATTTTCTGGACGGATATCTGTTCAAGCATCAGCTGAACCCGGCACTGGAAAGCGACAAATCGTATTTCAGTATCCCGGTATTGGGAAACATGAATTTCGGAACAATGGGTAATGTGGGTATGGCAAACTTCATATACCCTACTGCCGGCAACAAACTGACTACTTTCATGAACAGCAGCGTGAGTGCCGATGAGTTTCTCGGGGGACTGAGAAACATCAACAAGATGTCGATGAACGTGAATACTTCAATCATCTCAATGGGATTCAGAGGATGGGGCGGTTTCAACACTCTGGATATAGGACTGAGATCGAGTTCTTCGGTATATGTGCCTAAGGATTTCTTTGAATTCATGAAGGTGGGACAGAGCGGACCTAATACCGTTTATGACCTGGGAAGCATGGGTATCTCTACTTCCAACTATGTGGAAATTGCTTTGGGACATTCAAGACAGATATTCGACAATCTGAGAGTGGGTGCAAAATTCAAGGTTCTGCTGGGCGGTCTGTATGCCAACATGAACCTAAGCAATACAAAAATCACACTGAGTGAAGACAAATGGGAAGTGATGGCTAACGGCGAGATGAATATCGCAATGGCAGGACTGAACGTTCCTACAAAAGAGGAAAGCGGTGCGGAATATACCGGAAACGAAGGTACACTGGTGGATTTTGACAATATAGAAATGAACTCTCCGGGACTGGGAGGATTCGGTCTGGCATTGGATCTGGGTGCCACATACGAGGTGATGGATAATCTGACTGTATCGGCTGCCATCAAGGATCTGGGATTCATGAACTGGAGCAACAATACTTATGCTTCGACAAACAACGAGCCTTGGACTTTCGAAGGTTTCCATAACCTGTCGATGGATGAAGACAGCGAGAATTCATTTGACAACCAGCTGGACAAACTTTCGGATGACTTTGAAGACTATACTAACCTGCACAGAAGAAGCGCAGGAGGAAAACTGAACAGGGCACTGGCTGCCACACTGAATCTGGGTGCGGAATATGCATTGCCTATGTATGACAAACTTTCGTTCGGCTTCCTTTCTTCTACAAGAATAAACGGCAAGTATTCGTGGAGCGAAGGACGTTTCTCGGCAAACGTTTCTCCTCTGAGCTGGTTTGAAGCCGGTATCAACTACGGTATCACATCGTACGGCAGCACAATGGGATGGATTGTGAACTTCCACCCTAGAGTATTGAGCCTGTTCGTAGGTATGGACTATATCGTAGGAAAGGTGAGCAAGCAGTATATTCCTCTGAACAACATGAATATGAACCTGAGCTTCGGTCTGAACGTGACTTTCTAAAAAAAACGACTGATTTTATTTTAATCTGATAATTGAGGCAGCAAGAGTCTTTATGATAAAGATTCATGCTGCCTCAAACTTTTTTTCATCTTTATTTTTCACATAAATATAATTATTACATATCTTTGTAAAAACAGATAATCAGTAAACACTTCTATATGGGAAATTATATTCGATTCGACTGGGCAATGAAACGCCTGCTGAGAGACAAGGCTAACTTCAAAGTACTGGAAGGACTACTCACTACTCTACTGAACGAGGAAATAAAAATTGTGAACCTGTTGGAGAGCGAAAGCAACCAGGAGGAAGAATTTGACAAATATAACCGAGTGGATATGCTGGCAGAAAATTCCAAAAAGGAACTGGTGCTGATAGAGGTACAAAACAACAACGAATATGCATACTTCCAGAGAATGCTGTTCGGTACTTCAAAGCTGGTGACAGAATACATAAACCGTGGAGAAGGATATGACAAGGTGAGAAAGGTTTATAGTGTGAATATTGTATATTTCTCGCTGGGACACGGAAAGGATATAGTATATCACGGAAAAACCGAATTCAGGGGAATACACAAAAATGACATATTGGAACTGACACCTTTCCAGAAACAGACTTTTAAGGTGGATGCCGTGAGCCAGCTGTATCCTGAATATTATATTTTAAAAGTGAATGACTTCAACAGCGTGGCTCGAACACCACTCGAAGAATGGATAGCATATCTTAATACGGGACAAATAGCTGAAAGCGCAAAAGCTCCGGGACTGGATGTGGCCAGAGAAAAACTGAAAATAGATAATATGTCAAAAGACGAAAAAAACGCTTACTACAGACACCTGGATAACATTGTAATCCTTAGAGACAATATAAACACAGAAAGGGCGGAAGGAAGAGCGGAAGGAAGAGCGGAAGGAAGAGCAGAAGGAAGAGCAGAAGGAAGAGCAGAAGGAAGAGCAGAAGGACTGAAAGAAGGAAAAGCGGAAGGACTGAAAGAAGGAAAAGCGGAAGGACTGAAAGAAGGAAAAGCGGAAGGACTGAAAGAAGGAAAAGCGGAAGGTATTACATCAGTAGCATTGAAAATGAAAAATATGGGTGTAGCTATTGATCTGATTATGGAAGCTACCGGACTGAGTAAAAAAGAAATAGAGGGTGTGTCAAAACTAAAATGACTACTCCCTAAAGTTACAGATTATAACTATAATATTTAAAAGGGGCCGTATCAAACTCTGTATTGAGTAATGATGCGGCCCTTT
>NZ_JACJLE010000097.1 GCF_016901995.1 Bacteroides caecigallinarum | reverse complement strand
TTCGTCACGCCGATGGTACTGCATATTGTGGGAGAGTAGGTAGTCGCCGTCTTATATGAGAGATCCTCGAGGTAGAGATACTTCGGGGATTTTTTGCGTTTATACACTTTAGACTTTCTCTGCACCAAGGTTGCGGATGAACAACGGAAAACGTTCAGCTTAAAGATATATGTCAGTACGGTAAAAAATCTTCATGAGTAGTAGGTAATATATGTATATAAATATAGCCTATAATTTGAAGCATTATGCCTGAATTATATATTGGAGTAACCTTTAGAGAATATCTGTTATAAGGGCCTTTAAAGCTTGTCTGTTTTATAGTGTGTGAATGATCCTAATTGAATAATCAGGAAAATATAATCATCTGAATATAGAGGTGAAATCAGATTATCATTTGATACGTATCATTTAAATTTTATCTTTGATATACATTGTCGGTTCTTTAGGATACAAAGGATTAGAAATACGCGATAAACAAATAAGGTTTATCCGAATTTTTAGAACATAAAAAAAGCTGTCTCAAAGTTTGTTCTGAGACAGCTATGTATTTTTAATATAATGACAAATGTTTTTAAGCTTGTTCTAGAAATTCCATTTTGCGGCAATTGACGGAAAGAAAAATACCTTGTTTTTATCAAGCATGTTATAGCTAATATTTATTTTCGTTCCGAATGCCAGTTTCTCATTAATGTTGTACCATCCTTGTGGGCCGAATAAAACTACAAATTTTTTCCCTTCGTTGGATTTTGTTTCTGTATTTTTGTTTTGGGTCCACATATCAATAAAACCGCATAATGTAAGTTTATTTTTCAGTATATCGCCCGACCATGTCAGTGTGAGCTGTGCATCATGGCTTATGTGATTGAAGGCATGAATCTTATATGACAGGTTTGCGCCAAGGTTGAATTTTCTTATGGTCAATGGATAATTGGCTCCCACAAAATACGAACCTGGTATAGAACCGCCTTTTGTAACACCTCCATCATATTCCAGGTGAAGTTTCACTGGTAAGTCTCCTATGTTTTGATTACGTGATATTTCCCAGTATGTAGTACCAATTTTTCCTTTTTCGCCTGTAAATTCAAAATCTATAAATGTGTAGAAAGATCCCCATTTATCGGCTTTGAACATATCGAATGTTACCATGACAAAGTTTTTGTCATACATCCTGCTGTTGATGGAATGATTTGGAAAATAGTGTAGTTGGATGTTTTGTGCTGATATTGCAGACAATGACAGTAATGACAGAAGCAGTATTAAATGTAACTTTTTCATATTTTCTTGATATTAGATAAGAGTTGTAAATGGGGTGTAGTATTCCCTTTCCGGCATTCCCTTTTCTAAAGAAAGGGAACACCGGTTAATATGGAATTAATTAAGGTACGGGGTATTAAAGAGATTTATTATTTTAGTTTTTCTTGAACAGATTTGCCAGAACTGTATAGAATCTGCTGTTGAATTCTTTATGGTCAACGTTTATACATATTGATACATTTGGATTTTCTTCCAGAAGGCGAGCTTTGTCACCGATTGTTCTTCCGAAATCAGCTTCTGTAGTTCCCACTTTCATGTTCATTTCAAATGTTTGTACAAGGCTAGGATCTACAGCTACGGCTACAGCCAGAGGGTCGTGGAGTGCACATCCGTTCAGTTCCGGTTGAGTTGTGGCATAAGCATTGATATAGAAATCTACCATATCTGCATATTTTTTAGCTGAGACAGTGCCTATGTTCCTCCAGTTTTGTGTCTCCTTTTTAGTGAAAATGGTTCTCATAGTTACATCTAGTCCAACCATTGTAACTTTTGCCTTGCTGGTGAATACAATATTTGTGGCATTAGGGTCCTGATAGATATTTGCTTCAGCCAGCTGGTTTACATTTCCCGGAAGGAGAACTGCGCCTCCCATTATCACTATTCTGCCTACTTTCTCGGCGAACTGTGGATCTTTTTGAATAGCTTTTGCAACGTTTGTTAGCGGTCCAACAGCAACTATGGTAAGATCTTTCTTATATTCGTTAGCCATTCTTATCATGAAATCCACACCGCTTTCATCTTTTTTCTTGCTGGCTGATTGTGGTATCTCTATTTCGCCTATGCCGTTATTGCCATGTATGAACTTCGAAATATCACTTGGCTGATAAGGAGTATTGTCAATAAGTGAGCATTTTTCACCTGCATAAACAGGAATATCTTCTTTTCCTAATAGCTTTAATAAGTTTAATGAGTTCTCTATTCCTTTGTCAAGTGATACGTTTCCATAGCTGCCTACCACTCCCAGCAGATTAATGTCCTCGCATCCCAGTGCATATGCCAATGCTAATGCATCGTCTATACCTGTGTCAATATCAAGTATCATATTGACTTTCTTTGTGCTTTCTTTTGCAAGATTAGCGGCTGTTGTATTGACAGCGATACCTGCTGTCAGAATTATGATTAATGCGATTTTAAAGTAATTTTTCATAATGACTAAATTTTAAAAGTTATAAACCTGAATAAACTATCATTCCAAGTCCAAGGATGAAGAATATAAACATTAAAGTAAGATAAGATTTTGTTTTTGTGGTTCCTCCGTGGAATTCTTTCCATACGAAAATTCCCCGAAGGGCTGCTATCATAGGCGCTCCCTGTCCCAGTGCATATGACACTGCCGAACCGGCCTTGTTTGCTGCTATATAGCTGAACAATGTTCCCAGCGCCCATATACATCCTCCCAACATACCGATAAGGTGGGTTGAGATATTACCGTTGAAATACATCTGATATGTTGTAGGTTCGCCAATGAAAGGTTTCTTCATTATTAAAGTATTGAACACAAAGTTGCTTAGAAGTACACCTGATGAGAATATTACAAATGCAGTATATGGTGTTGAAAGTCCCTGTTGAGGTGATATGAAGTTTTCTACATCCATGCTTTCCGCTACGAAACGGTAGAAGAACGACATACATACTCCAGCGAGTGCAGCAAGTAATATACCTTTATTTGTATTCTTACCTGAGTTTTCTGAACTGCTTACACTGTTTGCCGACATACCATTAAGGATTATAGCCAATACTACGCAGGCTACTCCCGTGAACAGCCATAGAGGGTCGCCCTTAGGTGTTCCCAAATAGTTGATAAATACACCCAGTACAAGAGCTATACCTACTCCCAATGGAAATGCCACAGACATTCCTGATATGGATACAGAGGCAGAGAGAAGAATGTTGGAAGCATTGAATATGATACCTCCCAGTAATGCATATCCCCAGGACTGTCCACTGATTTGCTGTATATCAGTTAGAAAATCACGTCCTACGCTTCCATGACTTCCCAAAGTGAAAGCCATCAATAGAGAGAACAAGAACATTCCAATTACGTAATCCCAATAAAAGAGTTCGAACCTCCAGGATTTTCCGACAAATTTCTGAGTGTTGCCCCAGGAGCCCCAGCATATCATGGTGATGATACATAACACTACTGCCAAGGCGTAATTATCTACGATAAACATAATATATGGATTTATCAGATTACTTCATTTCTATATGGGCATGATGACTGTGCTCCAAGTCTGGTGACTGTTATACCGGAACATTTATTGGCAAATTTTACGGCGTCAATTATATCTTTCCCTTCGGATAAAGCTACTACAAGAGCGCCACAGAAAGTATCACCTGCTGCTGTTGTATCTATAGCATTGACCTTTTGTGTTGGTACGGATATGTATTCTTCTTTTGTCTTTATGAAAGCACCGTAATCTCCCATAGTGATAATAACGGTTTCTATTCCTTTCTGGCTTATTATGTCGGTAGCATTTTTTGCGCTTTCTATGTCGCTCACTTTAATTCCTGACAGAATTTCGGCTTCTGTATTGTTAGGTATTATTATTGAAACATTCTCCAATAATTCTTTTGGAAGAAACTGAGCAGGGGCAGGGTTCAAAACAACTTTCACTCCATGTTCCTTGGCTACTTTGGCAGCGTATGTAACTGTCTCTATAGGAATTTCCAGCTGCATCAGCAGAATATCTGCATCATATACTGTACTTTCAACACTTTTGAAATCATCAATACTGTATGTGCTGTTAGCACCTGATGCTACGATAATGCTGTTTTCTCCTTTCTTGTCAACTGAAATCATTGCCACTCCTGATGGCTTGTCGGAAGAAGACAGAATGTAATCAGTGTTGATATTTTCTTCTGAATATAGACTGACAGACTGGCGTCCGAAAAGATCATTGCCTGTTTTTGTCAGAAATACAACGTTTCCGCCCAATCTTGCTGCAGCTACAGCCTGATTGGCTCCTTTTCCACCTGGATTCATAATAAATTCACCGCCAAGGATTGTTTCTCCCGGAACAGGTAGTCTGTCTGATTTTATTACCATATCGGTATTACAACTACCTAATACTACAATTTTTTTCGTTTTCATGATATAGGTTTTTTCGTTTACGGTGTAAAAGTATTGTTATATTTCAGGCATATCAAACCAATTATATCCGATTTATAAAAACTCAACGATATACTTCTTCTTATAATGCTTTGATAATCAG
>NZ_JACJLE010000096.1 GCF_016901995.1 Bacteroides caecigallinarum | reverse complement strand
GAATGTAGTTTCTATAAAATAAGGATTTGTAGAATGTTCCAAGTAATAAAAATTCTCTATTTGACATATTTCTTCTATTATTCTATGATCAAGCTTATTTGATATTTTATCATAGAAGCTAATATTTATTCCATCAGTAGAGAATCCTCTTAAATAACATTGAGGAACATAATGATGCTTTTGGGGACCATTATTCAAATTTGCCCTTTTTATATTAAATTCTTCCTCGCAATTATTTATTTCTATTTTTATAGAAAAATCTTTCATATAATTTTAATTTTCTAATATACATAGTCCATGATAATAATATTATAACTCAAGAGATAACTTTAATAAAACATTCAAAAGGTTATAGCAATACAACCTTTTTGCAATCATTTTTCAAGAAAGCTCTTCCTTCAATTTCCTTATCATCTCAAAATACTCCCTTTTCTTCCTCGGCTGTTTCTCCGTAGCAAGTCTTCTCTCCAAAGTCTTTATTTGAGCCTCTACCTTTGCTTTATTCTCATCAGCCTGTATTTGTTCCGTAAGCGACCTTCCTTCCTCAACATCAATCTGCCCCACCTGCTTTATGATATTCTCCCATACAGCATCAAGGTTCAAACCGGAGATGTCTATCCGTGTTTCGTCCGTCGGTTTCCAACAGGAACTTATCAGTTTGGTGTGGAACACCACTAATTGCGTTTCATCCTCGTACTGCAAGGCAAAGACTATATTCTGCGAAATCAGTCGTGACAGCAAGACTATATTCTTGGCATTATATTCCTTTCGTTTCAGACGGACACACATCAAATAGAACTCCTTAACTGTCTGTTCTTCCGATATAGCCGGCACTGTAGCTGGCGATACAAAAGCCGTCAGGTCAAGACGGTTTATATCCGCGTCGAAACTGTCACGCTGCCGTGCGTCAAGCTCGAACTTGGCATATATAGCTTTCTTGGGCAGCTGTTTCTTTATCTCAGTGGTTTGTGGTAAGCCGTACATATTTTATTACTGTATTACTATAAAACAAATCAGTTCAAAATCGTCAAGCCCCTTAATTTCGTCGGCAAAAAGATTGCCCTGCACTCCGCTAAGGAAACTGTCTATATCGCTTACTTCCTTTACGTCAAGTATGGAGCTGACAACATCGCCCAAAAGATCGGAATAGCGTTTCATGTCCTTGCCGTCGTTTGTGGCAAGATTAAACTCGTGACAGAGTTCCCTGACCGGCTCATGTATTCCCTTGCAGAGAAAACGCATACGGTCCAGCAATTCCTTTGGCGACAAATGATTTATGACCACTTCTCCGTCATTGGAGATATAGACCATATAGAAAGGATGCAAACGGTTTTTCCTGTCTATATTGACAGAATTGTTACGGTTCTTCAACACATAAATCACTCCGGCAGGACAATCATTCGTGGCGGGCACTATGGCATGAAGTCCGAACGGTGTATGCTCTACATCGGAATTGTGCTTCATATAGTCGAGCAGGTCAAGACGGAACTCGTTCAGTCCGAGGTCCATTATAGACACTCCTGTATTCATCTCCTCTATGTCTATCACTTCTTCCTGCAAGCGTTTCAACTGTTCACGGCGGTATTCCAAGTCGCCTTTTTCCTCGTCCGTAAGCGGATTGTCATCGCCTGTAGATGTCATAACAGACACTTTCATGCGAGCCTCTACTCGGCCTTTAAGGTCGATATATTCATCAAGAGTCATGTCCGGCCAGTAATTAACAAGCTGTATCACATCGTTGCGGCTGCCTATACGGTCTATTCGTCCGAAACGCTGGATTATGCGGACAGGATTCCAGTGGATATCATAATTTATCAGATAGTCGCAATCCTGAAGGTTCTGTCCTTCGCTTATACAGTCGGTCGCTATAAGTATATCTATACTCTCTTCGATATTAGGAAATATGGCTGCTTTCTCCTTCGATATAGGCGAAAACAGTGTAAGAACTGTATTGAAATCGAGCTTCTGTTTCAATTTCAGAGTGCTGCGTGCTTCTATATCACCGGTTATCAGAGCCGTATGCAGTCCTGTCTTTTCGAGTATCCGTGATGCAAGATTGTCATACAGATATTCTGCGGTATCGGAGAAAGCGGTAAAGATTATCACTTTCCTGTTTCCCGGATTTATAGGGTTCTCTATCTTGTTGCGCAAATCTGCCAACAGTTGCTGTAGCTTGCTGTCATGCTCAGGAGTTATATCGGCAAGCATAAGCAAAAGCAGATTCAGTACTTCTATATCCTGTTCAAGGAACTCTTTCCAACTGATATAGTCCATATCGGCAAGCGCAATCTGCGATTTCTTTCCGCCTATGAAAATGCTGTCTTCATCCTCCATGTCAAGGCCGTACGGCATTTCATATTCTGCCACCATTCCATAGTTCTCGTATGAATCCGTTTCATCAATCTTCTGAAGTGTGGAACTGATGAAAGAACGGATGCGTTCTATTGTCAGGCGAAAAGAGTTTACAGAACTTTCCAGACGTTTCAGCAGGTTGGCACTCATAAGTTTGCGCAAACCGCTTTCGCGTCCTGCCATAGTCAGTCCGGTATATTCATCATTACTGTTCAGCCTGGCATATTTGGATATCTTGCTTGGCAGGATAAACAGCGACGGGGTATATATAGCGAGATTAAGCCTCTGCAGAAGCTCAAATATCTCATTATAGTTTATCGCACTATCCAAATCAGTAAGATGCGGACGACGCGACAATGGCTTCAGTCTTTGAGGAAACTTGCCTATATCCGCTGTATTGTAATACTGCTCGATATGACGGCGGCTTCTGGCTATTGTAACCGAATCAAGCACCTCGAAGAAATCAAAGCTAAGACTGTCGAGCAGACGTTTTGTAGTTCTGTGTTCCGCCGGTAGTTTCGACCAGCGGTTATATGCTGTCTGAGCCTGACGGAATATATCCTCAATGCTGTTCTGTGTATCAAGCAAATCGTCAATATTCTTAGACTCGCCTTCGTATGCCAGGGCTATCTGGTTCTTGAGGTCATTGAAACGGTTGTTCACCGGAGTGGCAGAAAGCATAAGAACTTTTGTCTTTACACCCTTACGGATTACCTTGTTGAGCAGTTGCAGATATCTGTTCTCTTTCGGATTTTCATCATTTTCGTCTGTAGTAACCTTGCCGCCGTTACGGAAATTATGACTTTCGTCTATCACTACAAGATCATAATTGCTCCAGTTGATATGAGCAAGGTCAAGACCGTTAGACTTTCCGCCTGTACGCGACAGGTCGGAATGAAACAGTATATCGTATCTCAGGCGGTCGGCAGCTATAGGATTGTTCAGATAATTGCTGCGATATGTTATCCAATTGTCGTTAAGTTTTTTAGGGCATAACACCAACACGGACTTGTTTCTGTTCTCGTAATATTTTATTACAGATAGTGCAGTAAATGTCTTACCCAGACCAACACTGTCGGCAAGAATACAGCCGTTATATTTTTCAAGCTTGTTTATAATGGCAAGACAGGCATCTTTCTGGAAATTATACAGTTTGTTCCAGATTATACTGTTCTTGAATCCGGTAGCCTCGTTAGGCAATACATCTTCGGAAATATCTTCAAGGAACTCGCTGAATATATTGTAAAGAGTAACGAAATATATAAAGTCTGGCGAGTTTTCCTTATAGGCATTTGTTATATTGTCAAGCACCTCATCGGTGACAACCTGCATTTTTTCGGTATCATTCCAGAGATTATCGAACAAAGTAAGGAACTGCTGCGAGAACGGTGCTTCCATCTTGTTTATCATGGTATAGGCATTGTTTCCTCGCTCACAGCCCAAATCTACTGTAGTGAACCCGTTTACAGGCATATAGCTGACAGTGTCAATATTGACAAAACCCATCATGTTTTCGTTTGTACGATTGGACTTGAAACATACTTTTTTCTTTATCCACTCCGCACACTCACGTGCAATAGCTTTCTGCGACAGTTCATTACGGAGTTTTATCTCAAACTCAGATCCGTAAAGACTACGTTCACGGTTAAGTCGCGGAATATAAAACTCACGTTTCTGCTTGTCTGTTTTCTCTGTAACGAATGTTGGAGATGTAAAGATAAAACGTAACTCCTTAATATCTTTAAGCTGTTTCTTCAATTCCTGAAAGGCATATATAGAGAAACAGGAAGCAGCTATAGAAATTCTGCTCCCGCTCTTTATTTCTGTTATAAAATCATCTTTCAGGGTTTTATGTATATTATCTATAATCTCCATCGCAATGTCTTTCTATTTATTTCAGCGAACACTCACTAAACAGTCAATGAACACAATCTAAACAGTATTTAATTACTGTTTAATCACCATTTACCACCTATTTACCTAACTCCCCAATCACCTATAGTCCCAGTTTCAGAAGAAAAAGATGCACCAATCTTATAAACTTTGCGGCTATCGGCTGCATATTCACGCGCATATCCTTTTTCCTCTATCTGCTGAAGCGCCTCTTGGGCCGTACCGTCCAGTTTGAACTCAAAGATATATACATATTCTGATGTTTCCACTATGCAGTCCACACGTC
>NZ_JACJLE010000095.1 GCF_016901995.1 Bacteroides caecigallinarum | reverse complement strand
GAAATCGAATACCTACAAATTGGGGTTCCCTAACGAGCATGTGAAGAATGCTTTCACGGTACTGATGAATAGTTTTTAGCTTATCATGTGACGGAAGGAAGCTGGTGAAAGTGGGTGTGAACTTCAGCTATGAGAAGAGGAATGTGGAGAGGTGGATTGTGAAGTAGAATTATGACTAATGCTTTATATATCTGTGTCTGTTCCGAACGGATATGGTGAGTGCTATAAGGTATATCAGCGAAAAGGAAAATTGTCTTTCGTCTGTTGACTTTTATTTGGCAGAAAAGGAGAAGGGTAACAGTAATAATTACAGATATACACCGACCAAACAGGACAAAAGGGAACTGCATAATTTCATGGAGTGATATCTTTGTAACGAAGTTAAACCTCTAAACATTAAGAAATTATGTTCAATTGTCTGAATTATTCGGTAGTGGAAAGAAAGAACCCTAAATGCCCTGATAAAGAGGGAAAGTTTTATGCACAGTTCCAGTCGCGTGGCGTATTGGAAAGTAAGGAACTGATAGAGAAAATAGACAGAAACTGCTATGTCGGGAAACCGGATATAGTGGCGGTACTGATGACTCTGGAAGATGTGGTGGCAGAAGCTCTATGCGACGGATATATAGTGAGAATAGGTGAGCTGGGGTCGCTGTCAATGACAATCAGCAGTGACGGATGTGACAGGAAAGATGATTTCTGCAGTAAGCATATAACGAAAGTGAAGACGCTGTTCAAGGATGGAAAGACCATTAAACACAGTATTCGCAAACTGACATTCAAAAAAGTGGAACAGAAGTATTCCCCCGTACCCGCAATTTAGCGGGCATGGGGGAATTTTCTGTTAAATACATACTTGTCCATACTATGGAGGACAAAGGGGAACGGGACAAGAAACGGGGATGATACCTTTGTATCGTAATCGGAAAGGAAAGCGGCAAGGGTATGCAGGAAAGGGCCCGCGAAGTGTACCGATGGTCGTGATTACGGACCGGACGAGTATTAATCATTAAAAAAGAAAGGAAAATTTTATGGACAAGTATTTGACTTATTCGGTAGTGGAACGTAAAGACCCTCAGAACCCGGAAATGGGGGGAAAGTTTTATGCGCAGGCTCAGGCTCGAGGAGAGGCGGGCATCAGGGAATTGTCGCAGAGAATACAGCAGATGTGTACGGTGACGCGTGCGGACGTGATGGCGGTGCTTATAGCTCTGGAGGATGTGGTGTCCGACTCGCTCTCGAACGGTGAAATAGTGCGACTGGGAGAACTGGGATCGCTACAGGTGAGCCTGAGCGGCGAAGGGGCGACTACGAAGGATGATTATCACGACGGACTGATCCAGAAGGCGAAGATTCTGTTCAGAAGCGGAAGAACGCTGTCGAACATGCTCACTACGCTGAAATATGAGAAGGTGGAACAGAAGTACAAGAAGGAAGAAACGGAAGAACCGCTTCCATAATGTGATACAAAATGAAGAAGATTATCGTACGGATTCTGAAATGTGTGATTTGCTTTCTCACCGGTGGTTTTGCTAACAGGAGAAACGGAGGGGACAATGCGTCATGTTGATACTGTGATAATTCATTGTTCCGCCACTCCGGCCAACAAAAGGCTGGAGCCTGCCGATCTCACAAGGATGCACAGGAAGAGGGGGTTCAACGGGTGTGGCTATCATTTCTACATCAGGAGAACGGGTGAGATCTGCGACATGAGGCCGGTGGAGAAGGTGGGTGCCCACTGCAAGGGACACAACGAAGGGAGCATAGGTATCTGCTACGAAGGGGGACTGGACGCGAAAGGGAACCCGGCGGATACACGCACCTCAGAACAGAAGAATGCCATGAAATGGCTGCTGGAAACCCTGAAAAGGGAGTTTGACATCAAGCATATAGGGGGACACCGTGACTTCAGTCCTGACCTGGACGGGGACGGAATGATTGAACCGGAGGAATGGGTGAAGGAGTGTCCGTGTTTCGATGTTAAGGAATGGCTGGAAAACGGCTGCTAGGCCGACAATATGTATTTATCCTCCATGCCGGATGACGGCATGGGGGATTTTTTGTGGTTATTCTTTGGGTATTAAGTTTTTTTAGGTTACTTTTGCGGATATAGAACATGTTTTTTTATCGATAATATGAATGTAATCAAGACTGAAATAGACGGTGTGGTGATTATAGAACCACGCATTTTCAACGACCAGAGGGGATATTTCTTTGAATCGTTCTCTGAAAGGGATTTCTGCAAGGAAGTGAGGGAAGTGAAATTTGTGCAGGACAATGAAAGCAAATCGCAATATGGGGTGTTGAGAGGACTGCATTTCCAGAAACCACCTTACTGCCAGAGCAAACTGGTGAGGGTGATCAAGGGGGCAGTGCTGGATGTGGCTGTGGATATCAGAAAGGGCTCGCCTACATTCGGAAAGCATGTGGCTGTGGAACTGACTGAGGATAATCACAGACAGTTCTTCGTGCCGAGAGGATTTGCGCATGGTTTCTCTGTGCTTACTCCGGAAGTGATTTTCCAGTATAAATGTGACAATTTCTATGCGCCGCAGTCGGAAGGGGCCATTGCATGGGATGATCCGGATCTGGGTATAGACTGGGGAATTCCTGCTGACAAGGTTATCCTGAGCGAAAAGGACAGGCATCATCCGAGACTGAAGGATGCGGAATGGCTGTTTGACTATAATGAGAAGATGTATTGAGTTAATAATTAATAATTAAAAATTAAAAATTCACGACTAACGGTCAACAAAGTTAAAACCTAGTCAACTTGTCAACTAGTATCTCGTCAACTTAAAAACTTAAAAACTCAAAAACTCACAACCATATGAAAGGAATCGTATTGGCAGGTGGTAGCGGAACGAGACTGTATCCTATCACCAAGGGGGTGAGCAAACAGATGCTCCCTGTGTTTGACAAACCGATGATTTATTATCCTATTTCCGTGCTGATGCTGGCAGGGATAAGGGAGATTCTTATTATATCTACTCCGTATGACTTGCCGGGGTTCAAGCGTCTGCTGGGCGACGGCTCGGAATTCGGAGTAAAATTCGAATATGCGGAACAGCCTAGTCCGGACGGTCTGGCCCAGGCGTTCATCATAGGCGAGAAATTCATTGGCAATGACTCGGCGTGTCTGGTGCTGGGTGACAATATCTTCCACGGGGCCGGTTTCAGCGGTATGCTGAAAGAGGCTGTACGCACTGCCGAGGAGGAGAAGAAGGCTACGGTGTTCGGATACTGGGTGAACGATCCTGAACGATACGGAGTGGCTGAATTCGACAAGGAGGGCAACTGCCTGAGCATAGAGGAGAAACCGGCAAAACCGAAATCGAACTATGCGGTGGTGGGACTGTATTTCTATCCGAACAAGGTGGTGGATGTGGCTAAGAACATCAAGCCGTCGGCCCGCGGGGAACTGGAGATTACTACGGTGAACCAACGTTTCCTGGAGGACGGGGAACTGAAGGTGCAGACTCTGGGACGCGGTTTCGCATGGCTGGATACGGGTACGCATGACTCGCTGAGCGAGGCTTCGACTTATATTGAGGTGCTGGAGAAACGTACGGGACTGAAAATAGCCTGTCTGGAGGGTATAGCTTACCGCAAGGGTTGGATATCTGAGGAACAGATGAGAAAGAATGCGGAACCGATGCTGAAGAACCAGTACGGACAGTATCTGCTGAAGGTGATTGAGGAGCTGAAAGGAAACAAATAATATTACGGGCGGGGATTCCCCCATGCGGCGGCTCCGGGACTAGAAACTGGTAACTGAAGCCTTATAACTTAATTTTTAATTATTAATTGCCCAACATGAAATACCCTATAGGAATACAGAATTTTGAAAAAATACGCGAAGGCGGTTATCTTTATATCGACAAGACAGATCTGATATATGATCTGGTAAATAACGGTGTATATTACTTTCTGAGCCGTCCGCGCAGGTTCGGAAAGAGTCTGCTTATCTCTACACTGGAGACTTATTTCAGTGGAAAAAGGGAGATGTTCGAGGGGCTGAAGATTGCGGAACTGGAAAAGGAATGGATGGAGTATCCTGTGCTGCATCTGGATCTGAACACTGAAAGGTATGCCACTCCAAAGGATCTGGAGAACAAGCTTGACTTGTTTCTGAAACAGTGTGAGGCTTTGTATGGCAAGAATCCTGATGAGTATTCGCTTGCCACAAGATTTGAAGGGGTGATACGGAGAGCGGCTGAAAAGACTGGAAGAAACACTGTAATCCTTGTAGATGAATATGACAAGCCAATGTTGCAGGCCATAGATAATGAGGAGCTGCAGGATGAGTACAGGAACACGCTGAAGGCTTTCTATGGGGCGCTGAAGTCGATGGACAGGTATATACGCTTCGCTCTTCTGACAGGGGTGACGAAATTCGGAAAGGTGAGTGTGTTCAGCGACCTCAACAATCTGAGGGATATTTCGATGGAGTTTGCTTATGTAGGCATTTGTGGTATCACGGAGGAGGAACTGCACTCTGTATTCAAAGAAGGCATAAAGGAGTTGGGTGCGGCCAATAATATGACTGAGGAGGAAGCGAAAGCGAAACTGAAGGAACTGTATGACGGGTATCACTTCAACGAGGATTGTGTGGATATTTATAACCCGTTCAGCATACTTA
>NZ_JACJLE010000094.1 GCF_016901995.1 Bacteroides caecigallinarum | reverse complement strand
AATTCTTCTAGACAAATCAAATAATATTTTGTCAAGACATTCGCAATAGAAGATTTTTCACAAATATAATGCAAACAGAGTGAAGGACAAAGAGGAAATTTAGTTTTTTTACTGTGTTTTATCTTACTAGGATAGGTATATTGGTGTTTATACCATAGTCTATTACGCAAAAGTAATCAATAAATACAATATTTACAAATGTCGTAGGGATGGGCTGTATCTCTCGTATTGGTATTTGTGGAATTATACCTTATTGAGATTTGGAAAATTAGAGATTTTATTTCCGAAAATAGATATGATGGTTGGAGATTATTATGAAAATATGTAGGTTAAATAAATTACAAAAAAATAGAGTGTGTCAAAATGTGACACACTCTATTTTTTATAATGTAATGTTTATTTATAGATTACTGTTCAGGAGCCATCCATAAGTCATATACATCACTTGGATCAGGATTTTCAAATCCTCTTAATGCTTCATTATTGTTTTCCTCAGTTTGAACTATACAGAAATTCATCCAAGCAGGTCTTCCGTTTGTGTTAAAGAGGGCATCATCTCTGAATATTGTACCTTCATATCCTCTTGTAACTGACATGTTAAGTCTTTTTATATCAAAGAATGTAAGTCCTTCACCCCATAATTCAACACGTTTTTGGAATACAATTTCTTCAACTACGTCATCACTGCTTGATACAGAACATGTATATTCAGGATAACGGTATGTCTGCATGAATTTTTCAACTAAAGTTTTTCCTTCACTAGCATTTAAATGTGCCGCAGCTTCAGCTTCAATAAAGTACATTTCTTCAACGCGCATCAAAGGGAAAGCTGTTGCAGAACCTACATTAAAGTCTGTAGTATTACCACTGCCTGGTCTGAATTTTAATGATGCTAATGGATATTTAGCTTGTAAATAAGCACCGAAACTATCATCAACAAATGAGTTCTTGCCAAATAGAGCAGTTCCTCGAGGAGCTACCCATGATAGCTTACGGAAATCTCTATCATCTATTCTTGAATACATTTGTACATCAACGCTGCTCATAGGTCCTGCTGCTGCATATCCGTATTGTGCTTCATTAGAAGCCCAAGACGTCCAGTTAAGAATACCGGTTTGTACAGCATCATTTTCTTTCATGGCCTTAACACCCCACATCCATGCTGGTGATGAAAGTTCATTAAAGCCTGAAGATGGGTTAACCCATGCATCAGATTTTACAGGAGTACATCCACTTGCATCTATAGCTTTTCTAGCATAATTCTTAGCCTCTTCATAATTACCTATCCACATATATAACCTTGCTTTCAAGCCATATACAACAGCCAAATTAGGTAATGTTTTATCAGTAAAACTTAGTTTGTCAATATTGGCTTCTGCTGCATTAAGGTCCTCCAGAATGAAGTTAACCATAACATCACGTTTAACACGAGGATTGTTGCGGGCCTGTTCTTCAGTTATATTTTCGCGTACAATAGGAACTGTTAATCCTGTTACGTCATTGCCAGAGTTGTTCACACCTGAAGTCTTATCGTTCGGCAAGAATTCATACATCTGTGCCATATCCAAATATAAGAATGCACGATATGCTTGTCCTGCAGCTTTATATCCTAAATGCACAGGGTCTGTGTCTGTTTCAGGAATGGCAGCAAGCAACTTGTTAGTTGTTTGTATAAATTTCCAATAATAGTTCCATATGAACTGTGTTGACAAGTAAGCCGGACCGATATAATAATTACATTCCCAAGCTGAATAATGGTCATAAGGACTTGCATATACAGGCATATCTTGTGTCATTACGTCCCTTATATGCATTATAGATCCATATCCCCAATCATATCCTACACTAGTAGATACAGTTCCAAAGTTTACTGCAAAGGCTGGCATAGCCCATAATTTTGCTTCAATTCCTTTGTCCGAAGAACTTATTACATCTTCTGTCGCTCCGTTTGTCGGGAAAGTTTCTTCAATACATCCACTTAATAAGATAGATGAAGAGCAACAAAGTCCTAATAATATATTTGATATTTTATATTTCATAATTATATTTTTTTATTAGAATGTTAATGTTATACCTCCTGAGATGGAACGTATAGGAGCATAGTATGAAGCGGTAGTAGAACCGTCCATTGCTTGTCTTGGGTCAAGACCTTTACGTTTAGACCATAACCATACATTGTCTGCTGCCATATATAAACGCAAACCTTCTACAGCAAATTTGCGTGTAAATTTAGCAGGTAATGTATATCCAAGATTGATGTTCTGCAAGCTCAAATATGACGCATTTGTAAGGAAACGGTCAGAAGTTGCTGCTGTATATGAATCCAAATATTGGAAGCGAGGCAATGTTCCATTTGGATTATCTACACTCCATGCATTCAGCATATCTTTGTGTATTGCACCACCGCTAGAATTAGATTTTGGAGATGACATTGCAGATGCATAATCGGAATCATAAGCAAGACCTCCGATCTGATATGCAAAATCAACACTTAAATCTATACCTTTGTATGAGAATGTAGTACCAAAACCACCATAAACGTCAGGTAAGGCACTTCCGCAAATGTATTGTGTTGCAGCTGATGGATTTGTTACTTTCTCCTGTATAATATTGCCATCTGCATCTTTACGATCAGCGTAATACAATGCTTCACCATTTTCATTGATTCCGGCATACTTATACATCCAGAATGAATACAAAGGAACACCTTCTCCATAGAAGTAATTTCCGCTAGTATATCCTTTTGTTCCGTCTGGAGCAACCATAGTCTTACGTTCTTCTGGCAAATAGCTTACCTTATTTTTGTAATATGTCATATTAAGACGTAAATCCCAGTTGAAATCTTTTGTTTGTATTATAGAACCATTCAATTCTACTTCCAAACCAATATTCTTCATATCACCGATATTGTCATAATATGATGTATATCCATAAGTAGGAGGCAATGGGAATGAGAAAAGCATATCAGAAGTCTTTCTCAAGAAGAATTCTGCTGTACCGCTAAATCTTCCACCAAACATTTCGAAATCAACTCCGGCGTTGAAATTTCCGTTTGTTTCCCATGTTATGTCTTTGTTACCCATAACGCTAGGTATTGCAGCAGGACGACCACCTGCGTTTACTATGTTATAAGTATTAGTATATAAGTAATTTCCTATATTATCATTACCCTGAGTACCGTAAGAAGCTTTAATTTTGAATAAATCTATCCAAGATGGAGTGTTAAACCATTCTTCTTTTGAGATAATCCAAGCTCCACCAATAGACCAGAAGTTACCCCAACGGTTATCAGGATGGAAGCGTGAAGAAGCATCACGTCTGTAAGAACCTGACAAGAAATATCTTGTATCATAATCATATTGTGCGCGGAAGAAATATCCTTCTGTATTATAATCAGTTGTATAAGATGTAGATGTTCCGTCTGTTACAGCTCCTGCCAATTCATGATTGTTAGGATCAAACATGTTCTGTCTTACTGCGCTTAATGTATAATATTTAGTGCGATATGATTCATGACCTACCATCAAATCTACATTGTTACGTCCGAAAGAATGAGCGTAATTCAACAATTGTTGATAGTTGTATGATAGAGTTCTTGAATGACCTTTTGTGATTATACCATTTGAAGAAGCATATTGTCCATAATATGGATTAGTTACATTTGTACTACGTGCTTCATTCAGATAAACGCTATTAGTAGAAGTAAATTTGAAATCTTTCAAAAATCTTATTTCAAAGAAACCTACAGCATTCATAGCGTTACCATCATTCTTATTTGTATTAAGTATTGCATCTGACAAAGCATTTGATTGTCCAAAGATAGGACGATATAATCCTAAATAACTGCCATCACCGTAATCGTACATCTGATTACCTGCTTTATCAACAAGTATATTACCATTTTTATCGCGCATGTACAATGGATATATAGGAGCTACCTGAGTTGCTGCTGCAAATACGTTTGCTGATGAAACAGAAGAACCATCCTCATCCAAAGCATTAGCTTCATAATGTGTATAAGAGAAGTTTGCTCCTACTTTTAACCAAGAATTAGCTTGATAATCAGCTTTCAAACGGCCTGTAAGACGTTCATAGTCTGAATTTGGAGAAATACCTCCATTATCCAAATAACCAAATGAAGAATAGAAAGAAGCTTTATCGTTTCCTCCGGTAACACTAACATTATATTCTTGACGGAGGCTTGATTTGTATGCAGCATCCAGCCAATTATCTGGTTTTAGCAGATATTCTTGTCCTTCGTATTCTACAATATTTCCTAATGTAGCATTAGGGTTTATCTTTCCATCTTTTCCGATTAGATTTTCTCCTTCAGGTACACTATAAACATTGTATCCACCTAAAACAGCCATAAGATTTGCGTTTGCAAATGAATAAGCTCTGTCTGCATCATAACCACCTGCATTTGTTGCATAGTTTCTTAATGCCAAATGGTACATTTCATAATACTGACCAGGATCTGTTATGTAATCATAGTCACGGCTGGCGCGTGTATTTACACCCCATTTAGCATCTACAGTAACTTTAGCGTCTTGTGATTTTCCACGTTTAGTAGTAATCATAATCACACCGTTAGCACCACGTGAACCATACAATGCATTTGAAGCGGCATCTTTCAATACAGTCATTGATTCAATATCTTGTGTGTTGATATTGTTTAAGTCGCCATCATATGGAGAACCATCTAATATAATCAGAGGTGAGTTGCCAGCTGTGATAGAACTGATACCACGGATACGTATTGTTGGAGTTGTAGTACCTGGTTGTCCTGAAGCATTAGTGAATTGGACACCTGAAACTTTACCAGTTAAAGCTTGAGCAGCATTACTTGTTTGAATCTTTCCGATTTCATCGGCTTTTACAACTGAAGCAGAACCTGTGAATGAAGATTTTTTGGCAGTACCATATGCTACAACCATAACTTCATCCAAAACTTCAGTATCAGAATGTAATACAACATTAACAACAGGTTTAATAGCAACCTCTTGTGTTTTCATTCCGATGAATGAAACAACCAAAGTTCCGGCCGAACTTGGAACGTTAGTAATAGTGAAATTACCATCAATATCAGTTACAGTACCAACCTGAGTACCTTTAACCAATACAGATGCGCCCACTACAGGTAAA
>NZ_JACJLE010000093.1 GCF_016901995.1 Bacteroides caecigallinarum | reverse complement strand
GTTTTGTCGGTATAATGTGTCATGTAGGTATAGATGTCGGAACCAATACCACAGCTCCAAAGATATTGATGGAACGTCTTGGCATGAGCCTTGATGAGGCTTCTTTTGCGACCAGCCTTTATTTCATCTTCAGGACTATCGGCTGTTTCTCCGGTTCTATTATCCTTCAGAAAGTTTCAGCCCGTTCGTTTTTCCTTATAAGTGTACTCTGTATGCTTGCAGCAATGGTAGGACTGTTGATTTCAGATGCCGATTCAGTGATATACACATCCATCGCATTGATAGGTTTCGGTAATTCAAATGTATTCTCGATAATATTCTCTCAGGCTCTTCTTTCAATGCCAGAAAAGAAAAACGAGATATCAGGTTTGATGATAATGGGTCTTTTCGGTGGAACAGTATTTCCATTGCTTATGGGATTTGCTTCCGATGCAGCCGGTCAGGACGGAGCAGTAGCAGTAATGGCAGTAGGAGTTATCTACTTACTCTTCTACACCATGAAATTGAAAAAATGAGTTGTGCTCATTAATTAGCTTTGTCGTCCGTCGGTTCTTTATTAACTACGTTGACCGTCGGTTCTTAATTTTTAATTTTTAATTCTTAATTGACTTAATTGAATTTCATGAACGATATAGTAGTAGGAATGGGTGAAGCGCTATGGGATGTGCTTCCGGAAGGAAAGAAATTGGGTGGTGCCCCTGCAAATTTTGCATATCATATTTCACAATTCGGCCTTAACAGCCGCATAGTAAGTGCTGTAGGTGATGACAAACTAGGTGCAGAAATACTTGAAAATTTCCGTGAAAAGAAACTTTACGGAATAGTAGAGACAGTTCCTTATCCTACAGGAACCGTACAGGTAGAACTTGATGCCGAAGGTGTGCCTTGTTATGACATAAAGGAAGGTGTTGCATGGGATAATATTCCGTTTTCTCCTGCCCTTGAAGATTTGGCCCGTCATACCCGTGCCGTATGTTTCGGTTCCTTGGCACAGCGCAGTGTCGTGTCGCGTGAGACAATCAACCGTTTTATAGACGCTATGCCCGAAGGTGATGATATATTGAAGATATTTGATATCAATCTTCGTCAGGGTTTTTATACAAAGGAAATACTTTGCAATTCATTCCGTAAGTGCAACATTCTGAAGATAAACGATGAAGAACTCGTCACAGTGAGCCGCATGTTCGGCTATCCCGGCATCGACCTTCAGGACAAATGTTGGATCCTCCTGGCCAAGTACAACCTGAAGATGCTGATACTCACCTGCGGAGTGAACGGCAGTTATGTATTTACTCCGGGCAGTGTTTCATTTGTAGAGACGCCGAAAGTGGTTGTTGCCGACACAGTTGGGGCAGGTGATTCCTTTACCGCTACATTCGTAGCTTCCATTCTTAAAGGAAAGTCAGTACGTGAGGCTCATGAGCTTGCAGTAAAAGTCTCTGCATACGTATGTACGCAGAACGGCGCCATGCCTGTGTTGCCGGATGTGTATCTGGACTAATATGTAACAAATATATAAGTTGGCAAGTTGACGAGGTTCTGGTCTCGTCAACTTGCTTTTTTTATATATTTAGGATTAAATAATATAATGTATATGATATATATCATGTATATTATATATATTTGCAGAAAATATATGATTATGGTAACAGTTGCTTTACAAAAGAAAAGAAAGAATATAGACTTACCTGTAGAAACATTACAGAAACTTTCCATAATGGCTGCATCACAAGGAAAAAGCCTAAAGGCATATATTGAGAATATTCTTGTAGCAAAAGCCGATACATTACAATTAGAGGTACAGAATCCCAGCCCGAGTGATGATGAATTTTTCTCCTATCCTGAAAATCTGAATGAAACGGTTGAAAGAGTAAATGAGTATAAGAGGGGAAAAACAAAATCAAAGGTGGTACTGAAATCTGTTGATGATATAAATAATTTCATAAATAACCTTTGATAATGTATATCGTTGAAATCAGTGATAGGGCTGCAGATGATATAGCCTTATTAAAGAAAAGTGGAAATACTTCAGCTATAACTAAAATCCGAAAACTTCTTGTTGAGCTGCAAGAACATCCTACATCGGGTACAGGTCAGATTGAGGCCTTGAAAGGAAATCTTTCCGGTTTTTGGAGCAGAAGAATTGATAAATACAATCGTTTGATTTATACCATTGAAGAAGAAATTGTTACTGTTGTGGTAGTTTCCGCAAAAGGTCATTATGGTATGAAATAGAATTTAATTGACGAACTGATTAGTCAGCTCGTCAATAAAAAATATTATTATTTTTTCTTTAATACATCCGTAGGATTTTCTCCAAAAAACTCTTTATAGCATTTTGTGAAGTATGATGGCGATGAAAATCCCACTTCGTATGCTATTTCCGATATACTTTTTTCGCTTGAAGTCTTTATTATAGCATTTGCCTTGTTAAGCCTTGCTATCCTTAACAACTCGTTAGGTGTATATCCTGTCAATGCTTTAGCCTTTCTGTACAGCTGAACGCGGCTGAATCCTATCTGTTCTCCCATATCTTCTACGCTGAAATCAGCATTACCGATATTTTCTTCAATCAGACGGCGCAGCTTTTCCACAAAACCTTTGTCTGCATCTGCCAGAGGAGTAGCATTGGTCAATGTCTTGTCTCCGAAGAAATCCTTCAGCCTTTTACGGTTATCTATAAGATTATGTAGTCTTGCCATCAGAAGTTCAGAACTGAAAGGTTTGGAGATGTATGAGTCCGCACCACATTCATATCCTTTTATCTTCTGTTCGTCCATTGAGTATGCCGTGAGCATCATTACAGGAATGTGTGATGTGCGTGGCTCTGCCTTCAGACGGCGACAACATTCCATACCGTCCATTACTGGCATCATCACATCACAGATTATTATGTCTGGCACTCCGGCAATAGCAAGTTTCAATCCTTCTTCTCCATTGCCAGCTTCCATTACAGAATATTCACCCTCCAGTAACGATTTCACGTAGTCCCTGACATCCTGATTGTCGTCAATAACAAGCACTATACCTTTCGATACATCTTTCTTGCCTCCATTATTATTTTCTGCCTTAAGACTTTCCTGATCTGCCATGACTACAGCACCTTCTTTAAGGTTGTTAAGCAGAGCTTTACGGTCAACACTTCCTGTTACGGTTCCATCCTGTTTTACAGGAATACAGATAGTGAATACAGTACCTCTACCTTCAGTGCTTTCCACATTAATCTCGCCATGATGCATTTCAACAAATGCTTTAACAAGTGCAAGACCTATTCCTGAACCGGCATGATGTACGTCTATCTGGTAGAAACTCTCGAAAATATGTTTTACGTGTTCTGCAGGCATACCTGCGCCAGTGTCAGTAAATCTCATTGTAATCTTGTTATCAGTACCCCTGCGTAAGCAGATGCTTATACAGCCGTTTTCGGGTGTAAATTTGAAAGCATTCGACAACAGGTTATAGGTTATTCTTTCCATCATCTCTGCATCTGCTATGATGTTATAATCGCCTTCTTCTGCATTAAACCTGAATGTGATATGTTTTCTGTAGCTTAATGTACGAAACGCCTCTGCCCATTCTTTCATACAGTCCATTATGTTGAATTCAGAGAGATGCATTTCCAGCTTTCCGTTTTCAAATTTACGGAAATCCATTATTTGATTTATCAGTCTGAGTAGAACGGTAACATTCTTGTTTATAATGTTGAGTAGGAATTTCTCTTCTTCTTTAATGTTTTTGCTTTCCATCAACCGTTTCACAGGATCGGCTATAAGAGTGAGAGGAGTACGGAAATCATGAGATACATTTGTGAAGAAAGACAACTTTGCTTTTGTAGCCTCTTCAAGTTTCTGTGAAAGGTCAATAAGCTGATCCCTTTGCTCTTCCAATTGTTGTTTCTGTTCGGCAAGTTCCGCATTAAGTCTTATTTTTGTCCAGTATGCCCTGACTACAAAGAACAGTAATACTGCCAGTAGGATGGCTATTACTATGCATGCATACAGAAACATCTTTTGTGATGAATACCTCATAAGGTATGTATCAAGTTTTTCATTCAGTATTTTTATTTTGTCATCCAAAGTCTTGATATGTGATGTCTGCATCTGCATGATTCTGGCATTTCCGGCGTTTACAAGTGCCGATGATAGTAGATTTTCCCTTTCGTATTTCTTCTTTTCCAAGATGTTCATAGCTACCTGGATAGCTTTGTCACCTCCTGTAGGGTATATAAACGTAGCGTCAAGAATACTGTCGGTTACCAGTTCGACACCAAGCTTTTCGCCAGCCAGGGCGTCAACACCGACAAAGAGCATTTCTTTTTCACGTCCTTTTTTTCTGGCTGCTTCGTAGGCACCGGCAGCCATCGGGTCATTTTGTGCAAATACCAGATCGATATCTTTGTATATTGAAAGAATTGAATCAAACTTGTTTTCTGCATTTGCTTTCAGCCATGCTGCATCTGCAGTGGAAATTATTTCAATAGAGGGGAAATCTTTCAGCACATCATTCATCCCTTTCTGTCTTTCCAGGGCAGAAGTGGAGCCTTTCAGTCCGGTCAGTTCAACGATTCTGCCTTTTCCGTTAAGTCTGTTTGCTATGTAGGTTCCTGCCTGTCTTCCCATAAGATAGTTATCACCGCCAACAAATGCCGTATATTTGTCAGAGGCAATTTTTCTGTCCACTAATACCACAGGGATGCCTTTGTCGTAAGCCTTTTCCACTACAGGAGTGATTGCTTTGGCTTCGTTGGGTGATACAATGAGCAAATCAACTCCGTCGGATATGAATTTTTCTATATCCTCTATCTGTTTTTTGCTATTGTCTTTTACTGTCTTGATATTGATTTTCAGGTTTGGGTAAAAGAGCGCTTCACGCTTTAACTCGTCGTTCATTCGGTTTCTCCACTCGTCATCGCTACATTGCGATACACCGATAATGAAATCATGTTCGGATTTAGAACATGATGAAATAAATAATAACAGAAAAAATGAAAGGGTTATACAGACATTGCCTGCGATATGTTTGATTCTGCTGTGTTTCATCTTATTGGGTTAGGTATATTGGTATTTATTCTACTGTCTATTATGCAAAAGTAATCAATAAATACAATATTTACAAATGTAGTATAGGGGGCTGTATCTCTTCTATAGGTGAGTAAAAATAACGCTTAGTGAACATGTATGATTTTCAAAACTACATTCAAGCAGTATGCATACAATGTTTGCTAAGCGTAAATACAATGTGAGATACAATATCTATTTCACTTTTTTATACATATTCCGCTAGTTTATTAATTCCTATATTCAGCTCTTTAGCAATATCTTCATCGGATAGCCCTTGTTTCCTTAAGAGGCTTATCATATTTCCTAGCATTTTA
>NZ_JACJLE010000092.1 GCF_016901995.1 Bacteroides caecigallinarum | reverse complement strand
CACCATCACAATAGTAATAATTAATTATACAACTAATTTTAACATACTTCAACACATGAAAATTAATTTTAAAAAGGTTATTTCTTTATTTTTAGTAGTATTTTCTTTATTTTCTTGTAAAAATGAAGAAAAAAACGTTGTGGAAAATTTATCTCAGTATGTAGAGCCACGTATTGGTACAGCCCATTGTCGTTGGTTTCATTTTGCACCCGGAGCATTACCATTTGGCATGGCAAAACCAGCTCCTTCTACTAACGGTAGTCTTGGAAATAAGTCTGGTTGGGAGGCTACTGGCTATGATTATCGTGATAATACTATTGAAGGTTTTCCTTGCTTGCATGAGTTTCAGATTGGAGGGATATCGTTGATGCCAACTGTCGGAGAACTGCTTACTGTACCAGGGTTACCTTCTGACACTATTAAGACTGGGTATCGTTCTCATTTCAGTCATGAAAATGAGGTAGTTAAGCCAGGATATTATTCAGTACTGTTGGATGATTATCATATTCAGACAGAACTAACAGCAACTGAACGTGTTGCTTTTCAACGCTTTACTTTCCCGCAAGGTCAAAAAAAACATTTATTATTTAATATAGGTAACCGACAGGGAGAAAGTGGATCTGTTAATGATGCTTATATTGTTTATAATCAGGATGGAACAGTTGAAGGATGGGTGATAACAGAACCTGAATATGTAAAAAAATATCAACCAGGAGCAGTCGTACCTTTGTACTTTTCTGCTGTACTTGACAAAAAACCGCTCAATTATGGTGCATATAATGGAAATGTCCAACAGCAAGGCGCCCGTGAGTCAAAAGGTGTGGGAGCTGGGATGTATTTTTCTTTTGCTTCAGAGAATCAGGAAATCGTAACTGCTAAAATAGGCTTGTCATATACTTCTGTAGAAAATGCTAGAATAAATTTACAACAAGAAGCTTCTGATTTAGACTTTGACCATGTTAAAGAACGCGCACAAGCTACCTGGGAAGATTATTTAGGACGCATACGGGTTGAAACAGAATGTAGGGAAGACAAAGTGAAGTTCTATACCGGACTTTATCACGCCTTGTTGGGACGTGGTTTGGCAAGCGATGTAAATGGAGCTTATCCTCGGAATGATGGTTCGGTGGGACAGTTGCCTATGAAAGAAGGTACTCCTTTATATAATATTTACAATACAGATGCCGCATGGGGAGCCCAGTGGAACTTATCTCAGTTATGGATATTGGCTTATCCGGAATATATGTCAGAATATATAAGCAGCCATTTGCAGACATATAAGGATGCTGGTTGGCTAGCTGATGGATTGGCTAATAACCGTTATGTGTCTGGTGTAGGAACAAATTTATTGAGTACTATTATAGCTGGTGCTTATGAATGCGGAATTCGTGATTTTGATACTAAAACGGCGTATGAAGCATGTCTGAAAAATGAACTGGAAGGTAAAAACAGACCTTTTGGAGCAGGAAAAGTAAATACAACAGAATTTGTCAAGTATGGATATGTTCCCCATCAAGATGAAGGCGAAGGTTATCATGAAACCTTTATGTTTTCAGCATCACATACGTTGGAGTATTCTTATAGTACCTGGGCTGTTGCACAGTGGGCTAAGCAGTTAGGGGATAAATCTCATTATAGTCAGCTGATGGATTTGTCAAAAGGATGGGAACGCCTTTATGACTCTTCATGCAATTTTATCCGCCCGAAAAAAGCAGATGGAAAATTTGTAGATAAATTTGATCCTATGCAGGTTTGGCGAGGTTTTCAGGAAGGTAATGCTTGGCAATATACTTTTTATGTGCCGCACGATGTAAAAAGCTTAGTGGCTAAAATGGGGGCTGATAAATTTAACCTACGTTTGGACAGTATCTTTACGGTTTCCCAAAAGAAGATTTTCAGTGGTGGAACAGAGGTAGGTGCTTTTGCAGGATTACAAACTTTATATAATCAGGGTAATCAGCCTTGCTTACATATTTCATGGCTTTTTAATGAATCTGGCCGTCCATCGTTGACACAGAAATGGGTACGTGCAATCTTGAATGAATTTTATGGCACTGATGGTATTCATGGATATGGATATGGTCAGGATGAAGATCAGGGACAACTAGGAGCGTGGTATGTAATTTCATCTATTGGACTGTTTGATGTGAAAGGACTGACGGATGAGAATCCTTCTTTTGCCCTAGGAGCTCCTCTGTTTGATAAAGTAACTATTCGTTTAAGCGATAAATATTATTCAGGAAAAGAGTTCGTTATCACGACTTCAGGAAATGAAAAGGGAACTTCTTATGTGCAGCAATATTCTTTAAATGGACAACAGTTACACGAACCTCGTATCCCATTCTCTGAAATTGTAAAAGGTGGACGTTTGGATATTCAGATGGGGAATTCTCCAAAAGATAATTATTAAAACCATCGCTTGATTAATAGTGTTTGCTAGTTAAAAAGTAAACTGATAAAATAGTATTTATATGAATATAAGACGATTATTAGGAGTAGGTGTGATATGGTTGGGAATGTCTGTTCCAGCAATAGCATCTTTAGTGATAAAAAATGTGGAAATCACATTTCTTCCGGCTTTATATAAGTCGGATAGTGGTTTACAACAGCGAGTTTGGATAAACATTGTGCATGAAGGGGATGTTGAGCCTATAGTTCTTCAGTTGGGTGAAGTTGCTAAAAAGGTGAAATTACATTCCGGAGAGAATAATTTTTATATAGAAATTCCAGAGGTAAGTCAAGCGCAGGAAGATGTATTGACTGTGAAGCAAGGAAGAGAAATACTTTATACTGAACCTATAAAGATAAATCCGGTTCGTCATTGGCAAATGAATCTGGTGCAACATACGCACACAGACATTGGCTATACCCGTTCTCAAATGGAAATATTGGCGGAACATTTACGTTATATTGATTATGCATTGGATTATTGTGACGCTACCGATAATTATCCAGAATCGGCAAAGTTTCGTTGGACTTGTGAAATTTCATGGGCTGTCAGCGAATATTTAAAATGCCGTCCGGCGGAGCAGATTGCGCGCTTGAAACAAAGAGTCAAAGAGGGGCGTATTGAGCTTGCTGCGATGTATCTTAATTTTGACGAATTGCCAGATGAGCAAACTTTGGCAGCATCATTGGCTCCCCTTAAGCAGTTCCGTCAGCACGGAATGCGTGCGGAGTTGGCTATGCAAGATGATGTAAATGGTATTGGCTGGTGCTTTAGTGAATATTTTGCTGATGCGGGAGTAAAATATTTGAATATGGGTACCCATGGACATCGTGCTCTGATTTGTTTTGATAAGCCGACCGTATTTTGGTGGGAATCTCCTTCAGGAAAGAAAATGCTGGCTTATCGTGCAGAGCATTATAATCAGGGAAACTTTTTCGGAATTCACAATGACAATTTTGAGTCATTTGAAACTAAGGTGTTGGAGTATCTGAAGCAATTAGAAGATAAACATTACCCATATGATATTTGCGCAGCTCAACATTCAGGATATTTTACAGACAATGCACCTCCTTCAACCAAAAGCTGTGAAATGGTAAAGCGTTGGAATGAAAAATATGAATGGCCTAAATTGAGAACGGCTGTTGCCACAGAGTTTATAAAAACGGTAGAAACACAGTATGAGGATAAAATTCAGACAATTCGTGGAGCATGGCCCGACTGGTGGACGGACGGTTTTGCTTCTGGTGCCCGTGAGGCCGCTGTATCTCGTATCACTCACTCAAATGTGATTGCTAATCAGGTCGGTTTATCTTTTGCTAAAATGTTGGGAGCAGAATTGCCTGCTGATATAAATAAGCAGATTGTAGGAATTAATAATGCTTTACTATTTTATGATGAGCATACATTTGGACATAGTGAGAGTGTGCGTAATCCTTATGGGTTAGAAACATGGGAACAGCGTTCGTTAAAGCAATCGTATGCATGGGAAGCATATCGGTATACAGGATTATTGGGAGAAACTGTTATGGGATTACTTCAGTCATTTACTCCTAAGACGAAGCTTCCGTCTGTTGCTGTTTTTAATACTTTAAACTGGGATTATAGTGGAGTCGCTAAGGTGTATATTGATCACCAGATATTACCGAAAGAAAAAAATTTTGAAATTGTAGACGCTGCTGGTAATAAGATTCCGGCTCAGGCAGGAGAAGTTCGTTCTGATGGTACATATTGGTATCTGTATGTGCGAAATGTTCCAGCTTTAGGTTGCGAACGTTATTTTATTAAAGTAAAAGATGCTCCTCGTCCTGTAGTTGAACAGACAATACAATTAGCCGATACACATATAGAAAATGATTGGTATGCGGTTGATTTTAATTTGCAGCGTGGAACAATTAAACATTTATTCGACAAAGAACTTAATTGTTCCTTGCTGACAGATGATGCAAAGTGGGAATTGGGTGAGTTCGTTTATGAAATTATAGACAGTCGTCATCCTATGGAGAAATATCAGGCTCCTCAGTTTTTACGTCGTAGTCCGGAAAAAATCCGTTTTGAACAGTTTGAAAAAGGAGAAATATGGGATACTTATCGCTTTCGTGCAACTACTTCTGCCGGCATTGGTGAAGATAATTTAATGGTGGAGTTCCGTATATACAATGTAGAGAAAAAAATAGAAGTACTTTATCGTTTGCGTAAAAAATCTGTAATCGATCCGGAAGCTGTATATGTTTCTTTTCCTTACCAGATTGAAAATGGAAAAATATTCTTAGATGTTCCTGGTGGAAATATAGAAGCAGGTGTTGATCAAATTAAAGGTTCATCTAATGATTGGTATACAGTGCAGAATTTTGCAACAGCGCGAAATAATCACTCACAAGTTATCATGTGTAGTCAGGAGATACCTCTGATGCAGTTTGGAGCTATTAATACAGGACGTTATCAGGCCGGAGCGGTTCCTCAGTCTACTAATATGTATTCATGGCCAATGAATAATTATTGGGTTACAAATTTTAATGCTGATCAGGTAGGAGAAATCCAATGGAGTTATTTTATAAATTCTTCCGAAGATTCTTCTTTGGAATATGCAACAAAATTTGCGTGGTCTAATAGAATTCCTTTCCTAACTAGAGTGTTACCTGCCGGAGAAGGAAATAATGGAGCTAATCAGGTGAAAAATATTCTGAGAATGAATTCAGAGAATGTTTTATTGGTGAATATGGCTCCTGTTGAAAATGAAAAGGCTGTTATGTTGCAACTTAGAGAGATTGGAGGTAAAATGGTAGACCTTTCTTTCTCTTCGGATATTGTGAATATTAAAAAAGTGGAAGTATGTGATGTTGTTGGAGAAACAGTTAAAGGTAAACAAGCTGCTTTGAAATTAAAACCTTGGGAAAGTAAATTTATCAAAATATACTGGTAATGTTTATTTAAATACTGTTTTTGATACTAGCTTGAGGGTGTCAAAACTAAAATGACTACTCTTCAAAGTTACAGATTATAACTATAATATTTAAAAGGGTCGTATCAAACTCTGTATTGAGTAATGATACGGCCCTTTCTTTAGTCTTTTAGGATGCTCAAATTTCAAATTATAAGTTCATATTTTCAAAAAATGAGTTTTGACGCACCCTCTTCTTTTTAATGCTAATAGATGAATATTTTATGAGAATATAGAATATGTGTATTACAAGTTTTGTTATATTATTTGAACAATTTGTGTTACATGTGGACAAATTTATTTTTCCTGCTTTCTTTTTTATACTTTTGGTATATTATAGTTTAATTATGTATAATTTATTGATAATTAAACTGATTTATATAATATGTATGCGCTTATATAG
>NZ_JACJLE010000091.1 GCF_016901995.1 Bacteroides caecigallinarum | reverse complement strand
TTTTTCGTTCAGTAGGGTAGTGAGCAGTCCTTCCAGTACCTGAAAGTTAGCCTTGTCCCTAAGCAGGCGTTTCATTGCCCAGTCGAATCTGATATAATTTCCCATAATTGCAAAATTTAGGTTTTTGCAAATGTAAGTATAAGATTTTGTTTTTCAAAGTGTTTGGAGGATGAACGAAAAAGAGAGGATGAACCATAGGCTCATCCTCTTTTAGAGATATCTTTTATATTAGATTATTCTGCTACGTAAGGTTCAATTGTTACATCAGAGATGTAAATTGTGGCTGTGTTTGATTTTACCTCTGCTGTTGCAGGATTATTTGTGTAGAAGCGCAAATCAAAGACAGAATAATCATCTTTTGTTGTGTCAGTTAGTTTGGTAGTACCGCCAGGATTTGTATTATCTGTTTTTTTACCAAAATTGATATAAAATGTAAATTCTTCCCATGTTTCAGCAGTTCCTTGTCCTTTTGTAATAATTGTTGAACCACTATTATTAGTAGCATGCGTATTTATTGCTGAAATAGTAGTTGCTATACTAAATGCAGCTGCATTATCTTTGCTTCTGCAACAAAAACTAACTTTAGAAATAGTACCAGTATCATCGTTTTCTCCTTTGGTTTTCATGGTTACTTTGTAAATACCTCCATTTATAGGTGCATCTGTAGCACAATGGTAGTATCCTAAAGTTCCTAAGTACCAACTGTTGTTGACGGCAGCACCAGTTCCATCTTTACCACCAGTAGGATTCCATGTAGAAGTATATGAAAGCTTAGCTGCTTTACCCCAAGTCGTTGCTTCATCTTCTACGATAGCATATGTAATGTTGCCTGGTTCATCAGCTTTTCTTTTTAATCCAAACCAAGTATCTTCTTCGAAACTTGGGGCGTTAATAACATCTGCTAATGTACTACCTAAAGGATAAATATATGTTGGTACTATCACTTCTGTGCTACCTTCTCCTCCTTCAACAGTACTACCATCTTCCCAATTTGCGATTGTTCCTTCGCCTATTTCAATAGTTGTTTCACCAGGTGCAGTTCCTAGAGTTACATTGAACTGGCGTAGTTTTCCGCTTTCATAAGGAACATCTTTGTTATATGTAAATTTATAGTTTTTACCATTAGAGTAAGCCATTAAAATAGCATCACCTGCTTTAATATCCTGTCTAGGCACGATAGCACGATAATTGAAAGGTGTAGCATTACCGTTTGTAGAACAAGGTTTCATTGCTACAGTTCCTGGTGTTACTGATGCATCACTAACAGTTCCGGCTTTAAGGTTAAGCGCAGCTGTAGGATATACATTCTGCAAAGTTACAGTTGCATCTTTTGCGGCTAAGTCACCTTTTAAAGAAACCTGAACCAAAGCAAATGCATGTGAATATTGCAATGGAACAGTTGTTGTTCCGGCTGCAACATTTTCAGATTTAGCCATTAAGGCGTCGCTTCCTGTATAATCTGTAGTCTGGTCTCCAGCTACAGTCAAGCTTACAGATGTAGCTTCAGTTGCTTCTGCATTGTAAGGATAATATGCATAATAGCTGTATGAAACACCTTCTTCAGCAGTGATAGCTTCGCCTTGTGCTACCCATTTTCTGTCTGCATTCAGTTTGTAATGAGCGTTTTTAACAACAGCTTTTTCACCGTTATAAACAAATATACCAACTTCGTCACCTTCTACAAATGTAGTAGTGTATCCATCGTCCGGAGTTTCTGTTCTGGAAACAGAATTTACTCCCATTTCAAATTCTACCGGTGTACCTTTCTTTTCACCGTTGTTTAAGTTCTCTTCCTTTACGCAAGAGTTCATGGCCAGCATCGCTAAGGCTGCCATAGCCAAAAGTCTAAAGTTTGTAGTCATTTTAGTATTAATTTTAGTAAATTAGACAAATTAAGTTTTATATTTAGTAAAAAGGTCTTGTTTTATTATTCGGATATGTATGGTTCCATAACCAAATCGGATATATAAATCTTTGAAACAACTTTCTGCACTTCTGCTGATGCATTATTGTTTGTATAGAACCTTAAATCAAATTTTGAGTAATCGTCCGAAGTCGTATCTACCCAACTCTTTTCCCCAGATGCTGGGACTGTACCAACGGTTGTACTTTTTTTGCTGAAATTTATATAAATAGTAAAATCTAACCATTGATTATCTGTTGGAGTCTTGCCTACAGATGTTGCTGTAAAGTTCTGATTTGTAGATGCCGCAAATGAAGAAGAGTTATCAGCATTTCTACAGGTTATCGCTATCTTTGATGCGCCGTTTAGAGTAGGTTCGCCATCTTTAGTTGCCGACTGACTTAACTCAGTCTTTATTTTCATAGATAACTTGTATATTGTTGTCTTCGACATATCCAGTGGTGAGGCATGATAATATGAAAGTGCAGCTTTGAAAAAACTGTTATTGGAAAGTGAATCACCTAAAATTGACGTATACTGCAATGACGCATATTTGCCCCATAGAGTTGTTTCGTCTTTCTGTATATCGAATGTCGCTACTGAGTTGTAAGAAACCTTCTCTATGAATTTAACCCATGTGTCAGATCCCAGATTAAAGTTCTTTATTACTTCTGTAAGCTGGTCGCCTAGTGGCAATATCAGAGGAACAATAATTTCTTCTACCGTAGAGTCTCCTTCGTTTCCACTACCTTCTGTCCATTCATTTATGTTTGAATCAATGTTGATTGATATTTCAGGCTCGCCATTTTCATTTAACGTAATTTTAAGTGAAAGGTATTTTCCTTGTTCGAATTTTATTTCGCCTGAATATTGTGCCTGATAAGTCTTTCCGGCTGCACTTATTCTGAATACAGGAGTAGAAGCGGCAATCGTTTGTGCAGGAATAATGGCACGATATTTCAATGGGGTTTCAAGTGCATCCATTGTGATATTTGCTTTGCTAGTTCCTGTTGTTATGCTTTGTGCGGTCAGGTCTATAGTAGCGTCTGTTGCGATATCCAGCATTTCCACTGTCGCGCCTTCCGTAACACCGAAATCCACCAGTTCTACTTCAACCAATGATAAAGCATGATTATATGATAAAGAAACGTTGTTTTCGCTGCTTGTAGCTGTGCTGTACAGAAAATCGTTCTTTATAAATCCTTCAGCATCCTGATTGGTAGAAACAGAATAATTTATAGATGTTGTCGCATTTTCCATGTATGGATAGTATGCGTAATAAGTGTATTCCGTTCCTTCAGGAATTTTTATCGCGGCTCCGCTCCAGGATGTTCCGTCTGTAGTGGTATATTTGATGTTTGAGTATGAAGCTACGTCTTTTACGAATATACCTACAGCGTCGTTTGCTGTGAATGCTGCAGTGTGGCTGTCGTCAGCCATCGATGTTCTTGACGACTGTGTAGTGACGATTCCCATTGAGAAATTTACGTAGCCATTATCTGACGAATGTTCGTCTTTATTACAAGCTGTCATAGCAGACATCGCTATAGCTGTAATGAAAATCTTATTTAATACTCTGGTCATAATGGTTTAATATTTATTCGTTCTTATATTGTTCTATTTTTACGTCGCTGATATATATTACCGGGGTAAGCCCCTTGTTACTGGTATATATTCTTAAATCGAAACCGTTATAATCTTCTGGTGTGGCATCAACAAAGAATTTTTTATCATCTGTGCCGTATATTTCACCACCTACAGTAGAACTTAACTGCTTGAAGTTTATGTAGAAAGTAAGTTCTTCCCATGTTCCTGCACTGGCCGGGGGTATACTTACTGTAGTTGCGGTGAATGTGTCAGGTTTTGTTCCGGCGGCAAATGAGTATTTGTATCTGTCGCTACTCTTTGCCTTGCATGTGAACACTAATTTAGAAATTGTAGAACCTTCATCACAAACGTCTGCTTTGACTTTAGCGGTGACTTTATAAATATATACTTCGTCTGTAACGTACATAGGCTCTGTGTGGTTATATCCTATAGTAGCCTTGTACCAACTGTTGTCAATTCCTTCTTCTTTATTTATATTATATGTCAGTTTTACGGCTTTACCCCATGTCGTTGCATTATCTTCTACAATCTCAAAAGTGGATCTTCCTCTTTCATCATCGCTTTGAACCAGCTTAAACCATGATTCCTCGTTGAAATTTCTTGTGTCCATAACTACTTCCGGGAGTTCAGTCCCTATAGCATTTATCAATGGCATTTCTGTAACTTCACTTTCTCCTGGGTTTTCTCCGTTACCCCAATCATTGATTGCTCCTCCTATGGTGATCTGTTCTCCTTCAGGCAGCTGAACAAGGCTGTTTACAGTTATTTGTAAAGCCTGACCTTTGTTAAGTGAAATTTCTGCGGGAGCATTCACATCGAATGGCTTTCCGTCTGCTGTTATTGACATAAATCTAGAGCCTGCCACTATGACCTGTGCCGGAATAATTGCCCTGTATTCCATCCTTTGTTCTGATTTCTTCATCTTTATGGAAACAGTTTCTCCGCTTGCAGCTGAAATCTCTCCTGTTTTTGCATTTACAGTTACAGCTGGTAAAATGTTTTCAAGAGTAATAGTTGCGTTAGCATCAGCTGTTACACCGTCTTTTATACCAACTTGTATCATGCTCAATGAGTGTGAGAAGTTAAGCGAAATGTTTTCAGCTCCGGCTGCTGAAGTTTCATTTCTTGCAGTAAGGAAATCTTCATTACTGATGCCTGCTGTCTGGTCTTCACTTACGTTTACACTAATGGCTGTGATGTCTGTCACTCCATTTCTGTAAGGATAGTACGCGTAGTACTTGTATTGAACACCATCTTTTGCTGTTAAAGGATTTTCTGAAGTCCAGCTGCTTCCGTTATAAACGTATTTCACATTTTTTGCAATTATATCATCTCCTTCATATACGAATATACCTATTGAGTCATTGGCTGTAAATGAAGTGGTCAAATTGCCGTCTGCAATACTTGTGCGTGACAAGCTGTTAATCCCTGTTGTAAAGTTTATTATATTCTCCTTGTTGGAGTCATTGTTGTATTCTCCTTCAATATCCTTATTGCAGGAAGTGAAACAATTGACACCTATCAAGGTTAATATCAGAGTCTTATAAATTTTTTTCATGAGATTATAGTGTTTTTAAAGGCTGTTATTTATTTTATACTTTCATTACCGTCAACTTCAATTCCGCCTCCGTTGTTTATCCAGTCATCAATAGTGAAGTTGGTGTTTGTAACCTTGATATCAGGTTCGCCGTTTTCATTTATTGTTATACTGAAATTAGTATTTGTGGCACTTTCAATTGCTGATATATGATTAGCAAGGCTTACAGGGATTTCTTTTGTTTCTGTTTCTCCAGCTTCGTTTGTCTTAGTGATTTTGATGACTATTGTTATGTTGTCAGCCTGTATATTATTGTCCGTGCTTTCTTCACTTCCCTGATTGTTTATAACTACGGGGAAGACAAGTGTATAAAATCTTACGGTATTGGTGGCTCTGGACAATGAACTGCCGCTAGCCATAGTTAATTGGCCAAATTCTGTTGCTGTAAATTTACCATTATATATATTCATATTCCCTTTTATCGGTGTTTCCTGAATAGTGGCATTAATATCGGTATTATCTGCAAATGCGGATGGGTCAATATCCATTGTTATCAATGAAAGGGCATTTTTCATTTTCAGCTCGGCTTTTCTGTTTTCTTTGTTTAGACCGTTTATTCTGCCGAATTGAAGTTTTGCTCCGAATTCCTGATTGGCAGTAAGGTCAATAGCTACATCTGTTGTGATTTCATTTACTTTAGGGAAATATGTAGCCAGATCCATATTTTCTCCGGTACTAGGCAAGTATATAGTAGAATCGTTGTTTGCCGCGTTTAAGTAGGATCCCACACCATCAGATATATATCTGATATTAGTATAAGGAGTCACAACATTATCGGTGCCGTTTTCTAGCATTGAAACACCCAGGCTTTCACCCTTTAAATATGATTCAGGTACCTGGTCTGTTTCGAAACCAAGACTTCTTGCTGTTATTATGACTGGATATGCTTTGTCATAAATATTACTGGAACTATCTTCTTTTTTACATGAAGACAGTGACGCTGTGAAAAACACAAGAATGAAAAAATAAAAAAGTTTATTTATCATATTAATTAAGATTAGATTTCTAATGATTTTGTTCATTGTATGAAACAAAAATAACAAAGTACTACGCGAACTTTTCTAAATAT
>NZ_JACJLE010000010.1 GCF_016901995.1 Bacteroides caecigallinarum | reverse complement strand
TTAAGGAACTGTCTGTACGTGTAGGAATACCTCAGCATTTGTCAGAGTTGGGAATCAAGGCAGAAGACCTTCCTCGTCTTGCCAAGGCTGCTTATGCAGATGTATGTACTCCTGGTAACCCTCGTGAGGTGACAGAAGAGATAATCCTTGAACTTTACAAGAAGACTTTGTAATTATACCATATTAGTTTGTTTCTTAATCCTGCAAGGAGTGTTGCATCCCTTGCAGGATTTTTGTATTTTTGCCATCATAAACTTGTTACATTACATTTATTAAATCTTACCAATATGAAAAAGTCTATTAAATTATTGTTTATTTTATCGTTATCGATGTTGTTTTGCAATTTAACGTATGCCCAGAATTGTTGTTCTAAAATAAATTATATTAATTGGGTTATGCAGAGGGAGTGGAGTAACGGATTCAAAGCTTTGCCTGATGTCTGCACAAATCTGAGTGAATTCTATTCACAATATCATAAAAACAAAAAACAATGGGATGCTGTGTTTGCTTGGCTGGCACAGACAGATTTGCAGACAATACCTGCAGGAAAACATCAGATTCCGGATACGGAGTTGTTTGCCAGTGTTGAGGATGGTGTAAACGATCCGTTAGAGAAAAGAGGGTCTGAGTCTCATTATCATCATATTGACCTGCAATATGTTGTAAAGGGTACAGAGCGTTTTGCATTGCTTGACCATGATACTTCATATCCTAATAAAGCGTACAAACCTGATATTATAGGTTACTCGTATGATTCTTCAAAGGCTATGTTTATAGACTCAACTCCAGAACGATTTTTCTTATTCTTCCCGTCAGACTGGCATATAGCTAAAATACAAACTGATAAGGAAGATCAAAATATAAGAGTCGTAGTCGTTAAGTTGGATTATATAAAATAAGATTATTATAAATAAGTAAAACCTCTTAAATGTAACAAGAATACAATTTAAGAGGTTTTATTTTTTCATTCATTATTCTCTTTCTCAGATTTGTCTTTTTGTGCTTTTTCTTCTTCCATTTCGTATTTCTCGGAAGTGTATTCTTTTGGAGAAACACCGAAAATCTCTTTAAATGTACTAGAGAAATGCGATAGATTGCTGAAGCCTACAGCATAAGCTACTTCTGAAATTCCTAGTTTCTTTTCTTTCAACAGTTTGGCTGCTTGCTGCATTCTTATATTCTTGATAAAGTCGCGTGTTGACAAGTTGGTAAGTTCTTTTAGTTTTCTATGAAGATGAACACGGCTCAAACCTACTTCTTGTGCCAGCATTTCAACATTTAGAGTCGGTTCTGACATATTATTGTTTATTACCGACATAATCTTATCCATCAAAGCTTCGTCTGAAGATTTTATATTTATATCCTTTACTTTTTCTTTTTGCTCCTGAGCGCCACTGAACTTATTTTTCAGGATACGTCTGCTGTTGAGCAAATTTAATATTGTGCTTCTTAGGACTTCAGTGTTGAATGGTTTTATTATATATGCATCAGCTCCATGTTTAATTCCTTCTACCTGTTCTTCTGTTTTGCCTTTGGCTGTAAGCAGGATGACAGGTATATGGTTGATGTTGACATTTTGTTTGATTTTCTTGCATAATGTCAGTCCGTCCATTTCATCCATCATAACGTCACTAACCACCAAATCAACATGGTTGGTGAGTATGTGCTCATAGGCTTCACGTCCGTTGCTTGCCAATGATATTCTGAACTCGTCTGACAACTCATCTTTCAGGAATTCCTGAATTTCTTTTTCATCGTCAACTATCAGTATGGTAAAATTGGTTTTTGATTTCTTCTTTATAGTATTTTCTTCTTCGTTTATATCTGATATTGATGACGATATTTGCTGGATGTTGATATCATTGTTCACGTATGTGTCATTCTCTTCTATCTGTTCCAGACTTATATGGTCGCATCCTTTAGGTATTCTTACAGTAAATGTGGAACCTGAACTTCCTATATTATTTTCTGCTGTTATTGTTCCATAATGCATTTCTACGAGTGAGCGTGTCAGATGTAGTCCAACTCCTGTACCGCCCTGATTATGTACGCCATTTCCGCTGATTTGATAGAATCTTTCAAATATACGTTCTTTTTGGTTTTCATCCAGTCCTATGCCGCTGTCTGTTACCTTTATTTCAATATAGTTTTTTAACGCTCCTTTTGCATTCGGATTTTCGCCATGGCATAGACTGACACAAACTTTACCATTATCAGGTGTATATTTGAATGCATTTGACAACAGGTTCATCAATACTTTGTCGAAATTGTTTATGTCTATCCATCCCATGAGTGTTTCGTCTTCATGCTCGAAACTGAAGCTTATGTTTTTCTGGCGTGCAGTGTTTTCGAATGTAATCATAAGGTCGTTTATGAAACCTACAAGGTCTGTTTCACGGAAATGCATCTGCATCTGTCCCTTTTCAATTTTTCTTATGTCCATAAGCTGGTTTATGAGACGCAGTATCCTTTTTGCATTTCGGTAAATCATCATGTATGTTTTGCCTGTCTCCTTATCATTATTTGCTGCAATTAGCTTTTCCAATGGGTTTATAATCAGTGTCATAGGGGTACGTATCTCATGTGAGATATTTATGAAGAACTGTAGTTTTGCTTCATTAATTTCTCGTGCATGACGTATCTCCATGAAGTCGCGCTTGCGTCGTATCTTGATTCGTATATAGTTCACTGTCAACCATATAAGTATTATCACAGGTATGGAGAATAGTATATATGCCCACCATGTCTGATACCAAGGGTAGGATATATGAATATTATATACGTATGTATCCGATGTTATATTTCTGTTTACTGCAAAAACTTCTAAAGTATAATCTCCCGGAGGTAGATTGTTGAATGTTATGTAGTTTTCACCGCTTCTTGTTGACAGCCAGTTCTTGCTCAGTTTTCCAATTCTGTATTTATATAGAATATGTGACGTACTTCCATAGTCCATAGTTGTGAAAAGTACTCTGAAAGTGTTGTCCTTATGACTTAATCTGAATGTTTTTGCCCGTGTGACATCTTCGCTTATTATCTTTTTTCCTCCTGATAGAGAATTGGTATTTATACTCTTTCCGAAAACCTGGAAGTCTGATATTGTAAGACTAGGTTTTGATATTGAGTCTGTTATCTCAGACGGGTAAAAACATGTGATACCATTTGTACCTCCGAATAAGATTTCCCCATTTGCGGATTTATATGCAGCACCGCGTGTGAATTCGTTACCCTGAAGTCCGTCTTCACTATAATAATTGGTAAACGTATTGTTACGTTTGCTGAATTTGCTTATTCCATTGAATGTACTTATCCAGATATGTCCACTGTTATCTTCGCATAAACCACATATCACATCGTTTGACAATCCGTCGTTTATACCAAATTGTTTTATTTCTTTATTTGATTTGTTGAATGAGTATAATCCTTCGGATGTACCTAGCCATATTGTCTTTTCGCTGTCTTCCAATATTGAATAGCACATCTTGTCTTTAATGATATAGTTTGTTCCGGTGAAGTTTATGAAACTTTTGTTTTTAGGATTAAAACAGCTTACTCCTTTGAAATGTCCTATCCATATATATCCTTCACTGTCACAATATAATGTGTTTATCCAGTTGTCTGCCAGGCAATCACCGTTTTCATCCTTGTCGCTTTCCTTGAAATATGTTATTTCTTTACTGTCCAGATTATATACACACATACCTGTACCGTATGTACTTATATAAAGATTTCTATTGTGGTCTTCAGCGATGCTGAATACACTTTCGTTTTCCAGTCCAGATATACGGTTGAATGTTCCGGATTGTGTATCAAATAGTCCTATCCCTTGGCTGTAACTTCCAAGCCAGATATTATTTGATGAATCTTCGAATATGTTTATAATAGTATTCGGGAAAAGAGGCTTTCCTTCTTGCGGAGTATAATGCTTAATTAATCCATAATTTGAATTTAAGAAGTATAGTCCTTTGCTGTCAACTCCTATTAGTATATTGTTTTTGCTGTTCTTAAGTATAGACATTACGCATCCGTCGTCAATGGGACTGTTGCTTATTTGCTTGCCTCCGTAGAATCTGAAAGGATTTGTCTTCTTGGGTATAAGCACTACTCCCTTTTGGAAAATACCAAACCATAAGTTTCCTTCTTTGTCAAAAAGAATACTGTGTGCTTTTGTATCTTTCAGGTCTATAGCTGCATCTGCTATATACAGATCTTGTGTTTGTTTTGTGTCTTCTCTGTAAATTTTTACACCTGCTCCGTCTGTTCCTATGTATAGCTTATTATCGCATAATGCAAGTGTTTTTATTGGCAGATTGCCCAAACTCGTAATTTTGTCTATGCTGTTTTTTCCTTTGTTGAAAATGTAAAGTCCCTTGGTGAATGTCGCTATGTATATATCACCATTGGCATTTAAGGTCATTGAAGTAATATTACAGTTTTCTACTCCTGGCAGTTGTACTTTATCTATTTTATTGTTATGAGTGTCATATGTAATAACTCCGTGGTCTTCTGTTCCTATCCATATTATACCGTCATTATCTTCAATTATAGTGTTGACTTTATATATGCCAGTCCTTCTTATTTCGTTTATACATGAGCCTGTATTGTTCTCTGTATCAATTTTGAATAATCCTTGATTTGAAGTCGTAGCCCATATTTCACCGTTTTTCCTTTCTAGTATATCCGATATGTGTGGTATTGTGATTTTTCCGTTGATATATAATCTGACGTTCATGAAATTGTTCTCGTCACTGTTGTATTTCATCATTCCGGCTACAGTACCTATCCAGATATTGTCGTTCATGTCTTCATACACCACTCTTGAATAGTTGTTGCATATTGATGTAGAGTCATTTTCATCGTGGGTATATAGTGTAAATCTGTTACCGTCGAATTTGTTCAGTCCATATTCCGTTGCTATCCATATAAAACCTCTCTTGTCCTGATAAATATTGTTTATCAAGCTGCTTGATATATGGTCACCTGTAGTATAAATAACACTTGTTTGTGCTAAAATATTGGTAAAAAAGAATATTAGTATTAGTAATCCGGATAGTTTATATTTCATCGTATTATATTATATGTTTAACTTTTCACAAAGGTAATTAAAAAATGAGAACTACAAAAATAAAAGCGGGCAACCTGTTTTGAAGATTGCCCGCTTTTATCGTAAACTCGTATTAAATTATTTCTTGATACGGTTGTAACGGTTCATGAACTTATCAACACGTCCTGCTGTGTCAACCAACTTAGACTTACCAGTGTAGAACGGATGAGAAGTGTTAGAGATTTCCAACTTAACCAATGGGTAAGTTTCACCTTCGAATTCAATTGTGTCTTTTGTAGCACAAGTTGAACGTGAAAGAAACATATCACCGTTTGACATGTCTTTAAATACTACCGGACGGTAGTTTTCTGGATGAATTCCTTTTTTCATTTCAGTATATACTTTATTTATTATTATTTTGACTAGTTGGTAACACTTAGTCGTGTGTAATGGTCTGTTTCGGGTTGCAAAGATACGCTTTTTCTTTTAAATGAGAAAACTTTATCAATCTTTTTTGTGAAATCTTTTTCTCTATAAATAATATATAATGTGTATTTCCCATAATGTATAGATTAAAAAAGCATTGTTGTATTCATCGGCTTTGTAAAACTTGCAATATCTACATTGCATTATGCGTACTCAGGTTTGTAATATTTGCCATATTTTATCAATATATGTATGTTTGTGTATATTTTTTTCTTTTAAAATAGAAGTTCTGTATATATAAATTGCTATTTTTGCAATGGAATTTAATCACTAACATTATAAATAGTAAAAACAATGGTTAATTACAAAGACTTAGGCTTGGTGAACACAAGAGACATGTTTGCCAGAGCAATCAAAGGTGGATATGCAATCCCTGCTTTCAACTTCAATAATATGGAACAGATGCAGGCTATCATCAAGGCTGCAGTTGAAACAAAATCACCTGTAATCCTTCAGGTTTCTAAAGGCGCTCGTCAGTATGCTAACGCTACTTTGTTGCGTTACATGGCTCAAGGTGCTGTAGAATATGCAAAAGAATTGGGTTGTGCACATCCTGAAATCGTTCTTCACCTTGACCACGGAGATACATTCGAAACTTGCAAGAGCTGTATCGACTCTGGTTTCTCTTCAGTTATGATCGACGGTTCTCACCTTCCATACGAAGAAAACGTTGCTTTGACTAAGAAAGTTGTTGAATACGCTCACCAGTTCGATGTAACTGTAGAAGGTGAACTTGGTGTATTGGCAGGTGTTGAAGACGAAGTTTCTTCTGACCACCACACTTACACTAACCCAGAAGAAGTAATCGACTTCGCTACTCGTACAGGTTGCGACTCATTGGCTATCTCAATCGGTACTTCTCACGGTGCTTACAAATTCAAACCAGAACAGTGCCATGTTGATCCTGCAACAGGTCGTTTGGTTCCTCCTCCATTGGCATTCGACGTATTGGATGCAGTTATGGAAAAACTTCCTGGATTCCCTATCGTACTTCACGGATCTTCTTCAGTTCCACAGGAAGAAGTTGATACAATCAACCAGTATGGTGGTAAATTGGAAGCTGCTATCGGTATTCCAGAAGATCAGTTGCGTAAGGCTGCTAAGTCTGCAGTTTGCAAGATCAATATCGACTCTGACTCTCGTCTTGCTATGACTGCTGCTATACGTAAAGTATTCGCTGAAAAACCAGCTGAATTCGACCCACGTAAGTATCTTGGTCCAGCTCGTGACAACATGGAAAAACTTTACAAGCACAAAATCATCAACGTGTTGGGTTCAGACAACAAATTGGCTGAATAATATTTTATTTTAATTATATGATTGTGGAGATTGTCCGTAAAGGGCAGTCTCCACTTTTTTTATGCATAAATGTATTGTTTTGTTAATCTAAAGTACATGTATTTGTAATATTGATTCCGTTATTTTGCATCAGACAAAAATAAAGAGAAATGGAATTAAGACCACATTACAGAACAATCGTTTTATCGGACATTCATCTTGGTACGTCACATTCAAAGGTGGATGAGGTTAGTGATTTTCTAAGCACGGTTGATTGCGACCGATTAATCCTTAATGGTGACATAATAGACGGATGGCATCTGCAGAAATCGGGTGTAAGAAAATGGAAACCGGAACATACCCGTTTTTTTAAGATAATCATGAAAATGATGGAAAAGTGTGGAACTGAGGTTATTTATGTTCGTGGCAATCATGATGATTTTTTGGATAATCTGGTTCCGTTACGGTTTTCCAATATAAGTATTGTGAGAGACTATATATTGGAAAGTAATGGACGTCATTATTTTGTCACACATGGAGATGTGTTCGATAAAGTTACTACAGAAATGAAGTGGCTGGCTAAATTGGGTGATGTAGGATATACATTATTGTTGTGGATGAACGGAATGTATAATAAATATCGTTCAAAGCAAGGCAAGCCTTATTATTCATTGTCACAAGCAATAAAGCATAAAGTGAAGTCGGCTGTATCTTATATCTCAGATTTTGAGAAGGTCTTGGTTGATTTTGCACGAAAACGTGAATGCGATGGTGTTATTTGCGGACATATACATCATCCTGAAAATAGAGTGATAGATGGAATACACTACTTGAATTCAGGTGATTGGGTTGAAACTCTTTCTGCTTTGACCGAGGATGAAAACGGAGTGTGGGAAGTAGTAAACTATTCTGAGGTGATAAATCAATTAAATAAAACTGCCAAACTAACATTATTATCTGTTGCATCATGAAATTTTTGTTTATCGTTCAGGGAGAAGGACGTGGTCACCTTACCCAAGCTATAACTTTGGAGAATGTATTGTTAAGAAGCGGACATGAAGTCGTGGAAATTCTGGTGGGTAAAAGTGAATCAAGGCGTCTGCCAGGCTTTTTTACACGTAGCGTACATGCTCCGGTAAAACAGTTTGTCAGTCCTAATTTCCTTCCTACACCTGCTAATAAACGTGTCAATATAACTCGCAGTATTTTGTATAATGTAATGAAAGTACCCGAATATTTGGGCAGCATGCATTATATAAACGACCGTATTGTCAAGACTGGTGCAGATATGGTTATAAATTTCTACGAACTTCTGACAGGACTTACATATTTCTTTTATCGTCCCCTTGTCCCACAAGTTTGTATCGGACATCAATATCTTTTTCTGCATAAAGATTTCGAGATGCCATACAGGCATAAGTTTGGAATGAAACTGCTTAATATGTTTACCCGTTTGACTGCATTGGGAGCAAAGGAATATCTAGCTCTTTCTTTCCGCAGCATGAAGGATGATGATGCTAAAAAGATAAAAGTAGTTCCACCGCTGTTGCGACGTGATGTGTTCCGTCAGGAGGCTACTGATGGTAATTATATACATGGTTACATGGTTAATTCTGGTTTCTCGGAATGTGTGATGAGGTGGCATAAAGATCACCCTGAAACGCCTTTACGCTTTTTCTGGGACAGGTGGGAGGAAACGCCTGTCAAGAAAATTGACGACACTTTGTCTTTTTACCAGCTTGACGATTTGGAATTTCTTAGACAGATGTCCGGTTGTAAGGCATATGCCAGTACAGCAGGTTTTGAGTCGGTATGTGAAGCTATGTATTTAGGAAAGCCATTAATGATGGTGCCGGCACATATAGAGCAGGAATGTAATGCTTTTGATGCAATGAAGAGTTCTGCCGGAATTGTTGACAGTGATTTCGATTTAAGTAAACTGTTGAAATTTGCGGAGACTTATAAACCGGACGAGAGATTTAAGGAATGGGTTAATTCGGCCGAATATATGATTGTAAACGAACTGGAAGGGCTGGCTTCTGCTGAGTTTATGCCAAACATGTATATGGTGGAAGAGTATATCTGAAAACGTAATTATATTTTATTGTAAGAAATAATCCTTGTATCGATTTTTTTTGTAAATTGCAATAACAATGTAATATGTATTACTTTCCTTTGCGCAAAATTTAGTAGTTATGGCAATTAAGAAGAAAGAAGATCCATATCTTGAAAGAGATATAAGCTGGATGTATTTTAACAGGCGTATCTTGCAGGAAGCTACACGCCAACATGTTCCTTTGCTTGAAAGGATGGCTTTCCTTGGAATATATTCGAATAATCTTGATGAGTTTTTCCGTGTCCGTATGGCTTCTCAGAACCGCATAGCTGAATGTGAGGACAAATCTGCAGCCAAGGACAGAGAGAAGGCTAAGAAGATAATAAAGAAAATTACTAAGCTTAATTCCGAATACGCCAAGGAATACGAACAGGCCGTAGAGAATGTTATCTCTGAACTGGAGAAGGAAAATATATATCTGGTAGATAATGAAAATATCACACCTGAGCAGCTGGAATATATACGTTCATATTATAAGGAAAAGCTTAATGGTTTTATAGTACCTGTATGGTTCTCTGCAGTCAAGACTCTTGATTCTGAAACTGATGAGAATATTTATCTGGCTGTAAAACTTCAGAAGAAAAATGGTTCAAAGGTGATTACTGACTATGCCTTTCTTGAACTTCCAGTAGGATTGTGCGGACGTTTCGTTCGTCTTCCTGACTGCGATGGAAAGAGCTATATGATGTATCTTGATGATGTAGTAAGGTGTTGTCTTCCTATTGTCTTTGAGGGTCTTGAATTTACAGATTATGAAGCATACGCTTTTAAATTTACCCGTGATGCAGAGATGGAGATTGACAATGACCTTAGAACGGGTACATTGCAGAAGATTTCCAAAGGTGTAAAGAGCCGTAAGCGTGGTGAACCGTTACGTGTAATATATGACGGTGATATGCCTAAGGATCTTATGAAGCGAGTGCTTAATAAGCTTGATGTCGATTCATGGGACACTATTCTTTCAGGTGGTCGCTACCAGAATCATAAGGATCTGATGAAGTTTCCAGACTGTGGCAGGAAGAACCTGAAATATCCGGCTTGGACTCCTATAATGAAAAAAGAATTGGATGGTCCGGAAAGTCTTTTGTCCAAGATTCAGGAAAAGGATCGTTTTATACATGTTCCTTATCATAATTTCGATTCATTCATTAGAGTGCTGCAGGAAGCTGCTGTAAGCAAGAAAGTAAGTAGCATTAAGATAACTTTGTATCGTCTTGCAAAAGAATCAAAAGTTGTAAAGGCTCTTATCGGAGCTGCCAGAAATGGAAAGAAGGTAACAGTGGTCATAGAGCTGCTTGCTCGCTTTGATGAGGCTTCTAACATTAACTGGTCTAAGAAGATGCAGGATGCCGGCATAAAGGTTATTTTCGGAGTAGAAGGCTTGAAAGTGCATTCAAAGATAACACACATCGGAATGAAAACAGGTCCGGATATAGCTTGTATTAGTACCGGTAACTTCCATGAAGGGAATGCCCGTATGTACACGGACTGTGTCTTGATGACTGCTTCCAGAAGGTTGGTGAATGATGTTGATGCGGTTTTTGATTTTATCGAACGTCCTTATACGCCTATCAAGTTTAAAGAGTTGCTTGTTTCTCCTAATGAAATGAAGAATAAGTTTATAACTCTTATTAATAACGAGATAAAGAACCGTAAGGCAGGAAAACCTGCATATATAAAAGTCAAGATAAATCATATCACAGATCCTGTAATGGTTGAAAAACTTTATGAGGCTTCTCAGGCAGGTGTTGATATTGATTTGTTGGTACGCGGGAATTGTTCTCTTGTACCGGGCATACCTGGAGTAAGCAGTAATATCAGGATTAAAGGAATAATTGACCGTTATCTGGAACATTCACGTATATTTATATTTGCTGCTGGAGGAGAAGAGAAAGTCTTCATGGGTTCTGCCGACTGGATGCCTCGTAATCTTGATAACCGTGTGGAGGTTATAACTCCTGTTTATGATCCTGCTATCAAAGGTGAGTTGAAGCGTATTGTTGACTTTGGACTTAAAGATACTCTTCAGGGACGTATAGTAGATGGATTTGGCGATAACAAGTTTGTTTCTCTTAATGAAGATGAAACACCGTTCCGTTCTCAGGAAGCCCTCTACGATAGTTATCTGGCTGAAAATTGAAATCAACGACGTTAACGAATAGATAAATATAGCTTGATTTTTCACAATGTTGCTTGTCGCTTGCCCGCAAGGGTATGGTGGCAAGCAACTATCTAGTTTATAAACTTATTGTTAAAATATAAAAGGCAAATACTATGAGTAAAGAAATTGAAACAATGCAGAATGGCGTAAATTATGCAGCCATAGACATCGGTTCCAATGCGGTACGTTTGCTTATCAAGCATCTTGAAGAAACAAAAGAAGGAGTGAAATTCTCAAAGGTATTATTGTTGCGTGTACCCCTCAGGTTGGGATTTGATGTGTTCTCAAAGAATAAGATTTCTGATAAACGTGCCAAAAACATGCTTCGTCTGATGAAATCTTACAGTTATCTCATGAAGATATATGACGTAAAGGATTACCGCGCGTGTGCTACTTCTGCAATGCGTGACTCAAAGAATGGTCCGGAGATAATAAAACGTGTTGCCAAGGAGACGGGAATTGAGATTGAGATAATCGACGGTCAGGAAGAGGCAAAGATTGTATATAACAACCATGTTGAGTCTATGGAAGACCGTAAGGGTAATTATATGTATGTCGATGTCGGTGGTGGTAGTACTGAGATCAATTTGCTGTCCAAAGGTCAGTTGGTATGTAGCCGTTCATATAACATCGGAACAGTGCGTATCCTTAATGAGGCGGTGAAAGAAGGCGAGTGGGAGAGACTGAAAAATGACATGGCAGAACTGGCGCAGTCTTATCCGGATACGAATATTATCGGTTCGGGAGGTAATATCAATAAATTGTACCGCATGATTGAGAAGAAAGACAAGAAGCGTGCCCGTATGACAGTAGCGTCACTTGAGGAGCTTCATAATGAATTGAAACAATTGACTGTGTCCGAAAGAATGCAGAAATTCAATCTTAAACCCGACCGTGCCGATGTTATTGTTCCGGCCGGTGATATTTTCCTTACCATTGCCGGAATTATTAAGGCTACTTACATTTACGTTCCTGTTATCGGACTTGCCGATGGAGTGATAGACGGTATCTATTTGCGTAACAAATGGAAAGCTTTGAATAATGAGGTGTGATATAACAAACAAAAATGGCAGAACGAAAAACGTGTCCTGCCATTTTTTTGTTTTATGTAGTAAGTAATTAGAATCGGCATCTTAAATCGACACCTATCTGCATTGGGCGTCCCATCTGTGCAAATCCTCTGTTCATTGATTCGAAGTAGAAAGCCTGGTATTTTGTGTTAAGTGCATTGTTAATCCAGATACCTATCTGTCCGTTTCCTTTGTTCAGGCTGATACGTCCGTTCAGTGTACCGTAAAGATTCTGGTATGCGTTATTTTGTTCTGTCCAATATACACGTCCGGCTCCTCTATAGTTGGCATTCAACATTATATTGTCAAGCCAGGCTCCACTTTTCATTCGGAAAATGTACTGTCCGCCAATGTTGAAAGTATGCTGTGGAACGAATGGTACATAGTTGCCGTTATAGTTTACTTCATCGCTTACTACGTAGTCGGTGAATGTGGCATGAGTGTATCCGTAATTACCGTTCAGGCTGAATGCATCTGTTATCTGTGCTTTCAGAGCCAGTTCACCACCGATGCTTCTGCTCTTACCTGCATTTACTGTTATACGTCCCAAGCCGCTTGCTGCAAATCGTGAAATCTGTTGGTCATGAGTGTCCATATAGAATGCGGCTACATCTGCCTGAAGTCGTCCGTCAAACATGGTCATATGCGAACCTATTTCGTAGTTCCATGAATATTCAGGTTTATACATTGTTGTTTCCTGAATGTTGAATTCATAGTGAGGAATTTTGTCTCCTCCCATTTGTGAAACCATACCGTGACTCTTTTCGTTCAATACAGCTATCATTCCATTTATCATTTCTCCTTGTACTATTTCAGAGAACATTTGTATATTGTATCCTCCTGAACGATAACCTTTAGATACTGATGCATAGATATTGTTGCTTTTGTTGAAATCGTATTGTAGGGCGAATTTAGGCAATAACTGAATATAGTCATGGCTTATATTACCATTTACTTTCGGTGAAGAGTTCAGTCCCTTGAATGGCATTGGCATAACAGCTATTTTAAAATCGAAATTGATATTGGTGTTAGAGTTATAGTCCAGCCAGTATCTTTCGTATTCCATTCTTAAACCTGCTGTAAATGAAAGTCCTTTAAAGATAATATCATTTATTGTTGATTGGTGGTATATTCCCGTACTGAGCATTGGAGATTTGAAGTTTCCGCCAATTAATATGTTTTCATCTGTTATATCAAGACTCATGTCCGGCATCATAGGTTTTTCTTCTTTGATTTTCTTGAATATACCGTTTACATTGTTTTCCATTAATGATGAAATACCATCCTCATGGAAAGTCACAGGTCCTTCAGTATCCAGCCATTGGTAGAAACCGCTCACGCCGGTAGTCCACTGCCAGCGGCGTCCCGGTTTTGATTTCAGAACTATTTCTTCGCTTATTGTTTTTGAATTCTGTCTCTGTGACATAGTATAGACATTCTTTCTTGTGAAGTCCTGATCAAGGTTCATTTCATCTTTCAGATACTGGAAACCTGTAACACTGCTCAGAATGAAGTTATCTGCCTGATGCTCAAGGTTCAACCCACCGTTGAGGAGATGACGCATATATCCGCATTCATTGTTGTATGCTACTTTACCCAAGTCCCCTTTCAAGTCCTGATAGTAGATGTCTGTTTCAGAAAGGCTTGTCAGCTGATATGGATAACCTCCCTGGTTGGAATATTCATAATTTACTGTAAAGTCCAGTTTAAGATTGTCTTTTGGCAACCAGATAGCTCTCATTCTTCCACCTACTTCGTCACCTTTATCTATCTTTTCGTTGTTGCGTGCTACATTTTCAAAGAAACCTCCTTCATGTTCATAAAAAGCTCCTGCTGAAAATGCAAATTTGTCAGAAATGCGATGATAGTGGTTTACCGAAGCCTTATAGTTGTTATAGGTGGCTGCTCCTAGGCTTATGTCCGTACCTTGATATGAAAAAGGAGATTTAGTGAATACACGTATAAGACCACCCATAGTGTTGCGTCCGTACAGAGTACCCTGAGGACCGCGCAATACGTCTATACGTTCTATATCTGAATAGTTGAAATCAAAAGCCGATTTGTCTATAAAAGGAATATTATCAACGTATAGTCCTACGGCAGGGGTATTTATTCTTGAACCTATACCTCTTACGTAAACTGATGTGGTAAGTTTTGATCCGTAATCAGGTATAAACAGGTTTGGAACAAGTCCGGACAATGATTTTACAGAAGTCACAGAGTTGTTTCTCATATCTCCTTGCGAAAAAGATGTTGCAGAAAGAGGCTGTTGTCTCAGTCTGTTGTTTTCTTTAGGAGTAGCTATTACTATAACTTCTTCAATGTCTATTACTCGTGTTGTGTCTTTTGGAGCTTCTGCTGTTTCCTCCTTAGGCATGCTATATGCCGGCGTCGCAGCAGAGATGACAGTTACACCTGCTGCCATTATCTTCAATGATTTTAGAACTGTACCTTTTTTCATTTTTTAGTCTGTTTGTCGTTTTTGTAAATCCGGATGCAAAGGAAACTCAATTGGTGAAAATGTACAATCCTAATTTATTATGATTTTATATGCTGTCGGCATCAATATATCCGTTCATTACGGCATAAATAGCCAGTCCGGAAACGGATTTTATGCCAAGCTTCTCCGTGATGTTTTTCCTGTGTGATATTACCGTTGTGAGGCTTATGTTCAGCTTATCAGCAATTTCTTTGTTTATCAGTCCTTTGGTTACAAGAACCAGCACCTCAATTTCTCTGGCAGAAAGAGTATTGATGTTTTCGTTTGGTAAAGGTTTGACCGGATGATGTGTCATTTCGTGTCCCTTGTTACGCATATCCATAAAAGCTTTGATCAGCTTTTCCTGTGGCAGAAAGGTGTTGAGCACAGGAACGCCAACCGGAATCTGCGGCTCTCCGGCTGACAACACTATGCTTTTGGGCTTTCTTTCAAGGAAGAAAGCAGTGTGCTCGAAATATATTGATGTCGACACAAAATAGTGTGCATACATGTCCGGAGTATCGTCTATTAGAGCTTCGAACGAATGGAACACGCGTATGACAGCCTGCGGTATCAACTCTTCCAGTATGGTCTGCAATCCAAGTGCCGTAAGAGTATTCTTTTCGATTATGGCAATTTCAGGAATCATTTTATTATCGTTTAAACAGTGTTTAAATGGTATTTAAATGGTGTTTAAATTCTCATGAACGCAGCAACAGCTTCTGCACATCTCTCTCCGTCAACCCCAGCCGATACTATTCCTCCGGCATAACCTGCACCTTCACCGCAAGGGAAGAGTCCTTCTACTGTGACATGCTGCAGCGTTTCGTTGTCGCGTACAATTCTGACAGGTGCCGATGTACGTGTTTCCACTGCTATCATCACCGCATCGTTGGTGAGGAATCCGTGCGAACTTCTGCCGAACATCTCGAATCCTTTGCTCAGACGTTCGCTGATGAATTTAGGCATCCAGAAGTGTAGTGGTGATGATATGATGCCAGGGCTGTAGGAAGTGACAGGAAGGTCGTAGCTCAGTTTCTTTCTTGTGAAATCTACCATTCTTTGTGCGGGAGCAGTCTGTCGCATATTTGCCTGTTGCCAGCATATCTGTTCCAGTTTTTCCTGGAATTGCATCATTGCCAGAACCGACTGTTCTCCATCCTTGGCAGTCTTGCGTATCAGTTCTTCTGTCTGCTGTTCTGCAGAGCCTTCAATCACTTCGCATGCCTGCAGTTGCAGGGTAGGGTCGTTCAAGTCTTCAGGACGAATTTCTACCACCATACCCGAGTTACTCCATTTCGTACCACGGTTGCTCGGGCTCATTCCGTTTACAACCAGCTGGTGAGGACCACTTGCGGCAGGAACTACAAAACCACCAGGACACATACAGAAGCTATATACACCGCGTCCGTCAACCTGCTGTACGAAACTGTATTCAGCTGCCGGAAGGTATTTGCCTCTTCCGTTCTTGTTGTGATACTGAATCTGGTCGATAAGCATTGACGGATGTTCCAGACGTACACCTACGGCAAGACCTTTAGTCTCCATTTTCACGCCGTTGGCATATAGCCAGCGGTAAACGTCGCGTGCGGAATGACCGGTGGCAAGTATCACCGGACCTCTGAAAGTCCTTCCATCGTTGGTCTCAATGCCAACAACCTTATTTTTCTCTATAATAATGGCATCCATTCTGGTCTTGAAGTGAACTTCTCCGCCGCATTCCAGAATGGTATTTCTCATGTTTTCAATCACCCTCGGCAGTTTGTCTGTTCCGATGTGAGGGTGTGCATCTATAAGGATTGAGGTGCTGGCTCCGTGCTGGCAGAACACATTCAGAATCTTATCCACATTGCCGCGCTTCTTGCTTCTTGTATAAAGCTTGCCGTCGGAATATGCACCTGCGCCACCTTCACCGAAACTGTAGTTTGATTCGGGATCAACCTTATGCTCGCGGCTGATTTTTGCCAGGTCTTCTTTCCTTTCGCGTACGTTTTTTCCGCGTTCAATTACTATCGGACGCAGACCAAGCTCTATAAGTCGCAGTGCGGCAAACAGTCCTCCCGGACCGGCGCCCACAACAATCACCTGAGGCTTTCCGCTAACGTTTTTGTATTCGGTATGAGTATATTCCTGTGTGTCCGGCACTTCGTTGATGAACACCTGTACCTTTACATTTACATATATGGTACGCTGACGTGCGTCAATACTCTTTTTCAGAACTCTTACAGCATTGATAGTTCTGATGTCAAGCCCCTTTTCGCGGCTGATATATGTCTTCAGCGACTGTTCGCTTGCAGCCTGTTCAGGCAATATTCTGAGTTGATATTCGTTTACCATCTTAATTAAGTTTTAGTCTTTATGTTCATCCGAAAAGTTCCCTGAATGCTTCTTCCACTTTTCTTACAGGAACAAGTTCAATCTTTATTTTCTTTTTGTCCAGTCCTTGCAGATTATGTTTTGGCACCAGCATACGTGTGAAACCAAGTTTCTCGGCCTCGCTTATCCTCTGTTCAATTCTATTCACAGGTCGTATTTCTCCGCTAAGTCCCACTTCGCCTGCCATACATACTCCCGATTCTATTTCCGTGTCCATATTACTGGAAAGAATGGCACTTATCACAGCCAGGTCGATAGCCGGGTCGTTTACTTTCAGTCCACCGGCAATGTTCAGGAATACATCCTTCTGAGCCAGTTTGAAACCCACACGTTTCTCTAGTACGGCAAGCAGCATGTTCATTCTTCTGATGTCGAACCCTGTTGCCGAGCGTTGAGGCGTTCCGTAGGCAGCTGTACTTACAAGTGCCTGTACCTCGATAAGGAATGGACGGATACCTTCAGTTGCACAGGCTATGGAAATTCCGCTCATTCCTTCATGATCCTGTGTGAGCAGCAGTTCAGAAGGATTGCTTACCTGACGCAGACCGTCCTGACGCATCTCGTATATACCCAGTTCGGCGGTACTTCCGAAACGGTTTTTTATGCTTCGCAGTATTCGGTACATATAGTGCTGGTCGCCTTCGAACTGAAGTACAGTATCGACGATATGTTCCAATACCTTAGGTCCGGCAATGCTTCCCTCCTTGTTGATATGACCAATCAGTATGACCGGAGTTCCCGTTTCCTTTGCAAATCTCAGTATTGCTGCCGAACATTCTCTCACCTGTACTATGCTTCCGGGTGATGAGTCGAGATTTTCTGTAGAAATAGTCTGTATGGAGTCAATAATAACCAAGTCCGGAGAAGTACTCTTTATATTGGCAAAAATCTGTTCCAGCGATGTCTCGCATGCTATGAGCAGTTCGCTCTCTCCGTTATGCCTTATTCTGTCAGCACGCAGCTTGAGTTGTCGCGCACTTTCCTCGCCTGATATATACAGTATTCTTTTGTTGGTCAGATGTAGTACTGTTTGCAGAACTAGTGTTGACTTGCCTATACCCGGTTCGCCGCCAAGCAGTGTGAGCGAACCTTGCACCAGTCCGCCACCGAGCACTCTGTTCAGCTCGTCGTCCATAAGGTCAATTCTCTGTTCGTCCGATGAAACGATTTCCTTAAGGTATTGTGGTTTTGAACGAATGGATTCAATACCGTGGACGGCATGCTTTGCCACAGGTGTTTCCTTTCTCACCACTTCTTCCGAAAAAGTGTTCCACTGTCCGCATGAAGGACATTTGCCAATCCATTTTGGTGACTCCTGTCCGCAGTTTGTGCATACGAATACTGTTTTGTCTTTTGCCATTGTTGAGCTTGATAATGTATAATATGCAAAAGTAATGAAAGGTGAGCGTAGAGACAAATGAAAAACACAGTTTTTCAATTTATAATATTCATTGGTTTATGTATAGGCTATATATGTTTTTGTTAATGACAATTTGACAAAATGATAATTGGTTAAGCTGAGAGTCTGAATTTTGCAGACGATTTATTGTTTGATGGTAATAAATGATTTCTGGTAGGTTATGATAATGGTAAAAAGTTATATAATCATATATGTAGATTTTTATATGTCGCATATTATGGGTATATGCTTTAAATATGTTTTATATACGTTTGTGTTTTTGCATTATTGATATTTTAATTTACGCTGTTTTTATTTCCCAAATAGAGAAAAAACGTTGCTTTTTTCAATGTTTTTAGCCGGATCCAAGCGTTTTATAAAAACGACAGGTCATTTTGAAAGATATTCTTTGTCGTTTAAATTGGAATTCTTTGTTGTTTTATTGAAGTATTTCGTTTGGGCGATTGTTAATTCTAAGTGGGTATTTAACATCTTGGACTGTTTAGATGTTATTTCTGTTGGTTATATTGTGGGCTTGATTAACTTTTGCTTTCTAGATGGCAATAAATAATAAATATAGTTGTTATTGATTTCGTTATTTATTGTGATAAAAAGAATTTATATTGCTAAAATATTGCTCAATATGTTAGATTGGTTAGTGCTTGAATTTTATCTCCTTTCTGTTCAAATACTGCACATAAAACCGGTCCTTTGACTTTTATGAATTCTTTTTCCACTATTTCCCATTATTATAATGTGGGATTATTTTCATTTGTTTCTACTGTATAATTATTTATTTTATATGAAGTTCTAAAATATCACCTTTGTTAATATCTTGAAAGTTAAATAGTTATCTCTGTATATGCCTCGTTTTTTTTTATAAATGGAGTCTCTTTCCGAGTATTTTTATTTCATTTTATTTATTTATTTGAAAAAATATTTTTATATTTGTGATGTTAGCATTAAATCTTTATTGAACCGAAAAAACTAAACTGCTTTATTTTAGAATATATAGCAACATTGTTTTATTTTTAAATTTAATACTATGCAGAAGCGATTTTCTCTTTCTGTAGTGACATTCCTGGTAGGGATGTTTCTAACTTCGTTGTATGCACAGGCTCAAATCGTTCAAGGTACTGTGACAGACAAGGAAATGAATGAACCATTAATTGGTGTAAATGTACTTATAAAGGGTACAACGACTGGTACTGTTACCGATTTCTCCGGTAATTATTCTATTGAAGCTTCTCCTGATGACATTCTTGTGTTTTCATATGTAAGTATGAAAAGTGTTGAAGAAACAGTTGGTAATCGTAAGATAATTAATGTAGTGATGGAATCTGATGCCCAGAGTTTGGGTGAAGTGGTGGTGACTGCTATGGGTATCAAACGTCAGTCTGAAACACTGACATATTCTGCTCAGACTGTAGGAGGTAAGGACGTAAATGATGTGAAGAGTGTCAATATGATTAACGCACTGCAAGGAAAGAGTGCGGGTTTGCAGATTACTCCTAACTCTACCGGTGCCGGTGGTTCTTCTAAAATCCAGTTCAGAGGAAGTAAATCTATCAGCGGTAGTAACCAGCCGCTTATCGTTGTTGACGGTGTTCCGGTGATGACTACTGTTTCTTCTGATCAGGTTGACAGCAACTGGGGTGGACAGCGAGACGGTGGTGACGTGATGTCAACAATTAATCCTGATGATATTGCTTCAATCACCTTGCTGAAAGGTGCTTCTGCAGCTGCCTTGTACGGAGCTGTGGCTGCTAACGGTGCTATCATGATTACAACCAAGTCAGCTCAGTCTGGTAAGGTGTCTGTAAATGTTTCCAGCAATACTACTATGGAAACTCCGATGCTTTTGCCTGAATTCCAAAACAATTATGGTATGAGCGACAGCGGTACTTACAGCTGGGGTAACAAACTGGATTCTCCTGCTCCAAATTATCTGAAGAAATTTTACCGTACAGGTTTCACTACCAACAATTCTATATCTCTTGCCGGTGGTAATGAAAACATACAGTCTTATTTCTCATACGGAAATGTATATTCTCAGGGTATAACTCCTACGAATGATTATCGTAGCCACAACTTGAGCTCTAAGGTTGGCTTTAATGTACTGAAAAATATTCATGTAGATTTCAATGCTAAATTTGTAAATCAGTATATCAAGAACCAGGCTGCTGCAGGTTATCTGTTCAATCCTTTGACTGGAGCTTATTTGTTCCCAAGAGGTGAGGACTGGGACGGATATAAGGAAAACTTTGAAGTGTTTGATCCTGAAAGAGGTATTAATGTGCAAAACTGGACAAACGTTAAACAGGAACAGTTCAGTAATCCATATTGGGTATTGAACCGTCAGGCTTCTATCGTTGATCGTAACAGATATGAATTTGGTGGTAGCGTTAAATGGGATATTACACCAGATTTTAATATACAGGGACGTATGCGTTACGAACGTGGTGAAGAACATTGGACTAATAATCTTTACGCATCAAGTAGCGGTGATAAATATACAATGGGACGTTTTAAGGATAACAGATACTTTAGTGACCAGCTTTACGGTGATGTCCTTTTGAACTATAATCATACATTCAATGACTTTATGTTGTCTGTAACTGCAGGTTCAAGTTTCACAAAGAGCAAGACATCGCATGTGGATATGTTGGCTGAAGGTGAAAAATTTATTTCTCCTGAAGAAGGAGGAAATGTATATTATCCTAATATTTTTGCTCCAAACAACTATTATAAGAATCTTTTCGTTCTTGGTAATGAAGACTTCTGGAATACAGAAAAACGATTGAATGCCGTATTTGCTACAGCTCAGGTGGGATGGAGAGACGGATTGTTCCTGGATCTTTCTGCACGTAACGACTGGTCATCTGCACTTGCTTATACAGAAAGTTGCTCATTCTTCTATCCTTCTGTAGGTGCCAGCTTGCTTTTGGACAGATTTGTAGATATGGGTAAGAATGTTAATCTGTTAAAGTTACGCGGAAGCTACTCTATAGTAGGTAATGACGTTCCTGTTTACGTAACAAATCTTCTTTATCACTTCGTAAAAGACGGTAATGGTGCTATCGGTGCTCCTGAAAATGCTCCTTTCCGTACTTTGAAACCTGAAAAGACACATTCTATGGAATTTGGTTTTGAAGGTACATTCTTCCAGAACCGTTTGACAATGGCTATTACTTACTATAAGACTAATACCAAAAACCAGTTCTTCTCTGTATCTGCTCCTTATCAGTCAGGATTGAGAAACCGCTATGTAAATGCCGGTGACGTTCAGAACCAGGGATTTGAATTTACAGCAGGCTGGTATCAGCAGTTTAATGACAATTTCAGCTGGAGTACTGATTTCAATATCTCGTATAATGAGAATATCATAAAGGAACTTGTTGATGAACTTCCTAATGGTTTGACTCTTACAGACTTTGGTGGTGCCAAGATTATCCTGAAAGAGGGTGGACAGTATGGGGATTTGTATGTTCGTCATATCATGCGTGATGAAAACGGCAAGCCTATAATGAATGAAGGAAAACCTGTTATTAGCGGTGACGGCCCTAACGAACTTGAATATGCTGGAAATATGAATTCGAAGGTATTTGCAGGATGGACTAATACTTTCTATTACAAAGATTTCTCTCTTTCATTCTTGATTGATGCACGTTTTGGCGGTAAGGTATTGTCAATGACTGAGGCTACACTTGACGGATGGGGCGTTTCCAAACGTACAGGTGATGCACGTGATGCAGGAAAGGTGGTTGTTGACGGAGTGGAATTTGATCCAAAAGCATGGTACACTACAACAGGTTGCTCAAACTTCAATACTCCTTATGCCAATGAGAATTATGTATATGATGCAACTAATGTACGTCTGCGTGAATTAAGCTTCGGATATACTTTCCGCAATCTGTTTGGAGCAGGAAAGAATCTTACAGCAGCGGTTATCGGACGTAACTTGTTCTTCTTCTATAAGGATGCGCCTATGGATCCGGATATTTCTGCAGGTACTGGCAATGGTATCCAGGGAGTGGATATGTTTGGTTTGCCTACTTCACGCAGTTTCGGTTTGAACCTTAAACTTAACTTCTAATATATGTCAACTATGAAACGTAAACAAATATTGAAATGCGCTTTGATTATGGCGCTTCCTATATTGGGAGGGAATATGATTACCTCTTGTATAGATGATTTTGAAAGAATTAATACCAGTAATGTTCAGGTTGATCCAAATGATTTGCCGGCATCGGCTCAGTGGTTGGAACCTATGACTTATTGTTATCCTCCACAGCAGAATATGTTCCAGTTTTGGACAAACCTTACTATTGACCTATATAGTGGTTATTTCATGACTCCTAACGGTGGATTCACTAATGGTGACTTGGGTGAAAACCGTGGTCATAGCGGTGGTATGCATGAAAACTTCTATCTTCATATATTCAATAATACCAGACGTATTATTGCAGCATGTAAGGCTGACGGAGAAAATGGTCTTGCTGCTGTTATGAGTATAGTTCAGGCTTATGGAACACTGATGACTACAGATGCATATGGTCCTTTGGCTTATACTTCAATCCTTGAAGCTGATGAATATACCACATCGTATTATTTCGATAGTCAGCAGCAGCTTTATAAAATAATGTTGACCGATTTGGGAGAAGCTATCACTGCTATTGAATCGATGACAGAAAATGAAAAGGCGAAATTGAAGAGTGCCGATGTATGGTGTAATGGCGATACAGAAATGTGGTTAAAAATAGCTAACACCATGAGATTGCGTATGGCTCTGCGTCTGTCAAAACGTGTGGATGAAATGAATCAGGTAGGAATAGACGTAAAACAGATAGCTACAGATGCAGCAAAGAATACTCTTGCTAACGGTGGTAAGGATATTCTTATTAGTAAAGGTCTTGATAATAATATGTGGCTGATGTTTAACTGGGGTGACTGCGGATTTAACGCTAATCTCGTAACTTTAATGACTGGAATGAAGGATCCACGTCAGCCATTATATATGACAAAGAATATTGATGATGTCTTACGCGAAGGTTATTCAAAAAAGAAAGATGAAAATAACGTAGTTACATATTGGAAAGATGATAAACAGGTTGATAAGTCAGAAGCAGTTGCTGTTGAAGCAAATAAGGAGTATTTAGGAATACGATTTGCCAGCGGTTTGCCTAACAAACCTAATAACTGGGCTTCTTTCTCTTCATGGGTTGATTACAAGAATGAAGTTGGTATATTTAAAGCACCTCTTCCTATATTTAAACAGGCAGAATCTTACTTCCTGCTTGCTGAAGCGAAACTTCGTTGGAATATAGGTAATGAAAGCGTACAGCAGTTATATGAAGACGGTATCCGTAAATCAATGGAAAACGAGCTTAAGTATCGTGGTAATTATGCGGGAATCAAACAGTATGCTGATAATGCTGTAGAAGACTATATTGCAGGAACATCAACCCAGATAGATTATAATGATCCGATTAGGCCTGAATTGAGTGTGGAAGCATTGAATAAGTTGGGTGTAAAATGGGATGAAGGAGCAACTCAGGAAGAAAAACTTGAAAGAATCATAACTCAAAAGTATTTTGCACTGTTCCCATTATCAACAGAAGCTTGGGCTGAACAGCGTAGAACCGGATATCCTAGATTGTTCCCTGCTTTTGTAAACGAAAGTAATGGAGCTATTGACTCAACTGAAGGTATTCGTCGTGTTATATATGCAGAAAATGAATATAATACCAATGCAGCTGAACTTGAGAAATCAGGAATAAAACTCTTGAATGATGAAAATACAAGTAAATTAGGATTCTCCGGTGATAAAGGTGGTACTCATGTTTGGTGGGATAATGCAAACAAAGGTAATTTCTGATAATATTTGTATTTGATATTTAATTATGTGCCCGGCCTGTTGGAAAGAAGCAGGTCGGGCATTTATATTGTTTTTGAAATGTTTTTATTTGTATTACACTTTTATAATACCGATATTTATAATGTTATTGTAGAATTTTTTTACTATAATTGCATTTGATAGTTTTAATTCTCTGTATATAAAATATGAAATGTAGAATAACAACATTGGTAGAAAACTGTGTTTATGGTCGTAAGCTGCAGGCTGAACATGGCTTGTCATTATATGTTGAGGCGGGAGGTAACGTAGTACTTTTTGATACAGGTGCATCCGATCTATTTATACGTAATGCACGTTTGTTGCATTGCGATTTGCAGCGCGTGGATTATCTTGTATTGTCGCACGGACATAGTGACCATTCTGGAGGGCTTGAAGCGTTTCTTGAAATAAACAAGAAAGCGAAAGTACTCTGTAAACGTGAGGCTCTGAATCCTAAGTTTAAGGGAAATCGCGAAAATGGTATCAGAAATGCTGTACGTATGGATATGTCGCGTTTTATATTTGTGGATAAAACTACGGAGATATTTCCAGGAATATGGATATTTCCTGATTTGCCTGTAATCAATGAAGATGATACCCATTTTGAACAGTTTATTGTAAAGCGTGACGGAGAGTTGATACCTGACCGCTTCGATGATGAGTTGGCTTTAGTTTTGAAAGGAGAAGAAAGTATGATATTGCTTAGTGCATGTTCACATCGTGGGATAACCAATATTTTACGCAGTGTGTCTTCGTTTTTTAATGAAAACCATTTAAAAATGATTATAGGTGGTTTCCATATACATAATGCTTCGTCAGATAAGGATGATGTAATAGTAAATGGATTGAAAAACTCATTGCCGGACGAACTGGGTGTATGTCATTGTTCGGGAGTTGATAAGTATGCTTTGTTTTATTCTTTGTGGGGAAATAAAGTGTTTTATAATCACACAGGTTGTATAAAAGAGGTGGAATTATAGTTCTTGGATTTAAGTGATTTATTTCTAATCAAAATCTTTTTACTATCTTCGCTGGCCAAAGGAATAAACAATTCATTATATAAATTATGAAAAAGAAACTTCTAAATTTATCGGCATCAATGTTAGGAATTGCAGTGGTAGCTTCTACATTGTCGTGCAGCAATCAGAAACAACAGGAGTCTCCTATGAAAGCAAAAGTGGAGGAGTATGCACCTGTAGAGTTGAAATCGGATCTGGTTAACGGACTTAGCGAAAATGAAAAAGAGCTGGTGAAGATATTCTTCAAGGTTGGAAAAATTACTGACGACCTTTTCTGGAAACAGACATTCGGTGACAAAGCACAGCTTGATACTATAGCTGACAGCTATACCAAAGAATTTGCCATGATTCATTATGGTGCATGGGATCGTTTGGATAATAACAAACCTTTCATTGCCGGATATGGCGAAAAGCTTGATGTATGCAATTACTATCCTCATGATATAACAGCTGAGGAATTTGATGCTTTCGAAGATGAAAACAAAGACTCATGGTACACAGTGATAAGAAGGAATGAAGACGGTTCGCTAAAGAGCGTATGGTATCATGATGAGTATGCCGAAGAGATAGGACAGATTTGTGCTCTGTTGGAAAAGGCTGTAACCCTAGCAGAAGATCCGGGACTGAAGGCTTATCTGGAAAAACGTATTGAAGCTTTCAAGACTGATGATTATCTTGAAAGTGACCTTGCATGGATGGATATGAAGGAAAGCAAGATTGATTTTGTTACAGGACCTATAGAAAGCTATGATGACAAGTTCCGTGAAACAAAAACTTCATACGAATCGTTTATACTTCTGAAAGACGAGGCAAGGAGCAAGGATCTTGCAAAATTCGTTTCTATGCTTCCGGCACTTCAGAAAGAGTTGCCTTGCGCTCCTGAATACAAGACTTTCGTGCCAGGAACTTCGTCTGACCTTAATGTATATGATGCGGTTTATTATGCCGGCGACTGTAATGCCGGAAGCAAGACTATCGCAATCAATCTTCCTAACGATGACAGGGTACACGCTCTGAAAGGAACCCGTCGTCTTCAGCTGAGAAATGCTATGAAAGCGAAGTTTGACAAGATTCTTATGCCAATCGGTGAACTTATACTTACTCCGGAACAGCAGAAATATCTTAATTTCGATGCTTTCTTCTGGAATGTGACTTTCCATGAAGTGGCACACGGACTGGGAGTAAAGCAGACAATTAACGGAAAGGGTAGTGTGGATGCCGTGATGGGTACAGAAAAAACATCGTGGGAAGAAGCCAAGGCTGATATTCTAGGTCTGTTCATGGTGGCCAAACTTGTTGAAATGGGAGAAATTACCAATATTACAACAGAAGATGCTATTGCTACATATATTGCCGGTATCTTACGTTCTGTAAGATTTGGCGCTGCTTCATCACATGGTAAGGCAAACATGATGTGTTTCAACTATATGGAAAAAGCCGGTGCCTTTTCATGTGACGCAAAAGGACAATATGTGATAGATTTTGCAAAGGCCAAGGATGCCATGAACTCTTGGGCTGCTCTTATCCTGAAAACTCAGGGAGACGGTGATATTGAGTTTGCAACTAAGTTTAGAACAGAAAGCGGCGGTATAACTCCGGCTCTTCAGGCTGATCTTGATAAAATTAACGGCGCAGGAATTCCTCGTGATATTAGATTTATACAGGGAGAGGATATCCTTTTTGGTTCTGCTGAATAATAAAAATACTAAGTAATATGATAAAGGAAGGTGTACAAATAGATTGATACATCTTCCTTTATTTGTTTATAAACGATTGTACGGTGTCTGTTTTGTCACAAAAAAAACAAGTTTGACTGCAAAAAAATCCTTTTTTGTGTTTGATTGTAGAAAAATGTTCTTATATTTGCCAACGATAAAACTTTTAACAAACATTTCAATCTAAATGACTGCACATTATAACAATATCACAACTTATGGAATGGGGCGTATGATCGTCACATCATGTGGTACTGGGATGACCCCTCGGGGTTGAGTATATATATAATGTGTTTCTACGTGATACACGCTTACGGACGTAAGCATTTTCTTCTTTTTTATTCAAGTTTTAATCATTTTATTTTTTGTACTGCTTTGGCGTACAATGAAACGTATTCAATAATCTCAAAGGTATGAAAGTATTGAAATTCGGCGGAACATCTGTAGGTTCTGTCAATAGCATGGTAAGTGTAAAAAAGATTGTCGAAGCTATAGATGATAAAGTAATAGTTGTAGTATCAGCATTAGGAGGTATAACCGACAAGCTGATAAAGACTTCAAAAATGGCATCGGAGGGCGATTCGGCATATGAAAAGGAAATGAAGGAAATAGTGAACCGTCATATTGAAATGGTTTATACTGTTATTCCTGCAGGAAAAGACAGAGAAGTTCTTCTTGACAGAGTGAATGAACTGTTGAGCGAACTGAAAGATATATTCCAGGGTATTTTCCTTATTCGCGACTTGTCGCCAAAAACTTCGGCCACAATAGTCAGCTATGGTGAGCGTTTGTCATCCATAATAGTTGCCACTCTGATAGAGGGTGCCGTATGGTTCGATTCACGTACATTTATCAAGACAGAGAAAAAGCATAACAAACATATTCTTGATTCAGAACTTACAAATACTTTGGTAAGGGAAGCTTTTGTAGAACTTCCGAAAGTCTCACTTGTTCCGGGATTTATTTCTACAGATAAGAATACTGGTGAAGTTACTAACCTGGGACGCGGTGGTTCGGATTATACAGCTGCCATTATCGCTGCTGCGCTTGATGCCGATATTCTGGAAATATGGACAGATGTTGACGGATTCATGACTGCCGACCCACGTGTAATCAGTACGGCATATCCTATAAATGAACTGAGTTATGTTGAGGCAATGGAGCTTTGTAACTTCGGTGCTAAGGTGGTTTATCCTCCTACAATATATCCTGTATGCCATAAAAACATTCCGGTTCTTATCAAGAATACTTTCAATCCTGAAGCCCCGGGAACTATCATCAAACAGGACTCTGACCATTCATCCAAACCTATCAAGGGTATTTCGTCAATCAATGATACTTGTCTTATCACAATGACAGGTCTTGGTATGGTGGGTGTGATTGGTGTTAACCACCGTATATTCAAGACTTTGGCCGAAAACGGTATCAGTGTGTTCCTTGTGTCACAGGCATCGTCTGAAAACTCTACTTCAATTGGTGTACGAAATGAGGATGCTGCATTGGCTTGCGAAGTACTTAATGCCGAGTTTGCAAAAGAAATAGAAATGGGTGAGATTTCGCCTATGATGGCAGAAGGCAATCTGGCGACAGTTGCTATTGTCGGTGAGAACATGAAACATACTCCGGGTATTGCCGGTAAGCTGTTCGGTACTCTTGGACGTAACGGTATCAACGTGATAGCTTGTGCTCAGGGTGCTTCGGAAACCAATATATCTTTTGTTGTAGAGGCTGAGTCATTGCGTAAGACGCTTAACGTAATCCATGATTCTTTTTTCTTGTCTGAGTACCAGGTACTGAATCTTTTCATATGCGGTATTGGTACGGTAGGAAACAGCCTGATTGAGCAGATTCACAGTCAGCAGGAAAAACTGATGAAGGAACGTGGTTTGCGTTTGAGAGTAGTAGGTATAGCAAACGGACATCAGGCATATTTCACACGTCGAGGAATTGATCTGGAGAATTACCGTAAGGAACTTGAAGAAAAAGGTATCCCTTCGTCTCCACAGGTTCTTCATGATGAGATTATCGGCATGAATATATTCAATTCTGTGTTTGTCGATTGTACTGCAAGTCCAGTGATAGCCGGTCTTTATAAGGATTTCCTGAGTCATAATATTTCGGTTGTAGCTGCTAATAAGATTGCGGCATCTTCGGAATATGAAATATATGAAGAACTGAAACAGATAGCACGTCAGCGTGGAGTTAAATTCCTGTTTGAAACGAATGTAGGTGCCGGTCTTCCGGTAATCAATACCATCAATGACCTGATCAACAGTGGTGACAAGATTTTGAGAATTGAGGCAGTTGTGAGTGGTACATTGAATTTTATTTTCAATAAGCTGAGCAGTGATGTTCCTTTGAGCGAGACTATACGTCTGGCCAAGGAAGGCGGATACTCTGAACCGGACCCAAGAATAGACCTTAGCGGAAAGGATGTTATCAGAAAACTTGTCATTCTTGCCCGCGAAGCGGGATACAGACTCAATCAGGAAGATGTGGAGAAGAACCTTTTCATACCTGATGAATTCTTTGAAGGTACTATTGATGATTTCTGGAAGAACATCAGTAAGCTTGATGCCGATTTTGAGGCTAAACGAAAAGAACTTGAGGCTAACAACAAGAGATGGAGATTTGTTGCCAAACTTGAAAACGGAAAGGGTAGTGTTTCTCTTCAGGAGGTTGGTGCTAATCATCCTTTCTATAACCTTGAGGGAACAAATAATATAATACTTATTACTACTGAACGATATAATGAATATCCTATGCTCATTCAGGGATATGGTGCCGGAGCAAGTGTTACGGCAGCGGGTGTATTTGCCGACATCATGAGTATAGCGAATATATAAATACAACTAACAGATATGAAACACATTATAATTCTGGGCGACGGTATGGCGGACTGGCCAGTACCTGCCCTTGGGGATAAGACTTTATTGCAATACGCAAAGACTCCATATATAGATAAGCTTGCAGCTATGGGACGTACAGGTATGCTGAAGACAGTAGCCGACGGTTTTCATCCAGGCAGCGAGGTTGCAAACATGTCGGTAATGGGATATGACTTGCCTACGGTGTATGAGGGACGCGGAGTGCTTGAAGCTGCAAGCATCGGTGTTGACCTTGAGCCGGGAGATATGGCTATGCGTTGCAATATTATATGTGTTGAAGGAGAAACTCTTAAAAATCATTCGGCAGGACATATCACGACGGAAGAGGCTGACGAACTTATTAAATTCCTTGAAGAACGACTTGGAACTGACAGGATACATTTCTATACAGGGGTTCAGTACCGTCATCTGTTGGTAATAAAAGGCGGTAACAAGCATCTTCATTGCGTTCCGCCTCATGACATTCCTCTGCAGCCGTTCCGCCCTAATATGATTAAGGCTGAATGTCCGGAAGCTCAGGAAACTGCCGATTTGCTGAATGCACTTATTCTTAAATCTCAGGAACTGCTGGCATCGCATCCGGTAAATCTGAAACGAGTGGCTGAAGGCAAGGATCCTGCCAACAGTATATGGCCATGGAGTCCTGGCTACAGACCTAAGATGGAACCATTGTCGCAGAAATATCCTCAGATAAAGAAGGGCTCTGTGATAACTGCTGTAGATCTTATCCGTGGTATCGGACGTTATGCCGGATTGAGATGTATAGACGTGGAAGGTGCTACAGGACTTTATAATACAAATTATGAAGGAAAGGCAGCAGCTGCAATCGAAGCCCTGAAAACGGATGACTTCGTTTATCTGCATATTGAGGCAAGCGACGAAGCCGGACATGAAGGTGATGTGAATTTAAAACTTCAGACCATAGAAAACCTGGATAAACGTGCGGTAGGTCCGATATATGAGGCTGTAAAAGACTGGGATGAGCCTGTCGCTATTGCCGTACTTCCTGACCATCCTACACCATGCGAACATCGTACTCATACAAATGAGCCTGTTCCTTTCCTGATTTATTATCCTGGCATTGAACCAGACAGTGTGCAGACATACGATGAGGTTTCCTGCAAATCAGGTGTGTATGGCACAATGGAAAGGGACGAGTTTATGAATGAATTTATGAATAATGATAAATGAAAAACAAGTTAGTGTTATGAAATATTACAGTACAAACAAACAGGCTTCGGACGCATCGCTTGAAGAAGCTGTGGTAAAAGGTCTGGCATCGGACAAAGGTCTGTATATGCCTTACGAGATAAAGCCTTTGCCAAAATCATTCTTTGACGAGATAGAAAACCTTTCATTTCAGGAAATAGCCTACCGTGTGGCTGACGCTTTCTTCGGTGAGGATGTTCCTGCAGAAACTTTGAAACACATTGTTTATGATACACTGAACTTTGATGTTCCTGCCGTAAAGGTTAAAGACAATATTTATTCACTGGAGCTTTTCCATGGTCCTACTTTGGCATTCAAGGATGTTGGCGGACGTTTCATGGCACGACTTTTGGGATATTTCATCCGTAAGGAAGGCAAGAAGGAGGTGAACGTGCTTGTTGCTACATCTGGTGATACAGGTAGTGCTGTTGCAAACGGTTTCCTTGGAGTAGAAGGTATTCATGTTTATGTACTTTATCCTAAAGGTAAAGTGAGTGAAATTCAGGAAAAACAGTTTACTACTCTCGGAAAGAACATTACGGCAATAGAGGTGGACGGCACATTCGATGACTGTCAGGCTTTGGTGAAGAACGCATTCATGGATAAGGAACTGAATGCTCACATGCAGCTCACTTCTGCCAACTCCATCAATGTGGCACGTTTCCTTCCACAGTCATTCTATTATTTCTATGCATACGCACAGATGAAGAAACAGGGATTGGCTGACAATCTGGTTGTTTGTGTACCAAGCGGTAACTTCGGTAACATTACAGCCGGACTGTTCGGAAAGAAGATGGGATTGCCTATCAAACGCTTCATAGCAGCTAACAACCGTAATGACATCTTCTATCAATATCTGAAGACCGGTGAGTATAATCCACGTCCATCTATAGCTACTATTGCAAATGCTATGGATGTTGGCGATCCAAGTAACTTTGCCCGTATAATTGATTTGTACGGAGGAAGTCACGATGCAATTGCAGCGGAAATATCTGGTGAAACTTATACCGATGAACAAATTAGCGAGACTGTTCAGAAGGTATATGAAGAAACCGGTTATCTGCTCGACCCTCACGGAGCATGTGGATATCGTGCATTGGCAGAGGAATTGCAGCCGGGTGAAACAGGTGTATTCCTTGAAACTGCTCATCCTGCCAAGTTCCTTCAGACTGTTCAGAACATTATAGGTGCTGATGTAAAGATTCCTGAGAAGCTTCAGGAGTTCATGCGCGGAAAGAAACTCAGTGTGCCTATGAGCAAGGATTTTGCTTCTTTCAAGGAGTATTTGATGAAGCAGTAATAATTGAATTGTAAATAATTTTGTAAGGTTGTTTAAGATTTTTTTCTTAGGCAACCTTTTTTAATGTGTTTGTTTGTTTGTAACTTGCATTCCGTTTTGAAATATATCTATCATGAATAGAGTAAGTTTAATACTATTTGGTTTATTTTTATCAGGAACATTTATGACATCTTGTACACAAAAAGTAGAAAAAGAAGTAGTAAAAACAACTCCGGAAGTAATGGCTTCTACGGATGATGTATTTGCCGGAGTTAATCTGACAGTGAGTGAAAGCAAGCGTCTTATAGCCAAAGGAATAATGGCAATATATTCGGTGAAAGAAAAACTTGAAAAAGGGATGATTATTGTCACTAAAGGAACTACAAATACTTATATAGCCGAGGAATTGTTGAATAAGAGTATTGAACATGGTAGTTTCGTTATAGGTCATTTTGCTCCCGAAGGTCAGTCTCCGGTGAATGCAGATAAGAGGCAGATGCAGGAAGTGGTTATAAAGGATGGAAAATTATTGGATGTAACATATGATGAGGCTTTGAAAATGCTTGAACCCGGTGATATAGTGATGAAAGGAGGCAACCTTCTGAACTATTCCATGAAGCAGGCAGCTGTTTGTATAGGTGCTCCCAATGGTGGTACTACATATAAACTTCTTCCTTACGTAGGCGAAGGTAAGGCGGAACTTATAATCCCGATAGGTCTGGAGAAAGAGACCACGGCAAATCTAGAGGTACTTGAGAATACATTGAATGCCGGTAACGAAAGACTGAATTCCGTTCCAAGGCTTTATATGTTCAGGACAGGTACGGTGTTTACCGAGATAGAAGCAATACTCCAGTTTGCCGATGTGAAGGTATTCCCATACGGTGTAGGAGGAATATCAGGAAGAGAAGGCGGGGTGTCATTGGTAATATCGGGTAGCGAAACGGAAGTCAATAAAGTATTGGAACTTGTAAAAGCTATTCAGGGTGAACGTCCTTTTTGAGGCCCTTATTGTAAAAACGTATAATATTGAAAGTTTTCATCCTATAGTATAAGCCATTTACTGTATTATTCTATAATTTTGTCTTGTATAACTTAATAACTTAATTAAATCTATTATGAAAAAATTCTTGATAGTAGGAGGGATGGTTCTTCCTGCTTTTGTTCAGTCGGCAGAAAAGCCTAATATTATTTATATTATGACCGACCAGCAGACGGCAACAGCCATGAGTTGTATGGGAAACAAAGACTTGCATACCCCCAACATGGACCGTTTGGCAGAGGCAGGAGTAATGTTTCGCAATGCTTATTGTTCTACACCTCTAAGCGGACCTTCAAGGGCATCTATGTTTACAGGACATTTTGCCCATGAGATAGGTATGCCTAGTAATGGTAATCCTATGCCGGAAAATCTGAAGAGCCGAAGTCTTGGTGTACTTATGAGCAATGCCGGATATGATTGTGTTTATGCCGGAAAATGGCATGTACATACGGCTTCTATTCCTGATATGGAATTTGGGTTCAGAAACATACACGACCATAATGATTTCGGTCTGGCAGAATCGTGCATAAATTATCTTGACTCAAAGCATAAATCACCTTTTTTCCTTGTAGCTTCGTTTGATAATCCTCATAATATATGCGAATTTGCACGTCAGCAAAATCTTCCTTATGCGGATACTCCTCAGGCTGACATTGCCGAGTGTCCGGGTTTGCCGTTGAATTATGAACCTAACCCGTATGATGCCGATGTGATAAGGTATGAGAAGAGCTTGAATTATAGTGCTTATCCCACTTCAAACTATACTCCTGATGATTGGCGCAGATACAGAAATGCGTATTTCAGACTTGTGGAGCATGTGGATGCGGAGATAGGCAAGCTGGTTGATGCCATAGACCGTAACGGATTATGGCAAAATACGGTTATCATTTTTACCAGCGATCATGGCGACGGAATGGGAGCACATCAGTGGAATCAGAAGTCGGCTCTTTATGAAGAGGTGATCAATGTTCCTATGATAGTAGTTCTTCCTGGAAAAAAGAATGCCGGAAAGGAATTGCCTCAATTGGTAAACAACGGTGTGGATTTCTTTGCGTCAGTATGCGACTGGGCTGAAGTGAAAATGCCTGAAGGATTGCCAGGACGTTCTTATAGGAAATTGGTTGAAAATTGTGATATAAATGCCGGACATCAGGATTTCGTAGTTACCGAAACTATGTTTGATAAAGGTGGGAACACCCGTGGTTGGGCTTTGAGAACAAAAAATTTCAAATATGTGATTTATGATAAAGGACATTATCGCGAACAGTTGTTTGATATGAATACAGACCGTGGTGAAATGAGAAATCTTGCTATAGAGAAAAGATATGAAACAGAGCTTAAGCGGCACAGGGCTTTGCTTGATGAATGGATGAAGCTGCATAAAACGAAGCAGATACGTGCCGGCTTGAATATTATTCCTGGATTTTAATTAACAACTAAGTGTAATTTATATGAGAGTATTTTTTTTATTGATAGGATTACTTCTTCAGATAGGAACTTTTGCCCAGTCTGAAAAATATTATGATGAATTTCAGAAACTGGCTTCTAAAGATATGAAGTTTGTATTTGAAGACTCTTTCAAAAAGGATTGGCAGAAGCAATGGTTTAAGGACGGTGATATAGCCAAAGCGGTACACCGCAACGGTGGACTTGAAGTCTATGCCGGTGATGAGGCTTATAATGATGCGCATCACACTGTTTTGTGGACAAAGAAAGAGTTTGAAGGTAATATTATGATAGAATACGATTTTACCAGACTGGATTCATCAAAGTATTATTTTGTTAATATCCTTTATATTCAGGCAACAGGTTCCGGTGAAGGTGAGTATGCCGAGGATATTTCGAAATGGAACAATTTGAGAAAAGTTCCGGCCATGAGCACATATTTCAGGAATATGAATACCTATCACATCAGTTATGCCGTGACCGGTGTTCCATCGGAGAACAAAGACGAGTATATTAGAGGACGCAGATATATGCCTGGAAATAATCTTAACGGTACGGATCTGAAACCGGAATATTACAATACAGGTTTGTTCAAGAAAGGAGTGACTTATCATATCAAGGTGATAAAATATGGCGATCAGCTGTATATGAATGTCACTGGTGACGGAAAGAATGAGACTTTCTATTTTGACGGTTCCTCAGCTCCGGCTATAACGAAAGGTAGAATAGGGCTCAGACAGATGTTTACCCGTAATTCGAGATATGCCAATTTCAAAGTGTACAGTATAAAATAAAGAGAGAAAAGATTTTTTTACTTGTATCTCAAAACGCCTTGCCATTTCAATCGGAATAGCAGGGCGTTTTTGGTAATACTTGATTTGCTTGTCAGATACGTGATATAGTGTCCTTAAATTTTATTTCTTTGATTTGTCTGTAATAAACTTTTCAGTGCGGAAAGTTATATAATATGCAGTGCATACTAATATTCCGGTAAGTATCCATGATGCCGGATATACCATCATTAAAACATCATATCCTCTCCATATTGGGGATGTTCCATATACCCAGACAATACGTAACAGACATGTACCGAAAACAGTCAGTACGGCAGGAGTCATGGATTTTCCCATACCACGCAATGAAGAACCGGCTATTTCGTAACTGCTTGCAATAAACTGTGTTGCAAGAACAATATGCATGCGAATGCCACCGTAATGGTGTACCATAGGCATATTGGAAAAGAAACTTAGGAAAAACTCATCCTGCCATGCAAAAAGCCAATTGAATGCAGCGGAAAAGGCCAGGCTGGAGCACATGCAAATCCAGAAAATTCTGCGTACCCTGTCTATTTTTCCGGCTCCGTAGTTCTGGGCTATAAAACTGATGGCAGCTCCGTTAAAGCCCTGGATTATGAAATAGCAGTAATATTCAAAATTGAGTGCTGCGGAAGAACCGGCTATGGCATCAGCTCCATAACTGTTTATGGATGATTGTACCACTACATTTGATATGGAAAATATCATACCTTGTATTCCTGCCGGTATTCCTATTCTTAGCATACGGCTTAATTCTACATTATGGATTTTCATTTTATCGAAATGTAGTCTGTATGGCTCTTTTTCTTTACGTAACAGTCTTATAATCAAGGTTGCGCTTACAGCATTGGCTATTCCTGTAGCAACTGCTACACCTGCTACTCCCATTTGGAAGTATATTACAAACAATAGGTTTAATATGGTATTTACTATGCCGGCTGCAATTAGAATATACAGAGGACGGCGGGTGTCTCCCATACTACGCAGTATGGCGGCTCCAAAGTTATATGCCATTATAAAAGGCATACCTAAAAAGTATATACGCAGGTAGTTTACAGCTTGATCTAACACTTCCGGTGGAGTCCCCATCCATGTCAGTATGGGCCTTGCTGCTACTTGTCCTAGCAGCAACAAGAAAAAACCGCTGATGACAGCCACACATTCTACTGTACTTATAGCCTTACGTATGCTGTTCTCGTCATTCTGGCCTATGTGGTTTGAGATTATAGCACAAGCACCCATAGAAACACCCATAAACAAGTTTATAAGCAATCCTATGACCGGTGCATTACTTCCTACTGCGGCAAGTGCGTCGCTTCCAACGAAGTGTCCTACTACCGCAACGTCAACTGAATTGAAAAGTTCCTGTAACAAACTGCTGGCTGCCAATGGCAGGGCAAACAGCAGTATTTTCTTGAACAACGGACCGTTAAGCATATCTATTTCGTTGCTTCCGGTACGTTTATTGCTGATACTGTTATCCATTTTTTATTTACCTCAATCAAAAAACTCGGCAAAGTTAGTGTAAAATTGGATACGTAATGTCTTTTGTTACAGAATTTATAAGTTAATGGTCTTTATATCCTTTTCCGCATTCTTGTCTTAACCTTCCTGTGGAAATTCATGGCCTTATGTACAGGATGGCGGAATGTTTCTTCACGGTCGCTCCAGAGTCTGTAACTCATTATTATAATCAGGAATATGGTTCCCTGTATGCACACCCATCCGAACAGTTCTTTCAGACTGGTCAGTGTGGTTTGGGTTTTTATCAGGTTATAGAGGGTATTCATTGGAATCCCTTCAGTCCATGCACGTACCTGATCCATATTTCGGCTTATTGTGGCTATATTGTCCTGTTCAAGATATCTCATTGCTCTGTTTAGAAGGGCGGTTCCCAGCGGTGTAGCAATACTTGTTCGTATGAAACTCAGTACACACAATGCCTGGAAGAAGTGTTTGAACGGAACACTTACCGCTATATATATAGTGAGCGATATATACAGCATACCATAACCTATACCGCGTATGAAATTAGGAAAGTAGAGACTTTCAATGTTCAGGTTGGGATGAATGAGGAAATACATGTAGTACTGGTATGCCGTAAGCAGACAGAAGCCTATGAAAATAAGCATCTTGAATCCTTTGTGCTGTATCACACGACGGTAAAACACTATACCTGAACCGCACAGAATACCGGCAAAAGCATACCAGTTCAGAGATATGGAGTTAAGAGTATCGTATTTCAGAATTGAACTCATGAAGAGAGTCTGCAATACTGTAGATGTTGTGAGGTATATACACAGTACGAGGAAGAGCAACAGTATGATAGGAAACTTGGGGTATGTAAATACATCAGGTTCCACGTATGGTCGTTTCAGAGTCTGCATACGGTTGAAGTTTAGCAATACGCATATCACTGCAATTACGGCACAGGCACGAATTTCAGGACTGTCGAACCAGTCGTAGTACTCGCCATATATGCAGATGAATACTACAGAGAACAGAAATACAACCCACAGGGCTGCCCCGATCCAGTCGATGTTATACAGAGGTACAACCTTGCCCGGACGGAAATGTCTTGTGAAAAGGAATACACACAGCCATACCACACTGACCATGGCTATCACGAACCAGTGCATGTAGCGCCAGTTGGCCCAGTCGGTGATATGAGTAGCCACAAGTCCGGACAGCTGTATGCTTTCGAGCACTATTATGTATATCACCGGATAGAAAGTCGAGAAATCTCCAGCAGGGGTAATGGTGAGTCGCATGTTAGAGAAACATTCGAATGTTCCCCACATACGGAAGAAACCCGAAATGAAACATACCACAATCATCAGAGCAATGTTGCTTGTATGCATGGTGATAAGGTTGCACGCTATCAATACAGGGCATACGGTTAGAAGTATGCTGCGGGTGGTGAACCTGAATTTCAGTCGGAAAAGAATAGGGAAGATTATGGTCATTCCTATGAATGAGGCATAACCTGCCATGGATACATCTTCTTTGATATATCCAAGTTCGCTTGACATCTGTAATGCGGTGGGTAGGAACACGCCGCCATTGAACTGAAAAGCCAGTGCGAAAAAGAATGAGAAGAAGACGCATAGCGGGGTTGGCAGATTTTCTTTATAGTATGCTATGCGTGGTCGTTTAACAGCAGCCATAACCTCTTGCTAAATTAGTTTTCTACTGTACATTCTACGTTCATTCCCGCACGGAGGCGTTCCAGATTTTCTTTTTTGTTTTCCGATGTGAATTCTATTCTTATCGGTATTCTTTGTTCTACTTTTACGAAGTTTCCTGCAGAGTTGTCTTGAGGGATAATAGAATATGCCGAACCTGTGGCATCTGAAATAGAAGAAATCCTTCCTTCGAATCTTACTCCCGGAATGGCATCGACGCTGATTTTTACTTTCTGTCCGATGTGCATGTTTGTGGTTTGAGTTTCCTTATAGTTGGCTATAACCCATTTTTCAGTACCGTCAACCAGTGTCACGAGAGTTTGTCCCTGCTGCACAAGCTCACCTTCGTGAATTTCCTTACGTCCTGTCACGCCGTCTGTAGTGGCAAGTATCACTGTATATGACAGGTTCAGTTTTGCAAGTTCGAGTGCAGCTTCGGCTAGTTTTATTGCCGCTTCGTTCTGTTCCAGACGTTGTGTCTGTTCCTGTTTTACGAGCGATGTTGACTGTTTCTGTCTGATGAGCTGCTCATATCTTGCTTTTGTAGCGGCATAATCTGTTCTTACGCGGTCAAACTGCTGTGGTGTTACAGCTTCTTCCTTCACAAGTTCCTGATAACGCTTGTAGTCTGTTTCTGCGTTTTCCAGACGTATGCGTTGTTCGTCAATAGCAGCATCTGTAACAAGTATATTGTTCTGAGTGGTGTTTATGGTGGTGTACATGGCATTCTTTCCTACCAGTGCATTGTGATAGTCGGCTTCGGCCTGAGCTACTTTCAGTCTGTATTCTATATCTTCTATCACTACCAGAGTATCACCTTTTTTAACTTTCTGATATTCTTCGAAATATATCTTCTTGATAAATCCCTGCACACGTGTATTTACCGGAGTAAGGTGCTGTTTCACCTGGGCGTTGTCTGTATATTCATCGTTGCTTATTCTCAGAAATCTGCCGCATACCCATGCTATGCCGGCTACAAGTATTATTAGAATGAAGAAATTAGGTATTGCTTTTTTTCTGTTGCTCATGTTTGTCTATATTTATGTTGTTTCTAATTGTGGAAAATGATTATAGTGTACCGGTAATTTTCTTTAGCAGTAAATACTGGTAGATGATGTTAATGCGGTCGTTGGCAAGCTGAAGCTCAGTGTCAAGCTGAGTGTTGCCTGCATCCAGCATATCGGTAATCAGTGACAACCCGTTCAGGTATCTCTGGCGGACAATATTGTAGTTTTCGTGGGCGAGCTGTACACTTTTCAGACGTGTCTGCATTCTTGTGTATGCCTCGTCAAGTCCTATACATGCCTCATGTACTGAGTTCTGTAACTCTTCTTCGGCATATTCCTTTTCAATTATCATCTTTTGCCTGTTTATGCGTGCATGTCGCATTTTTTTCTTTCCTTTGAACAGTACATCAAGATTGTAGCTTATTTCGATACCGGCAAACCAATATGCGAAGTTTATGTCCAATGGTGGAACTTCTACCATGATAGGACCTGTCATCTCGCCTGTAATGGCAAATTTGATGTCTGGAAGATATTCACCCTTGATGCTTTTTATCTTGTTTTCGCTCATTTTTATGTTCAGGTCGGCTTTCTTCATAATTGGAATTTCCTCCTTGTTGTTGAGCCATAGTTCCTGACTTTGGTTTTCTATTGGCAGTTTAAGAAGGCTTGCAGTGTCTGTAGTAATCTTGATATCAGGATCAAGACCGATAGTGGAAGCCAACTTATAGGTTATTACGTTTATTTTGTTTTTTACCGAAGTTAGTCCAAGTTCAAGATTCTGGAGTTGCAGTTCGTAACGTGTGATGTCGCTTTTCAGTGCTGTTCCTTGCTTATATGCTGCCTGCATATCTTTTACCAGAAGTTTGGTCTGGCTGATATTGTTTTCATAAACGTATTTCTGATTGCTCAGTTTTGATATTTCCAGATAATATCCGGCCAGAAGGAAACGAAGGTCTTGTCTGTTAAGAATTTCATCCTGTACGGATGATTCCTTTTCCAGTCTTTTCAGGTTTATGTTGTTTTTTATTCTTCCTCCGGCGTATATAACCTGTGTAGCTTTAAGGATGAGTGAATTGCCGAAATGTGGCATTTCTCCACTTTCCCAGTTTCCGAAATCACGGTCGAACGTAACGCAATCGCTGATATACTGTGCTGTAGCTTTTGCTCCTACAGATGGCAGAAGGTCGTTCTTAGCTATCTCTATGGCTTTTTCCGCCTCGTCTGTCATCAATGAATGGATGTTGATACTTTTACTGTTTTCATCTGCCAGCCTGAAGACTTCGTCCAGTGTCAGCATCCGTGTCTGAGCCTGTAAGCATGAAATACTTCCTGCAAGCATAGCTGATAAAATAAATACCTTTTTTGTCATTTTTCTCCTTTTACCTGTTATAATACCTATTAATGTAATGCTTCTCCAAGCATTATGGATTGAATAAAAATGTCCTCACAGACCTTTTTTATTTGAATGTGCAAAATTAATTGATTAAATTTGTTCTGAATTTTCAAATTATGCAATAAGATTATCTTTTTAAGCCAAAACTGCAGGTTATGAATCAGGAACAGAAAGATTATATTAGTTCACTGAATTCTTCATCGGAAAATGATATTCTGATAAAGAAGACCGGTTGGGAGGAGATTTCCCTTCATGCACACAGTCATGAAAAATATCAGATAATATATACATTGTCCGGCACACTGCATATCCAGATAGACAGCGATTCGTATTTTGTTCCTGAGAAACATATTGCATGGATACCTGGCGATGTGATACATGAGATAAACAGTAATAATCGTCAGGTTTCTCTGGTGATATTTTATTTTTCTCCGCTTTGCCAACCTGAGAATATACGTACTTCGTCTTTCTGTATATATAATACCAATTCTGTAATAGGGGAGAATATAAAATATCTGGCATCGTGTGGCGATTGTATAAAAAGTGAAGATAGGGGCGTGCTGTTTGATTTTGCTATCAGTTTTTTCAATCTTCTGCCTACATTGAGCTATAAGGTTGATTTCCTGTTGAAGACAATGTCAATACCTAATGACCATAGGTTATATCCAGTATTATGCTATATGAGGGAGCATGCTTTCAGAAACCTGAAGATTGAGCAGGTCGCGGCTGAATTCAATATTTCAGTTAGGAATTTAAGTCGTTTGCTCCATGATTCTGGCATCAGATTTAATTCGTTTATCAACAGGCATAGAGTAAACAGGGCGATAGAATTATTTTCGGATGGCGGTAAGACAATGCAGCAGATAGCCTATGAGACAGGATTCAGTACGCCTAATAATTTCAACCGTGTATTTAAGCAAATTACCGGAACTTCGCCAAGTCTGTATGAGAAAGGAGTGACTGACAATAAAAAATCAGCCATAGAGCAATAAATACGCTTTATGGCTGATAGTGAATGTATATTTAAAAATTATCCGTGTACTGTTCTTTAGTTTATATTAAAGGCCTAGCTTCTTTGTGACGAATTCTTTTACGAACTCTACAGTTCCGTCTATACCAAGTACTGAAGAGTCAACGCAAAGGTGATATGTAGCTGCTGCTCCCCATGTCTTGTAACTATAGTAGTTATAATATGAAGAACGTTTCTTGTCGGCTTTTTCCATAAGTTCCTCAGCTTCTTCAGCAGATATTTCCAAGGTGGCCATAAGGCGTTCTATTCGTGCTTCGGGAGATGATGATATAAATACATTGGCGCATCTTGGATGGTCGCGAAGTATATAGTCTGCACATCTTCCTACGAAAAGACATGATTGCTTTTCAGCCAGTTCTCTGATTACATCGCTCTGTATCTTGAATAGAGAATCATTGCTGAGATATGAATTATAAGGATAGGCTCCTTCAGTAAGGAAAGGAAATCTTGAACCGAATAACCCTCCAAGGATAGTTTTTGATGCTTTCTCGTCTGCCTGTTCAAAGAATTCGCGGCAGAGTCCGCTTTCTTTTGATGCCAGATTTATAAGTTCCTTATCGTAGAAAGCTATATTTAGTTCTTTTGCAAGTTTTTCGCCTATCTCTCTTCCGCCACTACCGAGCTGACGTCCGAGGTTTATTACAAAATTATCTTTCATGGTTGTAAATTTTTAATATGTCTTTCTACAAATATAATTCTTATGAATTAAAAATCAAAATGTATATGTGAGAACTTAAGCACTATGCTTCCTGAACTTGTCGAACTGTCTGTATAGCATAATTGCTGCCAGTACGCTTGCTGCAAGGTCGGATATAGGCATGCTTATCCATACTCCGTGCGATCCGAAGAACAGTGGCAGTATGAAAAGACATGGTATCAGTATAAGTACCTGACGGCTTAGGGACAGTATGATTGCCTTACGTGCCATACCGATACTCTGGAAGAAGTTAGACGTAACCATCTGGAAGCCTATTATAGGGAAGAACATTACTACAATTCTAAGACCATTGGCAGATAGATTTACAAGTGTCTCGTCTGTGGTAAATGCAGATACTGCAAGTCTTGGAATGAATTCGCCTACTATAAATCCTGAAGTGGTTATTATCGTGGCTGCTATAACTGTTAGTTTCATAACATGGTTTACACGATGGTATTGCTTTGCCCCGAAATTATATCCTGCTATAGGCTGCATACCTTGGTTCAGGCCCATTACTATCATGACAAACAGGAAGACAATCCTGTTTACTATTCCGAATGCACCTATAGCAAGGTCACCGTCATATAATTTTAATCCTTTGTTTATGAGAATGACTATAAAGCATGATGCCAGATTCATGAGGAATGGCGCCATACCTATGCCTATAATGTTTGATACCAGATTGCCGTGAAGTCTGTATATGCCTCTTCTGAAATGCAGCAGTTCATTTTTATTGCAGAATATTTTTATTAACCATATGAGTGATATAATCTGTGCCAGTATTGTTGCAACGGCAGCTCCTTTTATTCCCATATGGAAACCGTATATAAAAAGAGGGTCAAGTATGGTATTTATTACCACTGTCAGTATTGTAGCTACCATAGCTTTCTGTGGATGTCCGGCAGAGCGTAGAACTGAGTTCAGACCAAGATATAAATGTGTTATGGCATTTCCCAACAGAATGATAACCATATAATCTCGCGCATAAGGAATTGTGGCTTCACTTGCTCCGAAGAAATATAGTATCGGGTCGATGAATATGAGTGTGATTATTGTAAACAATATACCCATAATTACATTTAGCGAGACTACATTACCTAGAATGTGTTGTGCCGAAGAATAATCTTTTTGTCCCAGCTTTACGGAAACAAGTGTTGAGGCTCCGACACCTACAAGCGAGCCAAACGCAGCTGCCAGATTCATCAGTGGGAATGTTATGGCAAGTCCGGATATAGCCATCGGACCTACTCCATGACCGATGAATATACTGTCCACCATGTTGTAAAGTGACGATGCTGTCATGGCAATGATTGCCGGAACAGCATATTGCATAAGAAGTTTTCCTATAGGTTCGGTTCCAAGTTCAGTTGCAGTTACTTTTTGTGACATATATTTACGATATTTCTTTCAGCTTGCAAAGTTAGGATTTTTTATCCTATAATGTATCTGAATGTAGTCTATTTGATTACCAGTAATATGGTCCGTAACCTTTTATTCCTTCTACACCGAAGCTGATAGAAGAACTTTCGCCTATTTTGAAGTTTATCATTCCACCTAGCTTATCGGGTGAAAAATTAGGAAGAGGGTAATATAAAGGAGAACGTTGAGGCATCAATGATTTGTTTCCATACCCATATAGGGTAATCTTGTCGTTAAGCTTGAAAGCTGCTACGCCTGCTATTCCTATGTTTTTGTAATTGATAAATCCCCAATCCATGTTTGTGGCATATAGTCCACCGGCAACACTTAATCTGTTATTGATGGGAACAGCATACATGAAAGCCGCGTCCTGTCCGAATCCTACTCCTGAAGGTGCGTATTTGGATGGACTGAATGTGACATGCATACCTAAGGAAGCGTTAAATCCTTTATGGAGTTCCCAATTTGCGTAATTATAAGAGAATGGAGTAATTCCGTACATACCGAACGGCGTGGACATGCCAACCGGGGTAATAGGAGCAAAGAGTTTTGTGTCAAGTGAATCTTTTGGAAACTCAGAATTTATTATGTTGTCTGCATTGACTACGGAGTCTTTAACTGATATATTCTCTATATTTTGCGACAGAACATATATGGGAAACAAAGCGAATAATATTATGTAATATACACGATTCATTTTGATGGAATTTATTGTTATTTCCAAAGATAGAAAATATATGTTCACTATGTTGTAACCCAGTAAGTTTTTTATGAAAAATAAAGTGCTTTTTTAGACTTTAAAATGATTTTAAATATATATCTGTTGCTAAAAAAAGAAGAGCCTGTTTTTGCAGACTCTTCTTTTAGACAGTTATTTAATATTTATGGTTTAGCAAATTTTACGTGAACCATCTCCAATAACTACGTCGTAAACTTTAGGGCTACGACCGAATTTTTCTTTGAAGCGTTCTTTGGCTGTAGTTATGAATGTTTCGTACAATTCATTCTTAACAAGGTTGATTGTACAACCGCCGAAGCCTCCACCCATAACTCGTGAACCTGTAACACCGCAGTCGAATGCAATATCGTTCAGGAAATCAAGTTCTTCGCAGCTTACTTCGTACAGTTTGCTCATACCATGATGAGTTTCATACATTTTTTGTCCTACAGTTTCATAATCGCCTTTCTCAAGAGCATCGCAAACGTCAAGAACTCTCTGTATTTCTTCAATAACATATTCTGCACGTTTGTAATCTTCTTCTGTTACTTCGTTCTTTACAGCATTCAGCATATCCATTGTACAGTCGCGAAGGAATTCTACATTAGGATGTGTTTTCTTTATCGCTGCAACAACGTTTTCACAGCTTTGACGACGTTTATTGTATGCTGATGAAGCCAATTCGTGTTTAACTACTGAATCAACAAGCACCAGTCTGTAGCCTTCCGGTTTGAATGGGAAGTATTGATATTCCAGAGAACGGCAATCCAAACGGATAAGGCTTCCTTCTTTACCGAATACAGAAGCGAACTGGTCCATGATACCACATTTCACACCACAGTAGTTGTGTTCTGTAGCCTGACCAACTTTTGCCAATTCGAATTTGTCTATTTTATTTTCGCCGAACAAGTCGTTCAAAGCAAAGGCATATGTTGATTCCAATGCTGCTGATGAAGACATACCTGCACCCAGAGGAACATCACCTGCAAAAGCTGTATTGAATCCTTTTACATCAACACCGCGTTTGATCATTTCACGGCATACACCGAAGATATATCTGGCCCAGCTTGCTGATGGAGCATCTTCTTCGTTCAATCCGAATTCTACATAATCTTTAAGGTCGATTGAGTAGGCACAAACCTTGTCTGTTCCGTTAGGTTTGATTTCTGCCATCATACCTTTGTCAACTGCACCAGGGAAAACGAATCCACCATTATAGTCTGTATGTTCACCGATAAGGTTGATACGTCCTGGTGAGGCATATATTGAGCCAGTAGTACCGTCAAAATGCTTGATAAAGCGGCTTCTTACAAATTCTATGTCCATGATTATAAATATTAAAAGGTTAATATAATAAAATCATGATAGTACTATTTATTATAATACTACCATGATTTTCGTTAATTATTCAACAGGAATATCTTTGTTTACATTCTTGCATCCTACGAGACCGTAGAAGAGAAGGTAAGCAAGAGCAAGTACGATTACCCAATAGCTGTTCATAAATCCAGCGATATCAGCTACCCAACCTTGGATAAGAGGAAGAATACCTCCACCGCAAACAAGTACCATAAATAAGCCGGAAGCAGCAGCTATATATTTTCCTAAACCTTCTACTGCAAGGTTAAAGATACTACCCCACATGATAGAAGTACATATACCAACTAGAACTAGATACATAGCATTTACAGGAACTTTAGCAAGTCCGAAAGACAAGCTGCCTGTAGCGCTTTGTTGAAGAACAGGAAGGTCAACCATTGTCTGTGTAGAAGAGAAGATTGCAAGCAATACAAGGATTAATCCAAGACCTGATGTGAATATCATCATTGCACGGCTTGAAACTTTTGCTCCTAATGATGCACCAGCCAAACGTCCTACAAGCATCAGTAACCAATATGTACCTACTACGAAACCGGCTATTGTAGTGTTTATTCCCGCTCCACCTTTAGCAGTTTCTTCTGTAAGGAATAGATTTAAAGTTCCAGGAACACCTACTTCAATACCAACATATACGAATATTGCAATTGCTCCCAATACGAAATGGCGGAAACGAAGTACGCCTTTCATCAAGCTACCAATCGGTTCGCTTGTTTTAGCAGCAGCAGGTTCAGGTATATTAACAAAGAGCAATACTATGAATGCCAGTGCAAATACTGCCATTGCAGTGTACATAACAGGGAAGATCTGTGAAATAGTAGCTTTCTCTACAGAACCAGCTATAAGGATACCAACAAACATCGGTGTAATGGTAGCCATAACAGAGTTGAATGATCCTCCAATCTGGATAAGCTGATTTCCTTTGTTACCTTCACCTCCAAGTTTATTAAGCATAGGGTTTACAACAGTGTTGAGCAGACACATAGAGAAACCCGAAATAAAAGCTCCTACCAAGTAAACGGCAAATGCAGACGATGGCGATGCATGTCCTGAAAGATATTGAACTCCAACACCTATAAAACCTACAGCAACAGCTATAAGTGCAGTCTTTTTATATCCTACTTTTGTTAATAATATTCCGCTTGGGATACCCATTACGGCATAAGCGATAAAGTTACCAAGGTTGCCTAACATTCCGAGGGCATTTGATACCGAGAACTGGTTTTTCAATACGATACCCATAGGTGCGGCAAGGTTGGTTACGAAAGCAATCATACCGAAAAGGAAAATCATGGTAATGATTGCAATGAAATTGCCATTTTGTTTTTGTTGGTTCATAATTTGTTTAAAAGATAAAATGATTAATTATTAGGTTTATTTATTTTTCTATTCCGAATTTGTATATAGTTACTTGATGATAAGTTTCTCCCGGTGTTAGTACTGCTGATGGGAAGTGACCTTTATTGGGTGTGTCAGGGAAACGTTGTGCTTCGAAGCATATTGCACTTCTGGCAGGGAATGTTGCACCATGATAACCGCTGAAACCACTATGCCAGTTGGCTGTATATAGTTGTACTCCAGGCTCAGTAGTATAAACCTCCATACTTCTTCCGCTTATCGGTTCAACACATTTTGCTGCAAATGTCAAGGCTCCTTGTTCTTCTTTATTCAGAACATAGCAGTGGTCGTATCCTGCACCGTATATCAGCTGTTGGAATTTGTCATTAATTCTGCTACCAACAGTTTGTGGAGTTCTGAAGTCCATTGGTGTTCCTTCTACTTTGCTGATTTCTCCGGTAGGTATTGAAACCTCGTCTATCGGAGTATAGAAGTCGGCATTAATAGTAAGAATATTGTTCTCTACAGATGGAGTAGGATTTTTAACTCCTGAAAGACTAAAGAAAGCATGATGTGTTAGGTTTACCAAAGTCTTTTTATCTGTAATGGCTGTATATGTTATGATTAGTTCGTTATTGTCAGATAGGGTATATATAACAGTTATATCCAAATTACCAGGGAATCCCTCTTCTCCGTCTTTGGATAAATAATGCAATGTTACGCTCTGTTTGCTTGTTTGTTCAGCATCCCATACGCGGGCATGATATCCAGTTGGGCCTCCATGTAATGAATTAGGACCGTTATTTATAGTAAGATTATATTCTTTTCCGTCTAATTTGAATTTACCTTTTGCTATTCTGTTTCCATATCTTCCGATAAGGGTACTTAAAAAAGGTTCCGGACTGTTTATTACGCCATCAATACTGTCGTGTCCTTGTATAACATTTTCTATTTTACCGTTTTTGTCTGGTACCATAATTGTCAGTATGGCACCTCCATAGTTTGTTACTGCAATTTCTGCACCTTTTTCATTTGATAAAATAAAGAGGTCTGTATGTTTTCCATCAATTGTTTTTTGGAAGTCTTCTTTTTTAAGACCGCTTAAATTGTTTTCATGGTAAAATGTGTTGTCCATATATTAAAAAATCTTTCTATTTACACATAATTTATTTTGTTGTGCAAATAAAAAGATTTTATTTAAAATACCCAAACATTTTTGCTAAAAGAAGTCGTATTTATCTTTATAAATGTTGTTATTTTGTTTAATTATGATTTTTGTATAATACAATAAGGTCAGATACAATAAAAGTGCTTCCACCAACAAATATCATGTCATTTTCACTTGCGTTCTTTTTGGCAGCTTCGAGTGCTTCTTTTACGCTATTGTATGCATTTCCCTGCAATCCATGGCTGTTTCCTATGGCTTTTATTTCGTTTGCAGGTAAAGCTCTTTTTACAGATGCCTGTGTGAAATAATATATAGCGTTTTTAGGCAACATTGAAATGACTCCGTTTATATCTTTGTCGTTTACCATCCCTATTATGAAATGTAAGTTATCATACTTCATGTATGATAACTGCTCCACTATATACTGCATTCCACCTGTGTTATGTCCGGTGTCACATATTAAGGTCGGTTTTTCTTCAAGCTTTTGCCATCTTCCCATGAGACCGGTAAGTTTGCATACATTTTTAAATCCGTTCTCGATGTCCTTTACGTTGATGTTATATCCTATTTCTTTTAGTTTCTTTACTGCGTTAAGGATAGTATTGGTGTTTTTTAATTGGCAATAGCCGTTCAGTTCTCCATAAAGGTTTTCTATCTCGTTTGTATGATAGATAAAATGTCCATTATTGTCTGTCGATGTGCTTTTTACAAGTTTATTATCTTGTGCAAACGTGATTTCCGTACCTACAGTTTTTGCTTTGTTAGAAAAAACTTCTTTAGTTTCAGGAGTATATTCGCCTATAATTACCGGAATGTTGTGCTTTATGATACCGGCTTTTTCGCCGGCTATTTTCTCAAGTGTGTTACCCAAAAACTGTGTGTGATCCAGACTAATGTTTGTAATTATACTAAGATCCGGAGTAATGATGTTTGTACAGTCGAGGCGTCCGCCTAAACCGACTTCTATAACGGCTACATCTACTTCCTTTTGCGAAAAATATAGAAAGGCCATTGCAGTTGTCAATTCAAAAAAAGAAGGATGCAATGGCTCGAAGAAACTCTTGTGGTCTTTTACAAAATTTATCACAAATTCTTCCTCGATAGGTTCACCGTTTACTCTTATGCGCTCGCTGAAATCAACCAGATGTGGTGAAGTATATAATCCAGTCTTATATCCGGCAGATTGCAGTATGGCTGCTATAGTATGCGAGCATGAGCCTTTGCCGTTAGTACCGGCAATATGTATTGTCTTGAAATTCTTGTGCGGATGATTAAAATAATTGTCCAGTTTGATAGTATTGTCCAGACCTTCCTTGTACGCGTCTTTGCCTATATTCTGGAATAAAGGCGTAACGTTATATAAATATTCAATTGTTTCTTTATAGTTCATGTCTTTGTTGCTTATTTTCACTGCAAATATCATCAATTTTTTTGGTTTGATTGTAATCGAAACTTCTATTTTTTTACCCATGAAATCATTGCTTTTTTATGATTATACAAAAATTAAAAACTTGTTTACTTGTAAACATAAATAATCAATTATAACTTTTGTTTTCTAATATGTTTTTTTATTTCTTTGTAAGTGAAATAAATATTAATTATGAGTAGGTTTTTTGCAATCATATTTTGTGTGGCAACTTCATTTTTATTGCATACAGCTTGTACTTCGGAAAAAGAAAGGGGAACAGATGTATATAATGACGATTTCATGTTTGAATGTGATACATTGTTAGGGGCTTATCCAGATATTGTAGTCAAGAAATTGGACAGTGCAATTGCTGTTTCCGGTTTTAATGAAAAGTATTATTCTCTGTTGCTGTTAAAATCGAAAGCTAAATTGTTCATGTCCGAATATGATTCTGTTAAAATATTATTGGATAGCATATCAGAGTATTTTGCAAAATATAGTGATGAGAAAAAAATGTATAAGATTCTGGCCAGCGTAAATAATATGCGCGGTAATTTATACGCCAGAAGATCTGTTATGGATTCTGCTGTAATTTATTTCGATAAAGCATACAAAAGTTCATCAAGACTGGGATTGTCGCATGATTTGGTTGATATTTCAATAAACTTGGCAGACTCTTACGTGCGTTGTGGTAAATTTGATTTAGGAGCATATTGGTATCGTAAGTCGCTATTGATTTCAGATTCCCTCCAGATTCCTGAAAATAATAGATTTCCTTCATATTATGGACTTGCTCAGGTATATATGGATTTACGTGATTACAATCAGTGTGATTATTATTATGATAAGGCAGGAAAGTATTACGATATGATGTTGCCTTTCGAGAAGCACATATATTTGAATAATAGAGGAAATTCTTATTATTATCGTGGAGACTATGAAAAATCAATGGAATATTTCCGAAAGTCTTTGGCATTGGCAAACTCTTATCCTAGTATGGAGTTTGAGCGTAATTTCACCAAAGTCAATATGGGTGAAGTGTTTATGCTTATGAATCAGACAGATTCCGCTACACTATATCTAGAAGACTGTTATTCTTTTTTCAAATCAATAAATCATGTATCTGCCTTATATTATATTGAGACTCAGTTGATAGAATTGGCATTAAAGAAAGGAAAGGTAGATTTGGCTTCTAAAATTATATCTGGTGCTGTACAGCCTGATTTTATAGAACCTAATATGCTGCTTATACGTAATAAGTATCTTCAACATTATTTTGAGAAGAAAGGGGACTATAAGAATGCTTACAAATATCAGATGAATAATACTCATATGGATGATTCTATCAGAAATGAAAGAATTAAAATGCGTTCCGCTGAAATTAGCTTGAAATATAAACAGGACAGTACATTGATGAAGAAAGAGTTTTTCATCAAGGAAAAAGAAAGTCAGGTTACTATGTTACACCAATGGATTTACGTTTTGGTGTTGGGCTCTCTTCTCATTGTTTCATTGTCCGGTATATTCATTATACATAGAAAGCGTAGAACTGACAAAAGAATCTGGAATATGCAAAAGGATATCAGTTCATTACGACTTGAAAATATAAGAAACAGGATATCACCTCACTTTATTTTTAATGTATTGAACAGGGAAGTAGTGAAATTTAATAACGAAGAGGACAAAAACAGCCTGGTGAACCTTTCAAAATTGATACGAAAAAATCTTGAACTGACAGGTAATCTATGTATAAGTCTGAATGATGAGCTTGATTTTGTGAAGACATATATTTCATTACAGGAACAGACTATGGGTAATGATTTTCATTATTATATAAACGTAGGCGATGACGTTCCTCTTAAAGAAATAGAAATTCCTTCAATGTTAATCCAGATTCCTGTTGAGAACGCCTTGAAACATGCTTTGAAAACCAAGGAAGGAGTGAAGAATCTCTGGATAAAAGTCGAGAAGGAGAATAACAAGATTAATATAAGCATTACTGATAATGGTGGTGGCTTTAAGCGTGACAGTAGTAACCGTGGAACAGGTACAGGGCTTAAAGTCGTTACACAGAGCATCCAGTTGCTTAATATGTATAATAAGGAACCAATTACTATGAGAATTATAAATGTACAATTAGAGAACTCGGAAACAGGTTGTCAAATCAGATATTCACTGCCAATGGGTTACTCTTATAAAATCAGAAAATAATTATGTCTGCATTTTTTAAAGTAGCGATAATAGACGATGAACCGGAATCGGCAAGAGCTTTAATCGAGCAGTTGAAGACTTTTCCAAGATTTCATGTAGATGGTGTAGCTCACGATGCAACATCAGGAATCAGTATGATAAAACGTGTTCAGCCTGACTTGCTTTTCTTGGATGTTGAGTTGCCCGAAATGTATGGAATGGAACTTTTGGGAGAGATCAAGAACGACATAAAATGGAATATGCGTGTAGTATTCTATACAGCTCACGACAAATATATGATCAACGCATTAAGAAACAGTGCTTTTGATTTTCTATTAAAGCCGATTGACAGGAAAGAATTTGAGATAGTCATATCAAGATTTCTTGTAGATTATGAAAGCAAACCTGCTCTTTTTGAAAGAGAAGATATTGTGAATGTACATAAAGACTCATCATTCATGGTATTGTTGCCAACAGGTGAAATGAGAATGATAAAGACGGCTGATGTAGGTTTCTTCAGATATGCTTCTGATAGAAAGATATGGGAGGCCGTACTTACCACAGGCGAGAATGTTGCTTTGAGAAGAAATGTTTCTGCAGAGTTCTTGTGTGCGTTTGACAATAAGTTTGTGCAAGTACATCAGTCATATATTGTGAACATGGATTTTCTGGTCATGATTCATGACAATAATTGTGTGTTATGTCCACCTTTTGAGGATTGCACCGAAGTGGTTGTTTCCAGAAAGTATAAAAAAGGTTTGATGGAACAATTCTGTATCTTTTGATTTATTATATATAAAAAAATAAGACGGCTGAAAACTTTTTTGGTATTCAGCCGTCCTTTTTATATTAATCTGTGACTAGATTATTTTTCTTCGCTCCAGTCCATTGCAGCCATACGCTTGTAAGAAGCATAGCGTTTCTTAGCCATGTCTTCGCAAGCAGCGAACAAGTCAGCGGCTTCAGTAGGATACTGTTTCATTACAGAAGCGAAACGAACTTCGCCCTTCAAGTAATCCTGGAATCCTTCCCAGTTTGGTTCTTTAGAGTCAAGTGAGAATGGGTTCTTACCTTCTTCTTCCAATGCTGGGTTGAAGCGCCACAAGTGCCAGTAACCACATTCTACAGCCTTAGCCTCTTCAGCCTGAGATTTACCCATACCAGCTTTCAAACCGTGGTTGATACATGGAGCATAAGCGATAACCAATGATGGACCTGGATAAGCTTCAGCTTCGCGGATAGCCTTCAATGTCTGAGCCTGGTCAGCACCCATTGCAATCTGTGCAACGTAAACATATCCGTAAGTTGTAGCTATCATACCAAGGTCTTTCTTGCGTACTCTCTTACCAGATGCAGCGAATTTAGCGATAGCACCAAGAGGAGTAGCCTTAGATGACTGACCACCAGTGTTAGAGTAAACTTCTGTATCAAGTACAAGGATGTTTACATCTTCACCAGAAGCGATAACGTGGTCAAGACCACCGTAACCTATATCGTAAGAAGCACCGTCACCACCGATAATCCACTGTGAGCGTTTTACCAGGTAGTCTTTGAATTCAGCGATAGTAGCGCAGTAAGAGCACTTGTCTTTTGCAGCTTCTACCATAGGGATAATCTTTTCAGCAGCAGCTTTGCTCTTGTCAGCATCGTTGCGACCGTCAATCCATTCCTGGAATGCTTCTTTATATTCAGCTGGAGTACCTTCAGCAGCGATAGCAGCCTTCATTGCTTCTTCCAGACGGTTGCGGAGTTTTTTGTTAGCCAATTCCATACCAAGACCGAATTCGCAGAAGTCTTCGAACAATGAGTTAGCCCATGCTGGACCCTGACCCTTTTCGTTTGTTGTATATGGAGTTGAAGGAACTGAACCAGAGTAGATAGAAGAACATCCTGTTGCGTTAGCTACCATTTCACGGTCACCGAACAACTGAGAAATCAATTTAACGTATGGAGTTTCACCACAACCTGAGCAAGCTCCAGAGAACTCGAACAATGGAGTAGCGAACTGAGAGTTCTTAACGTTAGCCTTGATGTCAACCAAGTGCTGTTTGCTCTTAACGTTTTCAGCGCAGTAAGTCCAGTTAGCAGCTTCAGCAAGCTGAGTTTCAAGAGGTTTCATAGTAAGAGCCTTACCACCCTTCTTAGGATTACCCGGACATACGTCAGCACAGTTACCGCAACCCAAGCAGTCCATTACGTCAACCTGCATACGGAATGTCATACCGTCGAACTGCTTACCTACAGCCTTCAATGTAGTGAAGTTAGCACCAGCCTGTTCGTTAGCGTCAAGAACGAATGGACGGATAGCAGCGTGAGGACAAACGTAAGCACACTTGTTACACTGGATACAGTTTTCAGCATTCCATTCTGGAACGAAAGCAGCTACACCACGTTTTTCGTATTTAGCTGTTCCCTGATGCCAAGTACCGTCTTCGATACCCTTGAATGCAGAAACTGGAAGCAAGTCACCATCCTGAGCGTTGATAGGACGAACAACTTCGTTGATGAATGCTGGATCGTTGTTAGCAGCAGCACCTTCAACTTCGAGGCTAGCCCATGCTGGATCTACAGTAAGCTGTTTGTATTCACCACCGCGGTCAACAGCAGCATAGTTCTTGTTTACAACGTCCTCACCCTTCTTACCGTAAGACTTAACGATGAATTTCTTCATCTGTTCTACAGCAAGTTCTACAGGGATAACGCCTGTGATACGGAAGAATGCAGACTGAAGGATTGTGTTAGTACGGTTACCAAGACCGATTTCCTGAGCAATCTTAGTTGCATTGATGTAGTAAACAGTGATATTGTTTTCTGCGAAATATTTCTTAACCTTGTTAGGCAAGTTCTTAGCAAGTTCTTCACCTTCCCAGATAGTGTTAAGAAGGAAAGTACCGTTCTTACGCAAACCGCGAGTTACATCGTACATGTGCAAGTAAGCCTGTACGTGGCAAGCTACGAAGTTAGGAGTAGTTACCAAGTATGTAGAGCGGATTGGGTGGTCACCGAAACGCAAGTGAGAGCAAGTGAAACCACCAGACTTCTTAGAGTCGTAAGAGAAGTATGCCTGGCAATATTTGTTAGTGTTGTCACCGATAATCTTAACTGAGTTCTTGTTAGCACCTACAGTACCGTCAGCACCAAGTCCGTAGAATTTAGCTTCGAACATACCTTCACCGCCAAGAGCGATTTCTTCTTTCTTAGGAAGAGAAGTGAATGTAACGTCGTCAACTATACCGATTGTGAAATGGTCTTTTGGAGTAGGCAAAGCCAAGTTTTCGTAAACAGAAAGGATCTGAGCAGGAGTTGTATCCTTAGAACCAAGACCGTAGCGTCCACCAACGATAACAGGAGCATTTTCCTGTCCGTAGAAGCAGTCTTTAACGTCAAGGTAAAGAGGTTCACCGTTAGCTCCAGGTTCTTTTGTACGGTCAAGAACTGCGATACGTTTAGCAGTCTTAGGTACAGCAGCCAAGAAGTGTTTAGCTGAGAACGGACGATACAAGTGTACAGAAACCAAACCAACTTTTTCGCCGTTAGCCATCAAGTGGTCGATAGCTTCGCGAGCAGCTTCTGTTACAGAACCCATAGCGATGATTACGCGTTCAGCGTCTTCAGCACCATAGTAGTTGAACAAGCCGTAGTTACGTCCTGTAATCTTGCTGATTTCGTTCATATATTCTTCTACGATAGCAGGAACTGCGTCATAGAATGGGTTGCATGATTCTCTGTGCTGGAAGAAGTGGTCTGGGTTTTCAGCCATACCGCGTGCAACTGGCTTATTAGGGCTTAGTGCACGTTCACGGAATTCAGCCAAAGCTTTCTGGTCGATAAGTGGAGCGAGGTCTTCGTTTTCCAACATTTCGATTTTCTGTATTTCGTGTGAAGTACGGAAACCATCGAAGAAGTTCAAGAATGGAACGCGTGATTTGATAGTTGACAAGTGAGCAACACCGGCCAAATCCATAACTTCCTGTACAGAACCTTCGCAAAGCATAGCGAAACCAGTCTGACGGCAAGACATAACGTCCTGATGGTCACCGAAGATACACAATGCGTGAGAAGCAAGTGTACGAGCTGATACGTGGAATACACATGGAAGGAATTCACCTGCAATCTTATACATGTTAGGGATCATAAGAAGAAGACCCTGAGATGCAGTGTAAGTAGTAGTCAAGGCACCAGCCTGAAGAGATCCGTGTACAGCACCTGCTGCACCGCCTTCTGACTGCATTTCCTGAACAAGAACTGTTTCGCCGAAGATGTTTTTACGTCCTGCGGCAGCCCATTCATCTACATATTCAGCCATTGTAGAAGATGGAGTGATAGGGTAGATAGCTGCTACTTCTGAGAACATATACGAGATATGTGCTGCAGCCTGGTTACCATCACAAGTGATGAATTTTTTTTGTTTAGTCATACAATTACTAAATTATAATAATTAGTTAATAAGAACTTGTATTCTCGTTTAATATAAGAATCCGAACATCCATAACGGAATCTGGTTACCATGTCCCAGTTCCAATTTGTGCATTGCGTAATATACGTTCGGGTTAGTTTTGAACTTACTTCCTTCGGCGCATATTCTGAAATGCAGGTCATTGTCAACAAGGAAAGATGTTCCCTTGTCTCCCTTGTTTATCTTGTGATCTTTCCACAGAGAGTTAACAAAGAATGTTTCCAATACATCCTGCTCTTCCACTTTCACCGGATAAATGCTATACATCAGACTGGTGTTGTGCATCATGATTTTTGCAGGTTTCTTCGGGAATGATTCTCCTTTAGGGTAAACCATGTTTATCAGTCTTGCATCAGCCAGATATTTGATATAGTTCATTACCGTTGCGCGTGAAGTCTGTATCTCTTCTGCCAGTTGGCTTACGTTGGGTGCTCCCGGTCCGTCAACCGCCAGTAAATATAGTAATTTTTTTATTTTCGAGAGATATTTCAGCTCAATTTGTTTTATTAATAATATATCCACTTCCACCATCATGTTCATTGTTTTCAGCAGATTTTCTGAGAAATTCCTTTTTTCAAGGAAGAACGGATAGAATCCATGATGTATATAATCCTGCAGATATTGTGTAGGATTGACATGCGGAAGTATGGTTTTTGCTATATGCTCGTGGTTGTTCAGTATTTCCTCCAAAGTATATTTGGAGAAATTGTTGCCAGTCTGTAGATTTAGGAATTCACGGAATGAAAATCCTCTGAGGTTATACGATTTCACTATACCGTTAAGTTCTGGATTTTCTTCCTTAAGTCTCATTACCGACGAACCCGTAAATACGATTTTCAAGTTCGGAAACTTTTCATAACATGTACGCAGGGCGACACTCCAATCGGGCAATTTGAATACCTGGTCTATGAGAAGTACTTTTCCACCACGCTTTATGAAATCGGCAGCAAAGTCAACCAGACTGGTCTGCGAGAAGTAAAAGTTATTCATGTTTACATAAAGGCAAGAACGGTCCAAACCAAACTTTTCTTTTGCATATTGCAGAAGGAAAGTAGTTTTTCCTACTCCTCTAGTACCTTTGATACCAATCAAGCGTGCGCTCCAGTCTATTTCGTCCATAAGATCTCTGCGTACGGGAGCATTGGTATGCTCAACCAAATAAGAATGTGTTCTATAAAAAGCCTCCATGAATATATTCTTTACTTTGGTGCAAATATACGAATAGTTCATAATATTGCAAACTAGACATAGCAAAAATTATTTTTTTAGTATATCTTTGTAGATAAATTTCTGTGAAGATACGATGGAAAAGCAGTTGTACATATTCAATCCTTGGCACGACATGGCCTTGGCTAATTTCACTCCATATTTTAAAGTATCATCGGAAATACTTCGCATGAGTTGCGATTTGTGTTTCCTTCCTGTATGGTATGCTCCTGATGATGCATATATTAGAATTTACGATACCGATACGGCTGAAACTTTTATTTCCCAAGTATCTGAGTTCGGAAGATTTGAGAAGTCAAGATTTGTTGAAAATGGTTTTGCATGCGATATTGTGCCTTGGGGATGGAGTCCTTCTTTAGTACATACGCTTGTTAAAGACGGGGTTGACAGCTGTTTTTTGCCAACTCATGAGACGCTGGATAAAATACGTTTCCTGTCAGGCAGGCAGAGGTGTGTAGATGTATTGTCAGAACTTTCCGTTGTTGAATCTACATGTGGAAAGGCCTTTTGCTGTTACAGCATGGAAGATGTGAAAAACTATCTTCAGATATACGGCAAACTTATACTTAAATCTCCATGGTCTGGTAGTGGTAGAGGTCTTTGTCGTGTATCTCCAGATGTATGGAGTAAAAATATTGAAGGGTGGATTTCACGTATTCTTCGCACCCAAGGATGTGTGATGGCAGAACCTATATATAATAAGGCGTGCGATTTTGCAATGGAATTCTATTCTTCTCCCGAGGGTAGTGTGTCTTTTGCCGGCTATTCATTGTTTGAGACTGATGCGTTTGGCAATTATAAGCAGAATTTATTATTGTCTGATGATGAGATAGAAACACGTTTGCTTTCTTACAATATTTCGTTTGACACACTGCGTGAAGTGCGCAGGCGACTGATTGATATATTCAATAATATGATAGCAGGGGCTTATACCGGTTATTTTGGAGTGGATATGATGTTGTGTTTTCAAGATGAAGAGATGTTGTTGCATCCATGCGTAGAAATAAATATGAGGATGAATATGGGTGTCGTGTCACGCATCATTTATGACAGATACCTATCTTCATCCTCACATGGCTATTTTGTTACAGAACATTATAATTCAGATGGTGAAGCTCTGCAGTCTCATCGGAAAATGTTGTCCGAGCAACATTTGGTTCTCGATTCCGATGGTCGTATCAAAAGCGGATATCTCACTCTTACTCCTGTTCTGTCTTCTACTCGATATCAGGCATACGTGATTGTGAAGGAATGATGATTCTTCTTCCGAAGTTTGCCTTTTTAGGAGTTTCTATTGCCTTCAGATCAGCAGTATGTGTTTCTTGCGTTCTTGATGCTGGATATACTTTCCCGGCTTTTTCAAGTGCTACTCTTAGCATAGCTTCGTTTTCGTCACCAAGTTGATATGTTTCCAAAGGGTTGTCTTTTACTTCTGCTTCTACATTAGGTTTAAGCCCGTTTGGCATACAAGGTGTTTCGTCTTTTACATTTTTATATATGCTAACCATAACATAAATACCCCAGTCTTTTATAACCTGTGGAACTTTATCGTATGCGTCTTCTGCGGCAAGCATCCATCCAGTGCAATATTTACCGTGCGACTGCTCACCTATAAGTTCAATATCCATATATGGCATTAATCCTGACAGAAGAGCTTCCGAAGCTGACGCACTGTTGCCTGTTATGATACCATAGATTTTTTCCAGACCTATGTTTGCATCTTTTGTGCTTACATTCAAGTCTATATCTTTATAATTATATTCTGTTTGGAATCTTGTGATGGTAGAAATACCTTCCTGTTCATAGTACTTTGTAAAGAATTCATTATAATCTTCTTTTTCGAAAACATCTTTATTTGTTACATTAACCTGTGGGGCGAACATTGATGCCAAAACATTTTCGGTAATTACATATCCTCCTCCATTATATCTGAGGTCCAGAATTAGTTCTTTTATACCCTCGTTCTTGAATTCCTTACATATGTTTATAAGTTCAGGGATGGATTTCAAGTCAAAGCTGCTGTATGCCAGATATCCCACTTTCTTACCATCTAAATTATATACTGAGTCGCACAGAATGGGATTCTCATACATCTTTACCGCTTCCAATGACAATTCGGTAGTTGGTGTTATAGTATAACCATCCAGTTTTGCCATTGAAAGTTTTATTTGAGAAGAGTAAAACAGATCAAGGTAATTTTCTGTAGTAAGTGTTTTACCATCTATTTTATATATCAAATCTCCTCTTTTAATTCCTGCTTTTTCAGCAGGACTGTTTTCCGATACAAATGCTACAGCAGCTATAACTTTGTTGGAATTTTCACTCAACAAATAAACTTTGGGAGTATATCCGTATGTAGTAGTAACCCCTTCTACACTGCTTGTAAACTCGTCCATGTTGTCAGTCAGCATAGTCCATTTGTCAATCTCATTAGTTCCGTCGTGATATCGTATTTTTTCTACAGTTGCTATTGGGTCACTATTCTTTTCCGGATCAAGCTGGTTAAGATCTTTTGAAATCTCCTCGTTCCAGTAATAATATATTTCCAATGCTTCTCTTGCGAATCTGTTTGCATACCTGGTTTCTTCTGTGATTTTTGATTTATCACCCGAATTGTCACTGTTTCCTTCTTCTTTTGTACATCCTGTGATAACATATCCTGAAATTATTAAGCAGGACAATGTGAGTTTAAGTCTGTTTAAGTCCATAGTTTCTCTTTTTTAAGATTATTAGTTTACTTAGATTACAAATCTAAATAAAAAACTGTTTTTTGTGCAATTTATACAGTAAAAAAACTATTTTTTTTCTAGTATTCCAAATCTATTTTTAAATGTGCGCACATTTAACTTAAAACGTACGTTCATTCGATTTAAAACGTGCGCACGTTTAAGGTAAAACATGCGCACGTTTTTTAGGGGATATAAAATCGAATAGAAATCCAATTTTTATTCAAAATCACTTTGTTGTTTCTCAACCTCTTTAAGTCTTAATCGGCTAAGTTCTTGCTGAAGTTTTTTTATCTCTTCTTCGCAATTGCTCTTTCCTTCGGAAATAGATTTATTTATCATTTTATCACCTTCCTGTAATAAAGAAAGTTCATTCTTGTCTGCAATAATCCTATGTTTTGAATCAATTGTTTTGATTATAAGTTCGGCAGATAATGGAGTGTGAATACCTTCGAACACTACAGAAGCCTTTATCTTTATCTTACCGGCATTAGTATTGGCACGAACCAATACAGGAGCAGTTCCCCATTGTACCTGACGCGGGTTAGTGAAAGTGGCATTGTCTGCAACAAGTTCACCGTTGCCTTCAATATCGAACTTAATGTGGTAATTGTTCAGGCGCTTGATGTTGCCTTTGTCATCAGCTACAGCTGCAACAACTGTAACCAAATCAGAACCGTTTGCTTCTAAATTCATATTTTCATTGTCTGCCCATAAGATGAGTTTAGAAGGACGACGTGTAGGCATCACTTTATGAGTGGCTACAACCTTACCATCTATCAGACCTTCTGCAAGCAGATAAGAGTTATTATGTTTATCCAACATATAAGATGGACTGAAAAGGAAGTATTAAAACATTAATTCCATTTTCAGTCCATTTTACAATTACAGTTTCCAGCCGGAAATGCTTTCTTGAATATTCCATAAATGAGCGTACAGCCCTTCATTTCGGACAAGGTCATCATGTGTGCCTTCTTCCTTTATCCGTCCGTTGTCCAAGACAATAATCTGGTCGGCATCCTTGATAGTTTTAAGCCTGTGGGCAATGGCGATAACGGTACGTCCCTTGATTAACGAATCGATTGCTTTCTGTACTTCCACTTCATTTTCGGGGTCAAGTGAGGCGGTCGCTTCATCAAGCAGGATGATTTGTGCGTCTTTCAGCATGGCACGGGCTATGGATATGCGTTGCTTTTCTCCGCCCGAAAGGGTACACCCTCCTTCGCCTACCAAGGTGTCATATCCTTTGGGCAACCGCATGATGAAATCATGGCAACAGGCTTTTTTAGCTGCGGCTATAATTTCTTCTTCCGTCGCGTCAGTTTTACCAAAGCGGATATTATTGCGTATGGTGTCCTGAAACAGATAGACATCCTGAAATACCATAGAGATGTGGCTCATCAGACTTTCTGGATTTATCTCATTCATCGGAACACCATTGAAAAAGATACATCCTTTCTGTGGGTCGTAGAAACGGGCGCAAAGCTTCATCACCGTACTTTTCCCGCTTCCCGAAGGTCCGACAAGAGCCGTCAAGGAGTTTTTCGGGAGCGTAATGTTTATATCATGCAACACTTCCTTGTCTTGATAGGCAAACGATACGTGTTCAAACCGGATGTCGCCTGCTGCCGGGGATTGCCGTTCTCCTTTCATCTCCGGCTCGTTCATCAAGGAAAGGATGCGTCCACCGGCAATGGAAAAATAGCGGAACTCGGTAAAGTTTGTCAGTGCGGAAGTCAGCGGGTCGAACACACGAGAACCGACTACAAGGAATAGCACGAATACAAGGATTGAAAGTTGCCCTCCCAACAGAAGGTAAGTTCCACATAGCACCATCATTGTCAGCCCGGCACGTACTAAAGTGATGCTCAACAAGACGAATGGGCCTAACAAGGCCTCCTGACGGATGCAAGCACGGCGAAGTTCCGCAAAAGCATCGCGCAACCTAACAAAGCGGTCACCTATCAGATTGTACGCTTTCATTACACGAATACCCTGTAAGTATTCTTCCAGCCGATTTCCAGCATTTATTTTTGCTTGAATTTGCCTGCCGCTTAACTTCCGCTGTGCCTTTGTGCTTGCCCACAGGACGAGCAAGGCAAGCGGCAAGGCGGCAAACATACTGACCGCCATCCTCCAATCTATCCATACAAGCGAAGCAAAAGCCAGTACGGGCATGACTATGGCACCCATAAGTTGGGGCAGGTGGTGCGAAATTCCGGTTTCTGCCATCATGAAGTCCGTAACAAGCATAGACGACAAATCACCCGGATCACGTTTCGACAAAAAGCCCAACGATAGTTTCCGCAAGTGCTCCGCCAGCGACAAACGCCCGGAAGCACTCATTTCGTATGCTCCTCTAAAATTGGCTCGGTAGGATGCCCGTTCTGCCAAAGCCATGACCAGCATATAAACAGCCATAATGCCGAATATCCACCACAGGCGGGTCGTGTCAAGCGGCTGTCCGCTCCCGTCAAATGCACTGAAAATGATACGTATCGCTTCTATAGAAAGACAAAACGGTACTATATTCACTAAGTTGGCAAGCATGGTGTAACCCACCGGCTTGTAAAGTCTTTCCGTGTGACCTATTGTAATATTCTTTATTGCATTCATATCTTATTTTATTTATATGCTATAATATGTATTTCTTCCTTTTTACGGATTGTTCTGATGGATGAAAATCCGGCTTCATGCAACCGCTCTTCCAATTCTGCCGGAGTATAGACAACCATACCGTCTATCCGTTCCGTCCACATTTCTCCAAGTTCGGGGTCGCTCGCTTCCAGACTAATAAGGAAACAACCTCCTTCTCGGAGAACACGCGCCACTTCAGACAACGCAATGTTTACAGGCGACCAAAAATAGACCGTTTCAAAAGCCGTGATAGCATTAAAGAATCCATCCTCATAAGGTAATGAACAAACATTCCCTTGTTGTATGAAACATCTTTTATTCAAGTCTTTTTCGTTATACTTTTGGGCGAATGAAACACTTTCTTCTGACAGGTCTATGCCATAGATATTTCCTTTTGGACATAAATTCAATAAACGTTTCAAATTCGCACCACCGCCACAGCCTATATCAAGAACATTCCAATTCGGCTGCCATTCCACTTGCTTCATGCCACGATTAGCTAAAGATGCATGAAAACAATTCATTCCTCGCAAAATCATCCGTCCCCAAAATCCTTGCGGACAACTTGTGTTTTGCAAGACCTTGTTTAAGAAATTCTTCTTTCTCATATTGCTTTTAGTTTTTGTTCAACGTCCAATGGTATGCGCTCGTATAGGCATCCCACATGTTTTTATATACACCCTCCGTCGCAGACAATTGTTCATGCCTTCCGCATTGCACAATGCTTCCTTCTTTCATGACGACAATCTGATGCGCAGAAATAATGGAAGAAAGGCGATGGGCAATCACAATGACCGTCTTGTCCTTTATCAGCGACTGCAAAGCCATCTGCATTTTATGCTCGTTTTCAGGGTCAGCGAAAGCAGTCGCTTCGTCCAACACCAGTATCGGAGCATTCTTCAATATGGCACGAGCCACACATATCCGTTGGGCTTCACCGCCGGACAGGAATACACCTTTATCGCCTATCCTTGTTTCGTAGCCTTGCGGCAAACGCTCTATGAAATCGTGGCATTGGGCAGCTTTCGCAGCGGCTATCACCTTTTCTTTCGTGGCATCAGGAGAGCCTACGGCGATGTTCTCATATAATGTGTCGTAAAAAAGGAAAGTGTCTTGAAATACAAATGAAACCATGTCCATCAGTTTTGCCGTATCTATCTGACGAATGTCAATACCTCCTATACAAATTTCCCCTTGCTCCACATCCCAGAACCGGGGTATTAGGTTGGCAACCGTTGATTTTCCGCTTCCTGAAGGACCGACAAGGGCGGTTATCTTTCCTTGTGGAGCTTTGAAGCTGACATCACGCAAGGCTTCCGTTCGTGTTCCCTGTTCCGTGTTTTCGTAGGAGAATGACACATGGCGAAATTCCACATCGTAAGCGGCAGGCACTTGCGGATGTACCGGCTCCGGCACAGGTTTCTTTTCAAGTATGCGGTCGATACGGTTTACACCTTCATCGATGTCGCGCGTATTACCTCCCAAGAATGTCAGTTTATAAACGGGGGAAGCCATACCCGGTCCCATGATAATGAAGAACAGCCATACTACCGCCAATGACAAGGATTGCGGACTGGCTTGCATCAGCAAGATGCCCATAGGAAGAATAAACGTTACCATCGAATTGAGCAAGACGGTAAAGGCAATCATCCCGTTCTGGTAGGTGTCACAGCATTTCAAGGCGAATGTCTTGTATGCCTGAATCTCGGCATTGAACTGACGGAACGAACGGACGCTTTGCCCGAATATCTTGACGACGGGCATTCCCCGTACATACTGCACGGCGGACGCGCTCATCTTTTCCTGCGCATCGTAATAGATGGCCATGAACTCCCTTGCCCTTTTTCCCATGAAATTGGAAAATTGCAGGAATAAGCTAAGCACCACAACGGCCAGGCACACGACTGTCAGCCACACATCCAGCGAGAAAAAGATGACCAGCATTACCACTACCGTTGCCATTACATTGACCAAATCCGGAATGGTATGGGCGATGAAGCCCTCTATTTTCTCGATATTCTGGTCCATTGTTTTCTTGATGGCTCCCGTAGAGGTATTGTTCAAATATCCCAAAGGCAGTTTGCCGATATGTTCAGACAGACGGACACGCAACCCATACAAGATACGGAATGCAGCCACATGTGAGGACATCAGGGCGGCATAGAGCAATATCAATCCGCCAACAAGCCCTCCAAATGCAATCCATCCCCAACGCATCATGTCCGTTCCGTCCAAAGCGGAAAGATTGGAGCCATTCGACAGCAACTCTTTCAAAATTTCATAAACTGCCCAATAAGGCACAAGCATACACACCGCGCTGCCAGCCGACAGCAGACCTGCTAATATAAGCAGACCTTTCCTTTGTCCCGCTATCTCGAACAGACGGGACAAACCTTTTTTCTTTTTTGATTTTTCCATTGTTATTACGCTATTTTGATGTGATTTTATATCCGAGCAATGAACTGAATTTGTAGCAGAGCCAAGGGATGCGCCCCAATATCTGCCCGAAGAAGAATCCCCAGCGTGAACGGAAGAACTTCATATAGTTAGCCTGTTCAATGAGCTTTAAAGACGGTTCCCATTGTTCCACCACATACCCGTTGCTTATGCCGGAACGGATTTGAGCCTCGTGTTTGCGGAGCGAATCGGGCTTCACACCATGTCGGCTCATTATCGTGCCGCACACGTCAAACCACAATTCACCTCCCCCGAAACGGTTTGCCACGTGATGCAGGAAGGATTTTACTTGCTTCTCGTAGAAGTACATCAGTACCCCCTCCACGATGAAGATAAATTCTGCTTCGGGGTGCTTCCGGCGCAGGTCATCCATCCAGTCGGTCTCCAACAAAGACGCTTCAATATAGACATTGTCCGGCTGTTCGGGTATCAATTCCCGGCGTAGAGCAATGACCTCAGGCAAATCCAAATCATAAAAGACTGCTTTCTGACTTCCGATACGCTGGAAACGGGTATCCAGTCCACATCCCACATTGACCACGACCGGATGCGAATGTGCTTTAATAAATCGGCGCACAGCGCAGTCAAAATACCATCCACGCACCACGCATCCCACTTCGCTCAACTTTGCCCCGTCGAACTTGGAATAATCGTATTCCAAACTGTCCGCCAGCCATTCCGCAGCCTTGTCATATAGAATGGGATTATTCCGGCGACTTTCTTTGGCTCTCATGTATAGCGGAATAAGCAATGTTTCCGCTACAATACTCTTAAACTTGTATTTCTGTCTCATATTTTTGGAGTGTTTAATAGTGAACGATATTCAGAATTGTTCATAAAAAAAGGAGGAAACCTCCGTGAAGATTTCCTCCTTACCAACCGTTCTGATGCGGTTGAATGTTCGTATGTACGTTGTCTGTATCTCATATCTTGATAATAGCCCTCCAACCTTGGATTTCAAACAGAATATAATCGTGCAAAATAGCCTCCATCTCTTGCCTGGGTACGGAATGCATCAATAGCTCCTCGAACATCGTGAACATCCATACCGTATGCAAATGAATGATAAAATCGGACACAGCCGTATTGATTTCGGGATGTTTCCGCTGCATGGACGCGAACCACGCCTTAACCAATTCCGTGGAACGGTCGGTATAATTCTCACGGAAGCGTTCCAATGAAGAACCTTGCGCACGGAACAACAGTATTTCCATTAGCGAACGGTGTTTGTCTATAAGCGAAACATATTCATCAATGCAGGATTTCAGGTATTTTTCCGACCGCATCATCATAATATCTTCGCCCCGTATGCCGTGGTGTTCTTGCAGCATGGCTTCCAAAGCGCACAAAACAGGACGGACCACTTCATGGAATAATTCATCTTTGCTTGTGAAGTAGTTATAGATATTCCCGACACCAACCCCAGCTAACTCCGCTATTTCGCGCATGGAAGTTTTGGAATAGCCTTTCTTCTCGAATTGCTGCCTGGCAATCGTCAATATCCGACCACGTATGTCCTCTTTCAGCACTTGCATTTATAATGAACAATGTTTCTGATTTTGTTTCTGCAAATGTACGGGGCTTAAATTTATCCGGCAATACCTATTTTTAGGGATTTTACAATATCCAATATATACTTTGGACTTTATTTTATGTAAGCGTAAATAAGAAGTAGAATAGTGTAAAATATAAAAAAGGACATCATAATTTTCGTCCAAAAACTTGATAGCCAAATACCTTCATTCTTTTGAAGGTGTTTGGCTAACTTTTTACTATGTTCCTCCAAAAGTTTTTTCTCTGCCTTGATGTTGAATGGTAAGTTTAAAACCATACTTACAGCTTCTAATGGTGTTGAGGCTTTAAATGTTATATCACGAAATATGCCTAGTATAATAGTCAGCGATGTCATGATGCCTGAAATGGATGGATATGAATTATGTAGTAGGATAAAGAAAAACAAAGATATGTGCCATATACCGGTAATTTTACTTACTGCAAGGGATGATGAACATAGTAAGAAAAGAGGATATGAAGTTGGTGCTGATACATATATTTCCAAACCTTTCGATATCGAGACTCTGTTAGAAGTGATTAAGGGGTTGCTTAGAAACAGAAAACAGACAAAACAGTTTTATATGAATTTTTCTGCAGTTCCTGAAATGGAAAACAAGAACTTGGGCAATGCCGATGAAATATTTATAAAGAAACTTAATGAGGTTATAAAAGAGAATATCAGTAATCCGGATCTTGATATAAACCTAATAAGCGCATCTATAGGAATGAGCAGAACCTCTTTCTATAATAAATTGAAATCAGTGACAGATGTAAGTGGTAGTGAGTATATAAATAGAATTAGGCTGGAATATGCAATGAATCTTATAAAATCAACAGACCTTAGTTTTACCGAAATATCTGAGATGTCCGGATTTACTTCTTCTAAGTATTTCAGTACAATATTCAAACAGTATATTGGTATGACGCCTACTCAATTCAGGAGTAAAGAGAGAGAGGCATAGTGGTAATGTGTTTCAGAATATAATGATTTGAGCAAAATGTAATCATTAGATGATAATGAGTATGCTGTTTAATTTAATAAACGGCAGGGCATTGTAATGTTAAGTTTTGGAGAGTTCATATATTGAAAATTTCTTAAAATAATTTTTGATTAAAATCGTATTTTATAAAATACGTTCTAAAATATGGACTTTCAGAAAGTTTTTACTACTTTTATTTCTATTACGCAATTTATCTATATTCTGAAAGACATTTTTTACCAACTTTAATATAATCAACATGAAATCAATCATTAAAACCAGTTTACTGGGATTGACGTTTGCTGGTGTGATATTCTCATCTTGCACGTCCGGAGAAACAGCAAAAGCTGACTATCAAGTAGTACCAATACCTCTGGAAATTTCTGCTGTTCAGCAGTCTCCTTTTTTACTTAAGAATGGTGTCAGTATTTATTATACCGCCGGAAATGAGAAGATGAAGCGGAATGCGGAATTCTTGGCTTCATATATCAGGGAACAGACAGGTATAGAACTTAAAACTCAGGAAGGTGAGGGAAAGAGTGGAGGAATATCTCTTCAACTTGGCTTGGATAATGCAAATCCTGAAGCTTATCAGTTGAAAGTTACAGGAGATAATGTCGTGATAAGTGCGCCGACAGAGGCCGGTGTATTCTACGGAATACAGACTTTGCGTAAATCAGTTTCTGTAAATAAAGCATCTGCAATAGAACTTCCTGCCGTTGACATTGTAGATAAACCAAGGTTCAGTTATCGTGGAATGATGCTGGATGTTGGTCGCCATTTCTTTACGATGGATGAAATAAAGACTTATATTGATATTCTGGCACTTCATAATATCAACCGTTTCCACTGGCATTTGTCCGAAGATCAGGGATGGCGTATAGAAATAAAGAAATATCCAAAACTTACTGAGGTTGGTGCCTACCGTAAAGAAACTGTTATTGGACGTAATTCAGGTAAATATGATGGAAAACCATACGGAGGTTTCTATACTCAGGAGCAGGCAAAGGAGATTGTGGACTATGCAGCAAAGAGATATATCACAGTAATTCCTGAAATAGATCTTCCAGGTCATATGCTTGGAGCGTTGGCTGCATATCCTGAACTGGGATGTACTGGAGGACCGTACGAAGTGTGGACACAATGGGGAGTTTCGGACAATGTTCTTTGTGCCGGAAATGACAAGACTATAGAGTTTATAAAGGATGTATTGGCTGAAATCATTGAGATATTCCCTTCTGAATATATACATGTAGGTGGTGATGAATGTCCTAAGATACAGTGGGCAAAATGTCCTAAATGTCAGGCAAGAATTAAGGCTTTAGGACTGAAGACAGATAAAAAGCATACAAAAGAAGAGCGCTTGCAGAGTTATGTCATACATGAAGCTGAAGAATTCTTGAATTCAAAAGGACGTCAGATGATTGGTTGGGACGAAACTCTTGAAGGTGGTCTTGCTCCTAACGCTACAGTAATGTCATGGCGCGGTGAAGGTGGTGGTATTGAAGCTGCCAAACAGAAACATAATGTTATCATGACTCCTAATACATATTTGTATTTTGACTATTACCAGTCTAAAGATACAGATACTGAGCCTTTGGCTATAGGTGGATACCTTCCTATGGAGCGTGTTTACAGCTATGAGCCTATGCCTTCTTCACTTACTCCTGAGGAACAGAAATATATCATTGGAGTACAGGCTAATCTTTGGACAGAATATATTCCTGTTTTCAGTCAGGCCGAATATATGGTACTTCCTCGTATGGCTGCACTTTGCGAGTCTCAATGGTGTGCTCCTGAAAAGAAGAATTATGATGAGTTCCTTAAGAGACTGGTGAGACTTGTTGATATTTATGAACTTAATGGATGGAATTATGCAAAACATATATTCGATGTGATGCTGACTCTTACTCCTGATATGGAAAGTGGTACGCTTGATGCATCAGTACGTACATTGGATAATGCTCCTGTTTATTATACTTTGGATGGAACTGAGCCTACAGAGCAGTCTCAGCTTTACACTGATGTGGTGAAAATAAACAAGCCTTGTGTATTGAGAACAGTTGCTATACGTCCTAACGGAAAATCTCATGTCACTACAGATACTATTACTTTCAGCAAATCATCTATGAAGCCTATAACAATGCTTCAGCCTATTAACAAGCAGTATAAATTCACAGGTGAAACTGTATTGGTTGATGGTATGACCGGCAATATGAATTATAAGACAGGCCGTTGGCTGGGATTTTATAAGAACGATTTGGAAGCTGTAATTGATTTGAAGGATATTACGGAAATATCCTCATTAAGGATACGTACACTCGTTGAAAAAGGTGACTGGATTTTTGATACAAGAGGTATTACTGTCTCTGTTTCGGATGACAACAAGACTTTCAAGGAGGTGTATTCAGAATCTTATCCGGCAATGAAGGAAACTGATGCGAATAAGATTTATGTTCATCATCTTAAATTCTCTCCTGTCAAGACCCGTTACGTCAGGGTTAAGGCATTGGCAGAACACAGCATACCTTCATGGCATGGTGGAAAGGGAAATCCTGGTTTCTTGTTTGTAGATGAACTTACAATAGAATAACATTATTCATTTTATTATGGGGTAAAGAGTGGTAGTTTGTTATGTAGCATTCTTTACCTCATTTTTTTGATTAGAAAAATACCTAAACTAACTTATATGAATCTAAAGAAAAAAATCTCATTTATTTGCTTCTCAGCTTTGGCAGTGCTTATGTTGATGAATCAGATGTCATGTGCGGAGAAAGTTGTTGATGGGAAGTTGTCGGTAACTCCGGTTCCTTCTGAAGTAAAATGGCATAATGGAGCATTCAAGCTTAATTCTTCTACTACATTTACTGTTGATGCTCCGTAGATTGACAAGAGTAATCTTACTTCTTATTTTCTTGCTTCACCTTTGAATATAAAATCATCTGATACAGAAGAAGGTGATAATCGGATTTTATTGAAAGTCGTTCCATCGCTGGATGGTATGACTTCTTCCGAAGGTTATAGACTTTCAGTCGATAGAAAAGGAGTGAAAATTGAAGCTTTGTCCGGAGCCGGATTGTTCTATGGTGTTCAGACACTATTGCAAATGGCAGCTGAGTCTTCGGATATCCCTTTTATAGAAATAAAGGATGAACCACGTTTTCAGTATAGAGGTATGATGCTTGATGTGTCTCACGTCATTTCTATGGTAAAGAGTTTGTAAAGAAGCAGATTGATCTTCTTGCATATTACAAGATAAACCGTCTTCATCTGCATCTCACAGATGCTGCCGGCTGGAGACTTGAAATAAAGAAATACCCACGTCTTACAGAGTTTGCTGCATGGCGTCCACAGACTGTATGGAAAGAGTGGTGGAACGGTGACAGAAAATATTGTGAACAATCAGACCCTAGAGCACAGGGAGGATTTTATACTCAGGATGAAATGCGTGAACTTGTAGAATATGCGGCTCAGAAATATATTACTATTATTCCGGAAATAGAGATGCCTGCACATTCGGAAGAGGTGCTTACTGCATATCCTGAACTGTCGTGCACACATGTTCCATACAAGCAGGCTGATTTCTGTGTAGGTAATGAGAAAGTTTTCGAGTTTCTGGAAAATGTACTTCTCGAAGTGATGGAAATATTCCCTTCCGAGTATATCCATATTGGTGGTGATGAGGCAGGAAAAGCATCCTGGAAAACATGTAAGCTGTGTCAGGCCCGTATGAAAAAGGAAGGGCTGAAGGATGTGAATGAACTTCAGAGTTATATGATACATCGTATGGAGAAATTTTTGAACAGTCATGGACGTAACCTTTTGGGATGGGATGAAATTCTTGAAGGAGGACTTGCTCCGAATGCAACGGTAATGTCATGGAGAGGAACAGAGGGTGGACTAAAAGCTGTTAAGGCTGGTCAGAAAACAATTATGTCCCCCGGACAGTATTGCTATCTTGACGGTTATCAGGATGCGCCGTATTCACAGCCTGAAGCTATTGGTGGATATCTTCCGTTGAGTAAGGTTTATAGCTATAACCCTGTGCCTGATTCTCTTTCAGCTTCTGAAAAAGAACTTATATATGGTGTTCAGGCCAATCTATGGACAGAGTATGTGCCTACTGAAGAACATGTGGAATATATGCTTTATCCGCGAATGATAGCTTTGGCGGAAGTTGCATGGTCCAAACAGGAAAATCGTTCTTGGGATGATTTCCATACACGTGCCTTGAAGATAGTTGATGAACTCAAACAGAAAGGTTATAATCCATTCGACCTGAAAAATGAGATAGGTAACCGTAAAGAGGCTCAGGCTCCTGTAGAACATCTTGCTTTAGGTAAGAAAGTGAAATACAATGCTCCATATTGGAATAACTATCCTGCGAATGGAGAGGCGACCCTTACTGACGGTCTTCGTGGAGGCTGGAATTATAATGACCAGTTATGGCAAGGATTTGTAACAAAGAATAGGGTAGATGTTGTGATTGATTTGGAAAAAGAAACAGAAATACATTCGGTAGCGGCCGACTTTATGCAGATTTTCGGTCCGGAAGTGTTTATGCCTGCCAAGGTTATAATTTCTGTGTCTTCAGACGGTGAGAACTTTACCGTATTGTCTGAAATTGATCATGAAGTTGTGAGAGACGATGAGGTTTCTTTCAAGAACTTCGGCTGGACAGGAACAGCTAATGGCAGATATGTACGTTATCAAGCATTGGCTAGCGATAAGTTTGGTGGGGTACTGTTTACCGATGAAATAGTAGTTAGATAAAGTTTTTTGTTATGTGGCTTTCTGTCTGCAGGTGAGTAGTTCTGCTTTTTTATACTCTACTTACTTGCAAACAGAAAGTCATTTCTTTATATTAATGAAAGATACTTTATGCCTTCATTGTATTCATTTATCATACTCTGTATAACTTCTTCAGCAGAAGGAATGTCGTTTATCAGACACGACACCTGGCCAATTTCAAGTTCACCTGCTGATAAATCACCCTCGAATATACCTTTCATGGCTCTTCCTTTGCCTAAAATTTCTGACAGTTCTTCGGCCGAGGCTCCACGGTTCTCTGCAGCTTCTATTTTACGGTAGAAATCGTTTTTTATCAATCGTGTAGGTACAAGTTTTTTCAAGGCCAGCATAGTATCTCCCTCATTCAGTTCTGTGCACAATTTTTTGAAACTCTCATTAGCCGAACTTTCTTTTGTTATGGCAAACCGTGTTCCTACTTGTACGCCTTCTGCACCTAAAGCGAATGCGGCGAGCATGGCTTCTCCAGTTGCGATACCTCCAGCCGCTATCAAAGGAATGTCCAAGTGTTTTCTGATTTGAGGTATCAGAACCATTGTTGTGGTTTCTTCCTTTCCGTTATGTCCTCCTGCCTCGAAACCTTCTGCCACTACGGCATCTACTCCAGCTTCCTGACATTTAAGTGCAAACCGGGTGCTTGCCACTACGTGAGCGACTTTAATTTTGTTTTCGTGCAGTATGCCAGTCCAAGTTTTCGGGTTTCCGGCAGAAGTGAAAACTATCGGGACTTTTTCTTCTATCACAACCTTTATCAGCTCTTCCGAATATTTTGAAATCAATGGAATGTTTACTCCGAAAGGCTTATCGGTTGCAGCCTTGCATTTCTGGATATGCTCTCTCAAAATTTCAGGATACATTGAGCCTGCACCTATAAGTCCAAGTCCTCCTGCATTGCTTACTGCTGATGCAAGTTCCCATCCACTGCACCAAACCATACCTCCTGAAATGATAGGATATTTTATGCCGAAAAGTTCTGTGATTCTGTTGTTCATAAATATATCTTATTTGTCTTTTAGTATTTTCTGATACATTTTCATTAATTCAGCAACACAATTTGATTCAGTAGTTTCCTTTATAGAAAAACCGTAGGCTTCCATTACAGCCTTATCATTTTGTTGGTGTGCTTTTCTCAGCTCTAAAGGCATGGTTACCTCATTATATAAATCGGAATAAGAACTGTCTGGGTAAAGTTCCCTTGCTTTCAATATAGCCTCTGCGGTTGCTTCTATTTTTGCACGTTGTTTTTCATTAGGTGTTGGCCATGGAAATGTATTATATACTATTTCTTTTGAATATCTATATCTCATTTCTAATCTTCCTGCTACAATACGCATCCAAGCCATGTGAACGTTTGAAGTCAATACCCCGAAATGATATAGTGTTGCGTTAGGTATAATTTGTACAGCATTGCTTGCTATTATATTTTTATCAGCAAATCCTATTGGTATGTATTTTCTGTTTTCAGATGAGACACAAGGAATAATCATGAAATCCGTATCATCAGGTTGTGTTATCTGTGCAAAAAGATGAGGAACTTTGGCATATCCGTTAGTGGTTTTAGCCTTAGACTCAAGTCTGAACTTTTGGACAGCTTCTACCCGGCTATATAATATTTTACTGTTTTTAATGTCTGTAGGAGTTGCTTGTTTCAGCCAAAAACACCATCTCTTTTTCCCTTTTATAAATTCATCTGCACCTATATATGGCCTTAACCATATTTTTGCATGATCTTTATTGTTCAGTATAGCGTCTATTTCGTCTTGATTGACAATCAAGTGTCCTCCATCTCTTGGCTGGTTTCCAAAGTTCATTTTAGGAACATTACAGATAGGAGTCTTTTGTGCCGTAACAAAACGGTCAGGTCCTTGTAAAAGATAAGGACTTATATTATTGACTATTTTATAATTGCCATTACTTGAAAATAACAGTTTTTCTTTTCTCTCAAATTGTGAAAAACTTACTATGATACAATGTACAGCCGCTTTTATTGTAGCTTCACTGTCCCAACGAAAGGTTTGATATGCAAAGTTGATATGAATACCGTAACTATACAATACTCCCCATAAAATTGGAACTTGGGCACCTTGGCATATTGAGTTTGTAGAAACAAAAACCGTTTCAATATTTGTTCCCTGTATATATTCTACAGCCTTTTTATACCAACAAGCTACATAATCCAAGTCTTGTACATCTTTAATGTTGCCGAAAATGAATTTTATGTCTTGTTTTTGTTCACCATTTTGTTCCATTTTTCTAGCCCCGACAAATGGAGGATTTCCTATAATATATGTCAATGCGTTATTTGAAACAACTGTATTCCAGTCTATTCTCAAAGCATTCGCCTCAAATATGTTATTGTATGATTTTAATGGAAGAAAGTCGATATCGTATTGTACAATTTGACTGGTTTCTTTTAACATTTGCGATTCAGCTATCCAAAGAGCTGTTTTTGCTACTGAAACAGCAAAATCATTTATTTCAATGCCATAAAATTGATGTATATTGACCTTAACCGGATCTTTGAACTCTCCAATCATACCTTGACCAAAATACATTATTTTTATTGCTTCATTTTCCAGTCTTCTCAATGAGAGATAAGTTTCAGTAAGGAAATTGCCGGAACCGCAGGCAGGGTCCAGAAAAGTCAAGGATGATAATTTGTTTTGGAACTTTTCAGCTTTTTGCTTGCGAGAATTAAAAGAAGAAATGTTTTTTATTTCTTCTAGTTCTTTTTTAAGTTTGGTAAGGAAAAGAGGGTCTATTACTTTGTGTATGTTTTCTATACTGGTATAATGCATTCCGCCATTATGCCTTGTTTCCGGATTTAATGTACTTTCGAAAACTGCTCCAAAAATAGTAGGTGATATGTCGCTCCAATCAAACTCTTCACTGGCATTTTTTAACAATAATGTGCGTATTTCTTCTGTAATTTGTGGTATCTCAATGTTTTCATCGGCAAATAGTCCGCCGTTAACATAAGGAAATGATTTCAAATCTTCCTCAAGATACGGGTCTCTATCTTCTATTTTCGTATCTAATATTCTAAATAATTCAATAAGTGCTTTTCTTGTGTGTATAGCATCAAAGTGAATTAAATAGTCATAAAATGCATTGTGATGATCAAAAATTCCAGAATCTTCAGCATAAAGACAGAAAACAAGTCGTACACATAACTTGTTTAGGCTTTTCAGAGTTTCAGGGCTTTCAGGGTCTTTGTATTGAGCGAGTAATAAATCATATATTTTTCCTACTAATTCACCTGCTTGTAAAGATACTTCTGTTTCTTTTTTGATATGTTGATTTTCGGTTTCTACAAGAAAATTCAGTCTGTAGAATTCTTTCTTTAAGTCTTTAAGAAGAATTTTTTCAGGTTCTCCATTCGGGCGTTCCATATCGTAAATATAGAACTCAGCAAAATTGCATGTTACAATCCATCTTGGGCGTTCAGAATAAGGAAGTTCTGCAGCATATCTTTTGGCTTGTTGAAAAGGGGTTAGTAAACTGCCGTCACTCTGTTTTATAGGTTTATTTAGATCTTTGCCTATGCCTTTTTGTTCAATAAGTACATGTGTAGAAGGGATGGTTCCATCTATAAAACTTGTATGGTCAATATGTACTTGATCTTCAAATTTTATAAATTTCTCAGGTTCTTTTATCCCAAATACCTTTGATAGTAATGATAACCAAAAAGGTTGGCTTTCTCCTTTTTCATAGCCCCTATTTTCCCAGTCAATAGCAAATTGTTCTGCGGCTTTTATTTGTTCTGAATTTTTCATTTGTATAATATTTAAGTGTAAATATAGGCAATAATATATTATCAAAAAAAAGAAATATATAAAATATTGATATTTGTTTTTTGAAGTGTTGATATGTTTTAAAAAACTCCTTGTCATTTCAATTAAAAAGACAGGAGGTTCTTATTAAAACGACAGGACGTTTTCTGTGTCCCATAATTCTTGTTTCTTATTTATTTGTAATATCTTTGTAACCGATAACACATTAACTCTATGAATTTAAGAACTGTAATATTTTTTTGTACGCTGATTTTCGGCTATTTCCATTCTTTTTCGGAAACATATAAATATCGTGTGACATTGAGAGATAAGTCTGCAACTGCCTATAGCATTGACCGTCCGCAGGAATTTCTGTCCGAACGTGCTTTGGAACGTAGAAATAGGCAGGGGATAGGTATCGACTCTACAGATTTGCCGGTATGCAAAAACTATATTGACCGTTTGGTGGAACAGGGAGGAAAGTATCTGATGCAGAGTAAGTGGAATAATACTGTGCTTATGCTTACTCAGGATGAAGAAACGGCAGAAAGATTCAGACAAAATCCATTTGTTATGGATGTAAAAAAGGTATGGGTTTCACCCGATACTGTTTTTCCAAGAAATAAGGATCGCAAGAAGGAAATAACAAATAAGTGGAAAAAGACAGACGAATATTATGGAGTGGCTGCCAATCAGATAAAGATTCATCACGGCGACAGTCTTCATAATGCCGGTTTCCGTGGAGAAGGTATGCATATAGCGGTTATAGATGCCGGATATTATAATGTGGACAAAATGAAATTTTTCCGTAAGCTTCATATTTTAGGAACAAAGGATTTTGTTAATCCTGAATCTGATATATATGCCGAGCATAACCATGGCTTGAAAGTACTTTCGTGCATGGCTGTAAATATGCCTAGGGTAATGGTTGGTTCTGCTCCTGAAGCTTCTTACTGGCTTCTCAGAAGTGAGGATAATGATACTGAACAGCCGGCAGAGGAAGATTATTGGGCGGCAGCTGTAGAGTTTGCCGACAGTGTAGGTGCAGATGTTGTGAATACTTCACTTGGATATTATTCTTTTGACAATGTGTCCGACAATTACAGATATCGTGATCTTGACGGACGCACTTCGCTTATGTCGCGTTCTGCCAATATCGCTTCTTCTAAGGGAATGCTTATAGTATGTAGTGCAGGAAATTCAGGCTCATCCAGCTGGAAAAAAATTACACCTCCTGGAGATGCTGATGGAGTACTGACAATAGGTGCTGTAAATGCAGACGGTGTGAATGCTGATTTTTCTTCAGTTGGTAATACGGCTGACGGACGTATAAAACCAGATGTAATGGCGGTAGGGTTTCATTCTAGTATAGCAGGACCTAATGGAGGAACATCGTATGGTAATGGAACATCTTTCGCTTCGCCGATATTCTGCGGACTTGTTACATGTCTTTGGCAAGCTTGTCCGTGGCTTACTGTAAAGGAACTTATCGATGTGGTTCACCGTTCTTCTGACAGGTATGATTATCCGGACAATATATTCGGTTATGGAATAACGGATATGTGGAAAGCATACAGAATAGGGCAGGAGATGAAAAGCAAGTAGATATGATGGAAAATGAAGCAATGTCTTTATACGAACTGAATTCTTTGGTTCGACGAGGTCTTCATTCTATTCTGCCTGACGAATATTGGATACAGGCGGAGTTGAGCGATGTGCGCTCAAATTATTCCGGACACTGTTATCTTGAGTTTGTCCAAAAAGATTCTAAAAGCAATGCTTTGATAGCAAAGGCTAGAGGGGTGATTTGGAGTAGTGTTTTCATGCGTTTGCGTCCTTATTTCGAACGGGAAACAGGGCAGGCTTTTGTTTCCGGAATAAAAGTAATGGTGAAGGTTACGGTTGACTTTCACGAATTGTACGGTTTCTCTCTTACTGTTGTTGACATTGATCCTGCATATACTATTGGCGATATGGCGCGCAGGCGAAAGGAAATTCTGAAGCGTCTTGACGAAGAAGGTATCCTGACAATGAACAAAGAGCTTGAAATGCCTGAACCTTTGCAGAGGATAGCTGTTATATCTTCGGCAACTGCAGCCGGATATGGTGATTTCTGTAACCAGTTGCATTCCAACAAGTTCGGTTTTGTGTTTTATACAAAGCTTTTTCCGGCTATAATGCAGGGAGACAGGGTAGAGGAAACCATAATATCATCTCTGGAAAGAATATATTCTGAAATAGATAACTGGGACGTAGTAGTGATAATCCGTGGTGGAGGGGCAACATCTGATTTGTCCGGTTTCGATACATACGATTTGGCTGCTCATTGTGCACAGTTCCCACTACCTATTATAACAGGTATAGGGCACGAACGCGATGATACTGTGATTGATATGGTTTCGCATACAAGGGTAAAGACGCCTACAGCCGCTGCCGAATACATAATAGGCATGATGTTGCAGACGGCAAGCCGACTTGATGATTTGTCGGAACGCCTCCGTAATGAGATACCGGTCATCCTGAATTCGGAATCGGAACGTCTGAACAGACTTGTTGCACGTATTCCGTTGGTGGTACAGTCCAGACTGCAAAGGGAAAATATGCGTTGCGAGCGTATGTATTCGCGTCTGGTAATGTCATGGCAGAAACGTTTTCTGGGAGAACAACATCGTTTGGATGTTTTTCCTCGTCTGTTGATGTATGTTCGTTCCGTTATGGAAAAAGAAACTCATAAGATTGACCTGATGGAGAGAATTCTTAAATCCGCATCTCCGGAACAGCTTTTGAAACGCGGTTATAGTATCACTCTTCTTAATGGAAAGTCAGTGAGGGATGCTTCAAAGATTAAATCCGGTGATGAGGTGGAGACTGTTTTGGCTACAGGAAAATTCAAAAGTATAGTAAAATAAGATATAATTATGGCTGCAAAAAAAGAAACATATACCGAAGCCATGAAGAAGCTTGAAGCGATAGTGGCAAAAATAGAGAGTGGCGAACTGGATATCGACCAGTTGGGAGAAAATCTTCAGGAGGCTCAGAAACTCATAAAGTTCTGCAAGGATAAGCTTTATAAGGCAGACGAAGAAATAAAGAAAATGCTCGATGACGGACATTCGGATGAGGAATGAAAAATGTAAGCAACATGCCGGTATTTAAGGGTTTTGGTCTAAATATTTATTGTAAAAATTGGAATATGTAAATTAAAATCTTACATTTGCCGTCAATGTTATAATATCAGGAACATAAAAATATTAAATAATAAAGTTATGAAAGAAATTGACTGGTCTAATTTGTCGTTCGGTTACATGAAGACAGATTATAATGTACGTTGCTATTATCGCGACGGCAAGTGGGGTGAATTGGAACTTTGTTCGGAAGAAACATTAAATATCCACATGGCAGCAACATGTTTGCACTATGGTCAGGAAGCATTCGAAGGTTTGAAGGCATATCGTGGAAAAGACGGAAAAATACGCGTGTTCCGTCCGCAGGCAAATGCAGAACGTCTTCAAAGTACTTGCAACGGAATCCTTATGCCTGAATTCCCTACAGAACTGTTTTGCGAAGCTGTAAAGAAAGTGGTAAAGGCAAACGAACGTTTCATTCCTCCATATGAGAGCGGTGCTTCGCTTTACATACGTCCGTTGCTTATCGGTACAGGTGCCCAGGTAGGCGTACATCCGGCAAGTGAATATCTTTTCGTAGTATTTGTAACTCCTGTAGGTCCTTATTTCAAAGGTGGTTTTGCTGCTAATCCTTATGTTATAATCCGTCAGTTTGACCGTGCTGCTCCTCTTGGAACAGGAACATTCAAAGTTGGTGGTAACTATGCTGCCAGCCTTCGTGCAAACAAGATGGCTCATGATGCAGGATATGCAAGCGAATTCTACTTGGATGCAAAAGAAAAGAAATATATCGACGAGTGTGGTGCTGCCAATTTCTTCGGTATTAAAAACAATACATATGTGACTCCTCTTTCTACATCAATCCTTCCTTCTATTACAAACAGAAGCCTTATGCAGCTTGCTGAGGATATGGGACTGAAGGTTGAACGTCGTCCTATTGCTGAAGAAGAACTTGAAACGTTTGAGGAAGCCGGAGCATGTGGTACAGCTGCTGTTATCAGCCCTATAGAGCGTATTGATGACCTTGAAAACAATAAATCGTATGTAATAGCCAAGGATGGTAAACCAGGTCCTATAAGCGAAAAATTGTATAACAAGCTTCGTGCTATACAGTATGGTGATGAAGCCGATCCTTATGGATGGGTAATGATTGTCGAATAATTTGAATATTAAGATAATTTGTAACGACCGGATTTGAAAAAGTCCGGTCGTTTTTTTGTATCAGTTTTGCTCATGAAACACCGGTTTATATAAAACAAAGAGGGTGTGTCAAAATGATGCATCCTCTTTTCGTTATATAATCATCGGTTTCTCATTTTTCATAGAGTATGATTTCTATATTTCCGTATTATCCCTATCTCCATGC
>NZ_JACJLE010000090.1 GCF_016901995.1 Bacteroides caecigallinarum | reverse complement strand
TATCAAACTCTGTATTGAGTAATGATGCGGCCCTTTTTTACTCTTTTAGGGTGCTCAAATTTCAAATTATAAGTTCATTTTTTCAAAAAATGAATTTTGACACACCCTCGTTTTTTTCGTCTTTTCACAGGCTTTGTATCTAACTTTGTGGTAAACAAAGTTAAGATTTGCGTATGTGTAAAAAAGCATTTTTATGGTTGCTTCTCCTATTTTGGACAAGCCCGATATTCGGACAAACATTGATTTCAGGATATGTAAAAAACTCATCAGGGAAAGTCATACCTGATGTAAATGTTTATGTCTCTCGTCTGGATCAAAGATATAGTGTATATGCATCCTGCATCAGCGATGAGAAAGGCTTATATTCACTGAATTTTAACGCCTCTGTTGATAGCATTGCAATCAATGTGTCTGGATTAAACATTGAGGCAACAAGCATTTTTTGCCCAAATACATCGCACGAGCGTGATATTGTTGTAAAGGAACAACTGAATCAGATAGATGAGGTCGTAGTCTATGCCCCCAAGATATATGAGCGAGGTGATACAATCAGTTATAATGTTGCTTCATTCCAATCGAAAACAGATATTTCGGTAGCACAGGTATTAAAGCGATTGCCAGGTGTAACCGTATCGGATGTAGGGCAAATATCTTACAAAGGACAACCTATCAAGAATTTCTATATCGAAGGACTTGATTTGATGAAAGGTCGATATGGTATTGCAACCAACAACATAGACCCAAACAGCATAAGTACGATACAGATACTTGAAAACCATCAGAATATAAAAGCATTGGAAGATTTGCGTCCGGAAGAGAGAGCCTCAATCAATCTTAAACTCAAAAGCGGCGTAAAGGGCGTATATAACATGATTGCAACATTAGGAGGTGGTTATGACAAGGAAGCCTTATGGGACAATGAACTTATAACAACATATTTTCAAAGAAACAGCCAATTGCTTGCAGCATATAAGGGCAATAATTCCGGTAATGACCTTGAAACAGAATTGCGATCTTTCGATGATAACTCTCTGTCAAGGACATCGAGTGTAACGGACATTGAATTACCGAGTGTTCCAGGCATCAATAAAAAATACTACTATTTCAATCAATCTCATACCGCGACATATAATCACATATTTCGGGTTGGGGAAAATGGAGAGTTAGGTATTAATGCTGCGTACTTAAATGATAATGACAAGCGCAGTAATCACGCAACAACCACTACGATTCTTCCAGATGGTTCAAAAAACATAGTGGATGAGTATTATCGTGGAAACCTTCGTAGGAATCTTGCAAATGGTACTATCACTTATCTACAAAACAGTGAAAAGAGTTATATAAAAGAACAGCTGAAATTTGATTGGTTCAGTACAGGTGGTAGCAGCGATATTTATGCAGGAAGTGATATTGCTCAAAACAGCGATGTTGAGAATTACCGATTGCACAACCTGTTCCATCTGACCAATCGTACTAATACAGACAAAGGAGTAGATTTTGTATCAACAATAAACCTTGAAAAACGCCCACACAATCTTGGCGTTTCCACTAATCTCTTTCCGGATGTTTTGTTAGGAGATAATATGTTTCAAAGAGCAGAACGCAGAAACTTTTCAACAGAGAACCACCTGGATTTTCTCTCTGCTCTTGTATGGGGTAATCTTCAAATTCATCCGACACTGTTTGTTGATTATTCTCAAAATGGATTGACCAGTCAATTGGAAGATTACAGGAATGACATACATCTTTCATCGCTGAATACCGGAGTGGGAATTATTGCCAATTATCGTGCAAGAAAATTCTATGTGGATTTACAAATCACAGGCAACTATAGATATTTTGATTTGAATGATAGAATAGCAGAAGTGGAAACGGACAAACACCGTTTTGTTGTCGAACCACGCCTTACTGTAAAATACGACATCAATGGCAGCAATGAATTGAGATTAAAAGGTAGTCTGGGGCACTCAAATCCGGCTATCGAAAATCTTTACAATCAATATATTCTGACTTCATACAGGCAACTATCCGTATATCAGAATAATGATTTGTATCAATCAACCGTACAAAATTATTCATTGTCATATGACTACAGGAACATTGTGTCAATGCTGTTTTTCGGTTCGGATATTGGTTGGACTCATAACCGCCCGAATGTATTATACGGAAACTATTACGATGGGCTTGTAACAAGAATCATCAGTTCTCCCACTGACGAAACAGCTGATGTTTTATCCGCGACTGTAAGAGCAAGTAAAGGATTTGATTGGCGTCGTTTGAAAATCGGTGCAGAATGTCGGTATAGTTATTACGATAGTCCCATATTGCTACAAAACGAAATAATGAGTTATAATGGCTATTCGATAAACGCAAAATTAGATTTCAGTCTTAACCCTTTTGAATGGATTGCGTTTAACTATGAAGGCATTTACTATCAATCCAAAACATCTATGCAAAAAGGGGGAGAAATGCCGATGTTAAGGACATTCACCAACAATATCTCTCTGGAATTCTATCTGCCTGCGGATATTACGATAGGGGCTAACATCTCACACTATTACAATAATCTGAATCAGAATAACCGTTCATTCCTGTTGGGAGAAGTTAATGCGAAATATTCATACAAGCGATGGTCATTTACACTCTCTTGCGATAATATATTCAACAATAAAGAGTATGTATACTCCTCAATAGAAGGATTGACGGACAACACTTCTGTATATCAGATTCGTCCTCTGAGTGTACTGCTGAAGATACGATACAGAATATTCTAATTATAAAATAGTTAATATGAAAAAGTTTTATTTGTGTTTGTTGTCAGCATTTATGACATTACATGCCACTGCTCAGTTGGCACCTGTACCGCAGCCCCTTGACAACTATGAAACAATCGACAAGGGGAAATATGAGGTGCGTTACACTTTTAAGTTCAAAAACCATTCATCAGCAAAAGAGTACATTGAAGATATCCGGGTGATACAGATTGGCAATAACATTGTCAAAGATTACAGCGATATCATATTTCACTACGATTCTTTGGCTACGGAAAACTTCAAAAAGGGACATCCAACTCAATCCAACTCTCACCAAACTCTTCCCTGTGAAATCTTCAATGAGTACAAAGGGAAGAAAATTGCGGTCAAATACAGACTGATACTTAATGCCGGTGTGCTGTGCTACGAAGATATGTTCAGGAATCTTCAATGGAAATATTCAGATGAGTCTTCCGTAAAAATAATGGGCTACACTTGTGCTAAGGCAACAACCACTATGGGAGGGCGGAATTATACGGCTTACTACACGCTTGATATACCGCTATCCTATGGTCCATATAAATTCAGTGGTCTGCCCGGATTGATCTTGAAAGTGGAGGAAGAGAATGGATTATATATTTGGGAAGCGTTTAGCATTAAAAACACTCAGAATCCAATCAATCGCTATACTTACGAGAAAGAGATTAAATGCAGTCGCCAGGAAGCCCGAAAAACCATCGCAAGAATGATGACCAAGCCATTTACATTTCTCAATGCGGCTGGCTCACAAGTAATGGTAAGACAGAGCAATGGCAGATTTGGGAAACCTTCAAACAATGAACAGGAGATTAAATATGAACCAATAGAATTAGATTGAATATGAAAACAAGTTTTATTAAATCCGTAGTATTGGCAGGCTTTGTTATGTGCTTATTGGCTTGTCAAAATAAAGTAGATATCGTAAATGCACCGACTCAACTACTTTCAATAGACTCAATCCCGGATATAAAGCACCTGACAGATATCCGTTTTCATAATAATGATGTATTGCTGACATACGAAAGCCGAGGCAGTTATGGACAGCAATTTGTTAGACAGTATGTGTATGACAACAAAAAGGCAGAACTAAAATACAAACGAAGTCTGTTCAGGAATGATAATGGACAGTATGATTTTTATATACCAATACTTTTCTCTGATAATAAAAATGATCTGTTTGTAGTAGACAGAGAGATGCCGACTGTATATAAAGTATCAGATGAAGGTCAAGCCATTACTACAGGTGATGTGGTTATTTCAAGAGAATCAAAAACGCCTTATCCCATAGTAATGGATGCCAGACAGGTCTTTCAGAAATCCCTACGCGAATATTTATTTGTTGGCAGAGAACCAAACGGAGGGGCCCAGTCGTTATTCTTGTCTAAAAATGAAGATGATTCGGTCTGCATAACCGAGATTAGTAAAATTATATACAACCCTGATCAACCATCGTGGATTACCAACTTCGGTAAATTGGCATATAATGATAATGACCAAATCGGGGTTTTTGCTTTCCAGATGTATCCTGTAATTCAATATATCAATCTGCAAACCGGAGAAAAATCATCATTCAGATTATCAAATACTATTCAGAGCGAACTTATTACAGATGGTGCAGATATATGGGAACAGAACCCTGTATATTTCCGTGATATAACCTCCAATAGTAAATATATCTATGCTTTATATTGGGGCAAGACTTTTCAAGATGCAGGCGAGGAACAGGCTGAGGGAAAAGGATTTTCTCAGATATACAAATTTGACTGGGACTGGAAATTAAAGCAAGTCTATAACATCAACAAATGCCTCAATAATATTTGCATAGACAATACGGGCAACTCAATAATAGGCTTTGATGGCTATAGATTCTATTCGATAGGATTTTAGATTAAGTGTTTTACCATGGTAGGAACTGTTATTTTCCAATGGAAATTCCACTTAATTATGGAATTCCATTGGAAAATACATAACGCTTACATCTTCAGCGAATGTCCCTGTTTTTGCCTTTGGTCGTACCTGCCGAGGGCAACATCATCCACTTCACGAACAGCTTTTCGGTATTCACTATTGGAGAGATTTTCTTTCTGGTCTGCCGTGAACACAAGGAAAGTACCGATGGCTTTGTAGTCCTCCTTGTCTTTTCAAAAGGCTTCAATTACACTTTTAATGGTCTTTGCTTCCTCTTTTTTAAAAATGCTACGATAAGTATCTTTAGCGAAACGGATGATTGCATCTATAGCATTTCTGAAAGTGGCGTTGTTTCTCGCCAGAAGTCTTGTAAACATATTGAGTACCTTATTTCTCCATGACAAGCGTTCTTTCAGATTGCGTACTTCATCATCCTTTCTCTGTACTGCATTTTGTACCGCTCTTGCCAGTTTACAGGTTCATTTTTTCAATCCTATATTCCTGAAGTGGTGAACGGATGTAAACGGCAGTCAACGGTTGTCGCCTTTCTACACGATGTGACCGTCACTGAATGTCGAGCGGATATTGTCGCTTGTCGTAAACGGTTGTAAACCCTTGTCAACCGTCTGCACGGTGTGACAAAAAACAAGCTCCGCAAATTCTCCACGTCAGAAATACGTCTCAAAAATATGTGGAAATTAGGGGAACATCAAAAAGCAGTCGAAAAGTGTTAATTTTTAGAATGTATTGATAATTAAAGGTTTATGCTTGGATATTTCTGATTGTTTTTGGTTGTTATACGCTTCTAAATACAATATTAGTAAGAATATCTAGCAGATGTTTCTTAATTAAATCATCCATATATCAATGCTTTAGTTGCGTCTACATTCTTTTTCAGATATGGATTCTTTACAGTTTGTTCTTCCAGCAAATCAACATTCCTGCCAAACAATTCTTCCAACGAGTTTTTGAAATCAAAGTAGTTGTCGAAAAAGTCGCTTATCTCAGCCTTATTGAAAGAAACAACCAAGTCCACATCGCTATCCTCATTAAAGCGGTCAGTAAGTATTGAACCAAATACAAATAATTTGTTGACCTTGTACTTCTTGCACAAAGCAACAATCTTCTGTATATTGTTTTCTATCAGCTTCATAAACGGACTTGTTATGTAGGTCGGCGGCATTGCTGCCGCTTCCCCCATTAAGAACTGTACGTGCGATTTTCACCGCATACAGCTCCGATAATTCTAAATTTAATTCTCATAAAATTAAATCGGCTCATAATCATCTTTTGATGACTTGTTTCCGATAAAGTTTTCTTCACGCACGTTGACGGGCACTTTTAAGTTTCCGTTTTTCGAAGTATTCGTCCCATAATGGGTCGAACGGATTGGCTTCGCATCTTATCTCTATGTGTCGCTTGATTGGAATTTCTATCAGTTGTTGTACCGTGAACTTCTCCTCTATTCCTCCACATACAAATACAAAACCGAAAATCCAATTTCTGCAACCTTTGCGGATAAAATACTTCTTCCTTATCCATTTCCTTGACTTGTTGGTATGTCTGCGATATGACCATCTTTTAAGTTGATTTATTAAGATATGGTCACATCGGCAGAACACCT
>NZ_JACJLE010000089.1 GCF_016901995.1 Bacteroides caecigallinarum | reverse complement strand
AAAGAACTTCTTGTTTAGCAACCGTATCATTTTCGATTGCGGGTGCAAAGGTACGCACTTTTTTTATTCCTGCAATACTTTGCACAACTTTTTTTTCAAAAAAATTACAGGAATACAGATAACTCTTTGTTAATCAATGAAAAAAAATAAAGAATATTTTTTTCAAGACTGTTACAATAATTGAAAATAGCACTAAATATTATACATTATTTATATAAAGGGATTCACTTTTATATGATGATGTAACAAATATGACTTCGAATAAAACAAAAAAGAAAACCAGAAAATAAATAAAACAGCCATTACCCTCTTACCAACAAAAAACAAAATCAATTTATCTCCACACGGACGTGTGGAGTACTCGACACGAACGTGTGGAGATCTCCGCACGGCCGTGTCGAGATCTTGACACGAGCGTGTGGAGGTAAACTTATTTTATCGTAATAACCGAAGATTCCCCATGCGAACCGAATTGCGGCGCATAAACTGATATGACAGAAACCGGACCTGAAACATATTTTCCTGAACGTGCCACGTATGCGTCATAACGTATAGTATAGGAACCTTTTCGCATACGGTCGATGAAAAATTCTACAGACGCATCTTTATTTACGCGATAGAATGAAAGCCCTTCTGCCCAAGAATAAGAAGAGAGCTGGGATGCAACCTCAAGACATGAAGGTTTCTCGTCCTTTATCCGTACAAAATCCATATCACGGTCGGCACTTACTGTTATGCATACTGTAACCTTATCGCCCACAGACAAAACGGAAGACGATGAAACTTCTTTTCCATCGCATATATACTTGCGTTCTATTCTCAAACCTTCACCATTGTATGATTTCACTTTTTCGATACTTTCAATACATTGTGAACAGACAGAAGCCCATCCGGCACCTGTACCTTTTCTTGAGAATTCAATATTTTCTGTTTTCCTGATATCAGAATCATGCAATGAAACCGAAACCTGTCCTATCGCGTCATCCGGTGTGGTATAAGTTTTACCCGCAACCTCCGCTGTAATAGCAGAGCCTGAATCAAGCACATCACTTCCACCTGCCAGAAACGCATAAATGGCATTTACAGATGCAACCGGAGTATCCCAAACCTGTACCTGTTTCTGCTTCAGCAACCACAGACGCATATCGTCAAGCAAAGTTTCTTTATTATCTCCCAAACGCATGATGGCTTCCATTGCAGACACATGAACCGGTATTCTGTAATCGAACGAAGAATATCCGGCCTTGTATGTATCAAAATATGAACCCATCTCATCATTGCTTACCATATATTCCATAACAGACTGTAGAAGAACCTTCGCTTCGTCTTTCTTTCCTGCCGCATCCATAACTGTGGCCAATACCGATTTTTCATTTATGTCGAGCGATGCAGACTTTCCAACAAAATAGTCAATGAAATAATTGTTTATCCTGGTATCTGCAGAAGCTGCAGCCTCATCGTCTATGGCACATATATACAGATAGCTCATAATCATATTCTGAGGTACGTAAGCGTTCTTGTTTTCAAGCATACTGTCATGACACCCGGCAGCTTCGGAAGCCAGATATCCAAGGGCTTTCTTATACATATCGTTCATCTGATAATTGAATGATACTCCCAAAGCCTTGAGTCTGGCCAACGACTCCATTATCCGAAGAGTGATGTAAGTACTTGAAGTCATACCCTTGAACCATGGCCACGAACCGTCAGACAGCTGTAACTTGGCAAGACTGGTAATAGCCGTGGAGAGTCTGTCACTCATTGCGTTTACATCGAAAAGCATTGCAATACGCTGTTTTTTCGAAGCGTCATCTTCAGCATCAGCCAACCATGGGGTTTCTTCGATGATGATATTTTTAAGTTGTTCATTCTTTGACAGTTCCGACCATAAATCCTTTTCATTTTTTCCCTGTGCCATCCATAAAGCGAACACCTGCCTGATTTTAGGATTGGATTTCACAATATGCAAAGACAATGAATTGGCATAAAGAGCTGTAGCCCACGACATTGCATCATCAGACGAAGGTGTTCCAAGCACAGGCAAGGCCTGAATGACATACCACTGTGGATTTGCCGTCATTTCTATGGTCAGTTTCCTGTTTGTAGCAGTATTGCTACCACCGTTGAACAAGCCACCCGTAGAAACTGTTTTGTTTTCATCGCATCTCAACTGAACAGGAATATTCTCTACAATTATCTGTTTGTCAGACAATACCGGAAGGTAATGACGCTCCCCGTCGCTGAATTCGCCAGCCTCAGCCATGACAGTACAAACCAGAACATCCACACCTTCGGAAACCTTATAGTTAAATGTCACGATTCCTGTCTCCCCTTCACGTACACTGAAAGCATCTGTCTTGGTATAGACAACCTGTCCGTTGACCGGATTGGAAAGAGTCATAGTGACTTTTCCGTTGATATCCTCATCGGACATATTGATGAGAGATGATGAAATGGACGATTCATCACCTACCCTGACAAAGCGAGGCATATTAGGCTGCACCATAAATGGCTTGGAAGTGGTAAACGACGCCTTTACAAATCCGTAATCCATATTCTGCGTATGTACAAAACCATTGAAAGTCCATTCGGTCAATGCATCAGGCATTACGAACGACATAGTAACTGTTCCGGCAGAATCTGTACGCAGATGCGGGTAGTAGAAAGCTGTCTCGGAGAAATTCTCACGAAGGGCATGAGATACATTTCCGTTACTCATGTTTACACCCTCAACTACAGACTCAACTACAGAAGATTCTTCATAAGACTGCAATACTTCCTCCTCTGAAACTTTTCTGTTAAAACTCCGATCCATCATATCGGATGACGCTTGATTTTTCAATAATATATTACCAGCAGCCGGTGCCTTGGCTATAATCATTCCGCGCGAACCATAATATCCCCATGAGAAAGGTATAAACTGTGTAAATCCGTCACCATAGATAAGGTCGATTCCATTGCCGCCGTTTACATAAGCGTATGCCACACGCATATAAGGATTGTCATACACATGCAGACTCTGCATCAATACACGCGGTATCTTTCTTCCAAAATACAATCCGAAATGCCAACCGTGCGAATAAAGTTCGTCGAGCGAAGCATCGTATGCAGACGCCAACATAGAAGCATTGACGGGCTCCCCGTCTTTATTCCTTACCGTGAGCTTCCATTCCTCCTTCTGTCCGGGGACAAGCTTGTCTCTGAATGTTTCCCATGATACGTTGAGTTTCTTCTCAGGTTCAGGCTTTACAAGACTTACCACCTTCTTGTACAACACACCATGACGCATAAAAGAGAAACATACAGTTATACCGTCACCATATTCTTCCTTATATCTGTAGCTGAACTTCTGTATTGAATTAGAGAATGTTATCCTACGGCTTTCAAGTCTTTTTCCAGCAGTAAACACATCAAGCATCATATAGACATCACTCTCGGAGCTGCCTATATAGAAATCGACAGACCTACCTTCATCAAACGAATCACCGTCCTGATAGAACCACTCTACAGTCCGGTAAGGAGGAATACTGTCTGCAAGGGAGAACAAAACAAAATCCTGAGTTTTTGTAACCTCACGTCCCTTGGAGTCTGAAGCGGAAATCCTGATGCGGTATTTCCCTGAAGAAAGAGAATTAAATGAGTAAGGCACAAATGAATTCTGAGCCTTTTCCTCACCACTGAACACAGCCTTACCTGATATCTTACCTTCTTCATCAAGCTTGAAAACAGAATATCTGACAGTTGTTTCTACCGGCATCCTTTCGCAATTGAAAGCATCAAAACGGATCTTACCGATTCTTTCTTTTGCCACTTTGGAAGGCAAATCAGAAATACTCAAATCGAGAGATTTATCACCTACAGATACGGAATACTCCCCTACCTGAGTTTCACCGGAAAGGCTTGTTACCGTGGCCTTTACATTAAATCTGTAATACGCATTATCCGCAGTCTGCAAATCGCCGTCTGGTTTATGAAGGCAGAAATCTATATGAAACTTACCGTCGGCATCAGTCATTGTTTCGCCTGTGGAAATTTCCGTTTCAGTACCGTTATATCTCCACCAAATATTCTCCATACGGACTACCCTATATTCCACCTTTGCCATGCGCAGAGGAGCACCGGCAAATGATGCAGCCCTGGCCTCAGTATGTACCGAATCGCCTAGCGAATATTCACTGCTGTTTTTCTCGAAAACCACATCGAAAGTAGGACGCTTATACTCTTCCACTCTTATACCGCTATATGCATTGTCGGCCTTTACTCCAAAGTATCCCGGCAAAACATTCTGTTTAAGCACAAACTCTGCACTGTAAACTCCAAAATCGTCAGTGACAACCTTTTTCTTCTCCACCTCCTTACCATTGGTATCGGTCAGACTCACAGTCACTTCTTCCCCCTTAAGTACAGAAACAGAATCACCTTTTTGTACATATTTAACTCCTGACACATATACCATCTGTCCCGGACGATAAATCGAGCGGTCCGTGAATATAGTTGTCTGCTTTCTTGTTTCTTCGTTTGTGTTCAGGAAATGCTCTCCGGAATAGAAGCTTGAGATATTCATAAAATCATTACCGGAAGTACGGACACTGAAATATTCAAGTTTATCCTTGGCGGTACTTACCACTACACAGCCTTTTTCATCAGTGGGATAAACATTCTTCAGCTCGTATTTACCATCGTTCAGTGCGTATGAAACTATTTCCGCTCCGGGAACAGGATGACCAGTCATACGATCGACGGCAACGAGTTCTTTTCTGTCGCCTGGCAATGGGATTACAATACACTGATAAGGAGATACATATACTACCTCATAGCAGACTGCCTCTGGTTTCTGCTTTGAGAAGAGCTTCATCATATATATACCATCTTCAGGCAATTTATACTTCAATCGGGTAGTTCTTGACTTATAATCAGCGGTTGCCGGAAGAGTATAATTATTAACAGCCACACGGTCACCATGTTTCCTGATCAACTGCTCATAGTTCCTTCTGTCACGCAGTCTTTCCGATACCGGCGACAAGCCGAGCCTGTAAGCTTCTATCGTCACACTGGTCAGGTTTCTGTATGAAACTTCTATATCCGACCGATATCCGGGATATACAAACGGAATACGTATCTCCAGGCTTGGAGACTCTATCTCCTTAATCGTATTATTCAGTTCGTCAGTCCATTCCGTATTTGGATATAGAGCAAGAGCTTTTTTCAATTCAGACATAGCCTCAACCTTTTTTCCTTGAGAACTATACTTATTGGCAAGCTTCAGCATAATATCACAATAAACTTCTACATCCTTATATTCAGATGCCAGACTATCTAACATTTTCACAGCCTCATCTGGAGAAAGTTTATCCTTCGAATAAACACAATTATCAGAAAGATAAACAAGACGCGCCTCACGTGTCAGCGCTTCAGCTTCTCTGTCACGATAAGGACTTTCGGCAGAAGAATACAAATCTATCAGCGAATCATAAACGCCTAGTATCTCATTGTGGATTTTCTGTTCATTTCCTCTAGCCGGAAGTGACAACAGTGTACGTACAGCCTGACGGGCCAGGAAATCATACATATTGTCATCAAAATATTCCTTGCTCAATTCTTTAGAAACAACCACAGGATAATATAAAGCTGCTGAATACGATGCCAACAGATCCTTTTCCTTCAAAGACAGTTGCAAACATGAAATGACAGAATCAACCTCAGAAGGTGATACCGCTGCATAATTCATAGCCATAACGCTGTTAAGCACAGCTTTTCCCACTGCATCCTGTTCCGATGCAGTCCACTTCTTCAGCATATCTTTCTGCTTCCGGATACTGTCGGAACTCAACCTTACCTTATATTCTGAACATACCATAAAAGCCTTTATCATCTGAGGTATATTCTTCTTAGCCAATGCCAATGAGAAAATGTTTTCAGATTTTTCTATTACGGAACGAGGGAGATCCTTTTTCTGAAGCGCTTCCACTTCCCTCCACATTTTGTCATAATTCTGAGCTTTGACCGATATCGGGAGGACGATGCCTATCATCATCAGACCCACAAATAAACAAATCTTCTTCATACAATTTGATTTGGTTACACTTATATTGTCTATATAAAGAAACAATTTATAAACGTAAATGCTGCATTTTTAGTGCTAAAAGATGTATAAAAAATGATTTAATTTTAATTCACGTAATTGTTCGCATAGCTTTAATTATAAAGCATTATGATTTTGTCTACTTTTTTATTCAAGAATAATAAATGAACAAGATATTCAGTTTCATAGGGAACATTCAGAAAAAGTCCTTATAAATAGCATAGTTATAGCATAATTTGCATTATAAGCGTGCGACAAGAGGTCGTACAAGTAATTGTTCAGCAT
>NZ_JACJLE010000088.1 GCF_016901995.1 Bacteroides caecigallinarum | reverse complement strand
TATTGGTTCCGACATCTATACCTACATGACACATTATACCGACAAAACAAAGCAGGATGAAAGGAGAGCCAAGAAGTTTAAGACAATCGGCAAAACCGGATGCCTTGTCGGGACGTTCTTCTTCTATAGGAGTAGCACCTAGCCAAAGTACGGCTATAACAGCTATTATCATGTATATAGGGAAGAGAATTCTCCAGCCAAGACCAAATGTAGGCATGGCCTGAGTAGCTCCCCACATGGCGATGTATGGTGCCAGGAATGAAGCTATTGCCTTGACAAACTGTCCGAAAGTCAAAGAACTGGCCAACTTGTCACCGCTTATGATATTACTTAATAGCGGATTCAATGATGTCTGCATGAGAGCATTTCCTATACCCAACAAAGAGAATGAACAGAGCATCAGCATATAGCTGTCACCGAATATAGGCAGGAGCAATGAAGCGAATGTCACTACAAGACTCAACAGTACTGTTTTCTTGCGGCCTATACGGTTCATCAGAATTCCGGTCGGTACTGAAAATATCAGAAACCAGAAGAATACCAAGGAAGGGAAGATATTGGCTTGAGAATCACTCAAGCCAAGGTCTGCCTTCACATAATTGGATGCTATTCCCACCAGGTCAACAAAGCCCATGGCGAAAAAGCAGAGCATCACAGGGATTAGTCGGGAAAGGTTATTTTGTGAAGTGGTATTCATAACTATTATAATCCTAATTTATGAATACTCAAGTTCTTAACCTCTGCCTTACCACCCTCTGTATAGAAACGAAGAGAATTATATACTTCTGTCGGGAATACAAGATTTGTCATTGCTATACGTCCTCCGTCAACGAAAAGTTCTACAGAACATTTGTCAACGAAAACATTAAGATGATATGACTTACCTTCACACAATGAAAGTGGTGCCCATGTTCCCAAAGCGAAATCATTGATATAGTTTATAGATTCTGTCTTGCGGCGGTCATGATTTTCCTTGAAGTGTGGTTCGGCTTTCTCACCAAAAGCGATCAAACCGCTTTCAGTACGATCCATCACAGCACGACCGGATTTCAGATCAAGATAGATTTTTGTCTTCTCACCTTTGGCATTCATTATGTCGAAACCTACTGTCTGAGCCTTACCTGGAACGATATCCATTTCCAATTCAACACCGCTGTTCAATCCGTCAGTTATACTGTCTATTACAGTTTCACCTTCTACAGAAAGACTTTCTATATTGCGTGTTGACTTACGAAGAGCTTCAGTTTCTTTCACTACATTTGCAGCCATATATATTTCGCCGTTCTTGGTATAAAGAGAAAGTTCTCTTGGCAATGCATTAGCTCCACGATATTGGCGTATAGGAGTTACGTTGGCGTACTGCCAGTTGCTCATCCATGGAACTGCAATTATACGGTCGCCTGTATTTGAGAAACAAACTGTAGCATAATGGTCTTTTCCGAAATCAAGCCATTTAGTTACGCTCTTGTCTGTATCGCATTTGAATTCTTTTCCGTCGAAATCACCGATGAAATATTCAGTAGCGCTACCACCGAAAGGACATCCCGGATTGATGTTTACTATCATAACCCATTTCATGTTGTCCTTGTTGCCGTCAACAGGAAGCTGGATAAAGTCTGGACATTCAAACTGGTTAGGCTGTACACCGTAGCCTTCGCCAAACTGGCTGAGGTATTCCCACTGCTTAAGATCTGTAGAAGAATAGAAACGCATGTTCTTGTCTGCAGAAACTATCATATACCATTTCTGTGCCGGTTCGTACCAGAACACTTTAGGGTCGCGGAAATCCTTCAATCCGTCAAACGGAGTAAGGATAGGATTATTCTCGTATTTTGTATATGTACGTCCGTTGTCGTTGCTATATGCCATGCACTGTATCTGTCCGTGTTCGTCACTGGCAGATGTATAGAATGCTATCATGGCATCTTTGCCGTAGCCTGCGCTGTTATTCTTGTCTATAACTGTACTTCCTGAGAAGATATGTCCCAATGTATCGCGTGCGATAGCCGGGTCTAGATGTTGCCAGTGTACCAGGTCTTTACTTACAGAGTGTCCCCAGTGCATATTTCCCCATTTTGAGCCATAAGGGTTATACTGGAAATAAAGATGATATTCACCATCCTTGTAAACAAGTCCGTTAGCATCGTTCATCCATCCGTAAAGCGGAGTGTGATGATATTCAGGACGGTAATAATCAGTATTCGATGTATCGAATGTATCAGCAAGAGAGATATTATCCCAGCATGCCGCATTGGCAGCTACACGTCCGATAGTAACAACTGCTTCCTTTACTCCCTGTGGTAATGCGAAAGGTACGTAATATTCTACGCTGTCAACAGCCAGACGAACATCCATTGCCATATCTGCAGGACTACCTGTATCAAGTTTCACTTTACCCTCATTACAAGATTCCTGAATAGGAAGGATAAGATATTTTGAAGGATTTGTAATATGTACTATTGTTAGAGTATCACCCTGATGTTCAAAGGTAAGACCACTCTTCTGTGGCTGACATGCAGTAAAGGAAACAGCTGCCATAGCCACTGCCAGATGATTGATAATCTTTTTCATGGTTGAATATTTTTAATTAGTTTATTTTTAGTGGATTTATTGAAATTATAGAAGTTAATTCAGTTAAAGGAACCAACTTCTATAACCTATTTTTATCAGAATTTCAAGCTTGCAGTAAATTCTACAGTGAACGGACGGATATAGCTACCTGCCATTACATGTCCTGCATACTGTCCTGCATCTTCTTTTTCGATAAGTTCAGCACCTGCTATACTACCTTTTGCTCCTGTCTGGTTAAGGAAGTTGACTACAGTACATCCAAGAGCCAGTTTCTTGTTAACCTGCCAATTCAAACCACCGAATGTTTCCCAACGACCGTTGAAATAATATGCATCATTGATGTTTGCATATGTCTTGCTGAAATAACGGAAGCTTGTCCAGATTTTCAAGTCTTTTGTAATCATATAACTTGGGTCGATTTCAACAATCACCTGTGGAATTTCAGCTACGATATTTCCTGTTGCATTAATACTTCCTACATAACCGTCTGAGAATGTAACTGAAGTTTCATACTTCTTATAAGTCGGCTTCTGATATGTGAACAGGAAGTGAAGATCAAATCCCTTGAACGGACGTGCTACAACGTCAGTTGTCCATCCCAATGTCTTGATATCGTATGTCAGAGGAGCAGCCATGATTTCAGTCTGTCCTGCATCTGTTTTATGCTGGAGATTCAAAGTTGAGTTATTGTTTGTCTTTGAAATATATGAGAAGAGTGATGTCAAACTCAACCATTCATTGTTGTAATATATTCCGGCACGTCCCAGAGGTACAGAAATTTTGTCAACGTTAGGCAATGTAGCCGGAGCGAAATTCTCAATCTTCGGATGCTGTGTGATGTAAGTGAAGTCACCTGTGAAACCGAACTGTTTTGTCAACTTATATGTTGCAGCTGCAGTAAGAGCATAGTTCAACCAGTCATAGCTCATAGGAGTTGCAGCAATTTTTGTAACACCGTCAGGAGCTGTTGCACCAAGATTATAATTTGCGAAGCGTCCTACATAATTACCATATGCATCTTTTACAGCTGCATTCTCACCACGCAATGCCTGATATTCAAGACGTGCACCGTAGTAAACATTCAGGAAATCTGTGATATCCCAGTCATGAGTAAAGTAAAGTGCCAGTTTGTTTTCATATCCGTTGTAATACTCCGAAGCATTTTTGTTCAGGTCGTAATAATAACCATTGCCTGAGTATGTGCGGCTAGCATATGAAGCATAATCTGTATTGTACAGTCTTACAGGATAGCTGCCGTCTGAAGGGACAGACTGATCGTACATTGTTGTACTTGAGCTATAATCTACATCGTAATACCATTCGTTAAGACCTAATCTCCATGTACCATTGCTCAATTTTCTGGAAAGCTCTGTAGTAAACATGAATGAATCGATAAATCCACGGTTCAGACATGACATTCGGCTCTGTACATATTCGCCTGTATAAGGCTGCATGCTTCCATCGGCTGCTTCGTACTGATAATTGATACCTGCTTCGTTTTTGTCAAGTGACATCGGTGACTGATATACCAGCGAACCGGTAGAATGATCATACTTCATAACTGTCTTCCAGTTCAAGCCGTTGTCCCATGAATAATCGTTCATCAATGTCACTACATGACCGATATTTTCTGTAGCATCGTATAAGTTAGTCTTTTTCACTTCTCCTGTACGCATGTCACGATACACCATTTCATTATCCATAGGAAGATATGATGTAGTACCGAGAGTAAAATCGCCGAATTCACGTACACTACCGTCGCCTACATATACGAATGGAGCAGACTGAGTGGCAAATGTATATACCGGATGGCTCTTTGAGAAATTATAAAGTGCAGTGAAAGCACCTCTGTTATTATTATATTTCTTTGTGATTGCAAATTTATATATCTGTGTACGGTCCTGGAACGGAGTTGCCTTAATATCGAATGTTCCCGGATCGAAGTCCTGATACATGCTGGCGCTGTATAACCAACCTTTACCAAGTCCGCCGTTAAGGTTAAGCGAAACTTCCTGCATTCCGAAGTGATTGGTCTTATAATTTAAAGTACCGTTGAATTTATCCTGACCAAGCTGAGTAAAAGAGTTTACGGCATAACCGATATTACCTGTAGTCACAGCTGTTTCTGAGATTTTAAGCAATCCCACATGGCTAAGGCTGGCATCAGCACGCCAAAGAGAGTTCACACTGTGAGGGTTTGTAGCATAAGTAACGGGAATACCGTTTTCAAGAACGTTCACATCGGCCGAAGGAAGACCAATCTGGATTTCACGAGGACCGTTAGCACTTGCGGCATTAAGCATAACGTTTCTGTTTGCTTCTTCCTTTTTGCTGTCACTGTTTTCATTTTTCTCTTGTGCATAAGAAGTTGCACATGCAATGGCAAGTAATAGTACTGCCGAATTCATTCTCTTCAATAGTTGTTTCTGTTCTGCCTTCATAGCATTCACATTGTTCTAGTAGTTTATGTTTTTTGCAAATGTATGAAGAAGTAAAACAAAGATTTATAACAAATGTTTCATACAAAATAAAAAATGTTTCATGCAACATTTGTATATGTACATGAAACATTTTTAGGAAGATACTAATCTTTCTAATTATACGACAAAAAGTCTTATTTTATAATAGAATTCTCTTATAACTTAATCCAAATACACATCCGGCAGTACAGGCATTGCACCATTCTGTGTACATACGTATGCTGACACTTTTACAGCAAGCTCATGAGCCTCACGTACTGACTTTCCTTTAAGAATGGAAGCTACAAATGTAGCGGTAAAGGAATCACCTGCCCCTACTGTGTCGGCTACAACTACTTTCGGTGTCTCTACAAATGAAACACTGCCGGGAGTAAATACATAACTGCCGTTCACTCCACAAGTAAGTATCAGCATCTTCAAGTTATATTTTGCAAGGAGGATCCAGCATTTGTCCTGAAGGTCAATACCGGGATATCCGAACATACGGCTCACTGTAACGAGCTCTTCATCATTTATCTTAAGTATATTACACTTACTGAATGAATGGCAAAGGATTTCCTTGGTATAAAAGCCCTGACGAAGATTGATATCGAATATCTTCAATATTTCATCTCCTTCGGGCATAGCGTCAAGGAAACGGTTGATTGTCTCACGAGACACGACACTACGTTGCGCCAAAGAGCCGAAACATACCGCACGCGTATGGCGAGCCAAATCTTCAAGAGCTGGAGTAAAAGGTACATTATCCCATGCAACGCCTTCCTTTATGTCATAACAAGGAACACCTTCGGCATCAAGTTCTACCTGTACGGTTCCTGTAGGATAAGGAACTGTCTCTACTATTCCGTAAAGTTTCTTTTCACGGAAGTTTTCAAGTATTTCGGTGCCAAGTTTGTCATCGCCTACGGCACTTACTACACGGCTGTTAAGACCGAACTGTGATATATGGTATGCAAAGTTTGCAGGGGCACCACCCAATTTCTTGCCTTCAGGAAGCACATCCCATAGTGCTTCACCCATTCCTACTACTAAATCATTCATAATGTGTTATTTTTTAAGTTTCATGGTATAAATCAATAAATAAATCACTCCTACTGTCATTACAGCTACAGCTCCGTCCTGACCGGCTGCATCAGAGGCAAATCCCATAAACAAAGGGAATACCGTTCCACCGAAAAGACCCATTATCATCAGACCTGATATCTCGTTTTTCTTTTCTGGCATTGAAAGCAAAGCCTGGGAGAAGATTATTGAGAAGACATTTGAATTGCCGAAACCTATCAGAGCGATTGATGTATATATCACTGAATCGACATCAGAAGTCAGCAGTCCAACCATGGCAGCAAGCATACAGAGTACACTTATAAGGAAAAACGAACGGGCAGAAACTTTCTGAAGGATAATAGAACCGGAGAAACAGCCGATAGTCCTGAAGATGAAATAAAGGCTGGTTGCAAAAGAAGCCTCATCAAGGCTCATGCCAAGACGTTCCATCAATATCTTTGGAGCTGTGGTATTGGTTCCGACATCTATACCTACATGACACATTATACCGACAAAAC
>NZ_JACJLE010000087.1 GCF_016901995.1 Bacteroides caecigallinarum | reverse complement strand
ATTAAAGGTCTCAAAAAATAATTTGAGACCTTTGAAATTATAAAAAGTAATCGATAAGATGGCTTTTATTAACTTACTTGCTCCTACTTTCTCCTTTAATATTCTTAATATATTCGTTAGGTGTAATACCTGTGACTTTCTTGAATGAACGGAAGAAAGAAGCTCTGGAGCTGAAACCACAGTGCTCAGACAAAGCTTCAAGAGTATATTGCGAATACTTCTTTTGCTGTATTATATTTTTGAATTCTTCAACCCTGAATTCATTTATATAGTCATAATAACTTTTCTGCAAATACTGGTTGAAAAGATAAGACAAGGCATGAGATGAAGTATTTGCAACATTTGCCAAATCTGCAATTTTAAGAGAAGGATTTACGTACAGTTTATTCTTGGTCATTTCCTTATCCAACAACTTCAGCAAACGCTTACATTCCTCATCTGTCAGTCTGTTTGTCTTATACTTGTCTGTTTCTTCTATCATGGCATGGTCTTCAATCTCAGTCTCAACAGGAATTTCAACCTCATTATTATTATCCTCTTCTTTCTCCTCATGCTGTAACCATGATATAAACTTTTTCAAATTACCTATAGTGTATTTTACTACCCTTTTGCGGAACAGATACAATGTAATAAAAAGCACCCCCAGTATTATTATCAAATATAACAATACGGAATTGTCTTTATCTACATTGATGTACAGAATGGCTTGTGCCTCTGGATATCCAGCTCTACGGACCTTCAGAATTGAATTATCCACAACCTCATAGAGTGATATTTCAGACAGTCCATGCAAAGTTCTCCATTCTCCGTTCTCACCCAAAGAATACTCATAAATCATATTGGAAGGGTCTGTATATATCAATCCAGAGAACTGAACTGTTATATTCCGTTTTGATCCATCAATATAAAGATTATACTCACTTTCATTTGATTTTTCCAGTCTTACTCCAGATGAAACGCCATTAGCAAGAATATTGGTAATTTCAACATTGTAATGATGCTTACGTAAAGAATTTATATCTCCAGATTTTAAAAACACCAATCCTTTGGAATTACCAAACCACAGTCCGCCATCAGAATCTCTAACAGAAGTACAATTGATGAAAATCGGACTAGGAATGCCATCTGCAAAACTGAAAGGCATAACATTACCATCAGAACTTAAACGATACATTCCATTATTTGTTGTCACCAACATTCCATCCATATCATCTTCTATGATAGACAGAAATTGCTTACCTTCAAGCATTGGAATACTATCAACATACGAAAATTTTTTCATTGGTATGTCCGAATAGAACATAGGTCCCTTCTCAGGAAGGAAATACAAATCGTGACCGGATGTCTCATAAATGGCACGTATTTTTTCATGACTGACAAATCCTTTTGGAAAAGAATCTATAATAATACTCTTGGTAGAAGCCTCCCAAAGGCATATTCCTTTTTCAGCACATACCCATCCATTGTCTGATGAATCAAAAAATATCTCATATACATTTCCAGGAGGTAACTTAGACTGTGATGATGTAAAATGATATATCATCTTACCACCATTAAAACAAAATAGCCCATCAGAAGTACCTACCCATAAATTTCCACTATTATCCGGACGGATACAAAATATATGTCCTGTTTTGAAAGGTTCTTTATTAGTATCAGGAAAATCATGTATAGACAGGTCCTCCGGATTAATAACATACATTCCTCCACCATAAGTGCCTATATAAAATTTACCATCGAAAAAACAGCTGGAAATAATCATATTAGACCTTATTGATGGTATATTATAATACTTCACTATATCCCTATCTTCATCAATAATCACCAACCCATCTCTTGAACCTATAAGCTTACGTTTACCATCGAAAGCAATAGTTCTGACAGACATATCTTTTGAGGTAAACTTATCTTTCCATTTATATACTCCAAACAGCCCGCTCTGATATGGGGTATAATCTACTCCCATCTGATATAATCCGACCCATAACAAACCGTCACGGTCCACCAAGACAGAATATACAGAATTGGAACGTATGCCTTCTGAGTTTCCTGCAACGTGCCTGTACGATTTTATTATCTTATTCTGTGATATAGACACAAAATGTACTCCATTTCCATCCGTACCGACATACAAAATATCTTTGCCATCGGATGATAAAGAAGAAATTACACTACATCCTACATCTACGAAACTACTGAACTCTCGCTTCTTTATATTGAAACGCATAAGTCCTTTGTTCATAGTGCCAAGGTAAACGTAATCTCCTATAATTGAAATATTATAAAATGAATTGGAAAGATTTACATCATTACAATTGAAAACAGTGGATTTATTAGAATACGGTTCATAATAAATCAGACCTTCCTTTGTAGAAATCCATACGGCATCAGAATTATGATCTCTAGCAATAGATGTAGGAACGTTACGTGTAGTAAAGGTATGACCTTCTAATGTACAACAAATAACAGTGTCAGCTGTACTTAAATAAAGACCTTTATCAGTAGTCAAAAGCAACGAATCTGAGGAAAAAGGAAATATATTATTAACCTTAAAATTTATTTTATCAGGAAATATCCTTACAAACTGATCGGATATTGTATCAAGCATATGTAATCCATCGCCTGTTCCACAATACAGCCTATTTTCCCCTGACTCACATATATCATAAATCCTCTTTGCTATACTACCATCTCTTGAAAGGCTGTATTTCTTTAATCGTATGCCATCGAACCTCTCTACAGATGAATTTGTCCCTATCCATATAAATCCACGCTTATCCTTATAAATAGAGTTCACGACCAAATCTTCCAATCCGTCAGAGACAGAAATACTCCTGAATGTATCTTGAAAAGCATACAGTTGCGGCAATGTGGATAAAAATATGTATAGAAATAATATGTACCTATAGATGCTCTTCATTATACATTCATTTGTTAACTATGTTAATCACAGAGCAAATATATAAAAAATTGTTATACCTTCAAGTAATTTTTTTATAAATCAATAATCTAATAACTAAACAATTATTTCACTACTACACCTTCCACAAACTCATTCATCAGGAAATAATCAAGCCCCTTAAGTTTCTTGCCATTAATCCATATATCCTCAAAGGTAATATTCCTTGCCATCCTGTCTTTATCAAATCCGTAAATCACAGGACGGTTTTCACCAATGCCGTTGAATCTGATATTTCTGAAAGTAAGCCCGTCTATTCCACGTCCAGGAGCCTTATCATATTTAGGATTATAATTTACACGGATATTAAAAATCATACCTTCCTGAATACTTTCTATACGTATATCCTCAAACAGAATATTTCTTGCCAGATTTTTATCTCCACAAACCACAGCCATGCATCCCTGGTATGGATAATCATCTTCATCGTGCTCCAATATATCAATATCCTTGAAAGTAAGATTCTCTATATTTTCACCTATTTCAGCCTCCGGATCTCCATGTCCACCTATGTTTATAGGATGTGCAATATCTGCCCAAAGTACTGCACGACGTACATTAACATTATTGGTTCCTCCCCACCAGTTCCAGCGGTGATTGTAGAAAGCCATACAATCATCACTGTTACGCATAAATATATTCTCTATATCTATATTCTGACAGCTCATCATATCAATACCATCCGACCATCCTTTACAGCTGAACGATTTGAAGTTTCTTACTGTAATATCCTTTGATCCTCCTCCAAATATTGAATAATGGTCCGGATTGATTACTGTTATACCGTCTATATAAACATTTTTAGAATCAGTAACCTCAATGCCTCTTATTCCTTTATAGATTATACCACGACCTATAATCTTCACATTTTCCGCATGATCAACAAGCAGTTTGGCTTCTATTACAGCACCCGGTGCAAGATAAACAGTTGTGTTACTCGGTATCCTGATCTGATTGTTAGGCAAATCTTGAGGCCTGTGTGTTCCGGGGCCAAAATACATTATACCTTCTTTGCTTTCAGTATATACCTCTTTCTGTACAGGATTAGCAAACAGATGAAGATTATGCAAACGGTCACCATTAAACTCTACCGACAAATATTGAGGTTTATCAAGTGTAAACAAGATACAGTTCTCTAGCTGTCTGAACTCGATACTTTTCGACTTAGGTCTGATATCAACAGTTTGTATCAATCCATTATTTTTCTTAACCATCACCTCCACAGGCTCATCCATATCAAACTGTACCATAGAGGCGTCCTGCACCCTATCCATATCCACCTGAACCTTGTATTCAAAGGTTTCTTTCCATTCCCCACCTTTTGTTCTTACCCGTACTGTAAAATCATCATTATGATAAATACCGGTTCTTAATCCTTCCGGATAAGTATAAAGTTGCGCATAAGCTGTAAACGTAATGGTAAACAAAAAGCTTACCATTACGAATAATTTATTCTTCATAATAAAATCATTAAAAAACAAATATTAAATAGCTGTCAGTTTATATATGATAAACGACATAGGATATAAAGTATCACTTATTAAGTCTTTTTCCAATGAAAAATCAGACTTCTTAGGCTTAATCAAATCAGGATTTTCAAGTGTATTTTCTGCTTCCATTTCTTCAGAACTAAATAATATACACTCCCCCTTAGACTGCAATTTCTTCTTTAACCCCTTAAAAGCAATCTTAATATCCTGTTTATTGTCTGATGTGTTTACCACCTTCACTATATAAGTTTTACCATTTTCATCCCATACCGCACTTGCAAACAATCCGTTCTGTCCTTTATCGCCACATACAATGTTTCCGTCCATTGTCAGTTTCAACGCATGTGTTCCTTTGTTTGTAGCATAAAGTTGCTGAACATAATAACTGCATGTTTTCATAACCGAGAGATTATCAAACCATATCAGATCAGGTCGCCATTGCCATCCTTCAATATGTGCCAATAGAGGAGCGTATGTTGCCATTCTGACAATATCTGCATTCCTTTCCAAGCCTGTCATAAATGCAGCTTCAAGCAATGATGCACGGAAGTGATTCCATTTCTTTCCGGGAACATGACAAGCATATTCACCTGCAAAAACTTTCGGTCCCTTTCTCTCATAAGTGTCATATCTTTTCCCCTGCGAAATAAACCAGTTATCAGGACGATAGAAATGTTCATCCACCAGATCTACTTTAAGTTCTTTCATCCCTTTCCAAAGATATTCGAACTCCTTACCTTCCGGATATGGTCCTGACGAACCTACAATCTTAATTTCCGGATGTTGTTTTCTAATAACATCTACAAAAACTTTCAGCCTATCCACATATATCTGTCCCCATTGTTCGTTTCCAATACCAAGATACTTAAGGTTAAATGGTTCCGGATGCCCCATTTCAGCCCTAAGTTTTCCCCACTTGGTATCTATATTTCCATTGGCAAATTCAATCAAGTCCAAAGCATCCTGTACGAAAATATCAAGACTATCTTCAGGTATCTGACAATCATCGTTATTCTGATACTGGCATAACAATCCACAGTTCAATATAGGCAAAGGCTCTGCACCTATATCTTCAGAAAGAAGAAAATATTCATAAAATCCTAATCCATATGATTGGAAATAATCAGGAAAGAATCTGTGAGTGAAAGTATAATGCCACCTGTTTTCGTTAGTCGGTCTGTTTTCCACCTGTCCAACTGTTTCCTTCCACTGATATCTGTTCCCCATATCAGTTCCTTCAACAATACATCCTCCTGGAAATCTGAACACATCTGGTGACAAATCTGCCAATGCTTGTACAAGATTCTTTCTAAGTCCATTTTCCCTGCCTTTCCAGGTATCTACAGGAAATAATGAAACATGTTCCAGATCTACATTACCGTCTGTTTCAAGAAATATACGCAGATGAGCCTTTTTCTCTTCAACTTCCGGTTTCAAAATAATCTGATATTTTGTCCATTCATCAGAAGTTATTTCCAGTTTCTTCGAAGTAATAACTTGAGTCTCACCCATACTGTCATTATCAATAAGTTCAACCCTTATTCTTTGTCCATTACCACGTGCCCACACAGAGAAGCGATATTCACTACCGGCTTTCAGTCCCATACCAAAGAAACCTTCATTCTCTATTCCTGAATGCTTATGTGGATGAGCTGATTTACCTAAACGTACATAATGTGGATTACGTTCGAATGGTCCGTCATTCATCAATGTAACATTTCCAAAAATATCCCACCCCATAAGATTTTGGGCAAACTCAAACGATCTGTTTTTTACCAGCTCGGCATACAGGCCACCATCTGCTCCAAAATTGATATCTTCGAAAAACAATCCATACATGGTAGGACTGATATCTGATGTTATCTTATTTGCATGGACTGTCATGACATTCTCTGTAGCCACAGCAACACCAGCCATCATTAAAGCCATACACCCAACTAAAAATCTCTTATTTCCCATAATAAAAAAATTATATTTATTAATTACTGATTATATACAACGTCTTATATAGTCCCTTACTTGTTTACGTCCCTGCAATAAATGTCCCTCTACAGTTCGTTTTGAAATACTAAGTTCTTCAGCTATTTCACCTACAGTTTTATGGTTAAAACGATTTTTGATATAAATTATCCTCCGTTGCTTCGGCAATGATTTTATTCGACTTTTTTCTAACGATAATATATCCTTATAATTTATATTACTA
>NZ_JACJLE010000086.1 GCF_016901995.1 Bacteroides caecigallinarum | reverse complement strand
ACTGATATATATATCAGTTACGCAAGTCTCCTGTATGTGTTTTGTTAGGAGTATTCTCATTTGTTGTAGTTTATTGGGTTCATCTACTGAGCGTCAAAATGATGAATGTGCTAAAATGTAAATTATTGAAATAAAATACCAAAGCAAAATACTAGCTCTCTCCTTTTTAAACTAATTACACTGGAGCTTGACACAGAGCATAATACCAAATTCACCATTACTTCTGATAAAGAATAGATGTAAATTGTAATATTCAGAAGAAGATTGTAATAATGGGATTGATATTCTCAAGAATAAAGGCAGTAAAAATAAATTATATCGGTATGATAGACTAATCTCTAAGGATAGAGAAGGTGAACAGGATTCTGTTCCGTTTGTGATAATAAAGTAATGGAGAAATTGATTGAATAAACAAATACAACACTAAAATTTATAACAAAAATGAATAATCATATAGTAATAATGGCAGGAGGTATAGGTAGCCGTTTTTGGCCTATGAGTACTCCTGAATATCCCAAGCAGTTTATAGATGTAATGGGATGTGGTAAATCATTAATTCAACTTACGGTTGAAAGATTTCTACCGGTTTGTAATATAGAAAATTTTTGGATTGTAACCAGCGAGAAGTATATTGACATAGTAAAAGAACAATTGCCTGATATTCCTGAATGTAATATCCTTGCTGAACCAGAGGCAAGAAATACTGCTCCATGTATAGCATACGCATGTTGGAAAATCAGAAAAAAATATTCTGATGCCAATATAGTTGTGACTCCTTCGGATGCCCTTGTTATTAACACTGCAGAATTTGAATGCGTAATAAAGAAAGCATTAATGTTCACTAGCAATAGTAACTCTATTGTTACGATAGGCATCAGACCAAATCGTCCTGAAACAGGTTATGGATATATCTATACAGACAATAATGAATATAGTAATGGAATCCATAAGGTAAATGCTTTTAAGGAGAAACCAGATTATGATACTGCATGTAAATATGTAAAGGATGGAAATTATTTATGGAATGCCGGTATATTTGTGTGGAATATTGATACTATTACCAATGAAATAAAGAAACATACTCCGCAACTAGCATCCATAATGGAGGAAATGGCTAAAGATTTCTACTCAAACAAAGAATCAGGCACGGTAAAAAGATTATTCCCTACTTGTGAGAAGATATCGATAGATTATGCTGTAATGGAAAAAGCAAAGGACATTTATACTATACCTGCTGATTTTGGTTGGAGTGATTTAGGAAGTTGGGGATCTCTTCGTACATTATTGCCACAAGATGATAATAATAATGCGACAGTTGGAGAAAATGTAAAACTGTTTAATTGCAATAATTGTATTGTACATACTTCTGAGGAAAAGCAAGTAGTTTTAGAAGGATTAGACAATTATATTGTAGCAGAAAAGGAAAACAGACTTTTAGTTTGCAGACTAAAAAATGAACAAATGATTAAAGAATTTTCGAAGTAATTAAATTCGTATTCTTTAATTATATTATAATCATAATAAATGAAAGTTTCAATTATAACATCATGCTTCAACCGTGAAGCAACCATAGGTCAGGCGATAGAAAGTGTACTGGCGCAGGATTATCCGAACATAGAATACATAGTGGTGGATGGAGCGAGTAAAGACAAGTCACTGGAGGTGATAAACAGATATAAAGACCGTATAGCGACTATCATATCGGAACCTGACCATGGTATGTATGAGGGTATAAACAAGGGTATCAGGGCTGCTACAGGGGATATAGTGGGGCTGCTGCACAGTGATGACTTCCTCTACTCTACCGACATTATCTCCAAAATAGTAAAGAGGTTTGAAGAGACCGGAGCGGACTTCCTTTACGGGGACGGTCTGTTTGTGGATTTTAATAATACGGACAGGGTGATACGTAACTGGATTGGGGGATCATACTCTAAATGGAAGGTGCGCAACGGATGGCTGCCGCTACACCCTACCTGCTACATAAAGCGTTCTGCAATAGAACAGAACGGTCTGTATGACGAGAGTTACAAGATTGCTGCAGACTCGGATTTTCTGTTCCGCTATCTGTATGAAGCAAATCTGAAGGTGGAATATATGAAGGAATATATAGTGAGGATGCGCATGGGTGGACTGAGCACAGACAGCAAACGACGCAAGCAGATGTGGGAAGAGGATATACGTATGTATCGCAGTCATGGACTGAATCCAACACTGACAAAGCTGGAGAAGATGGCTTGGAAGGTGCCGCAATTTGTTTCAGCAAAATTGAAGAGTTTCGGGTGAGAAACTTGTTTTACGATATATTAAACGCCGGTCTTTGGGGGCATGAAGGTCTTTCCAAAGGCTTTTCTTTTTCGGAACATGAAGCTGATGTTTTGTTCGAAATGGGATTGCTGCAGGCTGTAGGCGGAATGATGGTGACTGGAATGGATGTGCACGGTGTAGCAATAAGCGGTAGAAAAAAAGAACGATGGATAAGTACACTGCTTCATATAGAGGAAAAGAACAGGAAAATAGGGTCTCTGGCTGAAAGGATTGTTTCAAGTCTTAATGCAAAGGGAATGAAGACTGAGGTGTTCAAAGGTGTATCCGTGGCAAAATGGTATAGGAACCCAATGGTCAGAAGTTACGGGGATATTGATGTGGTAATCTCGGAAGGTTTTGAAAAGATTACGGATATTCTGGACAGGAAAAGGATTCCTTTCAGGCGGGATCATCAGGACATTGTATGCAGAATTGAGGATATAGACGTGGAGTTTCATCCGCAAAGGGAATATATGTATTGTTCAAAGGACAACATGACTCTGCAACAGTTGGTAATGGACTATCCGGACAGTCCGGAAGTGTATCTGGCGTGTATAATTGTTCACCTGAGAAGACATATGCTCACTTATGGTGTGGGAATGAAACAGATTTGTGATGTGGCTGTGATGTTGAGAAATGCCGAACTGGATATGGATTTCATGGCTGAAGTAATAGACAGGTTGCACATGGCGAGGTTCTGCTCGGCTCTGTTCGGTTTCATAAAAAGACGGTTCAGGGTGGAATGTTTTCCCATTGCTCCCGATTGTGGAAGTAGCAGTTTCTTCATAGAGGAAACGGTATGGAGAGACGGATATATGCTGAAAAAGGAAAGGGAAGAACGTGCTATTGGTATTTCTTCAGTAAAGAGAGTAAACGGAAATGTCTGGTTCTGGATAAGGAGATGTGTCAGGATGTCGGGCATAATGCCTCGCGAAGCTGTATGGTTTTTACCTTATATGGTGGGGAGACGGACTTTAAAACGAAAATTATAATTTCAGTATATAAAACTATATGAAGACGATAAGAGGTTTTCTTTTTACTTTATTTATCTGTATTTCCGTTTATGACGGGGCTGCACAAAAAATGGATTCTGTGATGATAGACAGAATAATGGTGAAAATAGATTCGCTGGAGAGTAAAATAGAAGGCATAAAAAACAATACGGACGGGCCGGAATTTATGGAGATAAATCTGGACTGGTATAATGTGGTGTTTGCCTTTGTTGCTCTTGTGGCCGGTATATGGTGTGCTTTTGTAGATACACAAGGATACAGACAGTCGAAAAGAACTGCGGATAATGTTATAAGGGTGTCGCCGGAAATTCAGGACAAGCAGTTTGGAGACCTGATAAGGCATCTGTACAGAAATCTGGTTTGTACTGTTGCCATGGGAAGAAAACTGATGGCTGACAATGAGCATGTGGTATATCCGTCGGAGGAACACTTGAACAAGCTTAAACTTATGCCGGAAGATGTAATTCATCTGGATATATATAACCATGACGCGCAAATGTATAATGCCATGCATGAGATGAAACTGCTGATGAGAAATTATGACATGGAGATTGACATTGCACTGATTCACCTGAAGAACAAGGATATAGGTATGGATGTTATAGTGAATGACCTTGACACTCTTTTCTTCAAACCGCTGTATCTGATAAGCAGAATCATGGAGGTGTCGCTTCTGATGTATCATCCGGAATTCGATACGGAGCTGGAGAAGTGTTACAGAGAACTGGAGAAGGTGAATTTGAGCGAAAACAGGAAAAAGGTGCTCGATGACAGGATTAAATTGCTGAACGTACTGAAGAATAATGAAAGGAAGGTTTTGCTGGAGAAGACTGTAAGGTTCTTAATGGCTGAACATATAAAGAAGGTGAAGGAGGATAAGACTGATAATCCGATGAAACATTTCTTTGATATTCATAATGAGGTGAGAAAAAACGAGAACCGGAATTCGGAGAAAGTGGATTTTCCTTATGACGGACTGAGAAGATCGACTGATATGCTCATGAAATTTTATGATAAGGATATTGAGACGGTCAGCGTAAGCAGACTGGTTGACCGGAATATCCTGGCAAACTATAACAACAGGATGTGGATGTTTTCCGACTGTCTGAAGGCAAGGAATGAGAATGAAAATATCATAAGCAGTGATACGGTGAGGAAGATACTGGAACAGTATGGCACGGTATATGATGAAAACCAAAAGAGGATTGAAAAGGAGGAAAATATTAATATAGAATATAACTTCAGGGAAGTGTTCCTGTTTCTTCTTTCTATTGACGTGGCTATGGAATATGAAAAGATTCATGTTATAAGGATGGCTAATATTTAAAAAAAGACGGTGACAACTGGTACGGAAGACAAATTAAAGGCAATAAAATGCCTTTATTGGTTGCTTATATCTGACTTTAATTATATTTTTGTACAAAATTCGAAGGAAAGTTTTATTTAATAGAATAAAGGAATGGACGAAAATACAAAAAAATTGGTCTGGAATAATGCCAGAACAATGAAAGGATATGACCCGGACAATATAAGAATAGACCCATGTGGAGCTATTATTTTATGGACTCACTATGGATTGAGAACTTCAGAATATGGATGGGAAATAGACCATGTTTTTCCTGTCGATTTGGGAGGTGATGACAATATCCTGAACTTAAGGGCTATGCAGTGGGAAAATAATCTTTCGAAAGGTAATGACTATCCATCATATGTAAGTGTTGTGACTGCTTTGGGAAATAATAATATAAGGAAAACAAAAAGCTTCAATATCAATAAGGAGTTGCAGGAAAAAATCAACAAGCTATATAATTTAAAATTATAACTTTCATGAAAATATCTTCCATTACCATAGAAAGACTGTTTGGACTATACAGTTATTCGATTCCTGAAATTGATAAGGACATCTGTCTGATAACAAGCCCGAACGGATATGGAAAAACAACTATCCTGTATATCATAAACAACCTGTGCAAGGGATATCTGTTTTATTTCTACAATCTGCCTTTCAAAACAATCAGAATAAAATTTGAAAATGAACTGGAAATAGTCATTGAAAAACATAAAACGGCAATTGAAAGTAATTCTGAAGATACAGATTCGGTAATAGACGAAGATACATATGTAATATTCAAGTGGATTAACGGTAACGGAGAAAAATCATTCCATATAGATGGAAAGATGATCAGAAGGGTACTCAGAATAATGAAGCATCAGTTGAGTATCAGCGAAGAAATGATTAATGACCTGGGTAACTATAAACTGGCAGAAATAGTGACATGTAACAATGATTTTTATAAAGAACTGGCTAAACCGTCTGAATTATACAAAGAATTCCAATTGATGCTGCACTCACTGATATCCTACTTTATTCCGGCAAACAGAATATATAATGACCACTCTAACATCGTTGAAAACGATTCATATAGGATTTTCTTTGGAGGATCAAGACGTATAGTGACGGAAGAAGAGAAATTGTCGCCTATCAAAAATATATCGAATGAATTTAAAGAAATGCTTTCATCTTCGAGATTCAGGTATTTAGTGGCTTCGCGCAGAGATGAAGATGAATTCATAAATTCTTTACTGAAATCCGATAAGGAATATGAAGAGGAAGATTATAACGAAAAGGTCAGGGAAATAACACTGAAAAATGAATTACTGATTAAGTATGGACTGAATAGCACCATAAAATTCCCTGAATACAACAAAAAGGACATAAGAATCATATCTGCATATCTGGATGAAACAATAAAAAGACTGGCTGAGTATGACCCTATTCTTGAAAAACTGGAATTGTTCTCGGACTTATTGAACGAAAAACATTTTGCAAATAAATTCTTTACTTTTTCATTAAACTACGGTATCAGGTGTTTCAATGATAATAAAACATATATTGACCTGGACTTACTGTCAAGCGGTGAAAAGAATCAGATAATATTACTGTATGACCTGATATTCAGAATCAATGACAATTCTATTTTGTTGCTGGATGAACCGGAAAACTCACTGCATGTGGCATGGCAAAGAATGTTCAGTGAAGATATAGCTCTTATTGCAGAAAACAAAAACCTTCAGGCTGTAATAACAACTCATTCGTCGAGAATTGTAGCAAATGCTAAAGAAAAAGCTTGGGATTTGTTTTACTTAAACAAAGAATTTGAAAATTATGAGGAATAATACTGTTCTGGAAGGTGATAAGGTGAATGAACTGGTTACGGATGTAGAAGCTGAAATAAACAGCCCTTGCAGCAACGGGAAAATCATTGTACTGGTGGAAGGGGATGATGACATCAGATTATATGGAAAATTCTTTGACAATTCGAAAGTTATTCTGTTTCCAACAGGTACCTGCTTTTATATAGTTCCTATTCTTGACAGTATTACCCCAAAACATTCTGATAAAATCATTGGTATAAAGGATTCTGATTTTGACAAAATACTTAATATAAATTATAGTAATGATAATCTATTCATTACTGACACACACGATGCGGAGACTTTATGTATAAGCCAATGTAACATTAATGACATCGTTTATGAATATACCGGAATACATCCTATATATGATGTGAAAAACATATTGTTCAATAATATGAAATGGATATCTGCCTTAAAGCTTATAAATTATGCTTATGAACTGGGAATATGCTTTAAAGGATTCAAAATGAGCCATATTTATGACGGAGAAAATGATATTGACATCAATACGTGCATTACAGAAATAAAAAAACACGAAAATAACAACAATATTCATGATTTTCCAGATGAACAGCAACTTAAGATATCTGTCTCTAAATTTGACATAAATGACCATTATCAACTCCATAATGGACATGACTTTATAAATTGTCTGGCTATTTTCATTAACAGAAAAATAAAATCTAATAAAGTCAATACAAAAGATTTATGTCACAATATAAGACTATTATACAC
>NZ_JACJLE010000085.1 GCF_016901995.1 Bacteroides caecigallinarum | reverse complement strand
TATTCAGGTCCAGATGCAGCACAGGATATTCCGTCCATTCCTTCTCCAGTTCCGCAATCTTCAGCCCCTCGAACATCTCCCTCTTTCCGCTGAAATAAGTCTCCAGCGTGGAGATAAGAAGACTCTTTCCGAACCTGCGCGGACGGCTTAGGAAATAATACTTACCATTATCCACCAGATCAAACATCATGTCCGTCTTGTCGATATAAAGATAACCGCCTTCGCGTATCTCTTCAAAATTCTGTATTCCTATAGGGTATTTCATGTAAGTCAATTAAGAATTAAAAATTAAAGGTTAAGTTACGAGGCTTAACTTCGTTGACCGCATCCCCGCTCGTCACATTATCCATCTACTCCTGGTCATTTTTGGAAGCTTATCCTATATTTTGCTGATAAATTCATTGTCTATTTCAAAAGCCTTACCATGCAAATTGGTTTTCCATGTACATTTTTCAACATCCAAGTCTATATAATTTTCAATAATCCCTTTCCTGAAAGGAATTTCCTTTAATGTTGGATTAAATGTGCGTATGGCTTTTTGTAAAGAATTATCTCTTTTTTTGGGCTTATTCAGTATGTCAAAAGAAGTTATATATAGGTGTGTCACATTCTTAATGAATATATTAAGCATATCTTTGGTTGGCAGACATACTTTTCCATTAATGAAAGGAGATAATTGACCTACCAATAAATTATGATTAAACATTTCATCCCATACTCTCTTCTCGTATGCATTTTCAGAACCATGATGCGGTATCTTATAAAGTGATGCACTGTTTTTTGAGATACAGCTACAATTGTCGAGAATACATAGCCATCCACGTTTATTGTCTTCTGATGTTTCCAGATCACCTCCTAAAATAGCTGTATATCCGTTAACACTTACTTGCAGAACAACACACTTTTCATTCGGACTGCGAACTATAATTTTTCTGTTGGAGCATGGGACATAATTTCTCATTAATTCTGAGATTTCTGTTCCAAAATCTGATATTACTGCGTCTGAAGGAGAAAGAGCTATCACTTTTATGTCATTTCTTTCATCATTTCTACTATACAACACACGATCCTGTAATATTGTTTTCACAGGTATTTTTCTCTGATTAACTATATTCAGACATTTAGCCATGATATCCGTTGAGGAAGTATGAGACAATAATTTATCATTCCTGCTGTCAAGTCCGATAAACTCAAGAAACTTGGCTTTGTCCGAAGTTACAGCGAATGCTAATGTTGCGGATTTACATTCTTCAAGCAGCTTGTCTATCCCAAGAATATGGTCGTTATGCCAATGTGAACAAACTATTAATTTTACTTCCGTCTCAATGTGAACACCAAGTGACTTCAAATACTCAAGAGGCAAAGATTCTTTTGTAACAGGGTCTATGCACGAATCTACCACCATCCAATTATTCATACCTAATTGTACCACAACAGATTCTCCATATCCTCCACCTGTTCCAATCAAAGAAACTCTGAATAGATTCATTCCCACATGATACCCTCCTTCAACTTATCAACATCATTCATTATAGACTCAAATTCATTATTGCTCAAGTTTATACTTCTTTTAAAACGGATAAAAGATTGTTTTATTATTTGTCCATAGTAGTTGGCATATCCTATACTCCAATAAAAAACAGCTCCCACATTCAGTAAATGCAAATCACAATTTGATATATCTTTTTTTTCAAACTCAGCAATCTCGTGTGTAGTGTTTTCATCTGTATTTATTAATACAGCTGTAAAAGTTTCATCTTTTATTTCGGTGACATTACCTATCCAGTTGAGTGAATGACAAATATAATTCAAATTGCTTTTGGAACTTTTTATTAACGGTAACTCTATCTTTTCAGATTTATCACAGTCTCTAGTCTCAAATGTTGATAGTAAAGATACTCTTTCCTTAATCGGCAGTTGAATCTCTTCTAAAACCAAATCTTCATACAATGTAGGCAAACTATTGTTTGTATAGTTGTCAAAGAAAGAATATTTGTTGATTTGTAATGTTGAATCTCCCATTATCCGAAAATTTTTGAAAGAATATTTGAAACTATTTCTTTTGAGTTTGCCGCACAATAATCAAATTTATCCTCTACGAGTTGCGATGCCTTGTAACCGTTACTGTTAGGCTCCAGATTAAAATGATTGTTTATATTGAAATTTATGCCGAAATTCACCTTCAGTTCAGGTTCAGACGGTGATATACTCACACGTCTGAAAGATGTGTTTCCTGATTCTGTAGATTCTATTATTTCGATGTTTAACAATCTTGGTGATGTAAGAATATCATTCCAGTTATTCAATGGTGCCAGCCTGTCTCCAAAGTTATAATAGTTGTCGGCATTTTTTAATGATAAATCATATACATTATTAATGCCTACAGCTTTTATAGGAGTCTCATTCAATATTTTGAAGATATTTATAGCTAAATCACGCATAGGATAGAAATATGGTTTTTTCATTGTTTTGAAATCACATCTATTTCTTGAGACTTCAATACTCAACCATTCTCCCAACTGGAATCTGGAAAGTTCATTCATGACTATCTCTATTTTCGCATTTTTGGCCTCTTCCTCCTGTATAAGGTCTTTTGATGCCAACCAATAAGGGTGAAATATAGAAGGATTGAAATCTCCTAAAAACACCAATCCTCTCGTTTCAATCTCTAAATATTTATCTATCATAAATAAAATACTTTTTGTCGGCTGAATATCATAATATTCACAAAAGTAATTTTTAATTCCGATATATCAAATAAAAATATTCTTTTTCTTCCTTATATTAAACCGAAATTCCCCCATGCCCGGCATTACCCGCCGCCGCATGGAGGAATCCCCTAGTTATTAATCAATTTCGCTGTCTGCCAATTATTAATTAGCTTCGTTGACCGCCAGCTCTTAATTATTAATTTTTAATTAGCTTCGTTGACCGCCAGCTCTTAATTATTAATTTTTAATTAGCTTCGTTGACCGCCAGCTCTTAATTATTAATTATTAATTTTTAATTATTAATTATTATAAGTTTCCTCATAATACCTCTGATAATCCCCGCTCGTCACATTATCCATCCACTCCTGGTTCTCCAGATACCATTTCACGGTCTTCTCTATACCCTCTTCAAACTGCAGGCTCGGTTCCCAACCCAGCTCACGCTGCAGCTTCGTAGAGTCAATAGCGTAACGCATGTCATGTCCCAGACGGTCAGTCACGTAAGTAATCAGATCCAGAGAATACCCTTCCGGGTTACCCAGCAGTCTGTCAACGGTCTTTATCAGCACCTTTATGATGTCGATGTTCTTCCATTCGTTGAAACCGCCTATGTTGTATGTATCAGCTATTTTACCGTTATGGAAAATCACGTCTATCGCACGCGCATGATCCACCACATACAACCAGTCGCGCACATTCTCACCCTTGCCATACACAGGCAGCGGCTTGCGGTGACGGATATTATTGATAAACAGCGGAATCAGCTTCTCCGGGAACTGATACGGCCCGTAGTTGTTCGAGCAGTTAGTCACTATAGTCGGCATCCCGTAAGTATCATGATAAGCACGCACAAAATGATCCGAGCTCGCTTTCGAAGCCGAGTACGGGCTGTGCGGATTATATTTCGTATCCTCGTAGAAGAAATCCTTTCCGTACGCCAGATGATGTTCCGATGACGAAGCCGTAGTAGTGAACGGCGGCTTGATACCCTCAGGATTAGTCATTTCCAGAGCCCCATATACCTCGTCAGTAGAGATATGATAGAAACGCTTGCCCTCATACTTCTCAGGCAGACTCTCCCAGTACAGTTTTGCAGCCTGAAGCAGGCTCAGCGTACCCATCACGTTAGTACGTGCGAAAGTGAACGGATCCTTTATCGAGCGATCCACATGGCTCTCTGCGGCAAGATGGATGATACCGTCTATCTGGTATTCCTTCATAATCTCCTGCATACGTTCGTAGTCGCATATGTCAGCCTTTACGAACACATAGTTAGGCTTGTCCTCTATGTCCTTCAGGTTCGCCAGGTTGCCGGCATAAGTCAGCTTGTCCAGGTTGATGATTTTGTACTCAGGATATTTGTTCACGAACAGGCGCACTACGTGGCTGCCAATGAAACCGGCACCGCCGGTTATAAGGATGTTACGGTTAAAGTTCATAAAATAAATTAATTAATCAATCCCTTCTAAAAATATCTCTAGTATATACCTTGTAGATCACATCATCTAAGCAAGTATCATACCTGTTTGCTATGATAGCATTACTTCTTTCTTTGAAATCGTCAAGGTTATTCACAACTTCCGATCCGAAGAATGTCGTTCCTTCTTCCAAAGTTGGCTCGTATATAATTACTGTCGCGCCTTTTGCCTTTATGCGTTTCATTACTCCCTGGATGGAGCTCTGACGGAAGTTGTCGCTGTTCGATTTCATTGTCAGACGATAGACACCTATCACGCATTTTTTCTCATTCTCAGGATTGAAGTCGCCACGGTTGTAGTAATCGTAATATCCTGCCATCTTCAGCACCTGGTCGGCGATGAAGTCCTTTCTGGTACGGTTGGATTCCACTATGGCATGGATAAGGTTCTCCGGCACATCGGCATAGTTGGCAAGGAGCTGCTTCGTATCTTTTGGCAGACAGTAGCCTCCGTATCCGAATGACGGGTTGTTATAGTGGTTGCCTATTCTCGGATCAAGGCTTATACCGTTTATTATATCCACAGTGTTCAGTCCTTTCATCTCGGCATATGTGTCAAGCTCGTTGAAGTAGGACACTCTAAGCGCAAGATAGGTATTTGCAAAGAGTTTTACCGCTTCAGCCTCTGTCAGCCCCATGAACAGGGTATCGATATTTTCCTTTATGGCGCCTTCCTGCAATAAACCGGCAAATGTCTTCGCTGTTTCTTTCAGCTCGTCGGCATGATTGCACACCGTTTCTTTAGGACATCCCACGATGATACGGCTAGGGTAGAGGTTGTCGTACAGCGCCTTGCTTTCCCTAAGGAATTCCGGAGAGAAGAGAAGCTTCAGGTCTTTGCCGTATTTGCGGTACAAGCTCTCACAATAGCCCACTGGAATGGTACTCTTTATCACCATCACCGCATTCGGGTTTACACTAAGTACCAGATCTATCACTTCCTCTACATGGCTCGTGTCGAAATAGTTCTTTACGGGGTCATAGTTGGTAGGAGCTGCTATCACTACGAAATCCGCATCACTGTAAGCTGCCTCGCCATCCAGTGTAGCTGTCAGATCCAATTCATTTTCTGCCAGATATTTCTCTATATAGTCGTCCTGGATGGGCGATGTGCGGTTGTTTATCTTTTCTACCTTTTCAGGTATCACATCCACTGCCATCACCTTGTTGTGCTGTGCCAGCAAGGTTGCTATCGACAGGCCTACATATCCTGTTCCTGCTACTGCGATAATCTTTTTGTGTGTTGCCATCTTAAAAATAAAACAACTATTATTTATAATTATTCATTAATAAAGAGTCTTATATCTGAGATTAACTCATCTTGCCCACTTTTAAATGGAACTGGAACAAAGTTCTTACTTTCAGCAATAGCATTTTCCATCAAATCAATATCGAATAGTGGTATTATATGTTTTTCTCTAGATAAAATAGTTATTAAATCTACTTGATGGTTATTAATATGTTCCCCATACTCAGATAGTCTAGGTATTCCTATAACCTTTTTTCCCATTTTTAGAGCGGTTATTATAGATCCAGTTCCTCCATGTGAAATTATTAAATCTGCTGAATTCATATAATTATACATCTCTTTTAATGGTAAATAGTCAAATGTCTGAATATTACTATTCTGTATTACATTTGTACCAACTTGCGCTATGACCTTTTCTTTAATTATACCACTTGAAACTAATGATTCAAGTTTCTCAAACAACCTCTTAAATGGCTGAGGTTGTGTACCAACTGTAACAAAAATCATATTAATACAAAGTACCTTTATAAATAGATTTAGGATAAAATTTTTTCATACTTTCCCATTGCACATAAAAGCGGTCAGCAATGGGATAAATTAACTTTCCGGCACCAGATTTTCCTTGTATAGCGGCATACGTTTCAATAAAAATGATTTTCTTACCAAATAATTTTGCTAAATAACAAAAATACACACAAACTCCAGCACCTGTTGAAATTACAACATCTGGTTTAATAATGAAAAAATATTTAATACTTGATAATAGAGATTTAAAATTCCCCCAAAGATATTCTATTAATTTATTTTTACGTGTAGGGGTAAAATACAAAACTTTTGCACCATCAATAGTCAAAACAGAAGTAGAAATATCCTTTTCTGTAATTAGATAGGAATCATAATCCTTAAACAAAGGCTTTAATTGTAAAAGCTGAGTAAGATGTCCGCCAGAACTAGCAATGAACACAATTTTTTTTTCTTTATTCATTTATAGGAAATATTACATTGAACAATTTTTCAAGAACAACAGATGTTTCATACTCTGTAGCTGTTTCATACGCAGATTGCATCATTTTTATACGTAGGCTCTCATTCATATTAATAAATTTAATTATATTGTCTGCCAATCCAACAGCATCACCAGGAGTGAACAGAAAACCATTAATTCCATCTCTAACATAAGTTGAGATACCTCCTATATTGGATCCAATAACAGGAATGCTGGCAGCCATTGCTTCCAAACCAACCAATCCTAAACTTTCATTATAATTACTTGGGAATATAAAAAGGTCTATTGACTTGTAAAAATCTGGGAGCTTATCATGTCCTAAAGGACCTATATATTGTACTTTACCATCATATATATTACTATGTATTATATTTAGCAATTTGTTACAATCTTCTCCGAAACCTACAAATGTTGCCTTAAAATTAATATTTTTCTTTTTTAAAATCATCAATGCATCCAACAAAATACTCCATCCTTTCCCTTTTGTCAATCGAGACACATAACCTATCCTTAAAGTTTTATGAGAATACGTTTTACGCTCAGAGAAGAATGCTTTCTCAATTCCACCGGATGCTGATACAACAATTTTATTTTTATCCAGCTCTGGAAATTCTAACATAATAACATCTTCAAAATATTTACTAGGAACAACAATATATTTTGCTTTAGAAAGTAAAGGACGAGACATGTTTTTTAGAATCTTTGCCAATTGAGATTTTGTAAGAACATCCGCACCATGTACATTGAATATTAAATTTAGCTTTTTGAAAAAACTTACAAATCTTATAGGAGGTGTAGGAAAGGTTATTGTATGAACATAAATGAAGTTGTAGTTCTTAAATATTAAATAGAATAATAATTTAATATAAAATATTACATACTTACATAAC
>NZ_JACJLE010000084.1 GCF_016901995.1 Bacteroides caecigallinarum | reverse complement strand
TCCTTGGTATAATCGTATGCAAATCTGTCCAAAAAATAATTTAATGTCAAATTTTTAGTAATAAAATTTCATGTTTTTTTTTTTTTTATTAACTTTGCGGGCGCTGATAATATAAGTTATCACATATTTTATAATATTTATAGTTCGTTTTTTAATAGAATTACGTATGGGAAATTTAATGAAATTGATTGTGCCCATTATGATTGGGTTGTTTTGTTTTGTGTCTTGTGCAGACGACGCTACAGAAAATGAGGAGCGTTATTTTACTGTGACATTTAATTCCATGGGTGGAAGTGAGGTTAAGGAGCAAAAGGTAAAAGCCGGAGAACATGCCGTTAAACCAGAAAATCCAACTAAGGATGGTGTCGTTTTCTTAGGATGGTTCAAGAGCGAGAATTTCGAAAGTGAATGGGTCTTTGACGTGGATGTTGTGGATTCTGATATTACTTTGTACGCAAAATGGTTGGCGGAAATAGAAACTTGTATGATTTCTTTCGATACAAATGGAGGTGATGATATAGAGCCTGTGAGTGTTGAGAAAGGAAATACGATTACCGGTTTGCCAACTCCTGTAAAAGACGGATTTGTATTTGACGGATGGTTTACCGATGAGGCTTTCACTAATCCGTTTGATGAATCAATGGTTATAACAAGTGATATGACTCTATATGCTAAGTGGAAACCGGAAGTTGATGATACGGTAAAAAAGCAGCTTGAGGATTTGATAAACAAGGCTAATGGCTTGAATGAAGAAGATTATTCCGAAACCTCGTACCGTAACCTGCAGAAAGCCTTGGAAGCGGCCAAGAACGTAGCTGCCAATTCCGGCGCAACGACCGAAGAAATTCAGACGGCTTACGACAATCTCAAGAAAGCCATTGACGGCTTGATACCGGGCAATGTGATAGGAAAACCGTATAAGATATTCCTCGATGATTGTGAGTATTGCATAACTGAAGGCTTGTGGGACGGCAAGTATATCATGATTAATGGTAGCAGTACAGATATGGTAGGTGTGAGTTTCGATCTTGTAGATGCTACCATGGAATCTGTAGAGAATGATGAAATAGAAATATCTTACGATGGCATTATTAATGAATGGACTAATGATGGCGTGAGAACGGGAAACGGCCGTATTGATTTTACACTAAAAGGAAACTTGGCAGCAGGACAGGAAGCAAAAGTGATAGCACGTTCGAAGGAAAATCCAGAAGTGTCGTTGGAAGTGATATTTAAGATATGTGACGAGTCATGGATGATATCGGAATATACAAATCTGGCCAACCAGCTTCCTGCGGACTTGAGTATTCTCACTATTGACAATTACCTTGATTATATGGAGAAATATGAATTGGCTTTCAGTCTGGATCTGGATGGTGGCATTAATGCTTCCACAAAAGCGGCAGAGGCATATGCAAAGGTTATGGCATTCGAGCGGGAGGTGGGAGAAACTTGGTGGTACTCCCCGATAGTTAATTGTGGAGAAGGACTGTATGCATTCGAGAACCACTTGTTTAAATATACACCGGCAAGCGGAGGCGTATTCCCGCAAGGCGAAATGTTTTCTAACGCAGTTCAACATGAGGAAGATGAATATCACGAGTTTAAAGTAGTGATAGGAGCCAAAGATTTTGTGTTCTATTATAGGGAAACAATCAATGGTGCAATTGGCACTTGGGAAATAGACATTGAAGGTGAATACAAATACGTTCAGGGCGAAAACGGCAATGGGGCATTTATTATCCACATGACGGACGACCACGAAGGTCGGTTTTTGTCACGTTCCGCCAAGCTCAAGAGAAGATAAGTCATGAAAGCATAGGCCGATGGTCATTCGGTACAGCAAGTCCGCCACAGACGTAGCACGGGGCTACGTCTGTGGCGGACTTGCTGTATGTGTGAAAAGTGCCCAGCCTTTCAATATTTATGGATAGATGGTTTGCTGACTTTCCAAGAATAAGATGTAATAGGCATAATATTTTATCGATGGTATGATAAACTCCATTTTGTCTTTTCATTTTCTGTAAATATAAGCTATATTTATAGATTATGAACTGATGAGAACATATTTTCAAGCCGGATGCTTGGTTTTTATGTTCTAAAATTATCCGCTATCTATTATGTGTTATTGCGAGATTGATTATCTTTGTATTAATTGGAAATTTAAAAAGCGGATTGGATTTACAGTCTGTTAATACAGATATGAAGGTTAAATCAAACACACCTACTCAAAGTTATTCTAAATAATATAGTTAAATAATAATTTGATAATATAGCTTACAAAATGGATATCCGTACAATATTGAAGAATCTGAAAATAGAAGAGTTGAACGCTATGCAACAGGCAGCTGTAGATGCTTATAAAGAAGGAAACGACATAGTACTGCTTTCGCCTACTGGTTCCGGCAAAACCCTGGCTTATCTTATTCCACTTGTGCAGTCACTTAAGAAGGATACCGAGGGTGTGCAGGCTGTAGTGCTTGTTCCGTCGCGCGAGTTGGCATTGCAGATAGAACAGGTTTTCAAGGGAATGGGTACGGACTTCCAGGTGATGAGTTGCTATGGAGGGCGTCCGGCTATGGACGAACACCGCACGATGAAAGGTATCCGTCCGTCGGTGATTATCGGTACTCCGGGACGTATGAACGACCATCTGGAAAAAGGCAATATAGATGCATCGACAGTGCGTGTACTTGTTATTGATGAGTTCGACAAGTGTCTGGAATTCGGATTTCAGGAGGAAATGGCAGATGTTATAGGCAAGTTGCCTGATTTGCGCCGGAGGTTCCTTCTTTCCGCTACTGATGCTGAAGAAATACCACGCTTTACTGGAGTAAACAAGAGTGTAAGGCTGAATTTCCTGAATTCTGATGAGCAATTGTCGGACAGACTTCATTTATATAAGGTGGAATCGCCGGTAAAGGATAAACTTGAGACATTGTATAAGCTGGTTTGTAGTCTTGGTTCGGAGCAGACACTGGTATTCTGCAATCATCGTGAGAGTGTTGACAGGGTGGGCAAGTATCTGCACTCAATGAAAGTTTATTGTGAAACATTTCATGGTGGAATGGATCAGGACTATCGCGAAAGAGCATTGTATAAGTTCAGAAACGGCAGTTGCAATATATTTATTTCTACAGACCTTGCTGCTCGCGGACTTGACATCTCGGGAATAAAGAATGTGGTCCACTATCATCTGCCAATAGCCGAAGATGGATTTATACACCGGAACGGACGTACTGCAAGATGGGATGCCGAAGGTAGTGCATATATTATTATGCATTCCGAAGAAAAAGTACCGGATTATCTTCCTGCCGAGATTGATGTTTATACTCTGCCGGAGATTACTCCAAAACCTTCGAAACCGGAGTTCGTCACTTTATATATTGGTAAAGGTAAAAAAGACAAGATAAACAAGATAGACATAGTAGGTTTCCTCTTCAAGAAAGGTGGACTAAATAAAGACGATGTGGGCAAGGTTGACGTTAAGGACCATTATGCTTTCGTGGCTATATCGAGAAAAAAGAGCCAACAAACGTTAAAGTTGATACAAAATGAAAAGATTAAGGGGGTAAAAACTTTGATAGAACTGGCAAAATGATAACTTTGTGTCAGGATACATACGGAACGGCAGGTCACTGTCTCAATTTGCTATGGTTGATATCATAAAATACACCACAGTATGATAATTATGTGTCAAAGTGATAGTAAAATTACGCTTCATGTCATAAAATGAAAGAAAAATTTAGTTGTGGGTGTAATTTTATTAGATTAAAGTTTGGATGTGTGGAAATAATTACATAAATTCGCAATCGTTAGATATTAAAATATATGTAAAACCAATTAAACAACTGCCAAATGAAAAAACATAATTTTAATGCGGGACCATCTATTTTGCCTCGCGAAGTAATAGAGAAAACAGCACAAGCTATATTGGATTTTAATGGCTCTGGACTTTCGTTGATGGAAATAAGTCATCGCGCAAAAGACTTTCAGCCGGTAGTGGACGAAGCTGTGGCTTTGTTTAAAGAGATACTAAATATCCCGGAAGGGTACTCAGTAATATTCCTCGGTGGCGGTGCTAGCCTTGAATTCTGTATGGTTCCATATAACTTCCTCGAAAAGAAAGCCGCTTATCTTAACACAGGTACTTGGGCTAAGAAAGCTTTGAAAGAAGCAAAAGCTTTTGGCGAAGCTGTGGAAGTTGCATCATCTGAAAAAGACGGATATACATATATTCCTAAGGATTATGTTATTCCTGAAGATGCGGAATATTTCCATATTACCACTAATAATACTATCTATGGAACAGAATTGCATTCAGATCCTGAAGTGAATGTTCCTTTGATTGCGGATATGTCATCTGATATTTTCTCACGTCCTATCGATGTTTCAAAATACATCTGTATCTATGGCGGCGCTCAGAAAAATCTGGCTCCTGCGGGTGTTACTTTCGTAATTGTGAAAGATGATGCGCTTGGCAAGGTTACACGTCATATCCCTACTATGCTCGACTATAAGACACACGTTGACAAGGGTTCTATGTTCAATACTCCTCCTGTAGTGCCTATCTATGCTGCATTGCAGACTTTGAGATGGATCAAGGCTCAGGGTGGTGTGGAAGAAATGCAGCGCAGAGCTAAGGAACGTGCTGAGTTGCTTTATGCTGAAATTGACCGCAACAAACTGTTCCGCGGTACAGTGACTGTGAAAGAAGACCGCTCACTGATGAACATCTGTTTCGTGATGGCCGATGAATACAAGGATTTGGAAGCTGACTTCCTGAAGTTTGCTACCGAACGTGGTATGGTGGGTATCAAAGGTCACCGTTCAGTAGGCGGATTCCGTGCATCATGCTATAATGCTATGCCATTGGAAAGCGTTAAGGCTCTTATCGAGTGCATGCAGGAATTTGAAAAATTGCATTAATCCGTATTAATTATCAAATAGGGACGTGACGGAGACTTCTCTTTTCACGTCCTTTTTATCTTTATATCACTTAAATTTTACTACACATGAAAGTCTTGATTGCAACAGAAAAACCATTCGCCAAGGTTGCTGTGGATGGTATTCGTAAGGAAATAGAAGCAGCTGGTTATGAACTCGTGTTGCTTGAGAAATATACAGAGAAAGCTCAATTGCTTGATGCAGTAAAAGATGTAAACGCCATTATTATTCGAAGCGATATTGTGGATAAGGAAGTGCTTGACGCTGCCAAAGAACTGAAGATTGTAGTCCGTGCAGGTGCCGGATACGATAATGTTGATTTGGCTGAGGCTACTGCTCACGATGTATGTGTGATGAACACTCCGGGACAGAACTCAAACGCTGTGGCGGAACTTGCTTTCGGTATGATGATTATGGCTGTCCGCAATTTCTATAACGGTAAGGCGGGTACAGAACTTATGGGCAAGAAACTTGGTATTCATGCATACGGTAATGTGGGACGTAATGTAGCCCGTATCGCCAAAGGCATCGGCATGGATATTTATGCTTACGATGCTTTCTGTCCTAAGGAGGCTATCAAGGCTGACGGTGTCACTCCTGTAGATTCTGCAGATGAGCTTTACAAGAATTGTGATGTCGTTTCACTTCATATTCCTGCTACTCCTGAAACACGCAAATCTATCAATTATGACTTGGTGAACCTGATGCCAAAGAACGGTTTGCTTGTCAATACTGCAAGAAAAGAAGTTATCGACGAAGAAGGACTTCTGAAACTGATGGAAGAACGTCAGGACTTGAAGTATGTAACAGACATTATGCCAGAAAAGAATGAAGAGTTTGCCGCTAAATGTGCCGGCAGATATTTCTCTACTCCTAAAAAAATGGGTGCCCAGACTGCTGAAGCTAATATCAATGCCGGTATTGCCGCAGCAAAACAGATTGTGGCATACTTCAAGGATGGTTGCGAGAAATTCCGTGTAAATAAAAAGTAAAAACCTTTCTGCCTATGGCAATAGTTAAACCTTTCAAGGGCATACGCCCACCGAAATCAATGGTAGAGGAAGTGGCTTCCCGACCATACGATGTATTGAATTCAGAAGAGGCGCGTGAAGAGGCTAAGGGTAATGAAAAGTCATTATACCATATCATCAAGCCTGAAATAGACTTCCCGGTTGGAACTGACGAGCATGATCCTGCTGTATATGACAAGGCAGTTGAGAACTTCAAGATGTTCCAGGAAAAGGGATGGCTGGTGCAGGACGATAAAGAAAACTATTATGTATATGCACAGACCATGAATGGCAAGACTCAGTATGGTCTTGTTGTTGGCGCATACGTGCCTGACTATATGAATGGCGTAATAAAGAAGCATGAGCTTACACGCCGCGATAAGGAAGAGGACCGTATGAAGCATGTCCGTGTGAACAATGCGAACATTGAGCCTGTATTCTTTGCGTATCCGGATAATGCCGAACTTGATGCCATTGTCGCTAAATACACTGCACGCGAGCCGGAATATGATTTTGTGGCTCCTGGTGACGGCTTCGGCCATACATTCTGGGTTATCGACGGAAAAGAGGATATTGACAGAATTACCGCTCTGTTTGCCGATATGCCGGCTCTGTATATTGCCGATGGTCATCACAGAAGTGCTGCCGCAGCACTGGTAGGTGCCGAGAAAGCTGCCCAGAATCCAAATCACAAGGGCGACGAAGAGTATAATTACTTCATGGCTGTATGTTTCCCAGCATCGCAGTTGACTATTATTGATTATAACCGTGTGGTAAAAGATTTGAACGGACTGACAGCCGAACAGTTCCTGAAAGCATTGGAGAAAGACTTCATAGTCGAAGAAAAAGGCGAAAGTATCTATAAGCCTTCATCACTTCATAATTTTTCATTGTATCTTGCAGGAAAATGGTATAGTCTTACAGCTAAACCGGGAACATACGATGACAATGACCCTATAGGAGTGCTTGATGTGACTATTTCTTCAAACCTGATTCTTGACGAGATACTTGGTATAAAGGATTTGCGTTCGGACAAGAGGATTGATTTTGTTGGTGGAATCCGCGGATTGGAAGAGCTGAAACGCAGAGTTGACAGTGGTGAAATGGCTATGGCACTGGCACTGTATCCGGTATCGATGAAACAGTTGATGGACATTGCCGATACGGGAAATATCATGCCGCCGAAGACTACATGGTTCGAGCCTAAGCTTCGTTCGGGACTTGTTATACATAAATTGGAATGATATTTTGATTTACACTTTAGTTGATAGAAATCTGAAAAGAGGGTGTGTCAAAATGATGCATCCTCTTTTCGTTATATAATCATCGGTTTCTCATTTTTCATAGAGTATGATTTCTATATTTCCGTATTATCCCTATCTCCATG
>NZ_JACJLE010000083.1 GCF_016901995.1 Bacteroides caecigallinarum | reverse complement strand
ATACTAAACGGTTATCTTTTGTGAATTTTGTTTTGTAACAACTCATTAATGACTTTATGTCATTATGTAATATTATCATTTGTTGTGCCAATTCTGTATTGTTTGTATTTACAATATAGTCACATGAGCTTTTTATATTACTTACAATTTCTTGTATCTCTTTAATCAAACATTCTTGCCATTCTTCATTTGTTATTATATCATCGTTCTCGCTTAGTATTAATAAATGACTTTTAAGCAATGTATTAGTTTTGATAATAATATAATAAACTTCTGCTATACTCATAATCTTTAAATTTTGAGTTCTGGTAAACTGTTTATTGCAGCCTGTTTAAGACTGTCCACAGCTCTGGTGTATTTCTCCGTGTGTTGTATGCTGCTATGTCCTAACAGGCTTGCAACCGTCTTTATATTTGCCCCATTATTAAGAATATTCACTGCAAATGAATGTCTGCCACAATGCCACGTGATATGTTTAGTGATACCCGCTTTTGCAGTCCAATGTCTTAACGCTTTCAAACACATTTCTTGGCTTGGTAACTTGAAAATCTTTTCATCTGGGTTATCTGTTGAGGCTGTCCCTATCAATGAAATTAAGCCATCGTTCAAAGGTATAGACACATAGCTTTTACTGCTGTGTCCCTGTGTCTTTTTCTGATTGAATGTTAATACTCTGTTTGCATAGTCCACATTTGAGTATTTCAGTTCTTTTATGTCACAAAATCTTATTCCTGTGTATAGAGTAAAAATAAATGCTCGTCTTGTTTCTGGGTTCTGACCGTGATATGTGGTGTTAATAAGCTGTTGCATTTCCTCTATTGAAAGTATATCTTTTTTTAGTGCTTCCTCGTCAGCTTTACAAACAATATCTTCACAGGGGTTTTTTCTTAATACATCTTTTTTAACTGCTGCTTTCACGATTTTTTTCCACCGCTTCCAATGTGTTAACGCTCCCTCCCCCTTACTTATACTTTGCAGATATTCTACAAAATGCTCCATCATTTCTGGGGTTATCTTTTCTGGGGATATATTGTTTTTGTATAACGGATATTCTAAAGCAATGAAATCTGTAAAACGCTTTTGAGCCGCTTTAATCATTCTTTTATCTCCCTTTGTGTATTCATCATAATAAGACTGTATGAAATCAAAGAAATTTATTTCTTTAGCTTTAAGCCTGTAACCTAATTTTCCCTCTTTTAGTTCCTGTTCTCGCTCGTGTCTTATCTCCTTTGCAAGTTGTAGCGTTTCTTTGTTCTGCTGTCTTTCAAGTGGTGTTCTGGGTGCTTGCCATAGATAGAGTTTTAAAGCCTCTCTTTTACGTTCCTTTCTGGCTACCTCTTTATCTTTAGCCTCATCGTAAACCATCTTATAACCTAAATAATAATCAAGAAACAAACTTTCTCTGCCGTCAGATAATATTTTTGCTCCTAACTTTGGGTTGTCGGTATCGTCTGTGCTTATCATATAAGTATTGTCAGACCTTATTTCTTTCTTTGCTGCCATAGTTTTATTGCTTTTAATTTCCTTTGTTTGCAAAGATAATATTTTATTTATTTCTGGGTAGCCAAAGGGTAGCCAAAAACAACAAAGTAAAGTCTTTTTTATGAAACTATGTGCATAAGGTATGTTTTGTAATATATTGAAAATCAATATAATACAATTCTTATAAATTCTTTTGTTTTCTAATATTTTGTGGGTTGTGTACCCGCTTCGAGTACTGGGTTAAAGCTCTGTAAGTCAGCGACTTATAGAGCTTTTTCTTTATGTACGCTATATTGAATTTTATATTGGATTATGCGTTTTTTGATAACAAGCTTCTGTTTTTTGTACAAAAAAAGGTGTACCCGATAAAAGATACACCTGAATATTTAAACTTATTTGATTATTTATCTTACCTGAATAACCAGATATCTTGAAACACTCCAGAAATCGTTTGGTTTTGTAATTTCGAGTACGTACTGTCCCTTATCATCTTTTTCCAGCTTATATGAGCCTTCAGGATGATTTGTAAGCAGTTCTGCACGCTTAGAGTATAACTTGATAACCTTGTCTTTACGAATGTCTATTTCAGTGAAATACTCTTTGTTGAAATCGTTGTTCTTTAGTACGTCGCCACCTTTTAAGATCTTTTGGTCTTTAAGTTCGCTTTTTGTACCGAATACGTACCATGCAGTGTTCAGGGCTTTGTCTTGAGCTGCAACGGTTTTGCTCTTTTCTTCGTTTTCAGCAGAAAGCTGATCTACATTTTTAGTCAGATCTGTAACAGCTTCGTCAAGTTCTGCTATTCTGATATTTTTTGAAGCAAGTTCTGTCTGTAATGTTTCTATCTGTTGCTGTTTGGCTGCTAGTTCTGCTGTCAGGTTTTCAAGAGCGCGTTTTAGCTGAGTACTTTTATAGTTACTGTTTTTCAGCTGTTTTTCCAATTCAGCTATTCTTTCACGATTGTCCTTTAGTTTTTGGCTGATGAACTTGATATCATCTTTTATCCTGTCGGCAGCTGACTGGTTTTCAATAACACTACCGTTTAGGTCAACTCTGTTTTCAGCTTCATTTATTTCACGAAATCCTTCTTGTATTTCATTGAATGCTCCCATGATTTCGTCCAACTCATTGTTGCGGTTAGACAGCTCGGACATTAATGAATCGTTTTGCGCTTGAAGCGCATCCTTTTTTTGACCAAAATTGTTACATGATGTCAATAATGCGGCAAAGCACATTGAAAATAATACAATCTTTTTCATGATAGTTATTTTTTAGAGTTATTTTTCTGTTCTTCTTTTCCTCCCAGCACTATTACTATTTCACCTCGAGGCTCTGTTTCTGTAAAATGCTTAATCACTTCTTCCAATGTTCCGCGTACGCTTTCTTCGTGAATTTTGGATATTTCGCGACATACTGATACGGGACGCTCTGGTCCGAAGATTTCAGCAAATTGCATTAATGTTTTCACCAATCGGTATGGTGATTCATAGAAAATCATTGTACGGCTTTCGTCCACCAAAGAATTCAGTCTGGTCATTCTGCCTTTCTTTTGAGGCAGGAAACCCTCAAAACAGAAACGTTCATTTGGTAATCCTGACGAAACAATTGCCGGGACAAATGCTGTTGCACCTGGAAGACATTGTACTTCTATTCCGTTGCGTACACATTCTCTCACAACCAAGAAACCGGGATCGGAAATCCCCGGTGTTCCAGCATCAGAAATAAGGGCAATGGTTTCGCCTGCTTTGATGCGTGATACAATATTTTCTACAGTTTGATGTTCATTGAATTTGTGATGAGACTGCATGGAATTCTTTATTTCAAAATGTTTTAAAAGAATTCCGGATGTGCGAGTGTCTTCGGCAAGAATCAGATCCGCTTCCTTCAGAACTCGAATGGCTCGTAAAGTCATATCTTCCAAATTTCCTACCGGAGTAGGAACTACATATAGTTTACCCATATTATCTTTTTTGACATCGAATATAGCAAAGGTAGAAAGTTTTTGGTCTTGTCGTTATTTTCATGTTAATATTTAACAGATGTTTTATTTTAAAAAGTATATTATTGTACGTATTTCTAATTTTATGTACTTAATTTTAGATTTTACAAACAAGAATTGTATTTTTGCAATTATAGAAAACAAAAATATTTATCATGAACGAGCAGAAGAAAATAACATTCGATAGTTTTATACGCGGAGTTATAGGCGTGGCTATTTTTATTGCAGTCCTGTATATGCTGAATAGGCTCAGCGGTGTTTTGCTTCCTTTTTTCATAGCTTGGATTATAGCCTATCTTATGTATCCGATGGTGAAGTTTTATCAGAACAGACTAAAGATAAGAAACAGGGCGTTGGCTATTTTTGCTGTCATGGTGAGTCTGATTGTTTTGGTCACTGGTGCAATATTCCTTATTGTACCTCCGATGATTGATGAGTGTGTTAAACTGAAATCATTGATAGAGGTATATTTCTCAGAAGGTGGTAAGTTTACCTCCATTCCAAAAGATATAACTGATTTCTTGCATAATAATGTCGATTGGGCATGGATGAAAGAAAATCTTAATTCGGAGAATATCATCGGAGCGGTAAAAAGCGTATTGCCTAAAATGTGGTCATTATTATCAACTTCATATAATATAGTGCTGACCATATTTACCTTATTTATTATTGTCCTATATCTATTCTTTATATTGCTGGATTACGAGGAGATCGCCGATGGATGGGTGACTCTGTTACCGGCAAAATATAGAAATATGGTACTTGGAATAATAAATGATATAAAGGACAGTATGAACAAGTATTTCCGTGGTCAGGCTTTGGTGGCGTTCTGTGTCGGGATATTGTTCAGTATCGGTTTTTTGATAATAGATTTTCCTTTGGCGATAGGTCTTGGCCTCTTCATTGGGCTTTTGAATATGGTGCCGTATTTGCAAATCATAGGCTTTGTTCCTACTATCATATTGGCTTTGCTTAAGGCGGCAGATACCGGTGAAAGTTTTTGGGTAATATTAGGATTGGCGTTAGTTGTATTTTGTGTTGTCCAGGCTATTCAGGATATGTATCTGGTTCCTAAGATAATGGGTAAGATAACAGGATTGAATCCGGCCATAATATTATTGTCTCTTTCTGTATGGGGGGCATTGATGGGTATGTTGGGAATGATTATTGCATTGCCTTGCACCACATTGTTGCTTTCATACTATCAACGGTTTATAAAGGGCAGGGATATGCTTTATATGCAACAGAAGGATGAATCTCCGGATAATAATAAGGAATGATACATTAAAGGCATAAATGAAAGTGGATATTCATTTATGCCTTTAATTATTTTTCTATTCTTTCTCTTTGATTATTCCTACGAATAAAGCTCCAAAGATAAGAAGTACTCCGGCCAATACCAGCATGTTTACTTCAGGAGGAACGCTTCCTGGAGTAGTGAACATCCGGAGAATCCAACCTCCGGCTACTGCTGCTACTATTTGAGGGATGCATATTGTACAATTGAACAATCCCAAATATGTTCCCATATGTCCTCCTGTCAGTGAGTTGGTGAGGATTGTAAAAGGAAGAGCCAGCATAGCCGCCCATGCACAACCTATCAACAGGAATGAGACGAAAAGACCATATTGGTTAGTTATGAACATGGTTGATATAAATCCTATACCTCCAAGAACCAGACTCAATGAATATGCCAGTTTGCGGCTCTTTATCAGAGGTAATATTGTTGCCCATATAACAGAACCTATTGCCTGTACGGCAAACAAGATTCCCACCCAGTCGCCTGCATTCTGGTATTGAATTGACTGTGTGTCAAGAACAAGATGTTTTGTACCGTCTTTTATTATTTCTATCGAAGGCGTATCGAAAACTCCGGCTGCAACAGTTCCATTTGTATATGTCCACATAAACATGAATGCAGCCCAACAGAAAAACTGTACGAGTCCGACAGTCCAGAAAGCTTTGGGCGCTTTGGCCAATAGAATGAAAATATTTGATTTCTCTTCTTTAGGGTCGTTGCTGATTCCATGATATTCGGCGTATAACTGTGGAGGATACTCTTTTACTTTTATAGTAGTATAAATCACGCATAAAATAAGTATTGCAGCTCCTATATAGAACGAATAAATCACTGAATCAGGAATTACACCTTTAGTGGCAACATTACTTATACCTATTGCTGCAAAAATGAAAGGGAACAAGTATCCTGCCAAACTACCGGCATTGCAAAGGAAGCTTTGTATAGAATAAGCCAGTCCTTTCTGCTTTTCGTTTACCATGTCGCCAACCATCATTTTGAATGGTTGCATTGCGATGTTTATTGATGTGTCAAGGAACATTAATGAGAATAACCCAAAAATCATTGCAGCCGAGACGGACATACCGAAACTTCCGGCATTAGGCAACAGACACATTACAAGAACTGCTATAAGTGCACCTACAAACAGATATGGTATTCTTCGGCCGAAACGGCACCATGTCTTGTCGCTTAAAGCACCAATGATAGGCTGTACGATAATTCCTGTAAGAGGTGGCAATATCCAAAAATAGCTCAGACTGTGCGGGTCTGCTCCCAAGGTAGAGAATATTCTACTGATATTGGCACTTTGCAAAGCGTATGCTATTTGTACGCCAAAAAATCCGAAGCTTATGTTCCATAGCTTCCAGAAACTCAAATCAGGTATTTTTTTCATGATATGGTTATGTTTTTTATTGTTTTGTTGGTCTGTAGGTTAATGAAATATCTATTGGTTATAAGTTCATGACATCCTGTTCAAATCTGTCTTTGTCTCCTTTGGCTTTATTCCTGATTTTGCTTCTGTAATTATATACCGTAGCCAGTGAGTATCCAAGGAAATGTGCTATACGGTTTGCATCTGTCACTCCCAGTCTTATCAAGGCAAATATTCTTAGTTCCGTATTAAGATGCTCATCCTTTTTGGGATATATTTTACCGTCATCCGTAAGCAAATTGTTGAAGTCTTCTACGAAATTTGGGAAAAGATCCAAAAATGAACGGTCAAATTCATCATAGAATAGTTTTCTTTCGTCTCGTATGAATTCTTCCGATCTTATGGTTTTGAACAGTTGGTCTATTTTTGATGCCATTGCAAGCTTTTCAAGCGAACGTCTGTATTGTTCCAGCTTTTCCAGATATACAACGCATCGGTCCAGATATTTAGCTATATATACTTCCTTTATTTTACCTGTTTGAGCAAGATTTCTGTTAGCTTCAACAAGTTTCTTGTTGGCCTTGTACAGATTTCTTCTCATAACAGATAGTTTTTTCATCCAATAATAAAGGTAGAAAGTAGCTATGATAAGAAGAAATGCCAATACGCTTATGCCAATTAGCAGTCGTCTTGTCGCATCTCGTTTTTCGGCTTCTTTTTTCTGGTATGCATTATCTATAATAGGGTATATCTGTGTTACTTCAAGAAATCGTAGCCTTGCATTGGCAGCTACCGCATCTTCCATAGAACATGACAAATAATTGTAAGCTCTGTCCAGATTTCCTTGATGGTACATAAGTAATGCCAGTTTCTGTAGCGAAGCATATTCACGTTCAGCCATTTTTATATCCATTATAGCTGTACTTGCAAGATACTTTATTTGGCTTGATGTATCTCCTATAGCCTCATAAGCATCTGATAAAGTATAGTTCACATATACTTTTCGTTTTAAGTTTATTGAATCAGACAACAGCGGTAACAAAGCTTTTATAGCATTCCTATAGTCGCCGTCATGAATCATTCTTTCGGCTTGATTTATTTTGAAGTTAATGTCTGTTATTCCCAGTTGTGAAATGGAATCTCTGTAGATTTCAGTTTTTAAGTAATAACATTTGCTGGCATTGTCGTCAGCAGTATAATCGGCAAGCCATCCGTAGTATGCTCTTCGAGTTCTATAGTAATATCCTAAAAGTCCTTTATTGGTTATATTGGCTTTATTAACTTTGTCAAGTTCATTTTTAGCCTCATTATACATTCCCATAACTCCGAATACTTCAGCTCTGTTTATTAGTATCTCGTCTTCAAGTTCCGGATTGTTAAGTAACGGAAAGTATTTGTGCTTCATATTAATATAATATAATGATGAATCTGCCTGATAATGCAAGTATTCATAGAAAAGAGCACCACTAATGTTATATTTTTCAGTTATATCATTAGAACGCTTGAGACTGTCCTTTAATTGGGACAACTTCTCTTCTCTCAGATTATGATAATATTTTTTGTTTGAAATGACTTTATCGAGTTCTTTCAACAACTTTTCATTCTCCGGATTGGCTTTTAATATAGTAGGTATGATAAGAATATAAATAAGTATTATAAATATGTTTTTCATGACATTAAATTTAGAGCTGATACAAAAATATGTTTTTTTATCAATAAGTACAAAAACATGACT
>NZ_JACJLE010000082.1 GCF_016901995.1 Bacteroides caecigallinarum | reverse complement strand
GCTTGAATTGGTCTAATGTCATATTCTTCATTTTTGTACAATATTGGTTATGGGTACAAAAATATAAAGAATCAAGACTGAGTTCTGACGGGGTTTACTGAATGCTTACTTCATACTATTGAAGATATCATTAGTTTATACATATAACGACTTTGCAATATCATAAAAATAAAAAGGTCTGCAATGAATGACAGACCTAATAAGTTCATAATATGAAAAACCATAGTTATAAAATACACTCATATATTTTACATCCTCATCCTAACCATCTGAGGAATATAGCGGTTCTTCTTGTCCAAATCACCTAATCCGAGACGAGGATAAACCATACCTCCAATTCCAGGAATCACTTCTCCTCCTTTCCTTTTTTCATCAATAGCAAACTGAATAAAATGGAATTTACAGCTTATCTCCTTTGGAAACTCCTTCAATAAATTAGGCTGAGCATCCTTATACATCACTGGTGCCATAATGACAATCATCTCAGGGTGTACACGATCGATCAGTCTGGTCAATTGAGTTTTTACCACACATAAAGAACTGATGATTGATTTCACAACAAGCAATAAGCGGCATTTTACAATAGGCTCTTCGTATGCTTTTATAATAGGAGAAATCTCTATCTTCTCACCATTCTCCGACTCATACACAGTATTTCGAGTATTCCAATAAACCGAAATCGGCAGCTTTCCCTTACCAAAACCGTTTTCCACACCTTTTGCCAACCAGTCAGCATCTTCAGATGCACACACCAACATCGTTTCCTCAGCAGGTACATCACCTACCTCATGAGCCAACACGCGTCCTAACTCTATACCAAGCGTCACAAATGCGTTACGATACTCCTCCACACCGGTAGTCTTATCAGCCAATGCGTCCAAAGATTTACGAATTAACTCATCATCTCCGTATTGCAAATTTTCATATTTTCTCATAACACAATCGATTTTTATGACAACATTGATATCAATTCCCACTTGTCCCTTGGATGCTGCCGTATTATCTCAGTCTCCATATCATAAGGCCAAGGACAACTTCCATTCATACAGCCTATATTCCAATATAACATTCTTCCACTAACATGGTATTCAACCCCCTGAATAGCGTCAAGAACCTGTTTGCACTCATTGCTTATATCTTCATCGGAGTAAACATTCAGATTAACATACTTAAAGTTTTTAGCTCTATGAATTATATCACTTAGCAATATTCCATTCTTTGAGTCACATCCCTTCCAAACACCAAGAAACACAGAAGCAATATTAACTAAATCATCTGTTTGAATATCCTTTCCATTTGGAGTTATTGCCTTTAATATATGCTTAAATGACTCACTTATCATTACAAGACTATTCACGTCTGCGGCATAATCAAAACATTCTGTTGAAGTATAATTCTTTATCTCTTCCGGTATCTGCTCACCAACTTTACTATCTTTCAGCGAATAGACCAATTTCAAAACAAACTTCTCATTTCTATCTTCGCAGTCTTCAATCTGATGTGCAAAATCATATGCAATATCACCTTGCTTATCTACTTTACCCCAAGACAAAACCTTAGTATTCTTTAACTGATGATATATATTCCATTCAGGAAGAACAATCAGCATATCATCAACAAATGTATCCTCCAATTGAGTTTGAAACTTCACACTATCGAGCGAAGACTTGTACCTGTCTATGCACGATACAATTTGATAGACGGCATAGAAATCTTCAAACAAACCACCTTTTTGGTTGTTCTCACCACCTTGATGTTTATTCTTCAAATACTTCTTGATGTCATCAGTCCTCTCCATAAGCTTCCTCTTCCGTTATTTCTTTGAAACGTAAAATCTTGGCTCCATCTATTTCTACTGTACCGTAAAACATATCTTTCGGACGGACCCATACTTTATGTTCGCCGTAGAGTGCTTGATAGACAATCACAGGGGTCAACGACTCACTATCCTGCCCCTCAGCGAGTACTATATACTTACCACCCTTAAAGTGACGATAATATTTCTTCTTTTCATCCATCAGTATAGAAAATCCATTTTAATTTAAATTTTTGTGAAGATAGAATTTCTTATCCGAATACACAAGTAAAATTTGTACTTTTCATAAATTTTGGCAGACATCTTTCCTATACTTTCTCCTGATATATTAAATTTAATGGCCTTGTCTTTATAAGCTATTACATAAGAGTACTGCTTATTTATTTGTTTATCAATTATTATTTCATATTATTTGCGTTGTTGAATCCCGGTAGCCTCTGAACGACTTCAAGCTATCGGGTTTTGTTTTTTATCACTCTGTCTTCTATTAGTTTTGGTAGACTGTTATAATCAAATTCTGCTCACTCTATGTTCACAAACCGTTCATCATGCGTTCACTGACCGGTATTGCAAACCCTTTGCAAAAGGTTTTAAACAGGTTTGCAAAACATATCCATATACTCTTAATATTATATGAAGATTTCATTAGCTTACGCATAAAATACCTTGCAATATCATAAAAAAAGGTCTGCCACCACGACAGACCTAATAAGTTCCTTTTATAGTGCAGTATGAAAACCGTAGTTATCAAGTGCACTTCTTTTATTGCAAAATACAATCTTTTTACAAAATACATTCATCAAGCTATAGAATTCATCGCATCAATCAGATCATTGTAGCTTGTTACTTTATGATACCTGACATTGGCTGTTGACATTGAATTAAACAGCTTTTCAGCACAGTCAATCTTTGCATTCTCTATTTTAGAGAGCTGCATTGACGACATCGAACCTTTTGTTTCAGCTATAAAGAATATATGTTTCACGCCATCCCTTTTCATTGCGATAGCCCAGTCGGGCGCATAATTACCTACAGGAGTAGGAATCTGAAATGAACGCGGCAATTTGGCATATACAACCACCTCACTTGCCTCGTCAAGGTCGTGAGCAAAGTTTCTTTCTCCTTTACTGTCACTGAATACATAGTCCGTAACATGCTTTTTAGCCTCGTATGCCTTGTCAAAATCCATTTTACTTTTTGAAGTAAAAATCTCACTGTCGTATTTGCCATCCGTCATATTATAACGTATAGCCTCTACAATCATTGTTGACTTCTGCTCTTTTATTATTCCTATAACCTTTCGTATGAACTCTTCAGGATTATTCTTGAAGAAATACAGTTTGCTTTCCTTGATACCCTTCAAAATCCTGACTACACTTCTGCGAGTAAGATTTGCACCCTTGGCAATATCACCCACCAGATCATACCTGACAGTAGAGGTACATACATTAGTAAGCGTACGCGATTGCGAACGCGTATCACCAAACTCCGCCACATTTTTCTCATCCTGAGTACCCTCTATCATCACATACCTCAACTGCTTCACATCCAGCTCGGCATCAATATGCAGAATCACATTCCTAATAAGTTCCTCACTGTCATAACTTACGGAATATACATACTTATGATTAATCTCCTTCCACAAAGCCTGGAACTCCTCCTTGTTGAAGTTATCGTTCAGCTTGTTTTCCGGAATCACCACCTTGTCCTCCACTATCATATCTTCCAAAGCCTTAGGGTCAAAGATAGAGTTAATCAATCTGGTGACTCCCTCTGCTATAGGCTGAAGTTTCAGTGGAAGCGGAGTCACACATCCATTTGTCACAGCCTCACGATATGCAGCAGTGATATTCTTATTTTCATCTATATATCCGTTGTCCTCCAGATATACAATTATACGACTTGCCTCCGACTCCGTAACCACATGGATTTCCTCTCCAATCTTGATTTTCTTGTCCTGGAAATAACCGACAGTAGCCTTTGCAGCCCTTTCCCTCAACACCTCTCTTGTTTCACTCTGCAATGCACTTGTAAAGTCGGCATAACTTTCATTGGCAATAACAGTCAGTTTGTTCACCTCATGCACCTCATCGCCAAGCAGTTCGGCATCCATTCTCGTACCGTTCTTATCGACACAGATACGCAATCCTCGTCCCACCTCCTGACGCTTTGCTGTTGTGGAATTGGAATGTCTCAGCGTACAAATCTGGAATACGTTAGGATTATCCCATCCCTCGCGCAAAGCGGAATGAGAGAAAATAAATCTCGTCGGTTCCTCAAAACTCAGCAGCCTCTCCTTGTTTTTAAGAATAAGGTCGTATGCCGAAATATCATCCGACATACCTGTCTTCTTCTCTATCTTTCCGTCTATAACCCTGTTGGTTTTCTTGTCAATAGAGAAATATCCGCGATGCACATCCTGAGCAGAGAAGCGGCTTATATATCTGTTATAGTCCTCATCCCAGATTTTCAGCTGGTTTGCAGCCACACGTTCATATTCCTCCTCGAATATCTTCTGGAACTTACCTTTCACCTCATTCCCGTCATCATCATAGCTCTTATATTTAGCCACTTCATCAATAAAGAAAAGCGAAAGACACTTTATGCCAAGTTTGAACAGCCTGCGTTCCTTCTCGAAATGCGAAAGAATAGTTTCCCTTATCTGCACCCTCTGCATTGTTTCCTCACTGCTGTCACCTATCACCTCTCCACGCTTTATCGTAGTACCGTTCAGGAAAGTAACATACCCTTGAGGATTGATTTCGGACACCACAAAATTATCATACTGGGCAAGTCCTGATTCCGCTTTCAGAGTATCACCCACTCCAAAAGTCTTTATCTTTCTTACAATATTGCCTGATGCAGTCTTCACCTCTATCTCAATACGTGCCATAGGCGGATGCTTGGGCGAAAGCACTATATTGTCAAGATAAAGATATCCGCTTGTACCACGCAGATTCTTCACCTCAAAACCCTTTACATGGATTCTCTTGACAAGTTTCTGACGGTAAGCATCCAGCGCGTCAAGAGCATACACAGTGTTATGACGGGTTCTGTGGGTAGCCGAATAATTCAGAACGAACAACGGTTTGAATCTCTTTATACCGGCCTGTGTAGCCTCTCCCTCCATTTTCTGAGGCTCGTCCATTATTATAATAGGATTATTGGCAGCTATCACGTCAATAGGTTTTCTGCTTCCGAACTCGTCACGTTCCGAATAGATAATACGGCTATCCTTGCTTCGTCCACCCTCTTTCATCGAAGCTGCAAATGCCTGAGTGTTTATAATCATCACGTTAAGTCCTGCATCCGAAGAAAAACTGTCAAGTTTCGTAAGGTCAGAACTGTTATACACAAACCAGCGGGCCTTTTTGCCGTAATGCTCCATAAAATGCTCCTCAAGCATATTGAAACTCTTTGCCACACCCTCACGAATGGCTATGCTCGGCACTACAATAATAAACTTGCTCCAACCATAACGCTTGTTTAGTTCGAACATAGTTTTGATATACACGTATGTCTTACCGGTTCCGGTTTCCATCTCTATGTCGAGGTTCACCGCTCCCATACTCTTTATCAGAGCCGTAGAAGGAGTTATATCATAAAGGTTCTGCACCGAGTTGATATTACTCAGCAACTGTCTTGCGTCAAGCTCCACCTGACGGTTGCGATATCCCAAATCAAACTCATCCCCTTCATCGGTTTTCCTCTGATAGTTTCGTCCCATGTCACGACGATAGCGTGTTACATCATACGACGGTTGTCCGGCAAAAACAGCCACCGTGTTTTCCACCGCTTCAGTCTGATATGCCTGTATCTTAAAGTTGAATTTCATTATCTTGTGTATTTTCAGTTTAATTCTTCTTACCTTTCTTTCCTAAATCATCAATTGCTCTGATAGAATCAAGGTAATCCTGTTCCACGTCACTTATCGTGCGTTGTTTGTATTTACGGTACTCATTTGTAGCATGTTCCATCGCCTCTGTATGCGACACACTACCGGAACCCTCCAGAAGTTGTTCGCCCGACATTGTAAGAATCCTATCCAGATAGGCAGCCCAATCATTCATCGTCATCGGCTGTTCTCTCTCTGCCTGTCGTTCCGCAAAATCCAAATATCCGGAAACAAGCTGCCCCATTGACCGAAGTTCTTTTTCGTCCAAATAGTTTTTTGCGGTCTTTGCCTCAACCAATGTCGGATGAGTTCCCTTAAAGGTAAATAGTCCCATAAAGTCCTTTTCAGCATCGGCACGTTCCACTATCAGTTCTGCCGCAGTATGCCCATGTACCGCATAGTGTATCTTGTTCTGTACTTTCTTGAAAAACTCCTGCGATACTGAAGCTCTTGGATCATAGTCAATACTTGTAGCATATATCTCAAGTACCTGGCGGTAAAACACCTTCTCCGTTGCACGAATATCCCTTATGCGTTCCAACAATTCTTTCCAATAACCACCCCCACCAAGTTTTTTAAGACGCTCATCATCAAGAGTAAACCCCTTTATCATATATTCTTTCAGACGTTGTGTCGCCCATTGTCTGAAATGTGTAGCTACACGCGATTTTATTCTATACCCCAAAGATATAATCATATCAAGGTTATAGAACATCATATCTCGTTCTACCTGCCTACTACCTTCGTTACGAACCTGTCGGAAATTCCGACAGGTTGAAAGTTCATCAAGTTCCTGTTCCTCATAAATATGCTTTATATGTTCCACAACATTTGTTCTTGACGTTTGATACAACTCAGCGATTTGTTGCTGCGTAAGCCACAAAGTCTCATCTTCCAGCCTGACATCAATCTTTGTCTGCCCGTCAATGGAGGTATAAATAATCATCCTGTTCTCTTCCATACTTTTATCCCCCTTTTACAGGATTTTTCTTACCGTATCTTTGCTGTATGCTTCAAACAGCTGCTCAAAATTATCTATCACATTGTCGTTGGCAGCCGAAGCATCTCTCATAACGAAATACACAGGATGCATTTTTGCTATCTCCGTAATAGTAGTTTCGTTCACATCCTTGTCGAAACATACTATAAGATAGTTTTCATCCACAAGAAAGACTTCCTTACCTGCTATTTCCTGCTTTTCTATCTTGGCAGAAAGTTCTATTCCCAAATCAAGCATCACCTGGAAGAGAAGGTCTTCGGCAGTTCTGTTCTCTTTTACGTTTTCGCTGAAAAGAGTGTTCAAGCTGAATTCTTCCGGTGTATAATATACATCGTTCATATTGCTGCTGTCAAGTTTTAGGACACGGAAACCGGTGTCAAGACGCTGCAAATCTTTTATTTTATCTCCTAATTCTTTAATTTTATTTTCAAGTTCATTAGAATTACACCAGAAGTCATTATCTACCAAAGCTCTTTGCGAAACCAAATAATTTAATTCTTCATTTAACTTATCCAATTCATCATCTTTTATTTTTTTACCAGCTCTTCGGATACGTTCTTTGCCTATTTCACAAACAGTATGAGGTTTATTAATAGAATCTAAGAATTTTATAGCGTTCTTTAATGTTTGCTTAGCTCGAGATGATGCTGTTAATATAGAAACATTTAAATCCTCTGGAATTTGCACCAATATAAATTTTATATTCTTTTTCACCTTATTATACAAATTCATAGTAGCCTCAGCAGTAGAACCACTACCTGAGAAAAAATCAATAACAATATCACCATCTGCAACAGTAAAATCCATAAGCCTCGAAAGTACATTTACAGATTTAGGATTCTGAAATATATCCCTAGACATTAAAGATTCAAACTGTTTTGTTGAGGAACGTCCATCCTCATAAATAATAGACCTTAATAAATCTTTTGCGTTTTCTAATCTTTTCTTAGGCTTAATTAATGTTGTTTCATCAACTCCAAACATAATGTCACCTGACTCTATCATTTCCATCATTGTTGATTCTGGATATCGAAAACCTTTCTCTGGTATCTTACAAGCCTTACCTGTAATTGGATGAATTACATCATACTTATATCCTCCAAACACAGTATTTGCTATATCCCCATCATGAAAAACACCTTTTTCATCAACATTATCATAATGAGCTATTCCTTCTAATTCTTCCTTATTAGACTTTATCCATTTCCTTAAATCTTCTTGAATCTTAACTGTATTATC
>NZ_JACJLE010000081.1 GCF_016901995.1 Bacteroides caecigallinarum | reverse complement strand
GTCTAATATTCAGCTATTTATAACATTATAAGAGGTGTATTACTAAAAAAGTTCACTTTACGAGGATGACATCATCAAGGTTGGCGGTGTACTGAAAATGAAATAGCAGTTGAAGATTCATTTCAGCTCATGAAGAAAAGCCTGAGACCAATAAATATATATGACAAAATCAAAACAGGAACCAAAAGAAAAAAGCATATAAAGGTGTGGATAACTACCTCTATATGCTTTATGATGTTTATAAATGAAATTGATATTGTTGGCTGTCTCCGGCACCTATTCCCGTAAATGAACATTCCCCTTATGAGTCGGGGCTTTCGTTGCAAGTTCTCTCTTTGCTGTGGGCTTTATCCTGCAATCCCTAATGTATGTGCAAATGCACGAAGCTCCAAGAGAGTTACCACGCCGGAGGCTTCATTTATTTTGGTTGCATTAAAATTGAAGAATAGGATGCCATTCTTTTACTTTCCTTAAAATATCCTCTGCTGTTTTACAAGTTCCTTTCGTTCTATTATTTACTTTTTCTATGAATTCGTTGTCATAAATATTTATCAGGTGTATTCCATTAAATTCTGATACAGGCTTGACAAATACAATTCCATCACATATATCACTAAGCCTTTGTTCTTTTGTGTAAGGCGAACCATTCTCGCCATAACTTGACAGTTTTATAGTAGGATTAGCGAAATATGTTTCTGTCCTTAATAGAGGAAAATCATCTTTTAAATCAAATCCAACAGGTTTATTACCATATTTCTGAAAGGCTTTATCCATTACACCGTCAGCTATAAGATTCCACCGAGTCTGACTGTTCTCTATATAGCCTCTGTTTCCCATTTGCCCACCCCATAAATTGATGATGAATACATCTTGAGGATAACAGCTTTTGAGTAAAAAGCCGGCTGAAGGCCAATTGTAATAGTAATCCCCTTGGCGTGTACCATTTATACGTGCTAAGGTATGTGAAGCTCCAGCATAAAATACTATGTGTGATCGTTTAATGATATAATTTCTTATGATATCAAACATATTATCATCCCGTGAACCCGTATATACATAGTCCTTTCCGTCAAAATAATCTTGTATATACGCCGGATCCACTAAAAGGATACGTGTTCGGAGATTTTCAGGTTTCTTTTGATTATTTTCCCATATAGATTTGAAAACATCTGCATATTCTTTATATGGATTACCCAAATCATCAGGTGTATATTGCAAAATCTTAAAAACCAGATCTTCTCTGTAAACTGGGGATTTTATCAAGCTATCTGCAAGATACTGATACCTTTCGGATCCAAACTCAACTGCCACCGCATCAATATTCGCCGTTGAATCTTTTGCTGAAGCAGTTATCAGTTCGCACAAGAATTGAGGGTGAGCATCTATCCAATGATCTTCCCCTAATGCAACAACTGAATGTGAACGTATTTTATCAAGTACATATTCCAAATGTGGTTGCCCATTATTTTTAATGTATTGATAATAAGATTCGCTGTCAAGGCAATCTTGCGCAACAGAAATGTTACTTGATATTATCAAAAGCAACAAGACAAAACATTTTTTAATTGTAAAACTTCTCATTTTTATATTCATATTAAAATTTATGATTCCATAATTAGATTCACTTTATATTACTGTCTTTCCTGTTTGTTGAACAAAAAAATATCTTATAATATTAGTAATAATCATAAGATAAATTCATATTCGTTATGTTACAAATAGTTGAAACAGAAAAATATAAACTTCTTTGGTCTTAAAATATCTACTAAATTGTTACAAATATAGACTATAATATTGAAATAAGCTGAAAAAACTGAAAAAACACAGAAATATATCAATAAATTATCGAATAATCTGAATATTTTAATAGTTTACTTCACGAGGATGACATCATCGAGGTTAGCGGTGTACTGCTTACTGATGTGTTCGCATTTAAGGTACTAAGACTTGTCTGTAGTACCCCGGACAGCAACCTTAATAATGCTGTGACCGTTCTTGTGGTTAATACAACACTTCGGAAGATCCAGACGGAAACGGCTGGTATAGGCAAAAACTGCTATCTCCGTACAGAAGCTGTGCTGCATACGGAGTTTGCGCACACTTTCTGAAGAAAAGTAGAGACGGCTTCCTTCAACCAAGTATGTTAAGTTAATGAAATATATATGCAATAAATATCAGCAACAACAGTAAAGAAGCACCAACGTACCTGTACTTCTTATTGAATATAGTAAATACGCACAAGCCAACTATCAATAATCGGTAAAATATACCTATTAAGGTAAATTCACATGTAAATATGTTGATTAAAATTGATACAGCTATAGTTATAAGGATGATATTCAGAACTATCTTAAAAATATCGTTGATAATCTTATTTATTTCCATAATTTTTATGAGCAACTGTCAGCAACCCTTTTTCGTCTTTGATAATTTTGAAGTTTCCTGAGTCAAGCATTTCATTCCATTGCCGGAATAAATCTATAATAAACTCATACAAGTCCTTTCGTACATTTATATCTTCGTGTGAAGACAATGGGCATACAAGTTTTCCATCCTGTTCCGACAGATATTTTCTTGCTCTGTCTAGGGCTGCGAGATATATCACCTGATTATATATATAATCGTCATTATAACCGTCAGTATTCAATGCGTCTATGGCAGAATACGACATTTCGACAGTAGTTTGTAGATATGTAGTATCAGTAATTGATTCTCTATATCTGTTTGCCTTCTCCATCATCTTATCAATTCTTTTCCTTGCTTTCTGGTCGTCAGACATTACTGTATTGTTTTCTTGTGTAGTGTTCATCAGAAACCAAACCTTCCTTTGCCATTCATATACGGCAAACTTCTCGTCATCCACATTGTCTGTTTTGTCAATATAGCTTCTTATACTTGGCGCAGAAGAATACTTGGATTGTATTATGTCATCAACCAGATAGCCATGCAGTCCCTTCAGATTATTGAACAGAAAACCTTGGAACATCAGGTTTATATAGTCTTTGTTCTCGTGCAGGTATTGTTTGTAGGCTTTGTAGGCATCAGATTTCATATAGTCCGAAGCTTTGCTACTGTAGCCCGTTTTCTCAAGCTCATCCTCCAGTGCCTTTTCCAGTCTTACATACTCTGAAGAATCCTCTATGCTGTACCAATAGTGCTCATCAGGCTTTGAAGACATATCTACCCATGCCTTCGCCTCCCAATAATCTATACCCATGTTTACAGAATCTCTTTCTTCAGGGGACAATTCATAGTATAGAGAATCTTTTTCCCAGCCATCGAAAATGACTTCAATCGAGTCTGATTTCTCTTTCATTATTCCTTTATAGATTTCAGGCAGTTTCTGGTCTGTTTGGGACGTTATCATGAATGCACCGCTTTCTATCCTGCCATTAACCTGTGGATCTGAAATGATGGAGTCGTTATATACGAATGCAATTTGTTTCCCGATTGCACTTTCAGTCTCATCGGCCCACTTGTTGATCTTATGCTTGCTTATTCGTCCGCTAATGGCATATTTGCCGTAATAGTCTTTTTCAAGTTTTAACCCAACCATATCTTTTACAGTTATGATTGGCTTAACAGATAAGCTGTCTGTACTTAATACATGATACCAGCCATTTTCTCTATGTGACAATGCCTGGTCAGCATTATTTGTCACATAAACACCGGTAGGCCCGTCTGCACCTCCTATGATACCAGCAGCACTCCTTTTGGATGTTTTACAGCTAATAAAAGAAGTAGAGATTAAGATAAAAAGGTATAAGAGTCTCATAATTTGAATTTATTGTCGTTGCAAAGATTATTAATAAAAGTATTTTGAATAAATTTCCTGTTTTCATACCGTTAGTGGAATTAATTTGCAAAGCTACAGAAATATAGGATCTAAATTCCCAATCTTATCTCCCGCAGACGATACAATGATAGAATCAAAATCTGTTCATCACATGTCAGATTCTAATTCTTTCTCAATTTCTTCAATAGTAGGCAAACTACCTCGGAAATCTTTCGGTAGAGCTTGCCCTAATTCATAATCGGAAATTCCGATAGGCTTCTGAATATCACGCAATGCATATTCTGCCTTGATACGGTCTTTGCTCTTGCAAAGCAACAGTCCGATAGTCCGGTTGTCCCCCTCTCGGCAAAGAATATCATCTACGGCAGAGCAGTAGAAATTCAGTTTGCCGATATACTCCGGTATAAACTCCGTATCTTTCAATTCAATCACCAAATAGCGGTGCAGAAAGGTATTATACATCAATATGTCAATATAATAATCATCGCCAGACACCTCTATATGATACTGTCGTCCCATGAAAGCAAAGCCTGCCCCCATTTCTACAAGGAATTTCTCCACATGCTTCACCAAGCCGATTTCCACGTCACGCTCATTGTATTGCTCTGTAAAAGTCAGCATATCAAATATATATGGGTCTTTGAGCATTGATTTCACATCATCTGCTTCCGGAACAGGCAGGGTTTCCGTGAAATTGTTAGCCAACGCTCCGTGCTTGTTGTAATCGTCAAGTTTGATGGCTTCTTGCAGATAGCGTGTTGTCCAGTGATTGGTAATGCTCTGCACCATATACCAATAGCGTGCACGAATATCTTTGACCTGCTTTATCAATACAAGATTGTGCGTCCAATCCAAATGCTTGAAAGGTAGGGTGAAATTATATTCATCCAATTGCGAAATCAGCGATTTCGCAATTGGGGAAACTGCCCTTTTTATCATCGTAAGTTCCTGATTATACTCATTAAAAAACTGCACCATATATTGCATGTTACGTACAGTAAATCCTTTTATTTCGGAATAATCGTTCTTCAAGTCCGCTGACAGCCGTTGCAAAGTTTTCTTGCCCCAACCGTCTGCATCCTGGCTTTGCTGCAACATGCCGCCAATATCCCAATACATCCTGAGCATTTCTTCATTGGCAGCATAAATCGCCCTTTGCTGGGCTATCAGTACCCGTTGCTTGATTTTGCGAAGCAATGCCGCATAACCACGAAAGTTATCCGACATGTTTTCAATTGCTTGTTTATCTGTATTTTTAGCCATAATTTCCTTTGATATATTTACAAAGTTACGTTTATATCAATTGTTCAAACATGTATAAACAAAAATAATACATTAAAGTGAGACCCACAACTAAACAATAACAAAGACATAATTTACATTTTGACATTTTGCTTTTCTACCCTTCCAAGATTTAAATATTCAGAAGAAAGATATTATCCATCAATAAAAATTTAAGCCAAGGATATACAACATATAACAAAATAACATGTATAAATACACTGTATAATCTTTTACATAAACAAAAGAACACGTAATACAATAAGGATTAACACTTACCTTCTAGAATAATATTTTTCGGAAACAGCAATGATATATAACAAATAAAAAAACGTAAGCATTTTGACAAATAATAGAACTTTTCACTTACAAAGCGACAGACCAGCACGTATAAGGAGATTGCTCATTAAAATTATAACCCGGTTCCGCACCTGAACAACAGAATGGAAACCGGGTTAAACTAATAAATATATTAAAGTTCTTTCTTTATCTTTTCAATCATCGAAGCATACTCTTCATCAGACAAATATACTTCCTTAGGGTTCATGCGGAACACACCGCCAAAATCAGGACCATCAACATATTTAGGAACAAGATGGAAGTGTAAATGCTCCAAAGTATCGGAGTATGCGCCGTAATTTATCTTGGCAGGACTGAACACTTTCTGCATTGCTCTCGTTACGCGTGCAACATCTGCCATGAAAGCGTTTCTTTCTTCATCACTCAAAAGATTAAGATCATCAACATGTCCGTTGTAAGCTACCAGACAACGTCCTCTGTAAGTCTGTTCCTTGAAGAGGAACACTCTGGAAACACTTAGTTTCGCTATTTCAATCATTAAACTGTGCAATGTATCGTTATTCTGACAATACAAGCACTCCATTGGATTACTTTTCATTTCTCATCATATTTTTAATAGACATACAAAAATACACTTTTTCAATATATCATAAACATCTGAAGCAAAATTTAAAACTGTTTGAAAAGCTTTTGCAAAAGGTTATCAAACTTTAAGATTTATGGCAAATTCCATTATACAGACAAGCTGAATAACAAAATAAATATACAAAATGAGAAAAAAATTTTCATATATCGAAGTTATATACTATATTTGTCATAGAAAACATGTAGCATAGATGACAGAAGAGGACAAAAATCTACTAAACAGTTTCGAAGGAAAGCTAAGGCATGTCCTTTTTTTATATGATGAAGAGAAAAAAGAAAATGCCATTTTAAAGCAATCCATAGCCGACAAAGATTCTGAAATACAGGTCTTGTTAAGTAAGATTAAAGAACTTGAAACCAGATATGCGAACCTGAAAATGGCCCGTATGATAAGTGTAAATGATGATGAAATCAGAGACACGAAACAAAGACTTACGAGGCTGGTGCGTGAGGTCGATAAATGTATTGCTTTACTGAACAAATAGAGGAAAGAAAAGGCAGTGAAACATATAATATATGGACGACAAACTGAAAATACACTTACAGATTGACAGAGAACGGTATCCGCTGGTGATTAATCGTGAAGAAGAGATTTTCTACCGTGAAGCTGCCAAAATGATTGACAATAAACTGAACAAATACCGCAGTCTATATCCGGATTTCGGAACCATGAAACACTGGACTATGGTGGCACTGGAACTGGCATACGAAAATGCAAAAATAAAGGATTCGGTGGATATGACACCATATAAAGAAAAGATTGAACAACTGGAAAACCTGTTGGATGGTTACATAAAGGACAGCAAATAAAAGTAGTTGTTTGGGAAACGAGTAAGGAAATTCACGCACAAGTTTACAGGATAAACTCCTGAAGCTTGTGCGTTTTTATTTATATTTTAAACTTAAATTATAGATGTTGACAACAGTAATACTAACAGTTGTAGCCTTCCTGGTAGGAGGAGCTCTTTCATATAGCTTTTTCAGATATGGTCTGAAATCGAGATATGATAATATCATTAAAGAGGCTGAAACGGAAGCCGAAGTAATCAAGAAAAACAAACTCCTGGAAGTAAAGGAGAAGTTCCTGAACAAGAAAGCCGACCTTGAAAAGGAAGTGGCTGCCCGCAACCAGAAAATACAGCAGGCAGAAAACAAGTTGAAACAGCGCGAAATGGTGTTGAACCAGAAGAATGAAGAACTTCAGCGCAAACGTAACGAAACAGAAGCCATCAAGGAAAATCTTGACGCACAGCTGGTAATTATCGAGAAGAAGAAAGAAGAACTTGACCACCTGCAGTCACAGGAACGTGAAAAGCTTGAGGCTATCTCAGGATTGTCTGCAGAGGACGCAAAAGAAAGACTGATTGAATCGCTCAAGGATGAAGCCAAGACTCAGGCTCAGTCTTACATCAACGACATTATGGACGACGCTAAACTTACTGCTAACCGCGAAGCTAAGCGTATCGTGATACAGTCTATACAGAGAGTAGCTACTGAAACCGCAATCGAAAACTCTGTAACTGTATTCCATATCGAATCGGACGAAATCAAAGGACGTATCATCGGACGTGAAGGACGTAACATACGTGCCCTTGAAGCTGCTACCGGAGTGGAAATAGTAGTTGACGATACTCCTGAAGCTATCGTACTTTCTGCTTTCGACCCTGTTCGCCGCGAAATCGCCCGCCTTGCGCTTCATCAGCTTGTTACTGACGGACGTATCCACCCGGCACGTATCGAAGAAGTCGTTGCCAAGGTACGCAAGCAGGTGGAAGAAGAAATCATCGAAACAGGTAAACGTACCACTATCGACCTTGGTATCCACGGTCTGCATCCTGAACTTATCCGTATCATCGGTAAGATGAAATACCGTTCATCATACGGACAGAACCTGCTGCAACACGCACGCGAAACAGCTAACCTCTGTGCTGTGATGGCTTCTGAACTTGGATTGAATCCTAAGAAAGCAAAACGTGCCGGATTGCTTCACGATATAGGTAAGGTGCCTGATGAAGAACCTGAATTGCCACACGCATTGCTCGGTATGAAACTGGCTGAGAAATACAAGGAAAAACCTGATATCTGCAACGCTATCGGTGCTCACCACGACGAAGTGGAAATGAACAGCTTGCTGGCTCCTATCGTACAGGTGTGCGACGCTATCTCAGGTGCGCGTCCTGGTGCCCGCCGCGAAATTGTTGAAGCATATATCAAACGTCTGAACGACCTTGAACAGCTTGCAATGTCTTATCCTGGTGTAACCAAGACATATGCTATCCAGGCTGGTCGCGAGTTGCGCGTAATAGTAGGTGCAGACAAGATTGACGACAAGCAGACAGAAAGCCTGTCAACAGAAATCGCCAAGAAGATACAGGACGAAATGACTTATCCGGGTCAGGTAAAGATTACCGTGATAAGAGAAACACGCGCCGTAAGCTTCGCAAAATAATAAACAGAGAAATAAATAATAAAGGCTATATTTCATATCCTATGGTTAAGGATTGGAATATAGCCTTTTTAGTTTTATATAAAAAATTATCGACGAATATGATGACGTTTGACTCTTCTTTTTCTTCTGCTCTGATTGCGTCTGAAGTGTACTGAATTTGGTTGTCAGTTTGTGTTGTAACTCCTGACCAAGTTGACTGGTTAAACATTATATTCCTAACAAGGTTGTCAGTTATGCAAAAGTACAACAA
>NZ_JACJLE010000009.1 GCF_016901995.1 Bacteroides caecigallinarum | reverse complement strand
TTTGTTGTACTTTTGCATAACTGACAACCTTGTTAGGAATATAATGTTTAACCAGTCAACTTGGTCAGGAGTTACAACACAAACTGACAACCAAATTCAGTACACTTCATTTATATTTATAGATAAAAATAAAACGTGCGCACATTTCATTTTAAACGTGCGCACATTCAATACAAAACGTGCGCACATTTTACTTTGAACGTGCGCACGTTTTTTTTTCGGCTATGAAAAAGGCTTGAATGCCGTTTTGATTTTTTATAAAATGATTTGTTAGAAGATTACCAGACCTGCTTCAACAGTTGGATTTTTTGAGTATGCCTGGTTATTCTTATATGTTCTTGTCCATGAATAACCACCGGCAATGAAAACTCCCAATCTCTTCAGAGGATTGTATTCCAGTCCTATTCTCGGCTGAATTGAATATAACCTGTTTGGTACATTGGTATTGCCAAGTGTTTCAATATGGCTATATCCTATGTCGGTATTCAGGTGAAGTCTGTTTTTTATTAGCGGAAATGCAAGACCTGTTCTGTATGTACCTGCCACAGAAGCTTTGTCGGTAAGTTCACCAAGTATCATTCCGGCTTCCAGCTGTGTGTAAATCATTTTGTTTTTGAATCTTACGGCAACATTGGCTTTATTCAGATTGCCGCCGGATATTATGAGTTGTGTACGTGTCTGTGGTTTTATATTGATTATACCTACCTGACGTGCGCAACTGTCGCCGTTTATATTCAATATTCCTATCTGTACACCTTTGCTGCATTTATTGCTTACATTGGCTATACTCAATTGCAATCCTTTGTTATCACCGGAGTAGTTGGCAATAGCACCGATCTGTACTCCCTGATTAATTACACTCACGTTGCTCAGTGCCGCAAACTGTAAACCTTTATTACTGTTTCCGGCTATGTTCATCAATGATGAAATCTGTGCTCCCCGCATGTCTCCACCACTTACATTGGTAAGACCGCCTATACCAATTCCCTTATGCTCGTTTCCTGCTATATTGGCAAGGCCTGATATCATAAGACCTTTCATATCTACTGAGCCCATATTCATGAGTCCGGTAATCATGAGACCTTTCTGATTGTTGCCTGCCAGGTTACCTATACCGGAAATCTGGGCACCGAATGTTGATCGTCCGCTGATGTTGAATAGTCCTCCAATTCTTAGTCCGTGAGATTTTATTCCGGATATATTGGCCAAACCAGCCACCTGCATTCCGGAACTTCTGTTGCCTACGATGTTTACAAATCCTGACAACTGGAGTCCTGATGATCTTTGGTGTACTACATCGGAGATGACATTGATGCTGGTTCCGTTAAGATTCTGGTAATTACTGAACAAGCCAAGATTGAAATATGTCTTGCGTGTATCGGGTTTGTGGCTGTTTATGCTCAAGGAAATATTCCTTCCCTTCTTTAAGCCGTATTCTTGAGCATATATCGGGGATAACATTGTTCCTGTCAGGATTATAGCTGACAGGAACATTCTGATATTTGTAGAGTGTTTTTTCATTTATTATTTAACGTCTTGATACAAGAATCGTTTTATACTCTTCTTAGGGGTCTTCTCGAATTCTTCAGGGTAAATCTTAACTCGTGCAATCTGTGAATAAGCCGGAAGTTCGGAGTTGAGTGTTGTACGGTTTTCTTCCATTGCTTTTTCTATATCTGCATTGCTCATTCCGTGTGAATAGGCTTCATCGAAATCAGGGTATATCAGAGCAGCCAGCTTATGGTCTTCCTGTTGTATGATAATGCTTTCGCACACGAATGGCATATTGTTAAGTTTATCCTCTATTTCTTCAGGATATATGTTCTGTCCTGAAGGTCCCAGAAGCATGTTTTTGCTTCTTCCCTTTATTGTGATATTGCCATCCTTGTCCATTATTCCAAGGTCGCCGGTGTGAAGCCAACCGTCTTTATCTATTGCTTGGGCTGTGGCTTCCGGATTCTTGTAATATCCAAGCATCAAGTTATCACCTCGGGTAATGATTTCACCTACAATGTTTTCAGGATCGGGACTGTCTATCTTTACTTCCATACGCGGAGCGGCTTTACCGCATGAGCCCGGTTTGAAACGCTGCCAGTCTTCGTAACAGATTATAGGACCGCATTCAGTCATTCCGTAGCCTACCGTGTATGGGAACTCTATACTCTTGAGCAGTTTTTCCACATCCTGATTGAATGCTGCACCTCCAATGATTACTTCGTAGAAATTTCCTCCGAAGGCCTGTACCATGTGCTCTCTGACAGTAGCTTTTATCTTGTCGTTGATGATAGGTACTTTGAGCAGTATTTTCATCTTGAGGGTTTCCAGTTTAGGAAGTACATTTTTCTTGATTATTTTTTCAATAATCAGAGGAACTGATATTACAATGTTCGGTTTGACATCTGCAAATGCCTGGAATATGATTTTCGGACTAGGCATACGTGTAAGGAAATATACGTGGCATCCTGTACACATTTCGTATATGAATTCGAATGCCAGACCGTACATGTGCGCCATAGGAAGTATTGATATTACTCTGTCGCCTGGTTTGAGTGACAGTACTTCGAATGCAAACTGTGTGTTAGACCACAATGATCTGTATGGAAGCATTACTCCCTTAGAGAAACTTGTTGTACCTGAAGTGTAGTTTATGATTGCAAGTTCTTCAGGATTGTCGCGACGGTATGACACATGTTCGCGTCGGAAGTTCTTAGGGAATTTCTTACCGAACATTTCATTAAGATGTTCTCTGGCATAAAGGAGCTTTTCGCTTCTGCATACCAGCAGAGTGAAGTCTGTCATAAGTATGATACCTTCGAGTGACGGCATTTCTGCTTCATTGAGGTTTTCCCATGCCATATCGCCCACAAACAAGATGCGTGCGTCAGAGTGATTTACTATATTGTGTACATTGTCCGGCTTGAATTCGTGAAGAATAGGTACTGCGACAGCACCATATGTAAGAATAGCCAGAAATGCTACTCCCCAGTGCGAGCTGTTTCTACCACACAGGGCTACTTTGTCACCCGGTTTGACACCGCTTTCTTCTAAAAGAATATGAAGTTTTTCGATTTTTCTGGCTACGTCCTTATATTGGAGTGTGGCGCCTTTATAGTCTGTCAGAGCATCAAGATCCCAATTTTTCTTGATACTTTCTTCGATGAAAGCTATAAAACTTTTTTCCATAATTGATTATTTGATTGTGCACAAAATTCAGTGTGTAGTGCAAATATACAATTTAGTTATTACTATTCCAATTATTTGTCAATAAAACGTAATAAAATGAAAGGTGTTCTCGAATAATAGTTTTTATAATGTTTTTTAACTATTATCGGGAACACCTTTTCGTGTTATATCAAGCTTGTATATTTACATTATTCGTGGTTGCTGTAGTATTTCATGAACTGTGTTCTTTCGAATGGGTTTACGCTTCCTGCAGCTTTAGCGTTCATGATGCCTTTCATGCTTTCAATGTTTTCGTAGCCTTTTGATTCCATCCATGAAGTAAGCTCTCTAAGCATTTCAGCTATTTCCTTTTCGCCGTACTTGTAGATTGCGCTGCATACTTCTACGGCGCTTGCTCCGGCAAGAATTGATTTGATTACACCTTTACCGCAGTGAACACCACCTGAGATAGCGTAATCTATCTGTGGAACTGATGCAGAAGCTATAGCTGTCCATCTGATTTTTTCAGCAAGTTCATTTGATTCACTCATCACGTTAGTGCTTGTGAAAGTCATTGTGTCAATGTTGATGTCAGGCTGGTAGAAACGGTTGAACAATACTACTGCTGCGGCTCCGTTGGCATAAAGCTGATTGATGAGTGCTACAGGGTTAGTAAGGTTGCTGCCCAGTTTCATTATCACAGGAATGTTTACAGCTTTCTTGATGTTTTTCAATACATCGATGTGCAGCTGTTCGAAGCTTCCGTATGTATAGTCTTTTTCTGACTGCAATGAAAGGATATTGATTTCAAGTGCGTCTGCACCTGCTTCTTCCATATGCTTTGCAAAGTCTGTCCATTCGCTTGTCGAGTAGCAGTTGATGCTTGCTATTACAGGTATGCTGCAAGATTTCTTGGCTTCTTTAATGAGTTCGATGTGTTCGTTTAACGCATTCGAACGTACATATGCATTAAGATAATCGTCGGCTTCAGGAGCTCCGTATCCACTCATCTGTCCTGCATGTATGTTTATCTGTTCTTCGAATACTGATTTCAGAACAACGGCACCTGCACCTGCAGCTTCCAGTTTTTTGATTTTCTCTACGCTGTTAGTTAAACCTGAACTGCTTACGATAACAGGATTTTTAAGTTTTAATCCTGCAAAAGTTGTTGATAATTGTGTCATAATAAATATGATTTTAATAGTTTCTTATTCCAAAAATTTTACTTCCGATTCTTACAAGTGTGCTGCCATGCTTTATTGCCAGATGATAGTCGTCCGACATTCCCATTGACAGTTCTCTGAATGAGTCGCAGTCCTTGAAAACTGTTGACTTCAGCTCGTTGAAGTATGCGGCAAGCTTGGTGAATTCGCTTTCTATCATTGCGTCATCATCGGTATTTGTTGCCATACCCATTATTCCGCTTATGCATACATTCTTCAGTTCTTTCCAGCTGCCATCTTTGAGCATTTCTTTGCATTCTTCGGGAGTGAATCCGAATTTTGTTTCCTCCTGCGCAATGTGTATTTCAAGCAGGCAAGGTATAATCCTGCCTGCTTTTGCCGCCTGCTTGTTTATTTCTGCCAGCAGCTTGTATGAATCTACGGCATGAATCATAGATATATATGGTGCAATGTATTTCACTTTGTTTGTCTGCAAGTGACCTATGAAATGCCATTCAATGTCTTTCGGAAGGATGGTGTGCTTTTCCTCCAACTCCTGTACCTTGCTTTCTCCGAAAATTCTCTGTCCTGCATCATAAGCTTCTTTTATGGCTTCTGCCGGATGGAATTTCGATACTGCTACGAGTTGCGTGGTTTGTGGCAACTCTGCCTTTATCTCACTCAATATTGCTTTTATATCCATGATTGGTTTTCTCCTTATCTGTTTGCTGCATCCGGAAACTCAGGTTTCACGTCAGGCTCTGCTGAATATGGATACACGTCCATGATAGCTGTTTCGGCTACAGATGCTATGACATAGTCTGCCATTGTTCCTTTCATGCCTTCGTCAAGTTTCTTGATTGAATCCTTCAGATCGGCAGCCTGTACAAGTACGTTTGTTGCTGTTTTCTTTTCTGCTCCACTCTTTTCGTCAAGAGTGATGAAATATAATTTACATTTGAACCATTTGTCGGCTTCATCGTCTTCACAGAAAAAGAGTTCGCTGTAGTTGGCTCTCTTTATGTCTGAGACAGTGAATTCACCGCTTATGAATGGTGTTATTTCTTCTATTATTCTTGATTCAGCTTCAGTAAAACTCAAGGCATCTACCAGATAAGGCTCTGTCACCTTTTTGTTCATACCGTTTTCCGCTACTTTTTCGTATCTGATTTTGCATTCAAACCAATTATGCATCATGTCTTTTTACTTTTTTAAATTAAATAGTACGTATAATTTAGTTTGACAAAGATAGTATTTATTTGTTAACGGTGTACGAAAACGGACAAAACTTTCTTGTCGGTTAGTTGTTTTATTTAGCTAATCAGTTTATATTTGCAGTCAAAATTTTATATAACATAATAAATTATGCCACAAATATCCATTAGAGGAAACGAAATGCCAGAATCGCCAATCAGAAAATTGGCACCATTGGCCGAAGCTGCGAAAGAAAGAGGTATTCATGTGTATCACTTGAATATAGGTCAGCCTGACCTGCCTACTCCAAGAGCGGCCCTTGAGGCAATTCGTAACATTGACCGTACTGTTCTGGAATACAGTCCGAGCCAGGGATATAGGAGCTATCGTGAAAAACTGGTAGGTTATTATAAAAAATACGACATAAATCTTACTGCTGACGACATTATCATCACCACAGGTGGATCGGAAGCCGTGTTGTTCGCTTTCATGAGTTGCCTTAATCCGGGTGACGAAATTATAGTTCCTGAACCTGCATACGCCAACTATATGGCTTTTGCAATTTCAGCCGGTGCTATTATCAGAACCGTAACAACTACCATTGAGGAAGGATTTTCATTGCCTAAGGTAGAAAAGTTCGAGGAACTCATAAACGAACGTACGAAAGGTATCCTTATATGTAATCCTAATAATCCGACCGGATATCTTTATACACGCAGGGAGATGAACCAGATACGCGATTTGGTGAAGAAGTATGACCTGTTCCTGTTCTCGGACGAAGTCTATAGGGAGTTTATCTATACAGGTTCACCTTATATATCTGCATGCCATCTTCAGGGTATTGAACAGAATGTGGTCTTGATAGATTCTGTATCGAAGAGGTATTCTGAATGCGGTATCCGTATCGGTGCCCTCATTACCAAGAATCCTGATGTACGTAAGGCTGTGATGAAATTCTGTCAGGCAAGGCTTAGTCCTCCATTGATTGGTCAGATTGCTGCCGAGGCTTCCCTTGACGAGCCTGAAGAATACTCACGTGAGACTTATGACGAGTATGTCGAGCGCAGAAAATGTCTGATAGACGGACTGAACAGAATCCCAGGTGTATATTCACCTATACCTATGGGTGCTTTCTATACTGTAGCTAAACTTCCTGTTGACGATAGTGAGAAGTTCTGCGCATGGTGTCTGTCTGAATTCGAATATGAGGGTGAAACAGTTATGCTTGCCCCTGCAAGCGGTTTCTATACTACACTGGGAGCCGGAAAGAATGAAGTCCGACTGGCTTATGTGTTGAAGAAAGAAGATTTGGTTCGTTCGCTTTTCGTTCTGAGAAAGGCACTGGAGGCATATCCGGGAAGAGTTGACGAATAAAATATGAATTGGAAATTGTTCATTGCCCGTCGTATCTACAAGAATAACGACGGAAACAAAGAGGTATCAAAGCCGGCTGTGCGCATTGCTATGGCCGGCATTTCTATTGGTCTTGCCGTGATGATTGTCTCGGTGGCAGTGGTTATCGGCTTCAAAAATCAGGTGCGCGACAAGGTGGTAGGACTTGCTTCTGATGTTATCATAACCAGCCTTGACGATGCGCAGCTTTATATGACGGCTCCTATTCAGGCAAGCGACAGCCTGATGGAGGTGTTGTCCCAAAAGCCTGATATAACTCATGTACAGCGGTATTCGGTCAAACCGGGTATGATAATGACATCAGACAATTTCCAGGGTATGGTGGTGAAAGGAGTGGGGCAGGAGTATGACCTGAGTTATATCCGTGAACATATCGTTGAAGGAGAGATACCGGTTTTTACAGATACTGTTGCCACCAATAGTGTGATAATCTCCAAATCTATAGCCGACAAGCTGAATATTAAGACCGGTGACAGGATTTATACTTATTATGTTGATGATAACGTACGTGCACGAAGGTTGACTGTTTCGGCTATTTACCAGACAAATTTCTCGGCTTTTGATGATTATTTCCTGCTGACAGACATTTATACAGTGAACCGTCTCAATAAATGGGAAGCTGACCAGGTGAGCGGTATAGAAATAAATGTGGATGACTATTCGCGTATTGATGCTGTGAATGATGATATTCGTACCGGATTATTTGAATCCTCTGATAAATACGGACAGAACTATTTCTCGCGTACCATAGTTGAGGCAAATCCACAGATATTTGCATGGCTCGATTTGCTTGATCTCAATGTCTGGGTGATATTGATACTTATGACCGGAGTGGCAGGTTTTACCATGATTTCAGGTTTGCTGATAATAATACTTGAACGTACCAACATGATTGGTGTGCTGAAAGCTATGGGGGCGGACAATAATTCCATAAGGAAGATATTCCTTTCGTTCTCAGTGTTCCTGATAGGCAGGGGAATGTTGTGGGGAAATGTGATTGGACTCTCACTTTGTCTGATACAGTATTTCTTCGAACCGGTGAAGCTTGATCCGTCTGTATATTATGTAAGCTCTGTGCCTATTGAGCTGAATGTTCTGATTTATATTTTGCTTAATCTATTTACATTGATTGTATCTGTATTGATGCTCGTGGGCCCATCTTATCTTATAAGCAGAATTCATCCTGCGCGTTCCATCAGATATGAATAATAAAAGTGATATAAAACGAAATGTCCGATACAATAGTTATTACTTTGTATCGGACATTTCGTTTTATATATCATCTTTTGGTGGGATTAACCTATCTTGCTGATTTTTTTCAGCTTTTCTTCGTCGATAAGTTTTATCTTTCTTCCGTCAATTATTATAAGTTTTTCTGAGGCAAAGTTTGAAAGCGTACGTATTGCGTTCGATGTTGTCATATTCGACAAGTTTGCCAAGTCTTCGCGTGAGAGGTATATACTAAGTGTACATTGGTCTTCTTCCACTCCGTATGTATCTTTCAGGAACAGCAAAGATTCTGCAAGTCTTCCGCGTATATGTTTCTGTGTAAGGCTTACTGTCCTTTCATCCGAAATACCCAAATCTATAGAAAGTTGTCTGATGAAGAAAAGTCCAAGCTGTGCATTTTCCTCCAGAAGCTTTACTATACATGTCATTGGTATAAGACATATTGTACAAGGCTCGAATGCAGCTGCTGCAGTAACAAAATTTTCATTGGCAAAATATGCCCTGTAGGCGAAGTATTCTTTGTCTTTGATAACTCTTATTATCTGGCTTCTTCCGCCGACCCCGTCTTTATAGATTTTTACTTTTCCTTTAAGCAGGCACATTAAGTGCTTAGGAGTTTCCCCTTCACAATAGATTGTTTCGTTTTTCTTATACTTTTGAATTGTAAAGTTTTGCGCTAGATAATCTCTTTGAGCGTCTGTTAATGGTTGCCATAAATCGGGAATACTTTCGGCAATCTCAGTCTCAGATAATTCTTTTTTTACCATAGATGTTATAAAAACGTGTTATATAGCACAAAGGTAAGAATAAAAAATTAAAAAACTGTTTTTTTACGATTAAAAATAACAGTTTCAACGGGTTTTGATTATTTTTGTTTCTGTTATGTCGTATATGCTAAAATATACAAGGTTGAATTTAGTGCGTCTGTTTTTAATATGCTTTTGTATAATGATGCCGTGGTTTGGGAAATCAGAGAATATCGTTTCGCTATTTCCCAAAGACCGTGTTGTTCCTGATTCTATTTTGGGTAAGATGTATTCGTCGGCATCCATTTATTCCAATGAGGTAAAGAGTTACAAGGCAAATATGTATCTGAAAGGTACTATAACAGTGCATAACCGTAACAGGATTATAAAGTATATCCCGTCGATGTTCAAGCTTGAGGATAGTATCCGTAACTATATGCACGAGTCAATAAGTGAACTTCAATATACTGCTCCTTCCATTTATGACAGAAAGATAAAGGCTATGGTATCTACTTTCAGGAGCCAGAGAGGGCAGATATTTGATATCATGGACTATATGAAGTTCAATGTTTATTCGTCGTCATTAATGGGCGATAAGGTGTTGTCGCCGTTAAACAGCCAGTCTAAAGTTCATTATAAATATATGCTGGACAGTGTGTCGATAATAGACAATAAGCCTTGCTGTAAGATACGTGTTCAGCCTAAGTATAAGAGTACGAAACTTGTTGACGGTTATATGTGGCTTTATGCCGATGATTGGTCAGTACACAGTTTTGATTTTGAAGGAGAGTATGATTTGATAGATTTCAGGATAAAGGCCAACATGGGTAATACTCCGCAGACGAAATTTCTCCCGTGCTATATGGATATTGATATGAATTTCAAGTTTTTGAAAAATCATTTGCAGATGAGGTATTATGGATGGCTGGATTATACTGAGGTAAAATTCACTGAACTTGGAGAGATTATATATCTGAAAAAAGACAGAAGTAAATATAATCTGTCGAATTCATATACATTGACTTGTGATACCACACGTCTGGTGACCGATATTGATTCGTTTTCAAAAATAAGGCCTTTCCCGCTTACATATGAAGAAGAGATGCTCTATAAGGATAAAATAGACCGGAAGATGATTGACAGGCAAAAATGGGTGAAAGATTCTATAGAGAACCTGAAGAAGCCGAAAAGTCAGGTCTTCCTGGGACAGGTGGGTGATGCTTTGATAAACTCCTATGATATTGACTTGCCCAAAGTGGGAAGTATTAACTGTTCGCCTATAATTAATCCTCTGTTGCTTAGTTACAGTCATCGCAATGGTATATCATACAGGCAGGTTTATAAATATAACAAATTGTTTTATGACGGGCGTTTGTTGAGGATAGCCCCCCAGATAGGTTTCAATTTTACCAAGAAGGAGCTGTACGCCAAGGCTGACGTAGAGTATGTTTATAATCCAAGGAAACACGGCGCTTTGGAATTGCATGTTGGAAATGGTAACAGAATTTATAGTAGTGTTGTGCTTGATCAGCTTGCTGCTATGCCTGACAGTACATTTTCTTTTGACGGATTGAATTTGGATTATTTCAAGGATATATACGTAAGTCTTTCACATAATATAGAGATAATAAACGGATTGAATCTTTGGACGGGTCTTTCAATGCATTGGAGATATACGAAAAGCACTCCGGAGTTGGATGCAAGGGTTCGTTCAAAATATAACAGTTTCGCTCCACGTGTGAGGATAGAATGGACTCCTGGAATGTATTATTATATGAATGGAAACAGAAAGGTTAATGTGGGTTCGTATTATCCAACTTTCATAGCTGACTATGAGCGAGGTATCAAGGTCTTTAAAAGCTCAGGTGAGTATGAGCGTCTGGAGTTGTCTGCAGAACAAATTATCAAGGTCAGGGATATTCACAACATTGCATATCATGTAGGATGCGGATTCTTTCTGAATCAGGAGGATGTGTATTTTGTGGACTATGTAAATTTTGCAAACAGAAATCTTCCTCAGGGATGGAATGATGATATTGGAGGTACTTTTCAGATGCTCGATGGAAGATGGTATAATGCTTCAAGCCATTATGTACGTGGAAATATGACTTATGAATCACCGTTCATATTGCTTTATCCTGTCAGCAAGCTTCTTTCCTTCATTCAGAAGGAAAGAATATATGCCGGAATATTGTTTATGCCTCACCTTAATCCTTATTTCGAAATAGGCTATGGTATAGGTACACACATATTTGATGCCGGTGTATTTATTGGGAATGAACGTGGAAAATTTACCTCTGTAGGTTGTAAGTTTACGTTCGAATTGTTCAATAAATAATGTATAAGTGTGTGACTATTTTCTCATGTAGTCACTCTTGTGGCGGGTGATATATCCTATTTTCAGGCTCAGACTGTATAGTGGGCGCATAATATCATATATAAAAAGATATGCAGAAACTTTTTCTCCCATGGCTTTTGCTGTCTTGAAGAAAACTGTCATAGCTGTTATTGTTCTTATCAGCCATGCAGCGAAGATACATGAGGTGAAGATCCATTCTTTATTCAATATTCCAATACACAAAGCTACTATTACCGATAGATTAAACAGCCAGGCAGACCATGTTTCCAGGCTGTTTGATATTCTGGCTGTTCCTTTATAATGGTTTCCGGTTACTTCATATCCTATTTTGTCGTCTCTCCATGTCTTCCTGTATTTAGGTAAGGGCATACGCATTATGCTGTTTGAATCTACACATACTTTTGTGTTTCTGCTGTCTGCGATTTCGTTGATAAACAAATCATCGTCACCTCTTGACAGTGTAAGCTGATTGTAGAAACCTTTGTGCTGCAAGTATATATCCTTGCGGTATGCCATATTTCTTCCTATTCCCATATACGGATTTCCGCCGATAGCTTTTCCTAGGAAGCGCATTGAAACCATCAGCATGTCCGTTATTATTCTTTTAGCGAATATTCCTTTGCCATAGCTGTAATTGCAGTAGCCCAGTACAATGTCTGTTCCCGGTACAAAGTTTCTTGACAAACTTTTTAACCAGTCTTTGCTTTCAGGTTTACAATAAGGCTCTGTCACAACAATCCAGTCGTATTTGCTGGCTTTGATACCCATTGCCACTCCAAGTTTCTTTCTGCTGACGTATCGTGCAGATTTAGGAATGAATGTGCGGTATAGATGACGGTATCTGCTGCCAAGAATCTTAAGTATATCCTCATCTTCACCTGCCGATTCATCGTTTACTACGATTACTTCGAACTCCGGATAATCCTGTTCGAGGATTGCCGGCAGGTTGTCTTTAAGCATGCTGGCAGAGTCTTTTGTAACTATAATGACAGATAGGGGAGGACAGTTTGTGTTTTCTTGAAGTTTGTTCTGTATTTTGTTGCTTTTGAATAATCTGCTGTACGGAACAAGAAAATAGTATAACTGTATTAAAAATGTCAGTCCGCAGAATATCTGCAAAAATAGAATAGCCGAATTATAGTCTATGTTTATCATATCTTATTTTGTTTTCTGAAAAGTCATGCAAAAGTAGTTCAAAATTTCAGAAAAAAGGCTCCTTCGATGGTTTTTATTTAGCCATGAAGGAGCCTTAGCTTGTGTGTTTTGTTTCTTAAATAAGTTCGTCGGATGTATATCCTTGCGGAAGTGTTCTGCAGTTGTATGCCGATGCCATTATTTCACCGTATGCTCCTGCCGAACGAAGGGCTATCAAGTCGCCTCTCTTAGTTTTGTTAAGGTCGATAGCTTTTCCGAAAACATCTGATGATTCGCAGATAGGACCCACTACATCGTATGTTTCCATAGCCTCGTCTGAAGTTATGTTTTCTATCTTGTGATATGCCTGATACAGAGCCGGACGTATAAGGTCTGTCATACCTGCGTCAACGATTGCAAACTGTTTGTTTGTTCCCTGTTTTACGTAAGTAACCTTTGTGATGAGGCTACCGCACTGCCCAACTACTGCACGTCCCAGTTCGAAATGCAGTGTCTGCTGCGGACGAAGGCGCAGATGTTTGTGGTATGTCTTGAAGTATTCTGCAAAATCAGGTATCGGCTGACGGTTAGGATGAGCGTAGTCTATACCAAGTCCGCCACCTACGTTGATGTGTTCAACGATAATCTGACGTGCAAACAGTTTTTCCTGCAGTTCGTTCACTCTGTTGCAGAGAGCAACAAAGTCACCCATATCAAGAATCTGTGAACCGATGTGGAAATGAAGTCCTACAAATTTCACATTATTCATCTCCAGTGCACGGTCGATGACATAGTCCATATCGTTCATGCTGATACCGAACTTGTTTTCTGCAAGACCTGTTGTGATGTTGGCGTGAGTATGTGCACCTACATCAGGATTGATACGGAAAGCCACTCTTGCAATTTTGCCTTTGGCTGCTGCAAGTTCGTTGATGACTTCAAGTTCAGGAACAGATTCTACATTGAAGCAGAAAATATCGTAGTCCAGTCCGAGATTGATTTCCCAGTCTGTTTTACCTACTCCTGCATATACTATTTTGCTTGGAGGAAATCCAGCCTTTATAGCCGCTTTGATTTCTCCGCCGCTTACACAGTCGGCACCAAGTCCGCTTTCGCGGATAATACTGAGAACCTTAGGATTGGCATTTGCCTTAACGGCATAATGAACGCAGAATTTATTGTATTTGCCACTTTCATCCTTTATAGTCTGAAGAGTTTCGCGAAGCAGATTTGCATCATAATAATAGAATGGAGTTTCCATTTCGCGGAATTTTCCGATAGGGAATGTACCTTTCATAAAGTGTTCTGTTTTTTTATTTTCGTTTGTAGCTGTTTTTACAAAAAAAGCGAATGGTCTGGATATATCAATCCACAGCCATTCGCCTTTGTATTATAGAGTTTTATTTATTGTTGAATAAAACATCGCTCAGAGACTGCAGTGCACGTTTCTTGTCTTCTTCACGGATAAGGAAAGAGATGTTGTAGTTGCTTCCTCCGTATGAAATCATACGAACGGGAACTTCTTTCATAGCCTGAAGAGCTTTAGATTCGAAACCTACGTTTTCCCATTCCAAGTCACCTACCACACATACGATACACATGTCCTGATCAACAGTAACTGTACCGTATTTCTTCAGGTCGTCAACAATTTCGTTGAGGTGCTTTGTATTGTCGATAGACATCGATACTCCAACTTCTGAAGTACAAACCATATCGATGGCAGTCTGGTAGCTTTCGAATATTTCGAATACCTTGCGGAGGAATCCGTGAGTAAGCAGCATACGGCTTGACTTGATCTTGATAGCAGTGATATTGTCTTTTGCTGCTACTGCTTTAATCTTGCCTTTCTCTGTTTCGTTAGAGATAAGTGTACCAGGTGCGCTTGGCTCCATAGTGTTAAGCAGTCTTACTGGGATATTTGCGTATTTAGCAGGCTGCACACATGTAGGATGAAGAATCTTTGCACCGAAGTAAGCCAGTTCTGCAGCTTCTTCAAAGTGTAACTGACGTACAGGAGAAGTCTTCTCAACGATACGAGGGTCATTGTCGTGCATACCGTCGATATCAGTCCATATCTGGATTTCAGAAGCGTTAACAGCCGCACCGATCAGAGATGCAGTGTAGTCGCTACCACCTCTCTGCAAGTTGTCTATTTCGCCGTAAGCGTTTCGGCAGATATAACCCTGAGTGATATAGATTTCATATCCTGGATTTGCTTCAAGTTGAAGGGCTAATTTCTCACGGATATAAGTCAGGTCAGGTTCGCTGTTCTTGTCAGTACGCATGAATTCCAATGCTGGCAAAAGAACAGCATTGATACCTTGTTCGCAAAGGTAGTTTGTCACCATGTTTGTAGAAATGATTTCTCCCTGAGCCAGGATAACCTTTTCTTCGAACAAAGTGAAAATGTCTTTTGTATATGAACGGATATAGTCAAATACTGACTTTACGAATTCCAATGTCTTCTGTTTATATTCTTCGGTAGAATAAAGTTCATCTATATGCTGTTTATACTTTGCTTCCAGCTTATTGATGATTTCATTCGCACCTTCAGGATTTTTCTTGTACAGATAATCCGAAATTTCAACTAATGTGTTAGTTGTACCCGACATTGCGGAGAGTACTACTATTTTCTGCTCGCCGTCAGAAATCAATTTGGCAACATCTTTCATTCTCTGTGCAGAGCCTACTGATGTTCCTCCAAACTTTAAAACCTTCATTTTACGTTTCGAATTTTAATGGATTGTTAATAATTAAATATCAGAATGCAAAATTAGCAATAATAATCAATTTCTTTTTGTTTTTATGCCGATTTTACGTTCATGTTTGATTTTTTTATGAATTCTGCTGCTCTTCCAGCTTATGCGACTCACATTTATATACTTTGCCGGGGTATTCCGAAAGCAAGTTTATATTGTGAGTGGTCATTATTATCGCCGAGCCTTGAGAACATATTTCCCTGAGGAGCTCAACAATACGATGACCGGTTTCTACATCAAGATTACCTGTCGGTTCGTCTGCCAGAATAAGTTCAGGCTTGTTCAGGATTGCCCTGGCTATTACAATTCGCTGCTGTTCGCCTCCGGACAGTTCGTTAGGCATCTTGTATCCTTTGGTTTCCATCCCTACCTGCGTAAGAACTTCTGTTATTCTGGCCTGGATGTCGTTATTGTTTTTCCATCCGGTTGCTTTCAGTACAAATTCCAGATTTTCTTTTACCGTACGGTCTGTAAGTAGCTGGAAGTCCTGAAAAACGATACCTATTCTTCTTCTTAGTGCAGGGATATGTTTTCTTTTTATACTTTTCATGTCATAACCCAGCACTGTAGCATTACCATCCTTTATGTCAAGTTCGCCATATATGGATTTCAGGAAAGTGGATTTTCCGCTTCCTACCTTACCTATAAGATAGACAAACTCTCCTGGATTGATGCTGAAATTGATATTTTCCAGAATCTCCTGTTCCTGTTGCCAGATACTTACATTGCTGTATGATATAAGTGGTGCTTCGCTCATCGATTAATGTTTTTTCCAGGTTTCACTGTGGCGTTCTTTCAGTTCTCTTGCCAGATCTTCTATACGGTAACCTTTCGAAGTAAGCAATACTATAAGGTGATAGAGGAGGTCTGCTCCTTCATAAATAAGTCTTTCGTCAGTACCGTTGCATGCTTCGATTACAGTTTCAACGGCTTCTTCACCCACTTTCTGTGCCATTTTGTTCACTCCCGACTGGAAGAGACTTGTTGTATATGATTTTTCAGGCATTTCTTCATGTCGTTTGCAGATGAAGTCCTGAAGCTCTTTAAGGAACATTATGTCCTGCTCGTTTTTGTCTCCCCAGCAAGTATCTGTGCCAAGGTGGCAGACAGGTCCTACAGGGTTCACCATTATGAGGAGAGTATCGTTATCACAGTCGGCCTTTATAGATACCACGTTCAGGAAGTTTCCGCTTTCTTCACCTTTGGTCCAAAGTCTGTTCTTTGTGCGGCTGAAGAAAGTTACCTTGCCTGTTTCTACTGTTTTCTGGTATGCTTCTTCGTTCATGAAGCCCAGCATAAGTACTTTCTGAGTGTAGTTGTCTTGTATGATGGCAGGAACCAGTCCGTTCATTTTGTCAAAATTCAATTCCATAATTCTATAATCTTTTTTCGGTTAATATGCATGTATATTTAAAGTCTTACGGAAATACCTTCTTTATGAAGATACTCTTTCAGTTTCATTATAGGTATCTCTCCAAAGTGGAACACGCTTGCAGCGAGTGCAGCGTCTGCTTTACCCAAAGTAAATGCGTCTCTGAAATGCTCCATCTTTCCGGCACCGCCTGAGGCGATTACAGGAATGTCCAGTGTCTCGCTCAGATGCGCCAATGCTTCGTTGGCATATCCGGTTTTCACTCCGTCATGATCCATACTTGTGAACAGGATTTCTCCTGCGCCACGGTCATTGACTTCCTTTGCCCATTCGTAAAGGTATCTTTCGGTTTCCACTCTTCCACCGTTAAGATAACATTTCCAGCCATTGGCTGTCTGTCTGGCATCAATGGCTACAACGCAAACTTGTGATCCGAAGTGTTTTGCTATTTCATCCACAAGCATCGGATTTCTTATTGCTGCGGAGTTTATAGATACCTTATCAGCTCCGGCATTGAGCAATCTGTCAACATCTTTAAGTTCGTTTATTCCGCCGCCTACGGTGAAGGGAATGTTAATCTGTGCAGCTATTCGCTTCACAAGATCTGTAAATGTTTTTCTTCCTTCGTGGCTGGCTGTGATGTCAAGATAAACAAGCTCGTCTGCGCCTTGTTCACTATAAGCTTTTCCCAATTCCACCGGGTCGCCTGCCTGACGCAGATTTACGAAGTTTGTACCTTTTACGGTCTGTCCGTCTTTTATGTCAAGGCATGGTATAATTCTTTTTGCAAGCATAATCAGTCTTGTTTGTCAGAGTTTGATAAATCGGACAAGTCCTTTAGTTTGATTTTACCTTCATATATGGCTTTCCCGAATACCACTGCAGGAATACCTGCTTCATCCAGTCTGTATATATCATCCAGGCAGCTTACTCCTCCACTGGCTATCAGATGCATGTCCGGATGGTTTGCCATTATGTTTTTGTAAAGTTCTATTGACGGGCCTTCCAGCATTCCGTCCTTGCTTATGTCTGTGCAAAGAACTTTAGATACTCCTTTGGCTGTATAATCGTTCAGAAAATCTTCAAGCATAATGTCGCTTTCTTCTTTCCAGCCGTTAATAGCTATTTTGTTGTCTTTTACGTCGGCTCCCAGGATTATCTGTTCGTGACCGTATTTGTTCAGCCATTTTTCGAACAGTTGAGGATTTTTTACTGCTATACTTCCCACTGTAACCATCTGTGCACCGTTATCGAAAGCTATAATAAGGTCTTCATCCGATTTTATTCCTCCTCCGAAATCGATAATAAGAGAGGTTCTTCCGGCCAGTTGCTCCAAGATCCTATAGTTGACAATATGTTTTGATTTGGCTCCGTCCAGGTCAACTACGTGTAATCGTCTTATACCGTATGCCTCAAATTCTTTTGCTACTTCAACAGGATTTTCATTGTATATCTTTTTAGAGTCATAGTCTCCTTTTGAGAGGCGGACGCATTTTCCGTCGATTATGTCTATGGCAGGAATTATTTCTATCATAATATTATTATGTGTTTATAGTTCTAAGAAATTTCTCAAGATTCTTTCTCCCGTTTTTCCACTCTTTTCAGGGTGGAACTGTGTGGCATAGAAGTTGTCTTTGTGCAGCGCAGAACTGTAAGGAAGAATGTAGTTGGTACGTGCGGCTGTGAAATCGTTCAGCGGAACATAATAGCTGTGGACAAAATAAACATACTCATCCTTGTCGAACCCTTTAAATAGAGGGCTTACGGTATTCTCGATAGTGTTCCAACCCATGTGTGGCACCTTGTCAATGTGTCTTTGCGGACAGAATCTCTTTACATCTGTATCAAAAATTCCTAGGCATTCTGTATTTCCTTCTTCGGAATATTTACACATAAGCTGCATACCCAAGCATATTCCTAAAACCGGCTGCTTTAAATCCTTTATCAATATATCCAAATTCTGTTCTTTCAGATATTTCATTGTGGTTTCAGCCTCACCTACGCCTGGAAATATCACTTTGTCAGCTTTAAGAAGTGTCTCCTTGTCGGATGTTATGACAGGTGTCACTCCAATACGCTTTAAAGCATAATCCACTGAGAAAATGTTTCCTGCATTGTATTTTATGATTGCTACATTCATATATTTGTCTTATTTCTGCCTTCCTGATTCGTTTTTGCAAAAGTAACTAAATAATATTTAATTCCTAACTTTTATGTCAAAAAGTTTGCTTTATAGCATATTTTATTACAATATACGATATGGTTATTTCTTTTTAGGTAACTCAGGAACTGTACTCTCTATTTTATTTTCTACATCGTCCGGCAGTTTTGAGAAGAAATCCATCCCAGTAACATTTTCCACACTATCCACAGTCACCATGTATTTCTCTATATCTTGTGAATGGGCGGTGTTTTTGAAAATAAATCCCATAGCTATAGGATTCTTTCTATTATATATAAGTATAACCTTGAAGAATCTGTCAGGTACGGCAACCTTATGTACACCAATTCTCTTTGGTGATTTTGAATCGAAGATAGGTCCGCATGCAATGTATATCCTTCCGTATTTATCTGCCCAGTTTCTGCAAAGTTCCTCTAGATCGTTCCAGTCACCACGGTTCAGATTGCCTACTTGAGGGCATATATTGCTCATATAGAACGATTCTATCATAGCCTGTTTGCTCCATTTCATATCCGCAGCAGGAGCCATGTGCCCTCTGTCGTATCCGCTTTTGGTATAATCTTTATGTACTACCCTTGGTTCTGGTAGATCCGGATCGGGCATGAACTTGTCGTATCTGTCGGCTTCTCCTTTGGTCTCTTCTCTGGTCAATTCCCATGCCACCCAATTAGGGTTCTTATAATACTGGTTGTATGATAGTGTATATCCTGTTCTGTTTATGATGATTTCCTTTTCATATCTTCCAGGATATGTATAAACTGGTATTTCCAGATTAAGTTTTGGGGCTTCGGCAGATGGGGTTGTCTCTTCCTTGTTTCCTGATCTTATCTTTTCAATTACCGGTTTCAGGTTTTCTGCCTGCGCTACTATTTCATCCTTAATCTTGTCGGCTTCCTGAACAGTTTTTTTTAATGTTTTCTGTATTTCTTTATTGTCAGGAAGTTCCGGTAGATTTATGTTTTTATTTTCTGAATAAACATAGTATCCACCTGCGCATAATCCGATAAGTATAATTAACAGCAACGGTTTCCACTTGATACCGCTTTTCGCTTTTTTCTTTTTTGCCATATCACTTAAATAAGTTTGAATCTTATTCTTAAAATGCCATCGTTATAGTCGTGGCTGATAATCTTGAATGTTCCTATTTCTGATGTGTTATTGACATGAAGTCCTATGCAGAGGCATTCATCGTAGTCTCCTACTTTTACTATTCTCACAGTGTCTGAGGCATTTTCCGGCAAGCGTTTCAAGTCAAATCTGTCTGCAGCTTCTTTTTGTGTTATGAATTCTGTTGTCACATCAAGATGTTGTGCTATAACACTGTTTACGGTATCTTCTATTCTTGTAATATCTTCATCGTTCAGAGGCTGTGGTAGGGCATAGTCCAGTTTGCTTTTCTTCCTTTCTATATGTGCCGAAACAGCTCTTCCGCATCCGAAGAGGTTTATCATTGTTCTGTTGATTATGTGTTCGCAGGTGTGCATAGGAGGAAATTCCTGTTTGTTGTGTGCGTTAAGTTGAGTTGATGGTTCCATAATTAACTACATTATTGTTTGTTCTGCAAATTAACTAAAAATATTCATTACTCTGATAGAATTGTTATTCTTCATTCTGATTTTTCATTGCTATGATGATAGAAACAATTACTGATAAATTAGAGAAATATCAGCTGTTTAGTGTTTAAATGTCTTTTCCCATACATTGAAAATAGGTGATTTTTTGCTATCTTTGCACTCAAAATTAATTTTACGCATTAAAAACGAATGAAGAATATACGCAATTTCTGTATCATCGCACATATCGACCATGGAAAATCTACTTTGGCTGACCGATTGCTGGAATACACACAGACAATCAAGGTTACTGAAGGACAGATGCTTGACGACATGGATCTGGAACGTGAACGTGGTATAACAATCAAGAGCCATGCCATCCAGATGGAATATACCTACAACGGTGAAAAATACATTCTTAATCTTATTGACACTCCGGGACACGTGGACTTCTCATACGAGGTTTCACGCTCAATTGCTGCATGCGAAGGAGCTCTGCTTATAGTAGATGCTTCGCAGGGAGTACAGGCTCAGACAATCTCAAATCTTTATATGGCACTAGAACATGACCTGGAGATTATTCCGGTTCTGAACAAGTGTGATATGGCTAGCGCTATGCCTGAGGAAGTGGAAGATGAGATTATCGATCTTTTAGGATGCAAGCGTGAAGAGATTATCCGTGCGTCTGGTAAAACAGGTATGGGTGTTGAGGAAATACTTAAGGCTGTAGTAGAACGCATTCCTCATCCGGTAGGTGACGAAGATGCTCCTCTTCAAGCTCTTATCTTTGACTCTGTGTTCAATTCTTTCCGTGGAATTATTGCTTATTTCAAGATTGAGAATGGAGTATTGCGTACAGGTGATAAGGTAAAATTCTTTAATACAGGAAAGGAATATGATGCCGATGAGATTGGTGTACTGAAGATGGATATGGTACCTCGCAAGGAACTTCGTACAGGCGACGTTGGATATATCATTTCCGGTATCAAGACATCCAGAGAAGTAAAGGTAGGAGATACTATTACTCATATAGCAAATCCGTGTGATAAGGCTATCGATGGTTTTGAGGAAGTCAAGCCTATGGTCTTCGCCGGTGTTTATCCTATCGAGGCCGAAGATTACGAAAACCTTAGAGCATCATTGGAAAAGCTGCAGCTTAACGACGCTTCGTTGACATTCCAGCCTGAATCATCATTGGCTTTGGGATTCGGTTTCCGTTGCGGATTCTTAGGATTGCTTCACATGGAAATCGTTCAGGAGCGTCTGGACCGCGAGTTCGATATGAACGTCATTACTACTGTGCCTAACGTATCGTATATGATTTACGACAAACAGGGTGGAGTACAGGAAGTGCACAACCCTGGCGGTATGCCTGACCCAACATTGATTGACCATATTGAGGAGCCGTTTATCGATGCTTCCATAATTACTACTACCGATTATATCGGTCCAATCATGACCTTGTGTCTTGGCAAGCGTGGTGAGTTGGTTCGTCAGGATTATATATCTGGTAACCGTGTGGAATTGCATTACAAGATGCCGCTTGGTGAAATCGTGATTGACTTCTATGATAAGCTGAAGAGTATCTCCAAGGGATATGCTTCATTTGATTATCACCAGTCTGGCTTCCGTCCTTCAAAACTAGTCAAACTTGATATTCTTTTGAACGGTGAGTCTGTGGATGCGCTTTCTACTCTTACCCATTTCGACAATGCATACGACCTTGGAAGACGCATGTGTGAGAAACTGAAAGAACTTATCCCACGCCAGCAGTTTGAAATCGCAATTCAGGCTGCAATCGGTGCGAAGATCATTGCCCGCGAAACTATCAAGGCTGTACGTAAGGACGTAACTGCCAAGTGTTATGGTGGTGACGTGAGCCGTAAGCGTAAACTTCTTGAAAAACAGAAGAAGGGTAAGAAACGTATGAAGCAGATTGGTACTGTGGAAGTGCCGCAGAAGGCATTCCTTGCAGTATTGAAACTTGACTAATATATTTACTGAATAGTAAAACGAACCCATGACGTATGATTTATACCGTTGTGGGTTCGTTTTTTTTCTTGTTATAAACTTACTATATAAGTATTTTTTTGTAAGTTTGTATCACTATAAAGAAACGGCAATGCAGTTGAAAAAACATTATAAGACAATAATATTATCAGACCTTCATTTGGGAATGCCTCATGCCAAGGTAAATGAACTTATTCAGTTTCTTCGTTCGGTATCGTGCGAACGGTTGATTCTGAACGGTGATATTATTGACGGGTGGTACATACACAAGCATCCAAAGTGCGCTTGGAGAAGTGACCTTATGCGTCTGTTCCGTACCATATCGGAGATGATGAAGAATAGCACGTCTGATGTTATTTATACATACGGCAATCACGATGACTTCATGCAGAGGTATGTAGGTAAGGTGATAGTAGGTATAAAAGTATTCAGAGACTTTACTCTCTCAAGTGGAGGCAAGAAGTTCCTTGTTACGCATGGTGATTGTTTCGATACCGTAAACCGTAAAGCCACATGGCTCTCAAAAGTTGGAGCTTCATGCTACGAGTTTCTTCTTTTCTTGAATGAATTCTATAACAAATACAGGGCTTTTCGCCATAAACAGCCGTTCTCTTTCGCTCAGGTAATTAAGCGATGGACAAAAAAACTTGTCTCAAACTTTACTAATTTTGAGAAACAGATAACAGACTTTGCCGTGAAAAATAATTACGACGGCATTATATGCGGACATATACATCACCCTGAAGATACTCATCTTGGAAATATCCGCTATCTTAATTCCGGCGACTGGATTGAGAATAAATCTGTTCTGATAGAAGATGAAGATCAGAGCTGGAAAGTACTGATGGCATAATTCTGAATTATTCCTTTTTTTTGATGTGATGATAAAAAAATACCAGGCATACCTTCCGATATGCCTGGCATAAACCTATTCTGTAATAGTAAATTATTTCTTGAAGTATCTGTTGTACAAACCTTCGAAACCTTTTCCGTGACGAGCTTCGTCCTTAGCCATTTCGTGAACTGTATCGTGGATAGCGTCAAGGTTAAGAGCTTTAGCACGAGTAGCGATACGTTTCTTGTCAGCGCAAGCACCGCTTTCAGCGTTCATACGCTTTTCAAGGTTAGTCTTAGTATCCCATACGCAGTCGCCAAGAAGTTCAGCAAACTTAGCAGCGTGTTCAGCCTCTTCCCAAGCGTAACGTTTGAAAGCTTCAGCTACTTCTGGATAGCCTTCGCGGTCAGCCTGACGGCTCATAGCCAAGTACATACCTACTTCTGTACATTCGCCCATGAAGTGGTTGTTAAGGTCTTTAATCATTTCTTCGTCGCAACCTTTAGCTACACCGATAACGTGTTCGTCTGCAAACTGAAGACCACCTTCTGTTTCTTCCATTTCTTTGAATTTAGAAGCTGGAGCTTTACACAATGGACACTTTTCAGGAGCTGAATCACCTTCGTGGATATAACCACATACTGTACAGATAAATTTCTTCATAATAGTAATAAGTTAGTTAGTTGTTAAATTAATATTTTCAGTCCGACTTTAGTTTTTGTCGGAGTTGTTATTTCTACATTCAGGACAGACACCTTTGTAATAGCTGTGAACTTCTTCCACGCTAAAACCTTTTTCTGTCATTTCGTTCATTTCGTTTTCGTTTATATGCATTGGCATATCGAAAATCCTACCGCAGCATTTGCACTGGAAGTGTGCATGGGCCGATGTATCGCCATCGAAACAAGCATTACGCTCGTCTATCGTAAGCATCTTTGCGGCTCCATGTTCAACAAACAACTTCAAAGTGTTATATACTGTTGTTTTTGAAAGGGTAGGAATATCATCATGCAAAGCCATATAAATCTCATCAATACACGGATGAGTATGATGCTTTAGGAGATAGTCCATAATTGCGATGCGTTGTACGGATGGCTTGATGTTGTAATTAAGCAAATATTCGTAAACGTTCATACTCTCTTTCAATTATGTAATTATTACAATTTTATTTCGATGGCAAAGATACAAACTTTTTTCTAAACTACAAGTTCCAAACTTACTTTTTTGTTTTTTTTACTTTTAACTTAACCGCTGTGCAAAGGAATAATTTGTATTTTTGCACAGACTATACATTATATATAACAAATTATATGAAATTTGGTTTTGTAAAAGTGGCGGCTGCTATACCGGCGGTAAAGGTGGCCGACTGTAAATTCAATGCGCAACAGACAGAAGCACAGATTATGGTGGCTGACGGTAAAGGTGTGCAGATAGTGATTTTCCCTGAATTGAATTTAACGGGATATTCATGTGGCGATCTCTTTTCGCATAAACTGTTGATAGAACAGGCTGAAATGGCTTTGATGCAGGTTATGAATAATACACGCCAACTGGATATTATATCTATAGTAGGCATGCCGGTAGTGGTTAACTCAACTTTGGCAAATTGTGCTGTAGTCTTTCAGAAAGGAAAGATTCTTGGAGTAGTGCCTAAAACTTATCTTCCAAATTATAAGGAATTCTATGAGCAGAGATGGTTCGCATCATCACTTACATATACTGGAGTATCTTCAATAAGATTATGCGGACAGGTTGTGCCGTTTGGCAAGAATCTGCTTTTCGATACGTCGGATACATGTTTTGGAATAGAAATATGCGAGGACGTATGGGCTCCGGTTCCTCCAAGTTCCGAACTGGTATTAAAAGGAGCAGAGATAATATTCAATATGTCTGCTGATACTGAGAACATCGCAAAACATCAATATCTGCGTTCGTTGCTGGCACAGCAGTCTGCACGCTGTCTGGCTGGATATGTTTTTGCTTCAAGCGGTTTTGGAGAATCTACAACAGACGTGGTGTTTGCCGGTAATGCACTTATTTATGAGAATGGAACCCTGCTTGCGGAGGCTGAACGTTTTTCATTCAACGAGCAGTTGGTTGTCAGTGAAATAGATGTGGAACGTCTGCGTGGAGAACGTCTTGTAAATACCACATTTGCTGCCAGTGTCAGGACATACGCTTCAGGAGAAGTACAGCGTATTCAGTCTGAGCTTGTAAACAGCCGTGATTTGTCGCTTACAAGATATATAGATCCTCATCCGTTCATACCTGCAGGCGGAAAGCTTCTTGACGAAAGATGTGAAGAGATATTTTCAATTCAGGTGGCAGGGCTCGCAAAACGACTTGTACACACAAACTGCAAGACTGTGGTAGTGGGAATATCCGGTGGACTGGATTCTACATTGGCTCTTCTTGTGTGTGTAAAGACTTTCGACAAGCTGGGGTTGCCGCGCAAGGGTATAGTAGGTATCACAATGCCGGGATTCGGAACAACAGACCGTACATACAACAATGCCCTTACTCTGATGAGTTCTCTTCAGGTCACTACCAAAGAAATAAGCATCAAGGACGCCTGCATACAGCACTTCAAGGATATTGAGCACGATATGTCTGTTCACGATGTTACATACGAAAACGGCCAGGCACGCGAACGTACACAAATCCTTATGGATTATGCCAACAAGATTGGCGGTCTGGTGATTGGTACCGGTGACTTGTCTGAACTTGCTCTTGGTTGGGCAACTTATAATGGTGACCATATGTCTATGTACGGTGTGAATGCCAGCATTCCTAAGACGTTGGTACGCTATCTTGTAAACTGGGTGGCTCAGACCGGTGTAGATGTAATTTCCCGTAACACTCTGCTTGACATTATAGATACTCCTATCAGTCCGGAACTTATTCCTGCCGACGAAAACGGAAATATCAAGCAGAAGACTGAAGACTTGGTTGGTCCGTATGAGCTCCATGACTTCTTCCTGTATTATTTCCTCAGATTCGGTATGCGTCCTGCAAAGATTTTCTATCTTGCAGAGATTGCTTTCAGAGGAACATACGACAGTACTACTATAAAGAAATGGCTTACTAATTTCTGCCGCCGTTTCTTTAATCAGCAGTTCAAGCGCTCATGTCTTCCTGACGGGCCTAAGGTAGGTTCCGTATCACTCAGCCCTAGAGGCGATTGGCGTATGCCTAGTGATGCCAGTGCGGCAATGTGGCTCAAGGAATGTGAGGAACTTGTAGGCTGATTTGATAGAGTACAATGATGAAATCATCGTGACACGTTCGTGTTACACGCGTTACACGTACGTGTCACTATCGTCACACGAACGTGTTCCGGTCGTTACACGTACGTGTCACTATCGTCACACGAACGTGTTCCGGTCGTTACACGTACGTGTGACGCTTTTTATATAAGGGTTTCTAATGATTTTATTAGTCAATATACTTGTCAGTAAACGCTTTTATCCTCTTTGTATATTCTTCAGGATAGTTTTTATACGATGTGGCATGGTCCGTTTCTGGCACGAGCCATATTTCTTTCGGCTCTGATTTCGCGGCATATACTTCGTTCACCATATATGTAGGAACGAAATCATCCTTGTCGCCATGTATGAAAAACATCGGTTTGTCGCATTTCTTTACTTGTTCTATAGCTGAAGCTTCATGGAAATTCCATCCGTTCTGAATTTCGCAAATCCAGCTGGCAGTGTATAGCAGTGGGAATGCCGGCAGATTGAACTGTTCTTTAAGTTCCTTTTTGAACTGTTCCCAAACGCTGGTATAACCGCAGTCCTCTACAAAACATCTTATATATTCAGGCAAGACTTCACCCGAAGTCATCATAGTGGTTGCTGCCCCCATTGATATTCCGTGCACAACAGCCTGTATAGAGTCGCCGAAAATACCCGGAGTCAGGTTTATCCATTCCTTTACGTCAAGACGGTCCAGCCATCCCATCTGTATGGCATCGCCTCCGCTCAGTCCGGTATATCTCAGGTCAGGAACTATAATGTTGTAATCCAAAGACTGATTGTACATATATCCGATGTGGAACATTCTTATGGCGCTATCGGTATAGCCATGTACAATTACCGCTGTCTTTTTGGTCGGGTGTGATGCATATGCATAATAAGCATGCAGTTTGATTCCATCCTTGGCAGTTATAAATGTATCTTTTAGCAGTTGGTTTCCCTGAAGGCTGTCCAACCATCCATTTATTTGAGGATAGGTCTCGCGCATGTACGCTTCAGATCCGGCCAGATCCTTACCTCTGTTTTCAGGACGAAGTGAGTAGTCTATCATGTAAAGACTTCCACCTATCAGTCCGCCAACTATTATTACTACAATAACTGTGAGGCTGATAATTAATTTCTTATGTTTCATGTCTGTTTTATTTGTTCCAAATTTCCCAAGCTCCAAAAGCCTGAAGCAGAAGCATCTCAAGACCGTTTTTTACTACTGCACCTTTCTCTCCACCGTTTTTCATAAATAGTGTTGTATCAGGATTGTACAGCAAATCATAGAGTAAATGTTCAGGAGTGAGATATTCGTATGGTATTTTAGGGCATTCGTCTGCTTTTGGGTACATACCTGTAGGTGTACAATTTACTATTACCTTGTATTCGTTCATAATCTCCGGAGTTATGTCGTCGTAAGTAATAGTATTTTCATTTCTTTTGGCTCTTGAAACGAATTTTGTTTCCAGTCCCAGTTTGTGCAATCCGTAGTTGATGGCTTTTGATGCTCCACCTGTTCCCAGAATAAGGGCTTTCTTGTGGTGAGGCTCCAATAGAGATTCGATAGACTGGGTGAATCCCATTACGTCAGAGTTGTAGCCTATAAGTTTCAGTTTGCCCTTGTTCTTTTCTATTTTTATTACGTTTACTGCTCCTATTGCAGCAGCGTCGGCATCCAGTTCATCCAGGTATCCGATAACCTGTTCCTTGTATGGTATAGTCACATTCAGTCCGCAGAGGGTAGGGTTGGATTTTATAACTTTATTGAATTCCTCTATGGATGGTATTTCAAAATTAACGTACTCGGCATCAATATTTTCTGAATGAAATTTTTCATTGAAAAAATTTTTAGAGAATGAATGTCCCAAAGGGTAGCCGATTAAACCAAATTTCTTCATTGTAGTAAAAATTTTAAGTTATTTTGTTGCAAAGTAAAGAGTGCAAATACCAAATGTAAGTCTTTTGAATGTCACTTTGCTGAATCCTGCCTTGTAAAGAATTTGTTGCATAACTTCTCCTTGCGGGAAAGCCTTGATGGATTGCGGCAGGTATGTGTATGCACTGTTGTCTTTCGATAGTAACTTTCCGATTGTTGGAATTACGACTTTCGAGTAGATGGCATAAAGCTGTTTCATCGGGAATGTTTCCGGTTCGGACAGTTCCAGAATGACCAAATGTCCGCCTGTGGTCAATACGCGGTGCATCTCTGCCAGCCCTTTGTCCAGGTTCTCGAAGTTACGTACTCCGAATGCCACTGTTATGGCATCGAATCTGTTGTCGGGAAATGTGAGAGAAGTACAGTCTTCCTTGGCGAAGGATATCTGTTTGTCCAGCCCCGACTGTCTTACTTTTTCACGTCCTACATTCATCATACCCTCCGAGATATCTGTACCTATAAGTTCTTCAGGCTGAAGTACACGGCATGCCTGTATAGCAAAATCGCCAGTTCCTGTAGCCACGTCCATCATGTGCATCGGTCGGTATGGCTTGAGCATGTTGATGGCTTTGCGTCGCCAGCTTTTGTCAATGCCAAGCGAAAGTACGTGGTTCAGATTATCGTAAGTAGGAGCGATGTTGTCGAACATTTTTTCTACCTGTGCGGCTTTGCTTTCGTCTTGATTATAAGGTTTGATGTTTTCTTGAGGATAGTTTGACATGTTGTGAGTTAGTGTAGGATTTGTGGATAGAATATATGATGGGCGGGAAGAATCCCGCCCTGTCATAATTATTTCAAGTATTCAGTAACGTTCTTTTCGATGCGTGATGCAAGTTCAGCTGTATCAGCCTTTACGAATGTTTCACCAGTGATGTGTTCGTAAAGTTCGATATAACGTTCGCTGATTGAGTTTACTATTTCCGGAGTCATTTCAGGAACAGTCTGTCCTTCCTTACCCTGGAAACCGTTAGCCATCAGCCATTCGCGTACGAATTCCTTAGAAAGCTGTTTCTGAGGTTCGCCTTTTTCGAAACGTTCTTCGTAACCTTCTGAGTAGAAGTAACGGCTTGAGTCTGGAGTGTGGATTTCGTCCATCAGATAAATCTGACCGTTGTGCTTACCGAATTCGTATTTAGTGTCAACGAGGATAAGACCGCGTTCAGCAGCCATCTTTGTACCGCGTTCGAACAAAGCCAGAGTATATTTCTCCAGTGTAGCATATTCTTCAGGAGTTGCAAGACCTTTAGCGAGGATTTCTTCTTTAGAGATATCCTCATCGTGCATACCCATTTCAGCCTTAGTAGTAGGAGTGATGATAGGTGTAGGGAATTTCTGGTTCTCGCGCATACCTTCAGGAAGTTTCACACCGCAGATTTCGCGAACACCGCTCTTGTAGGCACGCCATGCGCTACCGCACAAGTAACCGCGAACAATCATTTCTACAGGGAAACCTTCGCACATTACACCTACAGTAACCATTGGGTCCGGAGTAGCGAGTTTCCAGTTTGGACAGATGTCAGTTGTAGCATCAAGGAATTTGGCTGCAATCTGGTTCAACATCTGGCCTTTGTAAGGAATACCTTCTGGCAAAACAACGTCGAATGCCGAGATACGGTCTGTTGCAACCATGACTAATTTTTCACCGTTGATGTTATAAACATCGCGAACTTTTCCGTGGTAAACACTCTTCTGACCAGGAAAGTTGAAGTCTGTTTTTGTTAATGCTTTACTCATCTTTTCTATATATTTTAGGAAGTAAATATGTTGTTTCCATTATTGTTTTGACGCAGCTTTCTTTTCTGTTTTTTCAGCTTTGTCCTTTTCTTCTTTTTCTGCTTTCGCTTTCTCCGCTTTCTCGGATTTTACTTTCTCCTCGAATTTCTCGTAAGCCTCCACAATTCTTGTCACCAGTTTGTGTCTTACGATATCCTTTTTGTTAAGCTCTATGAAACTGATGCCTTTCACTCCTTTCAGGATTTTCATTGCCTGTACCAAGCCTGATGTCTGCGACGAAGGAAGGTCAATCTGCGTCATATCGCCTGTGATAATCATCTTGGTGTTCATACCCATACGGGTGAGGAACATCTTTATCTGCTGAGTGGTAGTGTTCTGAGCCTCGTCAAGGATCACTACAGCATCATTCAGCGTACGTCCGCGCATAAATGCAAGAGGAGCAATCTGAATGATGTTCAGCTCCATGTATTCCTTCAGTTTGGCGGCAGGAATCATGTCTTGCAGAGCATCGTACAGCGGTTGCAGATACGGGTCAATCTTGTCCTTCATATCTCCCGGCAGGAATCCCAGTTTCTCTCCTGCTTCTACAGCCGGACGGCTTAATATGATTTTTTTGATTTCCTTGTTTTTGAGAGCTCTCACAGCCAGAGCTATTGCGGTATAAGTTTTGCCCGAACCGGCCGGTCCTATGGCGAATATCATATCGTTTTTTTCGAAATCCTTTACCAGTTTCAGCTGATTGGGACTTCTCGGAATGATAGGTTTTCCGGTGACACTGAACACGATTGCCTCGCTGTTCTTTTCTATTTTTGTGTTTTTGCCTTTTACTATGTCCAGAATAACCTCCTCGTTGAGCGAATTGTATATCGAGCAGTGTTTTTCCAGTGCTGTCACAGCTTCTTCGAAGGCACACATTTCCTCCTCGTCTCCCATTATCTTTATGACATTTCCTCTAGCCACTATCCTCAGTTTGGGAAACAGAGCTTTAATCATTTGCATGTTGACGTTGTTCACGCCATAGAAGATAACCGGATCGATATCTTCAAGTACAATATGTTTTTCTATCATTCAGTCAAATTCAATATCCTTTAGTTTTGTATATTTTTCTGCAAATTTAATGAATCCTTTTGATTGTTATGTACAAACAGGTATAAAAAATGCCGGCTTGTGACTAAAGCCGGCAAAAAAATGATACGAAAAACGGTACCGTAAGGTCTATCAATATCCCGTGGAAAATTGCTACGGGAATCATGTCTTTTCCTGAATACCTTGTTATAATAGGTAGTACTACATCCATAGAGTTTACTCCGGCAGCTGATATAGGTGCCAGTTTGCCGAAATATTTCACCAGCAGCGGTGTCCCCAGCAGAGCCATCATCTCGCGGAAGATATTCGAAAGAAGGGCTATTGTTCCCAACTCTGTGGCAAGTTGAATACCGAGTGATGCTTCCTTGAACTGTGTAATCAGTATTGAAGACAGTGAATAATAGGCAAATCCGCTACCCACAGCCAGACAGTCGAAAATGCTCCATTGCGAAAGAAGCAGACTGGCAAATGCCGAAAACAGCAGTGTGCCGATAATAGTGGCAAGAGGTATGAGCAGATATTTGGGACGTATATCCTTTACTATAGACTTCAGATCCTTGCTCGAACCTATACTCAGTCCCACCTGCAGCATAAGTGCATACAGTATATACATTGACAGATTGCTCTTCTGCAAGTCGAGAGGTATTATGTCAAGTACTCCCAATATGCAACCTGCCATAAAAAACAGAAGAACAATCATGCTACCCTTCATGGCTTTCTCCTTTCTTGAAAAACAGTGTCAGTACCAGCCATGCCGCGATGATGCTGCCGCAAGTAGCCGAGAACGCTATTATTGCCGCCTGCCATCCGAAACTTCCCAGGTTTTCTATTATCCTGTCGTTCGATCCTACGGACAGCCCCATTATGAACAAAAGCAATATGATAGTATAAGAGATAGTCTTTTCTGTTTTTTTCAGAAAATCCAGGTTTCTGAAAATATAACCCAAAATAATTCCTGTGAACATTGTTCCTATGATTGTAAACATAACCGTACTATATTAAAAATAAGAGAATATGATTGCCTTGGGATACATATATAATGTACCTCTTAATAAAGAAAAATGATATGTAGAAGTTATGCTTATTCGAATCCGCTGAACCAATGAACGGACGCACTGCGATGTCCGAACGTAAGATAAATTCGGAGCGGAGTGTGAGGCTGTATGTATGTCAGAAGTTTGTTCATTGGTAGTCTGTTTATTTTGTTTTGCGATGCAAAGGTATGATGAAATTGCATATTTTCCAAATATTTATAAGTTTTTCCTTTTCAGCGGAAATTATTTCATTCATTATATGATTGATAATTGTATGAAAGTAATAACTTTGCAACTATTAATAATGAAAACATTTATATTTGATATGAATACAGCATTTAACTTTGTTTCTTTATCCTACAGGCAGAGTAGGACATATCTGTTTTCTGTGCTCTTCATAATTGGAAATATTCTTCTGCCTCAGTTGTGTCATCTGGTTCATCTGGGTGGTCCTATTATGTTGCCTATTTATTTTTTTACTCTGGTTGGGGCATATAAATATGGAATGAAGCTTGGTCTGCTTGTTGCAATCCTTTCTCCTTTAGTAAATTCGTTTTTCTTCGGAATGCCAGTACCGGCTTTGCTTCCGGCAATAATATGTAAGTCTGTATTGCTTGCTGTAGCTGCAGGATTTTTGGCTGGCCGTACCGGAAAGCTTTCTATATTCTCACTGATAGGTGTCGTACTGTTTTATCAGATAGTAGGCGGGATGGCAGAATGGGCTATAAGTGGCAGTCTTGATGCAGCTCTTCAGGATTTCAGAATAGGTGTTCCGGGAATGCTTCTTCAGATTTTCGGAGGATATTGGCTTTTAAAATCGATTTCAAAAATTTAAATTCATAAAAACATATGACAACATTATTACTATTGGGGATAGGGATGCAGGAAGTCCTGCTTATCGGACTTATTTTTTTGCTTTTGTTTGGTGGAAAGAAGATACCTGAACTGATGAAAGGATTGGGTAAAGGAGTAAAGAGTTTCAAGGATGGAGTGAAAGGTATAGAGGACGATATCGAGATGTCCGATAAAGAAAACAAGGATAAGAAAGAGCAGTAAAAGTGGAACAGGACGAGAAAGTAATGACATTTTGGGATCACTTGGACGAATTGCGAAGTGTCCTGTTTCGTATAGTTGTTGTTGTAGCGCTATTTACAATTCTTGGATTTTGTTTCAAGGATCAGCTTTTTGCTGTTGTACTGGCACCTAAGGAATCCGATTTCATTTTTTATAGGTTTCTTTGCCGTTTGTCCGAGTTGCTTGGTATGCCGGGGTTATGTCCTGGTGAATTCAGCTCCACGCTCATCAATACCCAGTTGGCTGGTCAGTTTATGATGCACGCCATGGTGTCCATATATGCAGGTCTGATAGTAGCTTCACCATACATTATTTATAAATTGTTTCATTTTATATCGCCAGCTTTATATGAGAATGAACGCAAATATTCAGTTCGTGTAGTAACGAGCGGATATCTGCTGTTTATTATCGGTGTATTGGTAAACTATTTTATCATATTCCCGCTTACATTCCGTTTCTTGGCATCATATCAGGTGAGCCTTGATGTTCAGAACACAATAATGCTTTCATCGTATATCGACACGCTGATGCTTCTGAGCCTGTTAATGGGAATAGTTTTCGAGATACCTGTCGTTTGTTGGTTCCTTGCCAAAATAGGGGTTTTGCATTCTTCATTCATGCAGAAATACAGAAAGCATGCATATGTTGTGGCACTTATAGTGGCGGCTGTGATTACTCCTACATCTGATATATTTACATTGTTGCTTGTTTCAGTACCTATATTTGTATTGTACGAAGCAAGTATTCTTATAGTAAGAAAGGTTGATAAGAATGTCGATGATTGATTTAAGAAAAACTTTTTTTGCAATGCTTTGTTGTGTTGCCTCGGCTTCATATGCCGGTGATACTATAAAGTATTGTGCGCCATTGGATTTTCCGCTATTACTCAGCGCCAATTTCGGCGAACTGAGACCAAACCATTTTCATAACGGCCTTGATTTCAAGACAAAAGGAACTGTAGGGCATCCTGTAAGATGTATTGCCGACGGATATGTGTCGCGTGTGGCTGTCCAGCATGGAGGATACGGACAGGCTATATATATCACTCACCCAGACGGACATACATCCGTCTATGGTCATGTCATTTCGTTTGCTCCCGAAGTAGAGAAATACGTAAGGGAATATCAGTATGCCAACGAGACTTTCGTCTGCTATCTCTATCCCGAACCTGGACGTTTCAAGTTCAAGAAGGGCGACATCATAGCATTGAGCGGTAATGAAGGTTCATCTGCCGGTCCTCATCTTCATCTTGAAATAAGAAAAACCGGTACAGATGAATATCTTGACCCTATGCCTTATTTCAGCAGCAAGATAAAGGATACCAAGGCACCTAAGGCAAACTTTATCGGACTTTATCCTGTAAGAGGTAAAGGAGTAGTGGAAGGCTCGACCAATAAAAAGATTTATCCGGCAGCATCAATAAAGTCTCCTGTCACAGCTTGGGGACAGATATATGTTGCCATCAGTGCCAAAGATTATATGGACGGTACGTCCAATTTCTATGGAGTACATTCCGTAACTCTGTATGTGGATTCTGTAGAAGTGTTCAACAGTAAGACTGACAGAGTCCTTCCTGATGAAAACAGAATGATTAATACCTTTACCGATTATGACGAACTTGTGCGTTCACGCAGATTGATGATGCGTTCGTACAAGTCGCCCGGAAACAAACTGCGTCTGCATCATGTAGGCGAGGATAGGGGTATTGTGAATATAGACAGCGAAAGGGATTATAAGTTTGTCTATGTCCTCGAAGATAATTTCGGAAACAAGAGTAAATATCGTTTTACCGTGAGAGGAAAAAAACAGGATATTCCGGAATACCGTATGAAAGGAGAGGAACTATTGCAGTTTTCTCATACGGCTATTATCCAGCGTCCCGGTATGGAATTCATTATACCCAAAGGAATGCTTTACGATGATACGGAGGTAAATGTAGGCATTACATCCGAAGATACAGCAGCCGTATCGCTTGAATATGATATTGATGCCGGGAATACTCCACTTCACGGTCATTGTCCTTTGGCTATAGGAGTGAGGAAATTGAACACTGTATCTCCAGATAAATATTATATCAGACAGACTGAAGGTAAAAGATTATATTATGTAGGAGGCGAATACGACAATGGCTGGATGAGGGCAAAGGTGCGTAACTTTGGAAAATATTCCGTAGCTATCGATACAGTTCCTCCTAAAGTAGTTCCTATTGATAAGGCGAAATGGCGTTCTACCTTGAATATACGCTTCAAGATTTATGATTGGGCTACCGGTATAAAAACTTACAAAGTATATATCGACGGAAAGTTCGTTCTCTTCGGTCTGAATAAAGGTATTCTTGTAATTCAGGATAAGGAAAAAGTAAAGAGGGGAGTTCCTCACAAACTGGAAGTCGTGGTGACCGACAATTGCGGAAACGAAACAAGTAAACAATTAAATTTCTAAATAACTATTCAATCACAAACGCTTATGACAAACAGATTGTTGATGGCTGTGGTTTTACTTACAGCCTTTGTAGTAAATGGTTGGGCTTGTACCAACTTTATTGTCGGTAAGAAAGCGTCTGCCGACGGTTCTGTAATAGTGTCTTATTCTGCCGACTCATACGGCATGTTCGGATGGCTTTATCACTATCCTGCAGCTACACATCCTGATGGTGCCATGCGTGATATTCACGACTGGGATACAGGCAAATATCTCGGACAGATCAAGGAAGCAAAGCAGACATATAATGTAGTGGGTAATATGAACGAATATCAGGTTACTATCGGCGAAACCACATTCGGTGGTCGTCCTGAACTGGTCGATACAACAGGTATCATGGACTACGGAAGCCTGATATATGTAGCTCTCCAGCGTTCGCGTACAGCCAAGGAAGCCATCAAGGTTATGACAGATCTTGTTAAGGAATACGGCTATTACAGTAGCGGTGAATCATTCTCTATTGCCGATCCTAATGAGGCATGGATAATGGAAATGATTGGTAAGGGTCCCGGTATAAAAGGTGCTGTTTGGGTGGCAGTCCGTATTCCTGACGACTGTATCGCTGCTCATGCTAATCAGAGTCGTATCCACAAATTCAATCTTAATGACAAGGATAACTGCCTTTATTCTCCGGACGTAATCTCGTTCGCCCGTGAAAAAGGCTATTTCACTGGCAAGAACTCTGATTTCAGTTTTGCCGATGCATATTGTCCACTTGATTTCAGCGGTCTTCGTTTCTGCGAGGCGCGTGTATGGAGTTTCTACAATATGTTCAGCAAGACAACAGGCGATGCTTATCTTCCATATATCCTTGGCGAGAGCAAAGAGCCAATGCCACTTTATATAAAGGCCGATTCAAAACTTTCTGTACGCGATGTCCAAAGAGCAATGCGCGACCATTACGAAGGTACACCGCTTGATATCACTAAGGATTTGGGTGCAGGTCCTTTCGAAACTCCTTACCGTCTTTCTCCTCTTACATTCAAGGTTGACGGAGTGGAATACTTCAACGAACGCCCTATCTCTACACAACAGAGTGCATTCTCTTTCGTGGCACAGATGCGTGCAAACCTGCCTGACCCTGTAGGCGGTGTGTTGTGGTTCGGACTTGATGATGCAAACATGACTGTATTTACTCCGGTTTACTGCTGTACAGACAGAATTCCTGTTCCATACGCTGAAGGAAACGGCGATTGCGTTACATTCTCATGGGATTCAGCTTTCTGGATTTACAACTGGGTGGCAGACATGATCCGTCCTCGTTACAGCCTGATGATAGACGATATGCGTGCCGTACAGAAAGAATTGGAAGATACTTTCGAGTCTGCTCAATCAGGAATAGAATCTTCGGCATTGAAGTTGTATCAGGAAAGTCCTGAAAAGGCAAAGGATTTCCTTACAAACTATACTGACATGACTGCCCGTACAACAGTTGACCGCTGGAAGAAACTTGCAGAGTTCCTTATTGTGCGTTATAACGACGGTGCGAGAAAACTGGTAAAGAACGGAAAGATGGTTGCTCCTGAAACTGGAAACTGCGCTCCATTGGAACGTCCTGGATATCCTGAAGAATTCTTGAAGGAAGTAGTTAAGGCTACAGGCGACAGATATAAATCAGTTGAATTGAAATAAAAAAAGAGACCCGAGGGCCTCTTTTTCTGTTATTGTCAGTTGCGGAAACTCAATCCGTCTCCACCACGTTCCACTATGATTGGTTTTGTGCGGTCAACTTCCTGTGAAAGAAGTTTCTTTGACAAGTCGTTGAGCAGATAACGCTGTATTGCACGTTTCACAGGACGTGCACCGAATTCAGGGTCGTAACCTGCTGTAGCTATGAAATCGACAGCCTGGTCAGTCATCTGGAGCTGTACACCGTTCTCTTCAAGCATCTTTCTAATGCCGTTTATCTGCAGACGTACAATCTGTTCTATCTCATTCTTGTTCAGTGGCAAGAACATGATAGTTTCGTCTATACGGTTCAGGAACTCAGGACGGATAGTCTTTTTCAGCATATTCATCACTTCGTTCTTGGTTTCCTCTACTATCGTATCATGATTCATCGGAGTGATTTTTTCAAACTGGCTTTGTATGTATGAGCTTCCCAAGTTTGAAGTCATGATGATGATAGTATTCTTGAAGTTCACCGTACGTCCCTTGTTGTCTGTCAGACGACCATCGTCCAATACCTGAAGCAGGATGTTGAACACGTCAGGATGAGCTTTCTCGATTTCGTCGAACAATACTACAGAGTAAGGTTTACGTCTTACTGCCTCAGTCAACTGTCCGCCTTCATCGTAACCGACGTATCCCGGAGGCGCTCCGATAAGTCTTGACACAGAGTGTTTCTCCTGATACTCACTCATATCTATACGCGTCATCAGTGATTCGTCATCGAACAGATATTCTGCCAGTGCCTTGGCCAACTCAGTCTTACCTACACCGGTTGTACCTAGGAAGATGAATGAGCCTATCGGACGTTTAGGATCCTGCAATCCAGCACGGCTACGTCTTACAGCATCGGATACAGCCTGGATAGCCTCGTCCTGACCTATGACACGCTTGTGCAACTCGTCTTCCAGATGAAGAAGTTTTTCGCGTTCGCTTTGCAGCATCTTGCTTACCGGTATTCCGGTCCAGCGTGATACCACATCAGCAATGTCTTCTGCGGTAACCTCTTCCTTAATCATGGCGCTGTCGCCCTGCTTGTGTTTCAGGTCTTCCTGAATATTCTTGATTTCAGCTTCCAAAGCCTGTAACTTGCCGTAACGTATTTCAGCTACACGTCCATAGTCACCCTCACGTTCAGCCTTGTCGGCTTCGAACTTGAGTTGTTCTATTTCCTTTTTGTTCTGCTGAATTTTATTTACAAGTTCTTTCTCACTTTGCCATTTAGCCTTGTAAGAAGTCTCCTGTTCTTTCAGTTCGGCAATCTCCTTGTTAAGCTGTGCAAGTTTGGCTTCATCCTTTTCACGTTTGATAGCCTCACGCTCGATTTCAAGCTGTTTCAATCGGCGTTCAATCTCGTCAAGTTCCTCAGGCAAAGAGTCACGTTCCATACGCAGTTTTGCTGCTGCCTCATCCATAAGGTCGATAGCTTTATCCGGCAAGAAACGTTCTGTGATATACCTGTTACTCAATTCAACTGCTGCTATGATTGCCTCGTCTTTGATACGTACCTGATGATGGTTTTCGTATCTTTCCTTCAGACCACGAAGGATTGAAATAGAACTCTGAGTATCAGGTTCGTCAACCATTACAGTCTGGAAACGACGTTCAAGGGCCTTATCCTTTTCGAAATACTTCTGATATTCGTCAAGTGTGGTAGCACCGATACTTCTAAGTTCGCCACGAGCCAATGCCGGTTTAAGGATGTTTGCGGCATCCATCGCGCCTTCGCCTTTACCTGCACCCACCAGGGTATGTATTTCATCGATGAACAATATTATGTTACCGTCTGATTTTGTTACCTCGTTGATTACAGATTTAAGTCTTTCTTCAAACTCACCTTTGTATTTGGCACCTGCAACCAGCGCACCCATATCGAGTGAGAACAACTGTTTGTTCTTCAGGTTTTCAGGCACGTCACCACGCAGGATACGCTGTGCCAGACCTTCCACGATGGCTGTCTTACCTGTACCCGGTTCACCTATCAGGATAGGGTTGTTCTTTGTACGGCGGCTCAAAATCTGAAGTACACGTCTGATTTCCTCGTCACGACCGATTACCGGGTCCAGCTTACCTGTTCGTGCAGCCTCAATCAAGTTTATTGCATACTTTGAAAGTGACTGATATGTGTCTTCACTTGACTGTGAAGTAACCTTCTGTCCTTGTCTTAATTCGCTGATTGCGGCACGCAATTCCTTGTCGGTCATTCCGGCATCTTTCAGAATAGTTGCCACTGTACTCTTAACATTGAGCAAAGCCAGAAGTATAGCTTCAAGTGAAACGAACTCGTCGCCAAGCTCTTTTGAGTACTCAACTGCCTTCTGCAATACATTGTTCGTATCGCGGCTCAGATAAGCCTCACCGCCTGAAACCTTAGGCAAAGATGCAATCTGACGGTCAAGAACTGTAGCTACCTGCTGGCCGTTTATTCCAAGCTTCTGGAATATGAAGTTGGTTACGTTTTCGCCCACCTTCAATACGCCCGCAAGTATATGTTCCGGCTCTATGGCCTGCTGTCCTCGGCTTTGTGTCAAGTTCACAGCCTCCTGAACAGCCTCTTGCGATTTGATTGTAAAGTTGTTGAAATTCATATATATTCTCCTTTCTTATTTTATACTTTATTGTTATCCAAGAATCTTTTTACCTATTGTTCCAATACCTTGTTGTTATCCTTGTTTTTACCTTTCGTTTTTAATCACGCTTATAATACTCCAAACTTCTTGCCAAAACTGTTTTTTAATAATTATATGTCTAAATGTCAGAAACTTAGAGCCTAAGACTGCAATTTTGTCCTTTTATAGGACAGTTTGTCTGTAAAGTTTTTAGTATCTTTACACGGTAATTGAATTTTTATGGAAAAGAAAATAGAATTTGCACCAAACGTGATGCTTATAGATGCATCATATCTTGATAGAGTAGGCCGCGATATGGCCGAACATTTTTCACCTATATTAAATAGAGAATTACCGAAGGCAGATCTGGCTGCATTGCTTGAATGTCTGGCGCTTGATGCAGGAGTTGTATTAGGGGATAATGCCGTTCAAGTAATTTTTATATATGATTCGGCAGAACCACGCATGTCGTTCTGTACCCCATCCGATTTGGATAAGGAACTCAATAATGTAGCCTTCAAGAGTCAGCTTGGCGAATTTTCCATATACTCTTTCCAGCCGTCAGATATGGCAACGTGCGAGGAATTGTTCAATGAGGCTCTTATGCTGGCAGGCGAATCCAAGGATGTGAAACGTGTTGTAGCTGTTGCCGATGAAGACGCATATCAGCAGAAAACTCATTCCACACTCAACAAGATAAAAGGAAAAGACAGTATAACGCTTTTCGGAATGAACCCTCCAAAGGATGAGGCTGTATATTCTTTTGAGATGCTAGGCTTTGCAGTCCTTCAGTCATTAGGAATAAAAGCGGAAGAGCTGTGATTTCTAGACAGCTCTTGGTACCGACGATGGTCAGCACCACTGCCGACGATGGTCGGCACCTCTGCTCACGATGGTCGGCAGCAGAATGCATATAGATATTTAAACGGCATTAAAAAATAAAATAGTCATGTCAGATTTCCGTCTTAAAGTATTTTACAGTGTTGCCAAAAACCTAAGCTTTACAAAAGCCTCACAGGAACTGTTTGTCAGTCAGCCGGCAGTGACAAAGCATGTACACGAACTGGAAAGCATGTACCACGTGCGTCTGTTCGACCGTATGAACAACAAGATAACTCTGACCGAAGCAGGAAAAGTTATGATGGAACATTGCGAGCGTATCCTTACGGAGTATCGCAAGATGGAATACGACATGCATTTGCTTAATAACGAATATGCGGGAGAACTACGTCTTGGAGCAAGTACAACAATAGCCCAATATATCCTTCCTCCGATACTTGCAAAGTTTACTGAGAAATATCCGCAGATAAAAGTGTCGCTAATCGATACCAATTCACGTAATGTGGAGAACGCCGTGTCGGAACATACTATAGACCTTGGTATGGTGGAAGGAGTGTTCCGCACTCCAAATCTGAAGTATGAGGCTTTCCTTTGTGATGAGCTCGTTCCGGTAGTACGTTCGTCAGCATTTCCAGCCGATGTAGAGGAAATAACCCTTGATGAGTTCTGCAAGATCCCACTTGTTCTGAGGGAAAGAGGTTCTGGAACACTCGATGCTATAGAAACAGTCCTTGCAGAGGAAGGTCTGAAACTTTCGTCACTCAATGTGAGAATGCATTTGGGAAGTACCGAGAGTATCAAGTCATTTCTGGCATGCAGCGATTGCATGGGAATAATCTCAATTGCCGCTTTGGTGAAGGAGTTGGGCGAAGGAATGTTCCGGGTGATTGATGTTTCTGGGCTTCAGTTTACACGTCATTTCTGCTTTGTGTCGGCACAAGGTCAGGAGATTGAGGCTGCACAGTTGTTCATGCGTTTCGTACGTAGCAGTCTTGGTAAAGAAAACAAATAACAATACAATATATAATAATGAGTACAAGAGAAGAACAGATGAAATCGTTCGGCCGTTTGCTTGATGTGCTGGATGAATTACGCGAAAAATGTCCGTGGGACAGAAAGCAGACAAATGAAAGTCTTCGTCCCAACACCATAGAGGAAGTTTATGAACTTTGCGACGCTCTGATTCAGAATGATAAGAAGAACATTTGTAAGGAACTGGGCGATGTACTGCTTCATGTCGTGTTCTATGCAAAGATTGGTAGTGAGACAGGTGATTTCGATATAAAAGATGTGTGCGACAAACTGTGCGACAAACTTATATTCCGTCATCCGCATGTGTTTGGAGAAGTTAAAGCAGATACAGCCGAGAAAGTTTCAGAAAACTGGGAACAGATAAAACTGAAGGAAAAAGACGGAAACAAATCTGTATTGAGTGGAGTACCTGCTGCCCTTCCTTCATTGATAAAGGCGTACCGAATACAGGATAAGGCACATAATGTTGGTTTCGACTGGGAGGACAGGGAAGATGTATGGAAAAAGGTAAAAGAAGAAATAACCGAGTTTGAGTCGGAAGTAGGCAATATGGATAAAGAAAAAGCCGAGGCAGAGTTTGGTGATGTGATGTTCAGTCTGATTAATGCGGCAAGACTGTATAAGATAAATCCTGACAATGCTCTGGAACATACGAACCAGAAATTTATCCGCCGATTTAACTATCTGGAGGAACATACTATCAAGGCAGGAAGAAACCTCAATGAAATGAGTCTCAATGAGATGGATGAATTGTGGAATGAGGCAAAAAGTAAAGGACTGTAGATTTTTGCGATATTTCGAATTGAAACTCTTTCATTTTGAAATCAATTAACTATCTTTGCCGACAAATTAGTTATTAAAAATCAATTAAAGATGAATAAATCAATTATCACCGTAGTAGGAAAGGATACTATAGGTATCATTGCCAAAGTGTGTACATATCTTGCAGATAACAAAGTAAACATACTTGACATCTCGCAAACTATCGTTCAGGAATATTTCAACATGATGATGATTGTTGATATGTCAGCCATAGAAAAACCTTTTGAGCAGATTGTTACTGAAATGTCTGCTTTGGGAGAAACAATGGGTGTGCAGATTAAGTGTCAGAGAGAAGAAATCTTCGATAAGATGCATCGTATTTAAGGAGTTGTCAGTTATTAGTTTTTAGATTAAAAAAACAGAAACTCATGATAAATATATCCGAGGTTATTGAAACCAATAAAATGATAGAAAAGGAAAATCTTGATGTCCGTACCATCACTATGGGTATCAACCTTCTTGATTGTGCTGATGGTAATCTTGATGTCCTTTGTCAGAATATATACAATAAGATAACCCGTCTTGCTGGAAAGCTGGTAAGTACGGGCGAAGAAATATCAAAGGAATTTGGTATTCCTATCGTAAACAAACGTATTTCCATCACGCCGATAGCACTTGTAGGCGGTTCTGCGTGTAAGACTTCCGATGATTATGTAAAGATTGCACAGACACTTGACCGTGTGGCAGCCGAATTGGGAGTGAACTTTATTGGAGGTTATTCTGCCATCGTATCTAAGGGTATGAGCCATAGCGACGAACTGTTCATCCGTTCCATTCCTAAGGCACTGGCATGTACAGATAGAATATGCAGTTCTGTCAATGTGGGTTCTACAAAGACTGGTCTTAATATGGATGCTGTGCGTCTTATGGGTGATATTATCAAGGAAACTGCAGAGATGACTAAAGACCGTGACTCTCTGGGTTGCGCTAAGCTGGTAGTTCTCTGCAATGCTCCTGATGATAATCCGTTCATGGCAGGTGCATTCCACGGAGTATCTGAAGACGATGCTGTTATAAACGTGGGAGTAAGTGGTCCGGGAGTAGTGAAATATGCACTCGAGCAGATACGTGGAGCAAGTTTCGAAGTTCTTTGCGAGACAATAAAGCGTACAGCATTTAAGATTACGCGTGTAGGTCAGCTTGTGGCACAGGAGGCGTCTCATCGTCTTGGTATTCCTTTCGGTATTATCGACCTTTCGCTGGCACCAACACCTGCTGTGGGCGACAGTGTGGCTGAAATTCTTCAGGAGATAGGTCTTGAGTATCCTGGTGCACCGGGAACTACAGCAGCCTTGGCTTTGCTTAACGATCAGGTTAAGAAAGGCGGTGTGATGGCATCATCATACGTAGGAGGTCTTAGCGGCGCGTTTATCCCTGTAAGCGAAGACCAGGGAATGATTGATGCTGTAGTGGCAGGAGCCCTTACAATAGAAAAACTGGAAGCCATGACATGTGTATGCTCTGTGGGACTTGACATGATAGCAATTCCGGGTGATACACCGGCTACATCTATTGCAGGTATGATAGCCGATGAGGCAGCCATAGGAATGATAAACCAGAAGACAACAGCTGTCCGTGTAATTCCTGTTGTAGGAAAGACTGTGGGCGAAACTGTAGAGTTCGGAGGTCTTTTGGGTTATGCTCCGGTTATGCCTATCAACCGTTTCAGCTGCGATGCTTTCGTAAATAGAGGAGGACGTATTCCTGCTCCTATACATAGTTTCAAGAACTAAAAAGAAATAATTTAGTATAGATGACGAGTCTTTCTCTTTAAGAGGGTGGCTCGTCATTTTTTATATTTGCGTAAGATAGGCTTCAATTCGGAATTAAAAGTCTGAAAGCTTTTTTTGCTTTGTACTACATTATGTTTGCGCTATCTTTGATAAGCTAGGATGCGTTTGCGGCATAGTTTAAATTTGAAAAACTTTGTTTTTCATTTGTCTCTGCTCTCAACTTTCACTATCTTTGTAAAAGGCAAGAATGTTTACAAAATAGTCTTTATTCACTTTTAATTATTAATTCTCCAATATGAAATATCCTATAGGAATACAGAGCTTTGACCGTATAATAGAGGACGATTATGTTTATGTCGATAAGACTGATATGGTATATAGCTTAGTGCAGGAAGGCTCAATATACTTCCTCAGCCGTCCGCGCCGTTTCGGCAAGAGTCTTCTTGTATCGACACTGAAGAACTATTTTCTTGGCAGAAAGGAACTTTTCAGGGGATTGAAGATTGATGCGCTGGAGAAGGACTGGAAGGTGTATCCGGTATTTCATATTGATTTCAATGGTGGAGAATATACAATCAAAGGTGCATTGAGAAGTGCTATTCTAAGCTATATAACAGATTGGGAGAAACTGTACGAAATAGAAAAAGGCGAAGAAGAACTTAATCTGGGTTTCAGGTTCAAGAGAATACTCGAGGCAGCTTATAAAAAAAACGGTCTCCGTGCTGTGGTACTTATTGATGAGTATGACAAGCCTATCCTTGATGTCCTGGATTATGACAAAGATTTGGAGGAAGAGCATCGCAACGTCCTGAAAGGTTTTTATTCCACTTTCAAGGGAGCCGATGAATACCTGCAGTTCGTATTCCTGACAGGTGTAACCAAGTTCTCGCAGGTGAGTGTTTTCAGCGGATTCAATCAGCCTAAGGATATAAGTATGCATGCAAAGTATGAGACACTTTGCGGTATATCTCAGGAGGAACTGGAGAGTTTTTTCAGAGAGCCTATAGAACAGATGGCTGATGAATACAGTTGTACGTATGATGAAATGATGAAAAAACTGAAATCGCAGTATGACGGTTATCATTTCAGTAAAAGAATGACAGATGTGTATAATCCTTTCAGTCTGCTTAATGCATTCGATTCAGGTGAAATGAATGATTATTGGTTCAAGAGTGGTACTCCGACATATCTTATCCGCCTGTTGTCGCATTCTGATGAGAATATGAACGAGATAACAGGGAAGTATTATTCTCCTGAAGAATTTATAGACTACAAAGCCAATGTTGAGCAGCCATTGCCTATGATATATCAGAGTGGCTACCTTACTATAAAGAAATTCGATTTGGAAGAAATGACATTTCTGCTTGATTTCCCAAACAATGAAGTAAAACGCGGGTTTCTTACGATGGTGGCTTCATCTTATTTTGGCGATAAAATGGAGACTGCATCATGGATAAGGAAAACTGTCTCACAATTGAAAAAAGGTGAGATAGACGATTTCCGTACCGGTATGACCGCTTTCCTTGCAAGTATTCCCTATACGATGCGACGCAAAGAGAACGAGCGCGAAAAGGAAAGATATTTCCACTATACATTCTATCTTATAATGCGCCTTATCAGTGTCTATACAGTCTATACAGAGAAGGTGCAGAGCCACGGTCGTGTGGACTGTATCGTAGAAACTCCGGACTATGTATATATTTTTGAATTCAAGCTTGACGGAACTGCCGATGAGGCTATGCGTCAGATAGATGAAAAGGGGTATGTCCGTGAATATGAGTCTGACAGCCGTAGAGTATATAAGATAGGTGCTGTGTTCTCGTCAGAGACGGGGACTATAGAGGAGTGGAAGGTAGAGTAGAGGATTCAGTTAACTCTAGTTAACCGAGTGTTAGCTATGAGTTAACCGCAAATCTGGTTCCAATATACGATCTTTGTCATATAAACATTAAATGAATGTATTTATGAGAAAGATTATTACCTTTATTCTATTTCTTTCGGCTGTTGTGCTGAATGCGCAGGAAACAGCCTTGTTTCGCGTCACATACGATTGTGATGCTTTGTATAGTAAGACACGCAATACCTACAGATGGTTTCTGGATGTAGGCAAAACCCAATCTGTTTTCTACAATCCTAATAATAGGGCATGGACGTCGGAGTATGATAATATTTCCAAGGAAGCGGATATTGCAACAGCCCTGGTGAGGGCACAGAATGTAAATAAAAAGTATGGAAACAAGAACTCTCTGGAAGTTCTGACGGGTGCGCCATCGTCTGATAAATATACCTATATGAGGTATATCAAGACAAATAAGTTTATATACACAGAGAAACTTCCGCAAATAGACTGGGCATTATCAGACAGTACCAAAACGATTTGTGATTATCAGTGCAAGAAGGCGGTAGCGACAGTTTATGGCAGAACATGGACTGTATGGTACACACCCGATATCCCTGTTTCGGCAGGTCCTTATGTTCTGAAAGGTTTGCCCGGTGTGATTCTTGAAGCATGCGATGCTGACAATCTTTTTCATTTTGTAGCTGTAGGTCTGGAACAGAATGTTTATGATGCCAGAATAGAGTTGTTCGAAAAGGACAAGGCTCTGAAGTGTTCACGTTCGAAATTTCTGAAACTGAGAAAAGCCGAGGAAGGAAAAACTTATGGAGAAGCGGCAAAAGAATTGGGTATCAACCTGGTAAAGGCTGTTGATATCAACGGTAAAGATATAACCAATACAGTCCAGCCTACAAGTAATTATCTTGACCTGGAATAATGTCATTTGAAAATACATCATTCGTATGGTTATGGTAAGAATCATTCTGTTGTGTTTCTCCCTTGCTGTTTCTTTGTGTCTGCCTGCGCAATCTTCTGCTGTTTTCTTTGGTAAGGTGGTTGATACATCCGAAAATGGAATGTATGGAGTGAATATTGTGGCTTATAATGAATCTGGCAGGCAGCTGTGTTATGCCATTTCAGATGCTGAGGGTTACTTTACTCTTAAACCTGTAGGCGGAATTGCTTATGTCAGATTCAGCTTTCTGGGCTATGAAACACAGACAGTTAAGTATAATCCTTCGGTAAATAAGGTCGTTGTCAGAATGAAAGAAACAAGCTTTCAGCTGCGTGAGGTTTCTGTAAAGGCCGAACGTATAAGTGAAAGGGGTGATACTCTGACATATTCCGTAGCAGGTTTCAAGCAGATACAGGACCGCAGTATAGCCGATGTAATTAGGAAAATGCCAGGTCTGGAAGTAAAGCCTAACGGCAGTATATCTTATCAGGGAAAGTCGATAAATCATTTTTACATCGAGGGGCTTGATCTGATGGGAAGCCAGTATGTCCAGGCCAGCAATAACATATCGGCAGACAAGGTGGAGAGTGTTCAGGTCTTGGAAAATCATCAGGCTGTAAAGTCATTGCGTGACATTGAGTTCAGTGATAAAGCAGCCTTGAACATAGTTCTAAAAGATGATGCCAAGTCTGTCTGGACGGGTTTGGCTGATATAGGATTGGGATGGGCGGAAAAGAGTAATGGCTTTCTTTATGAGAACCGTCTGATGGGGATGAATTTCAAGAAGAATTTCCAGACATTATTGCTTTATAAGAACGCAAATACAGGGACGAATATTGCAGATGAGATTTTAAGCCTTTCCGACTTGTTGGAATATCGTGGAGAAGCGAATATTATCAGTTTGCTCGATTTGGGCGGTCCTGCCTTTGATGCCGAAAGATATACATTCAATAAAAGTCATCTTCTTTCCGGTAACTGGCTGTGGAGGACCGGAAAAGATTCAGACCTGAGAATACAGGCAAGCGGACTGTTTGACAGTGAGGAACAGCTTAGAAAGAGTTCCACTACATATCTGGATTTTGACGGTTCGCCGGTAATCACGGAGGATTGGAATGTGGAAAGCAGACGAAAGGAGGCAAAGGGAGAAATCACATATACGCTGAATAAGGAAAGGACATATCTGAAAAGCATTTCGAAAGTGTATTCCGACTGGAATGTAAGTCATGGCAATATACTTTATAATGACAGGCTTACCGCTCTTTCAGTCAAACCTTATAAACGTATGGTCTCGGAAGATTTACTGTTGTCGCATACTACGGCAGGGGGCAATGTCATTCAGTTTAATTCTTCTACCGGTTATACCCGTTTGCCGGGACAGTTGCTTACGATAAACGGCAACAGTCAGTTGCTTGATATGGATTTATTCTCTTCGAAAAATCATGTGCAGTATAAAAAGAAATTCGGAGCATTGTATTTTGATAATATGATGGGATTTGACAGTCGTTATCAGAAGATAAACAGCACTGACTGGAAGCTTCAACAGCTATATTGGAGTCCGTCTGTGAGTATGAGGCATAAAGGACATGAGTTAACGGCAAAGACCAAGGTCAGCTATGTGAATCAATTCTTGGATAATTCGGGGAATGGGGCTGCTGATAAGCTTCGTTCTTCAGACTTCTGGATTGAGCCTAATCTGAACTGGAGATGGGAAATGTCTCCCACATCGAAACTTATTCTTGATTACCGTCTGACGGCCGATCCGTATGATGCAAAGAAACTTGTTACAGAACCTCTTTTCACTTCGTATGCTCAATGTACTGTAGGAATAGGAGAGCCTGAAACCCAATTTGCACATTCTCTGAGCGCTTCGTTTACTTATCGTAATCCTCTTTACGGTCTGTTCGCCTATCTGCGACCTGTGTATATTCATAATAAAGGTAATATTCTGTATAGCGGAGAATTGGATTCCGGAGTGTATAATATGGTGGCTACATCCGGGCGTTATAGTACAGACGCATATATCGTTGACGGACGCATAGCCAAGAATTTCTTTTGGGCAAATACCACTCTTGGATTTGGAGGGGGAGTAAACTCATCCGAATCGCAGATGTTGGTTTCCGGAGTGTTGGCTAAAAACAGGATGAACGTGTATCATGCGTCGTTTGACTATTCATTGAAGCCTGTGAAAGGTATATCAATACAGGGTAAGTCAAAAATGATGATATGCAATAGATTGGAAAAAACAACTCCATACAATGAAAGTGGTGTAATTGACTGGTCACACTCGCTTGGGATAAATTTCAATCCCGCAGGCGGATGGATGTTTTCGCTGAAAAATGAGATATATCACAGCAATGAAAAATCTTTTGGTGTGAACTGTTTTTGTGATATCTCAATAGGGTATAAATCGAAGAAGTGGGAATTGTCGCTTGTGGCAGACAATATTATAGGCAATTCTGTTTATGAGCAGGTTAATGTAAGTTCAATCACTCGTTTTTACTCTATGACCCGCCTCAGACCACGTGAATATCTCATGAAGTTGAGTGTGGATTTGTGATTATATTGCCTTAAAACTATTACTTTTGTTCTGTTAAACTGATTTATTTGGTATGAAGATTGATAATAAACATAGATTCCTGATTATTGCAGTAATTTCAGTTGTCATGATTGCTGCTTATGAGGGGTATTGGCTTTCGGGGCTTTACAAGTCTCAACGACAGTCGTTGGAGATGCAGATCAGTTCATTGATTTCCAAGTCTGAACTTGCAGCTTATTCGTTTCAGTTAAAACGAGAGCAACTGACAGACTCCATAGCATTTTTGAGTCATGATAATTTGTCTAAGATTGTATCAATAAAAAGAGACTCTTCTTTTGGGAATAAAATTAGGTCAATAAGTGTATATAGGCGTGACGACTTTAATAAACAGGTGGCATCTTCAGTAACTTCTCCGGAATTTTATGAAATGATGGATTCCATACTTTTTCAGAATTTTAAGGAGGCAGGTATAGATGAAATCTTCCGTCCGCTGGATACACAGGAGTTTGTATCTAATGTAAATCCCGATTCTGTTGTTCGAAATGGATATATCATAGTTAAATCAACTCTTGGTAAAAAACTTTATTCATTTGATACTGGGCTGATGACCGGATATATACTGTTGAATATGTCCGGCATTATATTCACTTCGTTGATGGTTGTCGCCATAGTGATATTCTCTTTCTGGTTTTTCATAAATACTCTGAAAAAGCAGATGGAATTTGACGAGATGAAAAGCAGTTTTACAAGCAATATCACTCACGAACTGAAGACTCCTATTGCAGTGGCATACGCGGCAAATGATGCTTTGCTGAATTATGGCTTGGCGGACAATCCTGTAAAAAGGGAGGAATATCTGCTTGACACAAAGGAACAGCTGGAAAAACTGAGTGCCCTTGTGGAGCGTATCCTGTCGATGTCAATGAAGGAAAGAGGTAATTTCCGGCTGGAAGTATCGGAAACAAATATAAGAGACATGTTTGAGAAAATAGTACAGGAGACCAGATTACGTACTGCAAAAGCCTGTGATATACAGATAGAGGCCGATGATAATCTGACTGCTATATTCGATGCAAAACTGATGTTGAGCGTGGTTTCCACTTTAGTCGATAATGCGGTAAAGTATTCAGGTGAGTCGGTACGGATACTGCTTAAAGCAATCAGAAAATCAGATAAGTTGTTTATTTCAGTATCAGACAACGGGATTGGAATCGCACAGGAACATCAGAGACATGTATTCGAGAAATTCTATCGTGTTCCTCATGGCGATGTACATGAAGTGAAAGGATATGGTATAGGACTTTATTTTGCAAAAACGATTGTGGAAAGACATGGAGGACAGATTTCATTGACAAGTACTCCGGGTAATGGAAGTACGTTTACAATTGAATTATAATGATATGGGAAAGATAAAAGTATTGCTTATTGAAGATGAAATAACTTTGGCGAAGATAATAAAAGATACACTGGAAAGTGTTGGCTTTGACGTTAGCATGTCCTATGATGGCGAGGAGGGATTGAAACTATTCTTTGAATCAAAACCCGATGTTCTGGTTTCTGATATAATGATGCCAAAGATGTCAGGGCTGGATGTGGTAAAGAAAATACGTAACACCGATAAAACTACACCAGTAATATTTCTGACGGCAAAAACGGAGGTGGATGACGTAGTGGCAGGATTTGAAACCGGTGCCAATGACTATATCCGCAAACCGTTTGCCATGAAAGAGCTTATAGTACGTATAAAAGCTCTGACCGGACGTATTTCTTCAAAAGAGGAATCGGAACAGCATATGTTTAATATTGGAGATTATGAGTTTGATGCGGACAAGGGTATTCTTTTATATATACCTACTGGTGAAACAGAACAACTTCCAAATAGAGAAACAGAGGTTTTGAAAAGATTCTGTCAGAATTTCGATTCTATTGTTCCCATGCAGAATGTGTTGCTGGAATTATGGGGAAACGATGATTTTTTCTGTACAAGAAGTCTGCAAGTGTTGATAACAAGGATACGGCATCGCTTGTCGAAGGATAAACGTATCCAGATTATTAATATTAGGGGAAATGGATATAAACTTTCATTGGATTAGTTTATTGTATTTATTTGAAAGATGTTTCTTGCTGTAATCCTGATGAAATAGCAACAGGGTTTTATTTCAATTTTGATTGCTGTTGTCGTTCTTTTTGTTTTTACGTCTTATTTGATAAAAAAACATTAGGATAATTTGTTTCTATTTTATATTTTTGTGCATAATTAATCATATAATCAATAATCATTTTAATAACAACTAATCATGGGAAACGAAGAATTAATTAAGCTTTGTATTGAGAAGGCACAAAAATGGTTGACACCAGCATATGATGCCGAAACTCAGGCAGAAGTAAAACGTATGATCGAAAACGAAGACAAGACAGACTTGATTGAAGCATTCTATAAAGATCTTGAATTTGGTACAGGTGGTTTGCGTGGTATCATGGGCGTTGGCTCAAACCGCATGAATATCTACACTGTAGGTGCTGCAACTCAGGGATTGTCTAACTATCTTAATAAATGTTTTGCAGGCAAGAAAGATATCTCTGTAGTTGTTGGTCACGACTGCCGTAACAATAGCCGCCTGTTTGCTGAAATCTCTGCTAATATTTTCTCTGCAAACGGTATTAAGGTATATCTTTTCGACGATATGCGTCCAACTCCTGAAATGTCGTTTGCTATCCGTCATCTTGGCTGCCAGAGCGGTATTATCCTTACTGCTTCACACAATCCAAAGGAATATAACGGCTACAAGGCATACTGGGATGATGGTGCACAGGTTCTTGCTCCACACGACAAGGGTATCATTGACGAAGTTAACAAGATTGCTTCTGCTGCAGATATCAAATTCGAAGGCAACAAAGACCTTATACAGATTATCGGTAAGGATGTGGATGATATCTATTTGGAAAAAGTACACTCAATCTCTATCGACCCTGAAGTTATCAAACGTCAGAAAGACCTCAAGATTGTCTATACTCCTATCCACGGAACAGGTATGATGCTTATCCCTCAGGCTCTTAAGATGTGGGGATTCGAGAATGTTCACTGCGTTCCGGAACAGATGGTTAAGAGTGGTGACTTCCCAACTGTAATCTCTCCAAACCCTGAAAATGCTGAGGCTCTTACACTTGCTATCAACCTTGCAAAGAGTATCGATGCTGATATCGTTATGGCTTCTGACCCTGATGCTGACCGTGTTGGTATGGCTTGCAAGAACAGCGAAGGCGAATGGGTACTTATCAACGGTAACCAGACTTGCTTGATCTTCTTGTACTACATCATCAAGAACCGTATCGCTATGGGTAAGATGAAGGGTAATGAATTCGTTGTTAAGACTATCGTTACTACTGAACTTATCAAGGCTGTGGCTGACAAGAACAATATCGAAATGTACGACTGCTACACTGGTTTCAAATGGATTGCACGTCAGATCCGTCTGAACGAAGGTATCAAACAGTATATCGGTGGTGGTGAAGAAAGCTACGGATTCCTTGCTGAAGATTTCGTTCGTGATAAAGATGCTGTTTCTGCATGTGCTCTTCTTGCTGAAATCTGTGCTTGGGCTAAGGATCAGGGCAAGACATTGTATGATATATTGATGGAAATCTACGTTGAATACGGTTTCTCTAAAGAAGTGACTGTAAACGTTACTAAACCTGGTAAGAGCGGTGCTGATGAAATCAAGGCTATGATGGACAACTTCCGTGCATGTCCTCCTAAGGAACTTGGCGGTTCTAAAGTTGCTCTTGTTAAGGACTACAAGACTCTTAAGGCAACAGACGGCAACGGTAATGTAACAGACATTGATATGCCGGAACCATCTAACGTACTTCAGTTCTTCACAGAAGACGGTACTAAGATTTCTGTACGTCCTTCAGGTACAGAGCCTAAGATTAAGTTCTATATGGAAATCAAGGGCGAAATGGCATGTCCTAAGTGCTATGCAGGAGCATGCGCTGACGCTGAAGAAAAGATTGAAGCTGTCAAGAAATCTCTTGGTATCTGATAAGATGTCTTGCAAAGGCTTTGCAATGCTTTTGCAAACAATTTTCAAATAATATTCAAACTGCATCGGATGATGATTGTGAGAACAATATCGTCCGGTGCAGTTTATTTTTTGTTAAAATCCTGATAACCCTAAGTCTATGAGTGTAGAAAATACATTACCTTTGCATCCCGGTAAAAAGTACAGGATATATGGCAAAGTCTAAAGAGATGACATCCGGGGCTCCTCTGCCTCTTATATTGAATTTCACAGTTCCACTCTTATTGGGAAATCTGCTTCAGCAGACATATTCGTTTGTAGATGCTGCGATAGTGGGTAAGTTTCTTGGTATAAATGCACTGGCATCTGTAGGTGCAAGCACGTCTGTCGTGTTTCTTATCCTTGGCTTCTGTAATGGATGTTGCGGTGGTTTCGGTATTCCTGTTGCTCAGAAATTCGGTGCACGCGATTATGTCACTATGCGCAGATTTGTATCGGTCAGCCTGAAACTGGCAGGAGTGATGTCTGTTGCTATAGCCATTGTTACGAGTCTGCTTTGTGCCTATATCTTGAAATGGATGCAGACACCTGATAATATCATGGAAGGAGCTTATCTATATCTCTTGGTAACTTTTATCGGTATTCCGTGTACTTTCTATTATAATCTTCTTTCCAGTATAATACGTGCATTGGGCGACAGCAAGACACCGTTCTGGTTCCTTCTAATATCTACTGTACTGAACATTGTTCTCGATCTGGTATGTATCCTGGTGTTGGGATGGGGTGTTGCCGGTGCTGCTATAGCCACTGTTGTTTCGCAGGGGGTATCGGCACTTATGTGCTATAAGTATATGTATCGCAAGTTTGACATTCTTAAAACTGCTCCTGCAGACAGACGTTTCCGACCTGAATTGGCGAAACAGTTGCTCTACATAGGTGCACCTATGGGACTCCAGTTTTCCATAACAGCCATTGGCAGTATAATGCTTCAGGGTTCCAACAATGCTTTGGGGACGGCATGTGTGGCGGCATTTACTGCAGCTATGAGAATAAAGATGTTCTTCCTCTGTATGCTCGAAAGTCTTGGTATGGCAATGGCTACATACAGCGGACAGAACTACGGAGCAGGAAAACCGGAGAGAATATGGCAGGGTGTTAAAGCATCAATGTTGCTTACTGTAGCCTATGTAGCAATGGTAAATCTGGTTTTGTGGAATTTTTCTGAAGAGATAGCCATGCTGTTTGTCGATGCCTCTGAAACAGAAGTATTGGCCGACACGGCATTGTTTCTGCATGTATCGGCTTCATTCTTCATATTTTTGGGTATGGTGTGTATATTCAGATATACCATTCAGGGAGCCGGTTATACCCAGTTGTCTATGCTTTCCGGAGTGGCAGAGATGATAGCCCGTGTATTGGTCAGCGTAGTGGCTGTTCCAATGTGGGGATACTGGGCGGTATGCTTTGGTGATCCTGTGGCATGGATGTTTGCCGTGGCCTTTCTTCTTCCGGCATTCAGATATGTATATCGCAGATTATGCCGTATAGTGGAAAAAGAGAAAGTTCTGCATACTGCATGATTTAGTTTTTCACTTTCATCCTTTTCCAGATGCATCGCGGTATGAGTTTCCAGAAGAATACCAGTATGCTGTATTTCCAGTCTATCACAGCTATTCTTTTATTTCTCTTTAAGGCTTTTACTATCAGCTTTGCTGCGTATGACGTTTTCATCAGCATAGGATAATTCTTGCCGTCGTTAAGCAGACTTGTAGCGACGAATCCGGGGCGTATGTCCGTGAAACGGATATTCAGCTTCTGCATTCCGGCAAGTTGTTCGAGTGCATCAATATATGTGTTTTGAAATCTCTTTGTGGCAGAATATGCAGGTGCTACACCCAAACCTTTCGTTCCGGCAATGGAACTTATCACTGCAATATGTCCTCTGCCTTTTTCTCTGAAATATCTGAAAGCAGTACCTACCAGTCTGGTAAATCCGGTTCCGTTTGTTTCAAGTGTATTCAGTTCTATATCGGCATCAAGTCTCGTATTCTGATATCCTATACCAGAACTGTGGAAATACATATCCATACCGCCAAGTTCGTCAATCAGAGATAGAAGTGCCTTGTCGGCATTGCAGTCCTTTACGTCTATGGCTTTTATGCATACCTGTCCTGGATATTCCGACTGTAATTTCTTCAGGTTCTCTTCTCTTCGGCCTGCCACTCCCAGTTTCCAGCCATCTGCAAGCAGAAGTCGTGCCACTTCATAGCCTAATCCTGAAGTAGCTCCCATAATTACTGCACGTTTCGTATTGTTTGTCATTGCTGTTCTTTATCTGTTTGATTTTATTTCGTAAATAAATTCCTTATATTCAGGAATATTAGTGTTTTTCCCTAAATAATATTTTGCTGTCATTGGCATTTGTTCGTTCAGGCTGATGAACTCTCTGCCCAGGTGACTGCAGAAAGCCATATATGCATTTCTGTTAGCCATGTTTCCTGCATCATCCCTGTATATGGTGATGTAGTGGTTCGTTGGGCGTGCGTGTACCAGTTGGTTTATGTACATGGCAAGATGTCTTGCTTCGATAGGAGATATGCAGCCCATAATGTTCGACATATTGAATATAACAAGTTCAGGAAGTACGGAGTGTGATTTCCAGAAACTGTCGCTTACAGCCGTGATGCGTGGATACAGACTCCATTTCACGTGTTTGTAGTTCTCTGACGTAAGGAATTTTTCGCTCGTTTGTCCCATTTCTTCCTTAGGGTATATTCCCAAGTAATATATATCCGTATGGTTCAGCTGCCTGCACAGGTCTATGAATGCCAGGCCTGATGCAGCCGATTCATATGATATATCGCAGAATACCATTCTTCCCGAAACATTTCGTATGGCATTCCTCAGCCAGTTTCCACAGTCCTCGTACATTGCCATGGCAGCCGAATATTGTTTTCTCATTTCATGAAAGTTGAACAGTAGGGCGTAGTCATCTGCTTTCAAGCCGTGTAAAGAGTTGAAATCTGTTCTCCCGTATGAAATCAGTTCCTTGGCACGTGCGACATCCATTCCTGATAAATAGACTATCTCCGAATATTGTCTTTCTATAATGGCGTTGAATGCTTGTTCAAATTCCGGTTTTATGGAATACGATTTACCATCCGTTTCCCAGTTCATGTCGTATGAAGGTATAGTAAAGTTACCTTTACAGAAGTCATTTGTATTAGTATCAATAAACCCATTATTCATGCGGATATATTCCATCAGCTTATAGAACGTGATGTTTGCGCTAAGCACCTGCGGATTGCCTGTCATTATCATCTGCTTTCTGGCACGGGTGATGGCTACATTCAGTTTCCTGTCTATGATTGCATCTTCCTCGCGGAAAGTATTCGATGTAAGGAAATTCAGCTGGCTGGTATTTCTTACGGTGAAGGAATATATTATAATATCCCTCTGGCTTCCCTGATATCTTTCTACAGTGTCTATGGAGATATTCATCAGTTCCGGAATGCCGAGAGATGAAATCTCCTTTCTTATCATTGCTATCTGGTTGCGATATGGCACAATGATTCCTACAGTTTTGTCCGCATCAAAATAGTTTTCCGTCAGACTGTAGATTCTTTTCAACAATGCGGCTATGATTTTAGCCTCGTTTATGTTGGCTTTATCCGATGATGCTGATATATTTTCAGGGGTAGGCGCAGTGATGAAAACCATCCTTCTCGAAGTTAGAAGCTTTTCTATCATATCCGGATTTTCCGGAATATTTGCATACGGCAATTCCTCTTCCTGATGGGGGAGAGGTACACATTCCAGGCACTCACGGCTGTAGAACGTAGTGTTCGGGAATTCGGCGATTGCCGGATGCATTCGTCCCTGTTTCCTCAGTACGCTTTTTGCCTTTTCATCACTCTGTCTGTACAGTCTTTCGAACAGCGAGTTTCTGCAATCATACAGTCCTATGGTATTCAGAAGAGGGTCTGTAATCTTGGCGCTTTCCGCATTTTGGAGTGCAATGGCAGGCAACTGTTTGTAATCGCCTATAAGCACGAATTTATCTATTGCATTGCAGTTGCCACTTCTTGCAGATAGTATTCCTATCAGGTCCGGTTCAAGAATCTGCGAAGCCTCGTCTATTATTGCCATATCGAAGTGCTTTATATCGAACAGATTGAGTCTGTTATTTATGGCGGTAGTCGTTCCTACGAATATCCTTGTATCCGAAATTTTCTTTTTGATATCAGTCAGTTTCGGACAGTCTTCCAACTGATTTTTCAGTAGGAAAGGTTCGAATCTTTTGTCGCACGACATTTCATGCCCTATGCGAATAAAAGGGGTATTGGATGCTATTCCGGAATCAACAAGCATGTTGCAAATCTCATCTACAGCCCTGTTGGTATATGATAATAACAGTATGGACGTATTTTTCTCTGAAAGAGCTTCTTCAACCATAAATCTCAATGCACACGAAGTCTTTCCCGTACCCGGAGGTCCTACAAGCAAGAAGTAGTCCTCTGCCTGTTTTTCCTTGAGAATGATTTCATCAAAACGTCCATAGCTGCCGTTCAACTTTACTCCCTCATTAAACGATGGTTCTCTGGCCCCAAGGAGAAGTTCCTTTCTGTCTGTATGTGCAGAAAGGAAAGAGAAAAGCCCTCTTATTCCTGCCGAAGCGGAAACGTCCGAAGAATCATGTTCTATGGCAAAAGTATCGTTATTTCCACCTATTATGTCCTTGTTCTGCTGTCCGTTCCTCAGTATTATTGTTATATTGTCGGGAGTTATTTCTGTTATGTTTCCTTTCATGAGAATTTCGTCTCTCACGTCTGGTTTTTCTGTATATGGATAGAATATTATTATATCTCCTTTTCTGAAGTTGGGCAGGAAATCATCGCCTTGAGCAGGTATGCTGAGTTCTATCAGGTCATATCCCTTGTTGGGCGAACTCTTGCGTTTGTCCTTTATTTTCAGACCTGTAAGAATGTTACCGTTTTCTATTTTCTCGGCCAACGGAGTGTTCCAGACCGAGGCAAATCCTCTGGATGAGTCGTCACTGCCGCCTGTGCGAGCCAGTACCGATTCCTTTGATATGAATGTAAAGAAACGCTGGAAATAAGCCTTTTCCAGTGGTGAGCAGTGTTTTAGGGTCTGAATTGTTTTATAAAGTTCAGGCTCCTGATAGTCGGTCCACAGCTTGTTGTGCACCTGCAATTCATTAAGAAGATCTGTGTCAATCTCTTCCGTTACATTCGAAATAGCTCCTTCGCTGAAAGCCATTTCGTTGCACACTATCATGTTTCTCAGCTTGATACTTTCGCGGAAGAGTTTGTCGGTAAAGTGTTCAATGATAAGTCCGTCCGTATATCTGGAATAAAGCAGGAAGGTCTGCATATCTTCGGTTGCCTTTCCGAAATTATACATCAAAACACCCTGATACAGCATCATCTGTATGAAATGGTCTTCCTTATGCCTTTTGTTGTACTCATCCTTTTTACCTGATTTTTGTTCTATCAGTACCTTGAAATCATTCTGAAGCAAGTCCACACGTCCCTGCAAACCAAGCTTTTCGCAAATAAACGATGCTTCAAGCATAACCTTGTTTCTGTCGAAAGAAGGAATGCTGTGCGGGAGAATATCATTTACGAAGGAACGGATATTAATCATCTGCGCCTGTGCCATTGTATGGAAATTGTCAGGTATAGGGCAGGTACAGAAATCAAGTGCCGAAGCCGAGAAGAATTTCTTCAGGCTGCCTGCGTATGTCACAGGTTGTGTATTCCTTTCGTTTATATAATCGTCCAGAAACAGTCCGGCGAGGTTACCCATAAGTATGTGGTGAGTATTTGCCTTAGGCTTTATTCGGCTCATGAAAAAGTTCAACGGATGATGTCCGTACTCCCTGAAGCATGAAGCCAGCGAACTGATATCTATCAGAAAGTCCGGATGTAATATTATCAGTTCCGGTATATAGTGGTTTTCTTCATCTACTTTCACACCAAGCAGGTTTATCTGCATGTTTTCCTCAAGTAGATCATTCAGATACAGCATGTCGCCGTTAAATCCTCCCTTGGCATAGTTGATTACTATCATCGGATCCTCATCGCTGTCGGTAGATGCGAAAATAAGATTTTCGTTCCAGCTGTTCACCGATGCTCTCACGTAAGGAATATGCGACAGGCGTGTTCCGCTGTACGGGCGGTTGGAATGCGGTATCTGCGGAAGTATGGATGCCGGTATGTCTTCTTCAAAACCGAGTGATATGAATCTCACTATTGCCCTTAGGTCGTAGAGATATTCGTTCATGTCCGGCTGGAAGTTATCACCCATTGCTGAATTACAGTTACGCCTCATAGTCTGTATGGCGTATCTGTCCGAAGGAGTCATCTTCTTCTCCTTGCATATAAAGTCCAGCCTGGAGAACATATTTGCAAATGAGGCTGTCACTCCTGTGGTGAGTTCGTAACATGCCTGTTGCAGAACCTTATATAGCAAAATATACTTAGCCCGCAGGTTGTCTTGCGACGCTGCGGGCTGAGTATGTATTTTTTCTATTCTTTGGAAAAAATCAAAAGATTGTATGTCGATGTGTTCAGGTCTGTCTGTCATCAGTTTTCAGTTGTGTCTTCCAGAATATATTCAATTGTTGCCTTTTCAAGTCTAGGATACTGACTCTGATATGTTTCAGTCACATCATGTCGAAGAACCTTATATGTGTAATTATTTTCAGTTTTATCAATCAGATCCAGTTCTATTTTGTTGTTTCCTGCCAGTGATATGTCGAAACTTAATATCTTGTTTCCGTTTTCCGGATCGTAAGATTCTTTCTGACTGAAAATTCCGGTTACTGCACTTGCGCCTTTTTGTGGGTATATGCTTACATTACCTCCGTTAAGCTCTTCTACAGTATAGGTAAATTCTATAGACCCTCCGGTCTTCATTATTGCACTGTTTGTTATATCTTCTTCAATCATTTTTGTCTCATCCTGAGTCAATGATCCTCCTATAACTTCAGTAGAGATATTATTTACATGGAATATGCGTGCCTGATTTTTAACGGTTATAACAAATCTGCTTTCATTCTTCTCGTAATCAGTAATACGCATAATGCCGTTTCCTATCTTTACTGGAGTAAGCGATAATTTCTCTCCATTGTATTCATAGCTGACGATATCTTTGTTCAGATTTTCCAGTATATATTTTCCGTTGCCTCCATTGATGTAGAAATCCTGTCCTTCTGTGAAAGCATCGATATATATAGTATCATTATTTGTAATATGACTCTTTCCGTCAGCGCTGACCAATGTTATCGGAGCATAGCTTTCACCGCAAGAGGCTAGGAAAGCTGTTAATAATATATTAGTAATTACAATTAGAGTTGATAATAGATTTCGTTTCATATGTTTCATTTTTTTGTTATTATGTCACAAAGATATATGTTTAAATGAAAAATCAAAAAGATATTTTATGGTAATATTCAAGCAAGTTATGTCCCATTTTTCTGTTTATACTCATTTCTTCCCGAAATTGTTATCAATTTTCAGCAATGATGTAACCCAGAACGTCGCAGCCGTGCATACCATTATCCATATAAAGAACATACGGTATCCCATGGTTTCCTGCAGCCATCCGGCTATCATTCCCGGAAGCATCATTCCCAAAGCCATAAATGCTGTACATATTGCATAATGTGCTGTTTTGCTTTCTCCCTGCGAGAAATAAATCATGTAGAGCATATATGCAGTAAAACCAAAACCATAGCCGAATTGTTCGATGAAAATACATAAATTTATTACTTCCAGACTGCTGTTCTGAAAGAAACTCAAATATACATAAACTATATCGGGCAGTGATATAGCCCATACCATAGGCCAGAGCCATTTTTTCAGTCCGTGACGAGAAACTGCAATTCCTCCAAGAATCCCACCTATTGTGAGGCCTATCACTCCTACGGTACCTTGAGTGAAACCAATCTGTTCCGTAGTCATTCCCATACCACCTTTTTCCAACGGGTCAAGCAGAAATGGAATACCCATTTTGGCCAACTGAGCTTCGGGCAGGCGGTAAAGAAGCATGAAAAGGATAGCCGTGACTGCCTGTTCTTTTTTGAAGAACGAACGAAATGTACCTATGAATGACGACAGAATACCTTCTGAATTGCTGTTGCTTATTTTAATGTCTGAAGATGGGCGGGGTAGGATATATCTGTGGTAAAGCCACAGGCCTATGAACAGTCCCGACAGGATATAGAAAGTAATGCTCCATGCCCGGCTGATATTTCCACTGCTGCTTTCCAGATAACCGGCAAGCATGATAAGTCCACCCTGTCCGGTTATTGTGGCAAGACGATAGAAGGTACTCCTTATTCCTACAAACAGTGCCTGCTCGTGTTGTGAAAGTCCTATCATATAGAATCCGTCAGCTGCTATATCGTGAGTGGCGGAGCTGAATGCCATCAGCCAGAATATTGCTAGAGTGGTTTGCAGAAATGAATCTGTAGGAATAGTGAAAGCTATTCCTGCCAGTCCTGCACCTATCAGCAATTGCATTGAGGTAATCCAGTAGCGTTTGGTTTTTATGATGTCGATAAACGGACTCCAAAGCGGTTTGATAACCCAAGGAAGGTTCAGCCAACTGGTATATAGAGCCACTTCCGTGTTCGAAATTCCCATTCGCTTATACATTACGAGCGATATTATCATAACAGCCACGTAAGGAAGACCTTCGGCGAAATAAAGCGAAGGTACCCATGTCCATGGCGAACGTGTTTTTATTGTTTCATTCATATTATTTTAAAGTACAAAAGCCAATTCTAACAACTAATAACTAACAACTAATAACTAACAACTAATAAACTTTCTTTATTTCAGCATTCCTGTAATAATGTAAAAGAATTTTGTCGTAGGAATAACCTTTTTCGCCCATCATGGCTGCACCAATCTGGCATAAACCTACTCCGTGTCCCCAGCCGGCACCGGTTATAGTAAACTCTGACGGAACGCTGCCTGCAACTTCTGTCTTGTCAACAACAAAAGCCGAACTGAACAGATGGCTTTCCGACAAAGCACGGCGTATTTCCAGTTCCTTGCCTATAGTTACAGTGCGCAGAGTCCCTACTATTTTAAGTCTTGAAATTCTTCCGGACTTTCCCCTTTGCATTGGGATGAGATCTTTAATATCTCCAAACTCAATACCTGTCTTCCTGTGAATGAGTTCCGATATTTCCTTTTGCGAGTATTTCACTTTCCAACGGTAGAAATCAGTAGTTTCCTGATCATAGTTGTTCAGAATCTGTTTCAGAACCTTTTCATCGTGCGTATTGCAGAATGCGGCAGGAGTGGTACGAATCCATTTTTCGGCATTCTCTTCAATACTGAGGTCCGGTATATCATTGTTTTCAGAATTGTCAATGACAGGTTGCAGATACGGATAATCCTTATCTTCCCAGCAGGTATCGAATGTTTCCGAAACACCTCCACAACATTTTGAAAATCTCGCGTCGCATATTTCATCACCATACATAAGTACCATGCCCTCAGTCTCTTTCACAGCTTTTGCTACAGACGGGTTTGAGGCTTTTGTGATTCCCTGATACCTCTGACAGTGGTCGTCGGCACATACATCGAAAAGTTTATGATCCTCACGGTCGTACCATCTTATTATACAGTTTTCATCTGTTGTGAAATTTTGTTGTAAAGATTTATGTACGTTTTTCCTGTCTCTGTTTTCAATTTGTGCAAGAAGCCAGCTACGCGATATTACCGCATGCGATTTCAAGAATTCCAGCGATGAGGTGGCACTCATTTCTGAAGAAATCACACTCACCAGATAATCCTCAACGGGCAATATGTTTATGGCTATCACATTCTCTCCATCTGTAATCAGTTTTAATTTTCCGGTGAAAGTCTGCTCCTCTTGCCTTTCCCAATGATAGGAGATACCTATTGTTACATTATGAAGTGTAAACGAACAGTTGTTGTCTTCCGGAGTGAGTTCTATGGACTCAATTTTTTTTGTGCCCAATGAGATTTCCCCATTTCCCGTTGCAGATGCTTTAAGCTGTCCCGTTATGACTTCACCTTCTTGTGTCAGGTATTTGCCATTCAGAGTAAATGAGATTTCTTTCCCCGTTACTATACCTACATTTATATATGGTTTTTCCATGATGATACTTCCTTGTAAATCTTTTTTATGTCCGATTCTGTTATTTTTAAGAAATCCTCTTCGCGCGGAGTTACTATAAGACCAGCCATATCCAGTGCTCCAGGACTGACAAATATCTGTTCTTTGCCTTCCGCAAAATAGCATGATGGCCGGTGCGCTTCTCTCGGAAAATATGCAGTTATAAACTTACCGTCTGTATCTCTCCATGCAAACATATTGAATCGTGGTTCAGTTTCACCTTCATGTGTAGTCAGTGAGTTCAGATATCTGTTGAGTAGCTCTGTATCAATGTTACCAGAGTGAGAAATAAAAGCTTTTATCGGACATATATAGCCATTGACTGAGAAGCTTGTACATATATCTCCGTTCTGCATTTCTACAGTTTCATCTTTGACTGCAGATTTGAAGATTTCTTCCCATTGGGCTATAAAAGGAATATCCTCCTTTCTGGCAGCCTGGAAATGGAAATGATCCGGAGCCGATGCGCCGCACTTAGCGCCATTATAGAATATGGCATATCCGTGTCCGAAATAATCCTCTACTTTTTGAAGAACCTTTCCCGGCAGTTGCATATCCATTTTGTCTGCCAGTGTCTGTGGAATGTGTTCTTCCGAAGAAATTGTCAGATGTCCCGGCAGAATAGGATATGGGTTTATTCTGATGCTGAATTTCATTCCTGCATCAATGCTTATTGAATACTGTTCTTCAGGCTTGTTTTTCATGCAGAGGAAGCATGGACGTGCTTCGATGGATGATTTGTCAAGTTTTGCCAGTGTAGATACTGCTCTTGCCGGATTGAACTGCACCTTGATATTGTTTCCGTCGATATTGAAACTTTTGGTTTTGATGCCTTTCAACGCTTCATGATTTTTGCGACAAAGCTCCCATTTTTCGAACTGTGCGGCAATGAATTCTTCAGCTTCTTTTTCTGCCAGTTCGAGTCTTCTGTTTATCTCCAAAGTGCGCAGACTGTCTTTATATGCATTGTTCTGGTTAATCTTCTCAATGCTCAATGCCGCATCAGAGTTTCCTTCCCAGCGGCGGCACAGATATACCACATCGTAAATTCTTCCAATTTTGTAATTTCTTGAAAAAGCCAGTCCCAGTGCATAGTCCTCTCCATAGCTTGTGTTCGGAACTCTTGTTTCACGCAACAGTGGAGTGAAGAAAGCGCGTGGAGCGCCGAGTCCGTTTATACGCAAAGCGTTGTTATGGCCATTCTCGTCTGTCCACTCTTTGTGGTCAATCACTCCAGGAGGCAACGTCTCCAGACTGAAGTTTGTCATCCTGTACGAGCCTATAACCATGGCGCATTTCTCTGTACGGAACTTATCCACTATAGTCTGCAGTGTGTGCGGACTGCTGTAGATGTCATCACTGTCTAGTTGTACAGCATAACGTCCGCATTCAGGATGCTCAATACCCAGATTCCAGCATCCGCCTATGCCTAGGTCAGTACGTTCCGGAACTATGTGTATCACATTCTTATTATTTTTATACTTATCTATGCATTCGGTAGTGCCGTCAGTAGAATGATTGTCTATTATTATAATGTTGAATTTGAAATCTGTTTCCTGTTCCAGAACCGACTTTATTGCATCATCAATAGTCTTCACTCTGTTTCTCACAGGAATAATGACCGAAGCTTCGTATGCAAAATTGCCTTCTTCGGTATCTATCAGTCTGTTTCTTTGCGGGAGGTAAGCACCTATTTGTTTCAGATGATATGTAAAAGCCTCTTCACGCTCTATCTGTACGTTTCGGTTGCGGGGGTCAACATAGTCGAACTGTTTCTCTCCCGATTTTCGCAAGTCGTCTTCTACTTCTGTATATAAAAACTCCCTGATATGGATAATGTCAGCAATTCTCGAAACAGCCAGTCGCAGTGCATAAAGTCCCGAGAATAAATATTCCTTTTGCGCCAAAAGGCTTTCGGCTGCTTTTCTGAAAACATCAGTTCTGAACATTATCAGCGAACCGAAGTCGAAGTCATCGCGTACACTTCCTTTCTGATAGTCGATAACAGGATGAGGCAGACGTGTATCTTCCTTCATGATGTAATGGTCGGCATAAGTCATACCGGCATTGTCTGCCATAAGATAGTCTGCCATGCGCTCTATGGCTTTATATCCCAGGTTTATAGGAAATGGTTTGGTGTATATCAGTATAAAATCCGTTTCTGCCTGCCGTAAGATTTTTCTTATCCCCTGAGTAGAGTTCATTTCGTTGATTTTCAATGCTATAGTCTGCTTCACTCTGCTGCATTCTTTCATTATGTGTCTTGCAATGCTTTCATCTTCGGAAACGGTGAAGCAAGTTATGTCTTTGTTCATAGTCATTCTTTTTTTCTTATATAATGCAAAGATATAAAAGTAGGTGTTGCATCGGTTGTAATTGGATATATTTTTTAGTATTCTACATTCTAAATTTTCATTTTTCGGGTTTCGTATAAATACCATTTAAACAGTGTTTAAGCAGTATTTGAACTGTGAAGTGCCGTAATTTGGATTAAGAAAAAACAAATACCGCTACTGAAAACTTCAGTACAAGCATGAAATAAATTGCTTTTTTCAGGAAAAAAACTATAAATCACACTGCTGTTTTTATATATATTGTCAGGATTATAGTTAAAAAGAAATGGTTTGCGAATTACACAAACGAAATTTGAGAGTTAGAAGTGACTCCAACTCTTCTTTATAGTTTCCGATATTGTCGAAGAAATCCTTGACGGCCTGTCTGAATTTCTCTTTTGTCCTGTAGAATCCGGTGTTAATGACCTTCTTCCTGAGGAACTTCCAAAGCCTTTCAATCAAATTGAGGTTCGGCGAGTAAGGCGGCAGGAATATCTGTTTGATTTTCGTCCCGTTTACCCATTCCTTGAGCTTTTTGTTGTGATAATAGCGGGCATTGTCGGAGATGATATAGATGACGGAAGCTTCGGGATGCCTTTCCAAGTCTGACTGATAAACATCCCGGGTGGATTCGGCATTGACGCTCTCACAGTCATGCGCTATCACATCTGTCACGTCATATGCATTAAGCAACCCGTTGATGTTCACCCTGTCACGACCGCTGACGGTCGGCTGTTCAAGTCTCTCGCCTTTCTCTATCCACGCATAAGTGGAACGGCTGTTGTGGGTCGGATGGACACCGTCCGCATAATAAACCACCGCATCTTCCGGCATACCGGAAAGAATTTCTGAAAGTTTCCCGGCAAAGACCGCCTGCCTTGAGGCATCAGCCTCACAAGGGACTTCCGATGTCTTCTTATAGGTAAATCCGATGCGGTTCAGCAAGTCTGCAACCCCCTGGGGAGTGTATTCAACGCCGAATGCGGACTTTATCCAGGCCGCCACACCTTTGGCATCCGTATATATGTGCTCGCGTAGTTCCTTGCACAAGGCTGCCAGCTGACGGCTGTCAAGAAGCCCCCAATAACCCTTGTAACGGTTTTCCAGAAGTTCATCAGCACCACCATGTAAATAAGCGGAACGATAACGGTATACAGTGGAAACGTATATTCCAAGACATGAGGACACGAAAGAGGGCGTATTACCCATGCCCAACATCAGAATGCAAGTCACACGGGCATAGTCGGAACTTCCGGCTAAATTCCGTTGAAGTTTACGCAAAACTTCCATTTCTGATGTCGACAACTGAATTTCCATAGTGCAAAGATACTATTTTTTGAATGATTTTTCGCATTTCACTTACTTTTGACTATAAAATGACTTTTCAACATGGTAAAGATAGATTTTGTGTTCACTGGCTAACTGAACCGGCGGTCAACTAAGTTAAAGTCTGCTAGACTAAACTTAAATTACATAAATATTGTATGTTTGGCGAAAAAATATTTCCTTTGTAGAAATATAAACATAAGTTATGGAAATAAAGAAAATAACAGTGTCCGATGCAGAATTGCGTAAGGGTGCAGAGGAAGGAATGGATGCTTTCCTCAAAGTTTTTACAGATAAATATATTGAAGTTACCGGAGGTGAGATTAACGCTGAAACTATGCCGTTGCTTAATGGTTTCCAGCATTCTTTGTTGGGATATCATATCTTTCGTGAGGAAGTTCTTGAGGGAGGTTTCGTACAGCTGATTCAGAATGGTTATGGTCCGTATATATTCGAAAATCCTTTTGCCAAGGCTATGCGTATGTTTGGAGCCAAGGATTTAGCCAAATTGATATACGATGTCAAAGCCATTTATGATGCAAACAAGGTTGATTTGCAGAAAGAACGTACTGATGATGAGTTTATGGCTATGTATGAACACTATGAAGTCTTCGACGATTTGGAAGAACAGTTCATGGATATGGAAGAGATGGTGACTGCTACAATTGCAGAGTATGTGGACAATCATTTGGAAGATTTTGCAGAAATAGAATAATTTTTTTTGTTTTTCATGCAGTATTTACATTTATAGTGCATTTACTGTATAGTTTATTAATTTTAAAAAGAAAATAGATATTTATGAAGAAAACAAAGTTCGCGGTTTTGCTTACCGCATTTATGGCAGTGTTGGGATTGAGTTCTTGTTTGGGTGAGCCTGATCCGTATAATACAGTTACAGAAATAATGAGGGTTCAAGGTTTCATGCCTCTTTATAGCTTTAAAAGTTCAGCAGGTTATTCTGTAGAGCCAACGAATTCTAGTGTATTTAATTCCAATATAGATGCTAATTTTGCTTGGGTTACATATAAATATGATACTAGAACTACAGTAATTAATGAGAATAATAAAACTATTGATGCTGAGATACAGTATTTGTTGCCAATAAATGAGATAGAACCTGGTTATGGAGCTATGGAAGCAAACGCTGCAATGTTTGCTGTTTCTGAATCTGTAAAATTTTATGATAAAACCAATATCTTTATTGATTTGACATATTACTATGAGAGTTCAAATGATCAAGATGATTTGACTGAGGAGTTAGGTAAACATGATTTTTATTTGACAAAGGCTACTGCAGAAGAAGATGAAGATGTGACAGATGACACAATGGTTTTGTTTTTAACTCATATGGTAGCAGATGCAGATAATAATGAGGATAGAAAGGCTAAAGGTACAGAGACACGTCATTTTGATTTGAATTATCTTTTGCAAGGAAGTGTTCCTGAGAAAATACTTATCAAGTTCAAACAGAACTCCAGTTCTATAGAAGCAGGTGATAAGGCAGATGACAGTAAAATCGAGATAGAATATAAGTCTATTATTGATACTTATTTTAATAATAATTCTAGCTTATAATTTTTTTTAATTTTCTCATACTGATTATACGGGCTTTAAACACGAAATGAATAAGTGTTTAAGGCCCGTTTTATTTTGTTACTATTATTAAGAAAAATCAGACAAACAAACGGAATATTTTCGTTCTTTTTTTATAAATTTGCGGTTCAAATCTTTTTTTGCTGACGATAAAAAAGATTAAGGTATTAGTAAGGAATATCAAAGGATTAGAAACTTAAAACTTAGGAACATTGAATTACAAAGATTTGTTATCAAGGACATTATTTATACTTTCTTCGCCTGCCAAGGCATGGGAGCAGATTTCTACAGAAGGAGAATCGAAATCGGTTCTTGCGAATTTTGTATATCCTATGATAGGCTTGTGTGGAGTGAGTGAATTCATAGGGACTTTTTTCGGTAAGGAATTTATTCCAGATGTGTTTCAGGTAGCACTGACTCATTGCTGTGCGGTTGCCGTTGCACTTTTCGGAGGTTTCTTCTTGTCGGTATATCTGCTTGACAAGATTTTGCAGAAATGGTTTTCAACTACAGTTTCAAGGGATATGGTAACTGTGTTTGTGGCATATTCCATGACAGTGAAATTTGTTCTTGATATCCTAAGCAGTCTTCTTTCGCTTAAACTCCTGCTTATAATATTGCAAATTTATACATTGTTTGTAGTGTTCGAAGGTACACGAGGCTTTTTACGATTGCGGGAGGATAAAGTAACGCTTTTCACTCTTGTGGCGACGATAATAATACTGCTCTGTCCTTCTTTTATTGAAATAGTGTTTAATGTATTGTCTGCAACATTACGGTAATTTACAGGTGGTTGTAGAATAAAATAAGTGATAAGATGAAAAATACTACCAATAACAATATAAATATAAAGAACAAGCGCGCCTCGTTCGACTATGAATTTATAGATACATATACAGCCGGAATAGTGCTTACCGGAACTGAAATAAAATCTATCAGACAGGGAAAAGCGAGCCTTGTAGATACTTTCTGTTTCTTTTCGAAGGGTGAACTTTGGGTAAAGAATATGCACATAGCCGAATATTTCTATGGCTCGTATAACAATCATCTGGCGCGACGCGACCGTAAACTTTTGCTCAACAAGAAAGAACTTCGCAAGTTGCAGCGTGGAATACAGGAAACCGGATTTACCATTGTTCCTACACGTATGTTTATAAATGAACGCGGACTTGCAAAGGTGGTTATAGCACTTGCAAAAGGTAAGAAACAATACGACAAGCGCGAGACGCTTAAAGAGAAAGACGACAAGAGAATGATGGACCGTATGTTTAAGAGATAAACATAATATATGCTTACAAAATCAATACAACAATTATTAAGCGAGCGTATTCTGGTTCTGGACGGAGCCATGGGTACGATGATACAACGATATGGACTGGCAGAGAATGATTTCCGTGGAGAGCGTTTCAAGGAACTTCCGGGACAGCAGAAAGGGAATAATGACTTGCTTTGTCTTACACGCCCTGATGTTATAGAGGAAATACACAGAAAATATCTTCAGGCAGGGGCGGACATAATTGAAACCAACAGTTTTAATGCTACTCCGGTGTCGATGGCGGATTATCATGCCGAACATCTTTGCCGTGAGATAAATCTTGCGGCTGCACGTCTGGCAAGAAAAGTGGCGGACGAGTTTACTGCCATGAATCCTGACAAACCTAGGTTTGTAGCAGGTTCGGTGGGACCTACAAACAAAACTTGTTCAATGAGTCCGGATGTGAATAATCCTGCATATCGTGCACTTACATTCGATGAACTTTGTTCTGCATATTGCATCCAGATGGAGGCATTGATTGATGGTGGGGTAGATGCGATTCTCATAGAAACTATTTTTGATACCCTGAATGCCAAGGCAGCGATAATGGCTGCTGAGAAATCTATGCAGAAGACTGGCAAAAAAGTACCTTTGATGCTTTCTGTTACAGTATCTGATATTGCCGGAAGAACTTTGTCCGGACAGACTCTTGATGCTTTTCTTGCTTCTGTACAACATGCAGACATATTGTCTGTGGGACTTAACTGCTCGTTCGGAGCAAAACAGCTGAAACCTTTCCTTGAAGCTTTGGCTGCCCGCGCGCCGTATTATATAAGCGCGTATCCTAATGCCGGCTTGCCGAACAGTCTGGGACAGTATGACCAGACTCCGGAACAGATGGCAGAGGAGGTGAAAGAGTATATCAATGAAGGACTGGTGAACATTATTGGTGGCTGCTGTGGTACTACAGAGGAATATATAGCCAAATATCAGGAGCTTATAAAGGATGCTGTTCCACATAAACCTGTGTCAAAACCTAAGTACATGTGGCTTTCAGGTCTTGAACTTATGGAGCTTACACCGGAAGTGAGATTTGTCAATGTAGGCGAAAGATGCAATGTTGCCGGTTCAAGGAAATTCCTCCGTCTGATAAACGAAAAGAAATACGATGAGGCTCTTTCCATCGCACGCAAGCAGGTGGAAGACGGAGCTCTTGTGATAGATGTCAATATGGACGATGGTCTGCTTGACGCAGTTTCAGAGATGACGACTTTCCTTAATCTCATGGCTTCGGAGCCGGAAATAGCGCGTGTGCCTGTGATGATTGATTCGTCTAAATGGGACGTTATTCTCGCCGGATTGAAATGTGTGCAGGGAAAGTGTGTAGTAAACTCTATCTCCCTAAAGGAAGGTGAAGAGGTGTTTATAGAACATGCACGTACTGTCAAGGCATTCGGTGCCGCTGTTATAGTTATGGCATTCGACGAGCAGGGGCAGGCAGATACATACGAACGCAAGATTTCAGTGTGCGAACGTGCATACCGTATTCTGACAGAGGTTGTAGGTTTCAATCCACACGATATAATATTCGACCCTAATGTTCTGGCTGTGGCAACCGGAATAGAGGAACATAACAATTATGCCGTTGACTTTATCCGTGCTACAGGTTGGATAAAGAAAAATCTTCCGGGAGCACACATCAGTGGTGGTGTCAGCAATCTCTCTTTCTCGTTCCGTGGAAATAACTATATCCGTGAGGCAATGCATGCTGTGTTCCTTTATCATGCAATCCAGCAGGGAATGGATATGGGCATTGTAAATCCGGGGACATCTGTTTTATATACAGATATTCCGGCAGATGTGCTTGAAAGGATAGAGGATGTGGTGCTTAATCGTCGTCCGGATGCAGCGGAAAGACTGATTGAGACTGCAGAAAGATTGAAGGCAGAAAAGGAAGGGCAGACCGGTGAACAGGTTTCTTCGTCTAAGATTGTATGGCGTGAAGGAACTACTGTTGAAGAAAGATTAAAATACGCTTTGGTTAAAGGAGTAAGCGATTTCCTTGAAGAGGATCTTAACGAAGCTCTAGATAAGTATCCAAACGCTGTAAGTATAATAGAAGGTCCGTTGATGGATGGAATGAACCATGTGGGTGAGCTGTTCGGTTCGGGAAAAATGTTCCTTCCGCAGGTGGTCAAGACTGCCCGTACGATGAAGAAGGCTGTGGCTGTACTTCAACCATATATTGAAGCGGAAAAGAAGGATGGTGCCACAAGTGCCGGAAAAGTTCTTCTTGCCACAGTGAAAGGTGATGTGCATGATATAGGTAAGAACATTGTAGGTGTGGTAATGGCATGTAATAATTTTGAGATTATAGACCTTGGGGTTATGGTGCCTGCCGATAAGATAATAGAGACAGCCATACGTGAGAAAGTTGATATAGTAGGATTGAGCGGATTGATTACTCCTTCGCTTGATGAGATGGTACATACAGTTTCGGAGATGGAGCGTGCCGGACTTGATATACCTGTTATAGTGGGTGGAGCTACAACTTCCAAACTGCATACGGCCTTGAAGATTGTACCTGCATATCATGCTCCGGTAGTTCATCTGAAGGATGCGTCTCTAAATGCTCCTGTAGCGGCAAAACTGCTAAATCCGGAACAGAAAGATATATTCGTTAAAGAACTGTATGACGAGTATAAAGCTCTGACTGAAGCCCATCAGGAAAAGAAGGTGAATGTGGTATCTCTGGATGAGGCTCGCGAGAACAGACTTAAACTTTGGGATTGATAATAAACATTAAAGGCGGTTTTTTGAAGACCGCCTTTAATATTATAATGAATTTATAAATTCATTCGCTTTCTCAAGTGTTTCCGGTTTACCTATATCTATCAGTTTGATTTCTGGTCTTATGCATGCTCCGAATTTAGCCTTATGGCATGTTCCGAGATAGAAATCCATTATAGGGAATTTTCCGCTCCATTTATCATCCATGTATTTCATCATTGATGGCGAAACCACGTGTATTCCGCTGAAAGCATATTCTGAGTATTCAGAAGAGTCATAAACGAAGCCTTCCGGTTTCGTCTCACCGCTGTTTTTGTTTATCCAGCCGCAGAGTCTGTCTTCCTTATTGAATATAAGATAGCGTGATGTCTTTCTTTCGCTTACCATAAGTGTGGCATCATTGCCGGACTGGAGATGGAAACTGTAAAATTCTTTCAGATTTACATCTGACAGGATGTCAACATTATGAATCAGCACAGGCTCGTCGGTAGGGAAGAGTTCAAGGGCATGTCTGATTCCTCCGCCTGTATCGAGTAGCATATCCCTTTCGTCGCTTATATGGATATTTATTCCGAAGTTATTGTTGGCATTGAGGAAATCTATAATCTGTTCTCCGAAATGATGTATGTTTATGATAATGTCGTCAAATCCGGATGATTTCAGCTTCATGATGACATGCTCCAGCATCGGTTTTCCCGCTACAGGTACGAGTGCTTTTGGCATGGTGTCAGTCAGAGGTTTGAGTCTGGTTCCCAAACCGGCCGCGAATATCATTGCTTTCATACTTCTGTATTATTTGCTTCGAATATTTGTTCTATGTTCTGTTCGCGGTGAAGAAGCTCTACTCTCACGCCGAACTTGTTGTGGATATGTTCAGCCGTATGTTGTGCCGAATATACGGAACGGTGCTGTCCGCCTGTACAGCCGAAGCATATCATCAGGCTGGTAAATCCTCTTTCGATATAGCGTTTTACGTGTGCGTCTGTAAGTGCATATACGTGAGTAAGGAATTCTGTTATCTCACCGTCATTTTCCAGGAAATCTATAACTGGTTTGTCAAGTCCTGTCAGAGGTTTGTATTCGTCATATCTTCCAGGATTGTGTACATACCGGCAGTCGAAAACGTATCCTCCGCCATTGCCGGATGTATCTTCAGGAATGCCTTTACGGTAGGAGAAACTCATCACTTTTACTGTAAGCTGTTTGTCTGTATTCATTGTTTTAATGTTGTTATATCGTTTATATCCATTTCTGAAAGTTGCATGAGTAGTTTGCTCAGGTAAGGATACTCGTTTGAATGGTCCTTGAATAGTGCATGAAGATTATTCAGGGCATATGGGATGCTTTCTATGAAGTGCGTCTTGCGTTCGAACAGTCCGCGAAATCCGTATGCGCCAAGTACCTGCATGGTGCGGAAAACCACGAAATGGTGTAATGTTTTTTTGAAATCTTCAGAGTTTATTTCTGTGAATTTATTCGCTTCCGAAATGTATGTTTCAATCATTTCTTCTCTGATTTCGCTGTTGAAATTAGCCTTTGCCTGCCATAGGAATGAAGCTACGTCGTAATATATAGGACCTTTGCGCCCTCCCTGGAAATCAATGAAGTAAGGCCTTTCATCTTTGATAATTACATTGCGGCTCTGGAAATCACGGTACATGAAAGTGTCGGACGAGGCACTGAGCAGAATGTCTGTCATTTCTTCGAAATCGTCTTCCAGATTACTTTCATTAAAATTTATTCCTGTGGCTTTCAGAAAACAGTATTTGAAATAGTTCAGATCCCACATCACCGTGCGTCGGTTGAAATCCGACAATGGATAACACATCCCGAAATCCATGTCTTCGGCACCTTTGAACTGTATTGACGGAAGAACTGTTATACTTTTGCGTATAAGTTCTTTTTCATGATTGCTGAATATGCCTGTGTTTCTGCCATTGGCTATGGCATTGAAAAGCAACGTGTCGCCAAGGTCTTCCTGTATGTAGCAACTTTCATCATCTGATACGGCAAGGACTTCAGGAACAGGTATTCCTTTTTCGTGAAAGTGGCGTGCCATATATATGAAAGCACGGTTTTCGGCAATCGACTCACCACGCACGGCTATCAGGTTGCGTATTCCTGTCATACGGAAATACTGACGGTTTGAACCGGAACCGGTCAGCAGCTCGATATTATCGTGCTGCTGACCGGTAACTTGTTTGTATAATGTACTTATTGTTTCTGTATTCATTTCTTGAGTTGTATTCTTTGAATTCAAAAGTACAACTCTTTTTCGTTGAATGCAAGAAATATCTCTTATTTCACTTCCACAGTGAGTTTTTTCAGTTTGGACAAATCAGATGTACCACCATAGTAAATGGTGTATTTGCCTTCTAGGGTATTCATTGTGTTGTTCTGAGTGTCAAACCATTCGAAATCGTCGTCATCAAGAGTGAATTCTACATTCTGTGTTTCTCCCTTTCCGATGTTGACTCTCTTGAAAGCTCTCAGCGCGTGAGACGGACCTTCCTTGTCGCCGTTGTATTTCAGATATATTTGTACAACTTCATCTCCATCCATTTTTCCTGAGTTTTTCACAGGAACAGTCAGTTTTATCTCATCGTCATCATCAAGAGTATTGCTGCTTACACTTGCATTTCCATATTCGAAAGTTGTATAGCTCAACCCATGTCCGAAGCAGAACAGAGGCTTTTCAGTCATATATCTGTATGTACGTCCTTTCATTGAATAATCCTCAAAATCAGGGATTTGATTTACATTCTTGTAGAATGTTATAGGAAGTCTTCCTGCCGGATTATATTTACCTGTGATAACATCAGCCACGGCCTGTCCGCCTGCCTGTCCCGGATACCATGCCTGAATAATGGCATCACAATTCTGTGATTCCGGTACAAGTCCCATTGCGGAACCGGAGAAGTTTACATAAACGATTTTCTTTCCTGCCGCCTTCAGTTTCTTGATGAATTCTCTTTGTATCTCAGGTAATTCTATATCAGTTCTGTCACCACCTTTGAATCCTGGAATCTTGACAGACATTTCCTCACCTTCCAGAGTAGGGGAAATACCTCCCGCGAAAATTACGATGTCAGCATCTTTTACCTTGTCTATGCTCTTCTGCAAATCTACAGGTACATAGTAACCCATATCGAAGTCGAGAGATGCGGCACGGTCGTTACTGTTGAAAATGTACTCAATGGCTATATTGTATTCCTGTCCAGCCTTTGCCTTGAGGGTATAAAGACTTTCATTGTTTTTGATAAATCTTCCTTCTCCCACTTTTTCACCATTAATGTATAGTTTGATCTGTGCGTGAGCAGTGAAACAGAAGTTCATGTCTGTGTCTTTTTCAGGTTTCAGCACACTTTCATATTTGGCTGAAAAATCCTGTATGTTTACTCCTGACGCAAAAGTCGTTCCACCTGTGGTGATGAAGTGGAAAGGTGTACTTACGTGTGTTACTGTAGCCGGTTCGCCTTTCATTTCGGTATTATTCCAATAAGTAGCCTTGAAACCCGGTTTGCCGTCGTTGCTGCATTGGTTGAAAGTACTTGCAAGTGTGGTGGTTTCTGTGCGGTCGCATCCCTGTTCGTAAATCAGCTTTCCTGCCGGTATAGCATTCTGCAAAGCTTCCAGAAGTGTAATCGTATGCGATGGATAACCGTTATAATTTGCCCATTGCATGATGGAGTCATTTGCATTAGGACCAACAAGCGCTATTTTCTCATTACCTTTCAGTGGGAGGATGTTGTTCTTGTTTTGTAAAAGTACCATCGTCTCTCTTGCCATTTTAAGTGCCAGTTCCTTATGCTCTTTTGAATCTACTACGGAATAAGGAATTTCACTCCATGGAGTCCTGTCGTCCATTTCTCCTAATTCGAATCTGGCTTTCAGAAGTCTTTTCAGTGACTTGTCTATACGTTCTTCCGTTATAAGTCCTGCTTTTACAGCTTCAGGAAGAGATGAGTAGTTAGGTCCGCACTCAAGGTCAGTTCCGTTTGAAACAGCATCAGCTATGGCATGATTCTTGTCCGGATGTGTTTCATGATTTCCTTTTGTCCAGAAGTCATTGATAGCCCAGCAGTCTGAAACTACAATACCGTCAAATCCCCATTCATCGCGCAGAATTTGTGTAAGAAGTCTGTTGCTTCCACAGCAAGGTTCGCCTTCGTAACGGTTATAGGCGCACATCACTTCTTTTACGTCAGCCCCCTGCACCAGTTCCTTGAAGGCAGGAAGATATGTTTCCCATAAGTCCCTCGGAGAAATATTCTCTGCGTTAAAACTATGTCTGTTCCATTCCGGACCTGAATGTACTGCATAATGTTTGGCGCAGGCATGCAGTTTGTCGTACTTGCTGTCGTCAGGTCCTTGCAGTCCTTTTACTACTGCTACACCCATTTTTGATGTAAGATATGGATCCTCGCCATATGTTTCCTGTCCTCTTCCCCAACGAGGGTCTCTGAATATGTTTACATTAGGAGTCCACATCGTAAGTCCCTGGTATCTTTTCAGCTTTCCTGATTTACTGAATTCTGTTGATTTGGCTCTGGCTTCATCCGATACAGATGTAAATACATCGTACAGAAGTTCATCATCGAACGATGCCGCCATACCTATAGCCTGCGGATAGACGGTTGCCAGTCCTGCTCTTGCCACTCCGTGAAGTGCCTCGTTCCACCAGTCGTAAGCCTTGATGCCAAGTCTTTCAATTGCCGGCGATTCGTTTTGCATCAGCAGGGCTTTTTCTTCAAGGGTGAGTCTCTTCAATAAGTCTTCGGCTCTTTCTTCAGGAGATAATGATGTGTCTTGATAAGGGAATTTGTTTTCTTGTGCGCATGATGATACTAAGGCGCAGAAGATGCCTGTTCGTAATAAGATTTTAAAATTCATAACGGTTAATGTTTTTATGTTTTTTCATGGTAATTGTTGTGCATCGTGTCTTATGCAATAACAGACGCAAATTTAGTTTTATTGACCGATAATGTTTTTTTCATATGTAACATTTTCTTATATGTATGTTTCATTTTTCTGCCATTTTGGGCTGATTTATAATGAAAAAGGTTGTGTAACCGCTCTTATTGGTTACACAACCTTTTCACGTTCTTTCATTATATTTTTCTTATTGGTTTATTTTTTCGGCAAGGAACTGTCCTGTATAAGAGGCTCCGCATTTGGCTACCTCTTCAGGTGTTCCGGCTATTACCAGATTTCCTCCTTTGTCTCCACCTTCAGGTCCGAGGTCGATAACATAGTCCGCACATTTTATCACATCCATGTTGTGCTCGATAATTACTATGGTATGTCCTCTAGCTATCAGAGAGTCGAAGGCTTCGAGCAGTTTCTTTATGTCGTGGAAATGCAGACCTGTGGTAGGTTCGTCAAATACGAATATCGTAGGTTGCGATTTCTCCACACTTAGAAAATATGCCAGTTTTACTCTCTGGTTTTCTCCTCCTGACAGGGTTGATGATGATTGCCCTAGTTTGATGTATCCAAGCCCTACTTCCTGTAGCGGTTGAAGTTTCTTTACAATCTTCTTTTGATTATGTTCAGTAAAGAATTCTATGGCCTGGTTTACTGTCATTTCCAGAATATCGTAAATATTTTTTCCTTCGAATTTCACTTCAAGCACATCGCTCTTGAAGCGTTTTCCATGACATGACTCACATTCCAGAACAAGGTCTGCCATAAATTGCATTTCTACAGTTACAGTACCTTCACCTTTACATTCTTCGCATCTTCCGCCTTCAGTGTTGAAAGAAAAATATCCTGCCGTATATCCCATCTGCTTTGACAATGGCTGTTCTGCAAACAGCTTTCTGATTTCGTCGTATGCCTTGACGTATGTCACAGGATTGCTGCGTGATGATTTTCCGATAGGATTCTGATCGACAAACTCAATATCGTTTATCATCTTTATATCTCCTTCCAGAGAAACGAATTCACCCGGACGCTCGCTTGTCTCGCTATATTCTCTTTTCAGTGCTTTATAGAACACGTCGCGTACCAGTGTACTTTTTCCGGATCCGCTAACGCCGGTAACCACTGTCATTATATTGAGCGGGAATTTGACGTCGATTCCTTTCAGATTGTTTTCCCTTGCTCCCTTAATTTCTATATAGTTGTTCCATGAACGGTGGCTCAATGGGAGAGGGATGGTCTCTTCGCCCAGCAGATATTTCACCGTATAGCTGTTGCTTCCTTTCTGCAAGTCTTTCATGTCGCCCTGATATACCACCTCACCACCGAGACGTCCGGCTTTTGGACCGATGTCGATGATATAGTCGGCCGCACGTATAATCTCCTCATCATGTTCCACCACTACTACAGTGTTACCCAATTGCTGAAGTTGTCTGAGCACTTTGATAAGCTTGTCTGTGTCGCGGCTGTGCAGACCGATACTCGGTTCGTCAAGGATATAAAGCGAACCAACCAGACTGCTACCCAATGATGTGGCAAGGTTTATACGCTGGCTTTCACCACCTGACAAGGTATTGCTCAAACGATTCAGTGTAAGATATCCCAGTCCCACATCCATAAGGAAATTAAGTCGGCTGTTTATTTCATTCAACAGTCTTTGTGCAACCAGTGTGTCATGTTCGTTAAGTTGTAGTGTACGGAAGAATTCTTTCAGCTCCGATACCGGCATGTCAACAAGCTGGCATATATTTTTCCCGCCTACTTTTACGTATGTGGCTTCCTTTTTCAGTCTTCCGCCTTTGCAAGTAGGACATGTTGTTTTGCCTCTGTAGCGTGCCAGCATCACTCTGTATTGTATCTTGTACTGATTTTCTTCCAGCATTTTGAAGAATGTATCTATACATACTTTATCGCGCGGGCCATGCCACAGATAGTCCTTCTGTTCTTCGGTGAGTTCGTAGTATGGCGTAAATATAGGGAAATTGTGTTTAGGTGCTTCTCTTAGGAATTCCTGAAGCCATTCGCCCATTTTTTCACCTCGCCAGCACATTACGGCACCGTCGTAAACACTTAATGCCCTGTTTGGAATGACAAGATGTTCGTCTATACCGATTATTTTTCCGAAACCTTCACACGTTGGGCATGCGCCGATAGGGGAGTTGAACGAAAACATCTGGTCCGTAGGCTCCTCGAACTTTATGCCGTCAGCTTCGAATTTTGTACTGAAACAGTGAAGCCTGCTTTCGCCGTCGGGCATATAGAAACGCAGCATACATGTGCCGTCGCCTTCATACATGGCTGTTTCTGCAGAGTCCGTCAGTCGGCTTATCGAATCCTTGTCGTCGTTACAGCTCATACGGTCAATCAGAAGATATACTTTGTCGCTTTCGTCATATTTGTAATCTTCTATCCTTACTATTTCGCCGTCAACTTCCAGACGCGTAAAGCCTTGTTTCAGATCCATGTTCAACTGTTCCTGATGTGTGCGTCCGTCGCGCGGCAGGAGCAGAGTCAGTACTGTATATTTCGTTCCTTTGGGGTAGGAAAGCATACAGTTCACTATATCTTCAGGGCTGTCTTTTTTCACAAGCTCACCGCTTACAGGCGAGTATGTTTTTCCGATTCTGGCAAACAGCAGTCGCAGGTATTCGTATATTTCGGTAGATGTTCCTACTGTGGAGCGTGGGTTTCGGCTTATAACCTTCTGTTCGATGGCTATAGCAGGCGGAATACCTTTGATGAAGTCGCATTCCGGTTTTCCCATTCTTCCAAGGAACTGCCTTGCATATGAAGAAAGGCTCTCTACATATCTTCTTTGGCCTTCTGCATACAGAGTATCGAAAGCCAGTGATGATTTTCCGGAGCCGGACAGACCTGTAATTACCACCAGTTTGTTGCGTGGTATATCAACGTCTATGTTTTTAAGGTTGTTTACTTTTGCACCTTTTATTGAAATGTATTTGCTGTCGGACATTCTGTTTCATTTTTGATATATGCAAAGATAGGACATTCAATCAGAATTTGAAAATTAATGTATGAAATTAGATTTTTTCGTCTATTTTCTTTAAGTTTGTCAGAGTGAAATATACCTAAAAGTAGGTATTTTCAACTTCATATTTTATGTATTATTTTGTAACCGAATTAGAATTATGAATAATGTTTTAGATATGTACAGACCAAAAATATACAAACCCACTGATAAGATGAGCGATTTGATATGCGAGAATTACAGTCTCCTTCAGGTCCTTAGCCGTTTTGGCATATCTTTAGGGTTTGGTGACAAGAATGTACGCGAAGTTTGCCAGATCAACGATGTGGATTGTAATACGTTTCTCACCGTTGTAAATTTCCTTGTGGAAGACGGCAACAGAGTGCACGACCACCTGGAAGGCATTTCAATACCTTCGCTAATGAATTATTTGAGAGAAGCACACAGCTATTTCCTTGATTTCCAGCTTCCTTCTATAAGAAAGAAACTGATAGAGGCAATAGGTGACTCGAAAGAGAAAGATGTTACATTCCTTATATTACGTTTCTTCGATGCGTACGTTGACGAGGTAAAGAAACATATGGAACATGAAAACGAAAACGTGTTTACGTATGTAGAGAAACTTTTGCGCGGAGAACATTCGGAAGAATATAATATAAGTGTGTTTGCCAGCCATCATGAGCATATAGATACCAAACTGACAGAGCTCAAGAACATTATTATCAAATATTTCCCTGCAGGCGGAAACAACCGTCTGCTTAACGCGACATTATTCGATATTTTCAGTTGTGAAGAAGATCTGGCATCTCATAACAGGGTGGAAGACTTCTTGTTCGTACCGGCTATAAAAGAATTGGAAAAGGAGGCAAAATGAAATCGCATGATGTTATAAATGTTGCAGTGGCAGAGACGTCTATGATAGTCAGGAGCGGCTTAATATCAGTATTAAGGCATTTGCCCGACTTGAATATACAAACGCTGGAGATATCTTCCACTGAGGGACTTCATTTATGTATGGAATCTCACCGGCCGGACATACTCATTGTAAATCCTATGTTCGACGGATGGTTTAATGTAGAGGAACTGAAACAGCAGTATAACGTTCATGAAATGAAGTTCATTTCACTTATATGTACCGTTGTGGATTCAAATGTACTTAAAGGTTATGATGAAAGTATAAACCTTTTTGACAATATAGAGACTCTGTCGGCAAAAATATCCTTGATGATGAATGTCGAAGAAGATGACGGTGATACCGATTCATTGAGCCAGCGTGAAAAGGAGATACTGGGGTGTGTGGTGAAAGGTATGACGAACAAGGAAATAGCGGAAAAGCTATATATATCCGTACATACAGTCATTACTCACAGAAGGAATATAACACGCAAACTTCAGGTACATTCGGCTGCCGGACTTACAATTTATGCCATAGTAAACAAACTTGTAGATATAAGCGAGGTGAAAATGAAACTCTGAAAATACCTATTTTTAGGTATTGCCTGTTATGGCTGGAGTGATTACCTTTGCAGTGTTAGTCATATAGAAATTACGTAAACCACAAAAGTAAAAAAGTTAGTTATTAGTTGGGCGCACCCTGCGAAGTGATTCGCGGGGTGCACGCATTTAATAGTCAAGTTTTACCTGAGGGTAGGACACAAACAACTGGTTGTTTGCAATTTTCTTGTCGTTACCCACATTCTCTTTTGTCTGTGTTATTGATGTGTGTGGCTGTTCATTCATATTTTCATTTCCAACAATCCAGATGATGTTCATTATTATGAAACCCAGGATTGAGGTTACAGTAGTAATTTTGCGCTCAATCTTCTTGCTTGAAATGTTCACTGTTCTTCTATTCATGTTTTTTATTCATTTATTTTGGGTTGTGTCTTTAATCGTTCCATGGAGCTGTTGTACTAAGTAAATGGCTGATAGACGATATTACTGCACCCAAAAGCAGATTTTTTTAGAAAAATCAGTTTACGTAAACTGTCTTGAAGTATTTTTGAAAGATATTCCTTGCATTTTCCAGCTGTTCAGGCGTGTTGTATTCCACTCCTTTGAGCTTATATTCCATGTTCATGGCTTCATACTTGTGTACTCCAAGCGTGTGGTATGGCAGTATCTCTACTCTTTCAATCTGCTTGTAATCTTTGAAATGTTCACCAAGGGCTTCCATGTCATCGTTGAATGCGCTATAACCTTGAACCAATACATATCTTAGCCAGAAAGGCTTTCCGTTCTCTTCAAGCCATGCGGCTGTTTTAAGTGTCTGTTCGTTGCTGCGCTCTGTCAGAGTTTTGTGTCTTGAAGGATTGAATTCCTTTACGTCAAGCAGAACCAGATCAGCCAGTGAAAGCATCTCTTTTACGTCATCGTTCCAGATACCTCCGTTTGTATCTACACAAATATGTATGCCTGCTTCTTTCAGCATTTTGAATAAAGGAACAAGAGCTTTAGCCTGGAAAGTAGGTTCACCTCCACTGAATGTTATACCTCCTTTTTTGCCGAAGAAAGGCTTTTGGCTCACTGCCATCTTCAGTATCTCTTCTGGACTTGTTTCCTTGCTTTCGCCTTTGGCATCTATTGTGTCAGGATTTGCACAATACAGGCAGCGGAAATTACATCCTTGAAGAAAAACAACCAAACGGATGCCCGGTCCGTCGTAAGTTCCAAGTGATTCGTATGAATGTACTCTTATCATGATGAGATTTTTTATTATTTGTGTTGGTGAAAAAATAAACAGAGACCACCTTATTGACTGGCGGTCTCTGCTACTGTATTTGTCATGTCTTCGCCAATCTTTCTTGTCTGAATGACGAGAAACAAGTATGTTTATTACATGCGTTCGTGGAAGCTGCGTGAGATTACTTCCAACTGATGTTCACGGCTCAGCTTGATGAAGTTCACTGCATATCCTGAAACACGGATTGTAAGCTGTGGATATTTCTCAGGATGTTCCATTGCGTCTTCCAGCATCTCACGGTTCAGAACGTTTACGTTCAAGTGGTGAGCACCTTTCACGAAGTAACCGTCCATCATTGTAACAAGGTTTTCGATACGGTTTTCCATATCTACACCAAGTGATTTAGGAACGATAGAGAAAGTGTTACTGATACCATCCTGTGAGTCACGGTAACGAAGTTTTGCTACAGAGCTCAATGAAGCTACAGCACCGTTCTTGTCACGTCCGTGCATTGGGTTTGCACCCGGAGCGAAAGCGACACCTTTGGCACGACCGTCAGGAGTAGCACCTGTTTTCTTTCCGTACATCACGTTTGAAGTGATAGTAAGTATAGAAAGGGTAGGTTTTGCATTCTTATATACAGGAAGTTTCTTCAATTCCTCGTCGAAATAATAAATCAGGTCAACAGCCAAGTGGTCAACACGGTCGTCATCGTTTCCGAAGCATGGGAATTCACCTTCGATTTCGAAACCTTCAGTCAGACCTATTTCATTACGTTTAGCCTTAACCTTTGCATATTTGATGGCAGAAAGTGAGTCAACAGCGATTGACATACCAGCCACACCGTATGCAAGATTTATCACGTGGTCAGTATCAACGAAAGCCATCTGAGCCTTTTCGTAGTAATACTTGTCGTGCATATAGTGGATGATGTTCATAGCTTCGTTATATACACGAGCCATTTCCTTCAATACCTTCTTGTAGTTGGCAAGAACCTCTTCGAACTGAAGAACGTCACCGCTCAATACAGGAATGTCCTTAACCATCAGTGTACCTGTGTTCTCACATCTACCACCGTTGATTGCAAGAAGAAGAGCTTTTGCAAGGTTACAACGTGCACCGAAGAACTGGATGTGGCGGCCTATATCCTGATAAGATACGCAGCATGCGATACCGTAGTCGTCAGAGTTACGTACTTCACGCATCAGTTCGTCGTTTTCGTACTGGATAGATGATGTATCGATTGAAACCTGAGCACAGAAGTTCTTGAATCCTTCCGGAAGTTCAGGGCTCCAAAGAACTGTCAAGTTTGGTTCAGGTGATGGGCCGAGGTTGTAAAGAGTCTGCAAGAAACGGAATGAAGTCTTTGTAACCTTTGTACGTCCGTCGTTGAAGCGTCCGCCGATAGCTTCAGTTACCCATGTAGGGTCACCTGCGAAGATATCTGTGTAAGCCTGCATACGCAAGTGACGAACCATACGCAATTTGATTACGAACTGGTCAATCAATTCCTGTGCATGTATCTCGTCCAACAGACCGTGAGCCATATCATATTCAATATATATATCAAGGAATGATGAAACGTTACCAAGAGACATTGCAGCACCGTCCTGTTCCTTAACGGCAGCAAGATATGCCATATATACCCACTGAACAGCTTCCTGAGCGTTAGTAGCCGGACGGCTGAGGTCAAGACCATATTGCTCGCCCATAACTTTGATTTCCTTCAGGGCCTTTATCTGTTCTGCCACTTCCTCACGCTGGCGGATGCGGGCATCTGTCATAGGACCTGTCAGATGGCGTAAATCATCCTGTTTTGATTCGATAAGACGGTCGATACCGTAAAGTGCAAGACGGCGGTAGTCACCGATTATACGTCCGCGTGCATAGTTGTCAGGCAAACCAGTAAGGAATCCCAGTGAGCGGAATGAGCGTATTTCTTCAGTGTAAGCATCGAATACACCGTCGTTATGAGTCTTGCGATAGTGAGTGAAAATATCCTTAACCTTTGGATCTACTTCTACACCGTTTTCACGGCATGCTTTTTCTACAACCTTAATACCTCCGAAAGGCTTGATTGCGCGGCGCAACAGTTCGTCTGTCTGCAAACCTACAATTACCTCGTTATCCTTATCTATATACCCTGGAGCGAATGATGTGATGGTAGAAACTGTCGAAGGGTCAAGCGAGCGTACTCCGTTGTTAGCGCGTTCTTCGGCCAAAGCTTCCAAACATTTGTTCCAAACTGCCTTTGTGCGTTCTGTCGGACCTGCCAGAAATGAAGCGTCACCCTCGTAAGGAGTGATGTTTGTCTTTACAAAATCTGTGACATTGATTTCATGGTTCCAACGACCTTCTTTGAAATTCATTACCATAGTGATTTATATTTTATATGTTTAAAAATGATTTTTAAGCACTGCAAAGGTACTAATAATTGTTATACTATACAATACCTATAATTAGGTATATTAT
>NZ_JACJLE010000080.1 GCF_016901995.1 Bacteroides caecigallinarum | reverse complement strand
TAATAACCTTATTAATTAACCTAAAAAAGGAAACAGTATGAGAAAATGGACTTATCTCGTGGCTGCTCTACTCATGAGCGGAACAGCTGCAACTTTCACAAGCTGTATTGACAACGAAGAACCTGCGGGCATCGAAGCTATGCGTACGGCTAAGGCTGAATTCTATTCTGCACAGGCTGCATTAAAATTGGCAGAAGTAGAATACGAAAATGCTAAAACTCAGTTAAAACTTCAGGAAGTAGAGAAAGAAAAGTACATGAATGAAGCTTTGAGATTGCAGAATGAACTTTTAGCTGCTGAAAATGAAAACGAGAAGAAAAAATTAGCTCTCGAACTCGCCGAAGCTGAAAAGCAACATGAAATAGCAATGCAGGTATATGAGACTACTTTAAAAGAAGCAGAAGCTGCATACCAGGTTGCTTTGAAGAATTTTGACATTGCCATGGCTAATATTAACAGTGCATATACAGCAGAATATGCAAGGATATTAGCATCTATAACTTCCAACAGAGCTGAATACAAGAAAATTTCAGCAGATATAACTGATAAGGAACTTACTCTGATGCAGTTTGCAGAAGAAACGCTTGATACAGCGAGTGTAAGAGGCAAAATGGATAGAAATGTAAAAAAACTTACTGCAGAATTGGATTTGATGAAGAACGAGCTTGACTTATTAAAAACCATCAATAATGCTGATGCTGAAGGACAGAATAAGATTATTGCCGACTTAGATAAGGAAATTCGCGAAAAGGTTGAAGATTTCAATGCTGACGTAGCCAAATACAATAAATTATCTACAGATAAAACTGCCGCTACAACTGCCAAAAATGAAAAAGCTACAGCATTAAGAGAAGAAAATAAGACAAAATTCGAAGTCGATGCTGAAGCTACATTAACAGTTGCTCCTGAAATTCAACACACATTTATTAGCTCTGCTCTAAGATCTGGAATTGTCGATAATACATTTATTCAGGACAATGTAAATACTGAATTGATAGGTTCTGATGAATATTATACCTTTAAGGCAACTGACAATTTATTTAAGTTGAAATATACAAAGGATGATATTAGAACTATATCAGTAAGCAACAATCCTACATGTGAACTTAGTAATGATATAAGTACTATTTCTAATTATCTTAGCTCATTCAGTGAGAACGATTATCAGGAAAAAGTCGCAAAGAAACAGTTGTACAATGACATTCTTGATAGCTACAAAACAAAATATGAAAAACAGCTTGAAGAATTCGAGAAAGAAGGTGGTACAAGAGACATATATCTGGAAAAACTTGCAGCCTACACAATGTATAAGCAAGGTAGCGACAAGGATGTATATTACAACTATATAAACGATTACAAAACGAATGTTTACGATGAAGCTATTATTGCAGCTAACCAGTTGACAGACCAAACTGCTAAAGATGCTGCCATAAAGGCTGCTCAGGATGCATTCATTGCAGAACTTAAGGCATACGGTAAAGCACGTTTTGAATTGGATGGTTGGTTCTTCGCAGATCCAGATGATAATACTAAAAAATTTTATGAGACAATTGAGTCTGCGGAAGTTGATGCATATTGGACATATATTCGTGGAAGCAAAAATCTTGAAACTACTAAAGAAGGCTCACCATACTATAATTTCTTGACAGAAGGTGAAAAGTTATTCGGTAGTGATACAGATTTCGGAGATCAATATTTAGATCCAAATGGAGAAGCGTACACAAAGCCTGATATTGAAACTGAATATAAGAAGTATTTAATTGATAGTTCTAATAAATATACAGGTGGTATGTTTGGCGATTATCTACAAGCATATATTAACGTAAAAGATGTAGCTATAGCAGAAGCCCAGAAAGTTTTAGTGGATGAAATTGAAAAGATTAACGCTAGCCTGACAGTTAAGAAATTGGAATTCGCAGTACTTAATGAGGATGTTCTGGAAAATGCTGAATATTTGGCTCTTGTAGAAAATGAAAAGAACATTGAGAAGCAAATTAACGATTTAAAGGTTCAGATTGGTAACAGTCCGGTTGATATTTCTGTAAAACTTAATTATGCTGATGTTGATTATGCAACTGCAGGCACAAATGACAGAATAACAGGTCTTGATTTCGTTGATGCGAGTGGTACTACTGTAACTCTTTCAGGATATAAAGGTAATTATCTTGAATCATTAAAAGGTTACCATAACGAACTCAGATCAGGCGTAACCGGCTATGAAAAACAACTTGCTGACCTTCAGGCTAAATATGATGCTAAAGAAGCAGAAAAAGTGACAGCAGAACAGTTGTTGGCTGAATTTGATAAGGGTGGATATGAAGTATATGATACTGATAACAATAATAAACCAGTTGATTACAAAATCAACATCGGTGGTAAATATGAAGGATATATTACTTATACATTAACTCCTGATCAAAGTGGTGAATATACTTATATTACTGAAACTGGAGAGTATTACGATGAAGAAAAAGATACTTGGGTTAAATATACTAAAACAACAACTATTCCAAGTTCAGAGCTAGGTAATATTGCAACTCCAGATGATTCACCTGAAGGTGCAGTGTCAACAGACTTCCAGGTAACTACACATTTCTTGAAAGTAGTAATCGAAGCATACAATGCTGAAATTGAAATTCTCAAGGCTCAACTTCTAGACTTGGATGCAGAACATGAAATTTTGAAGAAAGAACTTGCAGCATTCTTGGATGTTTTGAACGAAAGATACCCGGAAGCTGCAGCTCAATAATTAACTAAAAACTTGAAAGAATGATTAAGAAACTATGCATATTATTTTTATCTGCTCTCGCTATTGTGCCTTCCATGGCACAATACGGGAACAGTAAAGATGATGCGTCGTTCAGGCCTAAGAAAGGGGACTGGCAGGTAAACCTCAATATGGGGGCAGGACAGTTCTTCAACGAACTTAACGGAATGAATTACTTGCTGCCTTCATACCTAGATGGATATGGTAATACCAATGTTCCAGATTTGGGATTAGATACTTATGGACTAACAGCCAACCAATCTGAAGACCTTGGTATAGCCCTTGACTTAGGAGCCGCATTCAATGATAATAGCATCGTAAACATTGCAAGCATACAGGGTGCATATTTCCTTACAGACAGAATTCAGCTTAACGCTTTCTTCTCTTTGGACATGAACGTCACTCCAAAGAAAGACTATATGGAAAGTGCATACTACGAAGATGGTGACCCTCTGAACCTTCCGGGATATAAATACATGGAAGGAAGAGTGTCAAGCAAATGGATGCTTGGTGTAGGCGGTAACTATTATTTCCCTACAAGGAATGAACGCATCAATCTTTATGCCGGAGGTATGGTTGGCTTCCAGATGGGAAGAGTGGAAACAGTTACACCATACTCAGGTGAGACGATTAATGATAACGTGACTGACGACGAAGGTCAGACAGACGGTGAACAGATAGAAGGTGAATCAGGTAAAGAACCTATAGAGCTTTTCAGACCTACCAACAAGGCTGGTACTGTATGGGCTATCAGGGGAGCACTGGTAACAGGTATAGAATACAGCATCATGAAAGGTATGATACTAGGTTTCGAAGTGCAGCCTGCAGCTTACAACTACACCGTACTGAGAATCCAGCCGCAAGGCATGGCTTCGTACAACGCCGCTCATCACAATATCAGAGTATTAGCTTGTCCTTCATTGAAAATTGGTTTCAGATTCTAAGAACCTGTAGATAAGGATATAAATCAGAAGAGGGTGTCCTTAACATGAAAAGGTACACCCTCTTTTTTTAATTTAAAAAGATGAAACGTATGAGGAAATTGATATACACCTTCGGAATGATTGCCGCAATGGCAATGACCGCATGCAGTAACCCCAGAGAAGCTGTAATAGACGGAGAAATGACAGCCGAAGGATGGAACGGAAAAAACATCGAGCTGATAAACAGCGAGACAAATGAAGTAATTTCACAAACCAGAATAGAAGACAACGAATTCGAGTTCAGACTCGTTCCTGACACTCCGTTCATAGCTACACTTAAAATACAGTCGGAAGACATGGATATTCCGTACATACTGCCCGTAGCTGTAGAAATGGGAAAAATAACCGTCAAGGCTGGAATGGAAACCCTCACGACAGGAACTCCACTAAATACAAGGCTGCAGCAGTTCATGGTCAGGAAAAGCGATTTGGCTCTGCCCGATACTCTTTCGCTTGAAGAATACAAAAAAGAATTCAGGGCTTTCATCGAACAGGAAATAGAAAATAACAAGGACTGTCCGGCACTGGTCGGATTTATAAAAAAGGCATATCTCAGGTAGTGTTACTCCGGATATAAGCCCTTAAATATAACCGGAATAAGACATGAATATTCTTATTGAATCATGCCGAGAAAAGTCCAAACTCACTCTCCGAATTAAGAGGATGCGTAAAATACGTGTCCTCTTTTTTCGTTACCAGATATATAACAAGTCAAAACCTAAGAGAATATACCCATCAAGATCTTTAAAAGCGTTGCATTGTTCTAGATAGTTACGCGTTGTATCGAAGTCATCCCCCTAATATTGGTACCGAATTGTCTTGCAGATTGGAATAAAAACATCCTAAAGTTCTTCTTAATCCAAGAAAAAGTGTACTTTGCGAGTGTAATAATCTTGAATATGTGAAATATTAACAATACAATAAAGACGAATACGTGAATTATGAAAAGGAAGATATACGATAAACTGTTGGAATGGAAGAAGAAGCATAAGGGTAATACTACCCTTTTGATAGAGGGAGCCAGATGTATAGGGAAAAGCTATATCGTTGAAGAGTTCGCTCACAAGGAATATGCGTCTTACGTTCTGGTGGACTTCAGCAAGGTAAATCCACAGGTGATGGATTTTTTCAACCTTTACTTGGACGACCTCGACATGCTTTTCATGAATATAGAGCTTTACTTCAGACGGAAGCTCACTCCCCGTCAGACGAAAGACGAGGAAGCCCGTTCCTTAATCATATTCGATGAAGTGCAGTTTTGTCCCCGTGCTCGTGCAGCCATCAAGCATTTGGTGGCAGACCGACGTTATGATTACATCGAAACAGGCTCGCTGGTTTCCATCAAGAAGAATGTCAAGGACATCATGCTGCCTTCCGAAGAACACGCCATAGAAATGTTCCCAATGGACTTTGAGGAATTCTTGTGGGCTATGGGAGACGAGATGCTGATGCCTTACATACGGATGCGGTTTAGCAAACGTCTTCCCATGGAGGCTTTCCACCGCCGGGCAATGGATTATTTCCGGCAATACCTGATTGTCGGGGGAATGCCGCAGGCTGTCGCCAAATATGTGGAAACGCGGGATTTTGAAAAGGTGGATGAAGTCAAGCGCGACATATTGGCTCTTTATCGCAATGACATTCACAAATACGCGGACAATCAGGAAACCAAAGTTGCCGCTATTTTTGAGGAAATACCGGGACAATTGCAGAAGCACGAAAAGAAGTTTGTCTTGTCCGCTTTGCAGAGTGAAGCCCGTATGCGTGACTATTCGCAGGCTTTCTTTTGGCTGAGTGATGCCAAAATCATTAACTGCTGCTATAATTCTACGGAACCAAGTATAGGGCTGAAACTGAATGAAGAGCGCACTACGCTGAAATGTTACATGGGTGATACCGGACTGCTCATCAGTCATGCCTTCGATGAGCGTGGAATTGTCGGTGCCGACCTTTACCGGAAACTGATGTTTGACAAGTTGGAAGTGAACGAAGGGATGTTGGTCGAGAACATCGTGGCGCAAATGCTTCGTGCGGCAGGACACAGACTTTATTTTTTCAGCAACAGTTCCCGGACATCGGCAGACGACCGTATGGAGATTGACTTCCTGATAGCCAAACCTGTAACGACCAGCAGGCATAATATTTCCCCCATAGAGGTAAAGTCCGGCCAACGCTACACGCTGAATTCATTGAGGAAGTGTATCGCCAAGTATAGCTCCCAGTTATCCACACCTTACGTGCTTCACGACAAGGATGTGAAAATAGAAGACGGCATTGTGTATCTGCCTTTATATATGACACCGTTGCTTTGAATGATATGGGAAAACAGACATACACTGATATTTGATGTAAAAAAAGCCAGAACGAATCCGGCTATATTCATTTTATTATTTTGTTGCACTCCTCAATCTGTTTTTCGTCTAGTTTGCTTTTATATGAGTTGAATATATATTTGCCTACTGTGGAATTTCCGTTTTTAAGAACCTGCTGTACGATGAAAGTGGCGAATTCTGATTTTACTGAGTCTGCCGATAGTGATTTTCCGTACATGCCGTCAATGAACTTGTCTTTTTCCATCAGAAAATTCATCATCCTGTCGTTCTCTTCCGTATCTGCTACATATACCATGTCGCCCATTTCTACAGTGATGTCGCCTTTTTCAAGCACTACAGGCAGTGTGACAGGGAACATGTCGCTGTCGTTTTCATGTACCACCAGCTCCATGACTTTCGTAGCGTCATGTTTGCCTTCGAATGTGAATTTGCAGTCTTTAACTGTGGCACTGTCGCATTTGTGCCCTGCAGCATCCACCATATAGACTGTTCTTTCGTCGTATTTCGGGTTTGTTATTTTACCGTTAATTCTATATCCTTCGGTAGCTGTCTGTCCGCAGGATATTAATAGAAACGCGAATGCGCTTGTGCCTAAAAGTCTGAAACTTTTCATATTATAGTTGTTAAGTTTAAAAAAGCACTCCGCAGCTTCGTGTGGAGTGCTTTAATAATCAGGTTAGAATTTCTATTTGGACTTTTCTCGGGTTTAGAATCTGAATCCAATCTTCAAGTTCGGAGTAGCAAAGAACCCGATGCTGTGATGACCTGCCTGATATACAGCAGAACCCTTAGGGCAAATCTGGATGCAGTCATAACGATAAGAAATAGGCTGCACTTCGAAGCCAAGAATCAAACCCTTGGCGATGCTGTATTCTATACCTGCCACTGCTCCTACCCGCAGACCGAAAATCTGTCCGGCACGTGAGTTTGGAGTATAGAGCTGCACGCTTTCGTAGTTCAAATCTTCATCAGTTTCTTCACTCATATCTTCGTCTATTACGGTTTCACCGGTGTAAGGATATGATGTCTGTATTCTTCCCATCTGCCATCCCAAAACACCACCCGCATAGAGGTTGATGCGTTCGTTCTTTGTATTGAAATAATAATTAGATCCTAACTGTACAGTCCAGGCATTTTGTATTCTGCCTTCGATATACTTATAATCCTGTATTGGGAACTCTGGAACGCTATGATCTCCTTCAATATAATCTCTTGATGGAGTGGCGTTAATGTTCATACTGAACATTGCGTTGACGTCCCAACGGTCAGTCAGGAAATATTTTCCCTGAATACCAATAAGGTTCATCAGTGTATTACTATTCAAATCACCCAAATTAAGGTAATATCCGGGGTCACCAGATTGGAAATCTGTTCCGGGCAGTCCTACAGGATTGTTAAAATTATTTTCTTTATTCCAGTAAGTTGGTAACAGATATTCCATATCCTGATCGAACATCTGGTTGTTACCAATTACTGCAGAAACCTGCCATTGACCTTTCTTTGGGGCAAACGACGCATCACTGCTGCTGTATTGTTGCGCCATTCCTGGCGCAACTGTACATACAGACAGAAGTAATATGCATAGTTTCTTTATCATACTTGTTAGTTTAAAAGTTTAATTTATTCACCTGCTATAGCTGCAAGTAACTGATTCTTCTTTTCATTTGCTGCATCAAACAATGCCTGCAAAGCTTCTGATTCAGCTTTTCTTGCATTATACAATGCGTCTTTTTCAGCTATAATAGCTGACTGTGCAAATTCGTATTCACCTTTTTCAACTGATTCGAGCAGTTTAGTGTAATAATTCAATGTATGCTGTGCTGTAACCAGAGAACCATTTACGCCTTCATATCCATCTATTTGAGCTTTTATGGCAGCGATAGCGTCGTCAAATGTACTACCACTAGGCGCTTCCGACGTAGTAACGATTTCCATTGTATTCATTAATGCTTGAAGACCATAAATTTCTTCATCAAGGGTTGCAGTCTGTGCTGCATAATCTGCCGTAATTTCATACCTTTGTGTAATTAATACATTCTTGGCTTCTTGATGAGCAATGCTAGCTTCTAACAGTTCTTCATTGATTGTTTCTACACTCGCATATAGAGTTCTAAAATCTGCTTGATTTGTTACAGCCAGATTTTTATTTTCATATAAATAAGCTGAAACAAATTTATCATTGGCTAAACCATTACCAATAATTGCACCATAACTACTATTACTTGAGCTACCGTATAGATATAAATCATTGTAATAATTAAATAGTGAATAATGTTCATTTACACTCTTTTCCCAATCCTCATAAGTATAAGGCTCAAGCATATAGTTATCACCTAAAAGAGTGCTTATATTGCTACCCCATATAGCTTCCGTAGCGTCCATATATGTTTTATATAGACTGCCTTCATTATTACGATATAAAGCATCTGTTCCTACTTGAGCGTAATCTGATAACAACAAATATTTATCTAATCCATCTGCTTCATCAATCTTTGTTATTGCATCACCGACTCCACTAGATACCGTCAGATTACAAACGAACCCATCAAGTGCTTTTCTTTGAGTTAAGAACGTCTTAATTTTAGTTTTAATATCAGTTTTGTCTGCTTCTGTAGGTGCTGTTTTTGCTTCATAAGCGGTAATTTCTTTAAGTAAAATTGTTCTTGCATCATACCTGTTTGTTGCTGCTGTAGGTTTATATTGATACTTATATTCATCAGCTGCTTTTATAAAGTCATTTTTAGCTTTTATCCAACCCTTTGTTTCATCACCTATAGCAACATCATAAGCATCTGCAGCATCATCTTTATTAACTTCTAGTATTTTAAGATTTCTTTCTTCATTTGCCAATTCGTTGTCATCAAATATATACCATTCAAGATTATTTTTTAAATAATTTAGGAATGTAGTTTTAATAGTTGGTTCCATTACTAATGATAAGGAAGTAGGAAGTTTATATATACCAACTTCATCAGTAGGAACTTTTACGGCATCTAATTGCAATTGATATTCATTAGGATATGTTGAATAGTCTAAACTATAAAGAGCATTGTCAATAAATGAATACAAATCTTCTGTCAATGCTTCAGGAATTTCGAGCTTGATTTCAGATTTTGCATTAAAATCATTTTCAAGTTCTGCAATTTGCTTATCAATTGCAGTAGTTTTTTCGTCTCTTTCAAGCTCTAATCTTGTCTTTTCTGCATTATTAGTCTCTACTTTATCTTTATATTCATTATACTTTTTCTCCCATTCGCTAATGTCTGTATTAGCAATCAATTTTAGTTGTTCCAGAGTATTATTATATCCTTCAATAGTTCCTTTTGTTGAATTGATAGTATTCTTGATTGATGCAATAATGTTTTCTTTAGAATCATTAAATTCAGCTTCGTATTTTGCTCTTAATGCATCAGCCATGTCTTTCTGTGCTGTAGCTAAAGCATCTGCTAATCCTTTTAATCCTAGAGCAGTTGTAGGAGTTGTACTAGGCACATATTCTTCTTCTGTTGAATCCCATACGTATTTTGTATATTCAAATGATTTTGTGTAAATCAATTCATACAAAGCAGCGGCATACGCATTTTCTTTATAATTTAGCATTGCAACTTCAATATCAGCTATGGCTTTATCATATGCAGCCTGTGCCAACGCTGTTTGAGTTTTTAGATCAAGCATTTCTTTGTTGAATTTTTCTTCAAGCTTTTTCTTTTCATTCTCCCAATACAGCTTTTCTTGCGCACTCTTTGCAGCTAAAATTTCAGTATTAATCTTAGCTTGCGCAGCAACTTCTTGTTGATACAATGCTTGAGCTCGCAAATAGCTTGCTTGAGCTTTTTTGATTGCAGCCTCTGCTTCTTCAACTAAGATTTTTGCTCTAAGCAAATCTGCCTTGGCACCGCGTAAATTTTCGATACCCGCAGGTTCGTCTGTGTTAATACAGCTTGTGAAAGTTGCAGCTGTTCCGCTCATGAGTAGAGCAGCCACGAGATAAGTCCATTTTCTCATACTGTTTCCTTTTTTAGGTTAATTAATAAGGTTATTA
>NZ_JACJLE010000079.1 GCF_016901995.1 Bacteroides caecigallinarum | reverse complement strand
AAAGAACTTCTTGTTTAGCAACCGTATCATTTTCGATTGCGGGTGCAAAGGTACGCACTTTTTTTATTCCTGCAATACTTTGCACAACTTTTTTTTCAAAAAAATTACAAGAATACAGATAACTCTTTGTTAATCAATGAAAAAATAAAGAATATTTTTTTCGATACTGTTACAATACTTGAAAATAACACTTAATATTACACATTATAATAATATTAATAAAACATACCACTTCTACTCATGACAGAGAATCATCATAATCATCAAGACGATTATTCCACAAATATTTTCTAGTCTCTTTCACTATCACTCCAGACAGCAATAACAATGATATAAGATTTGGTACAGCCATAAAAGCATTGACTATATCAGCAAAGCTCCATACAAGAGACAAATTAACTACAGAACCTACATAAATCATAATAATCCATACTATCCTGTATGCAAGCATAACCTTTTTCCCTCCAAGATATTCTACTGCTTTCTGCGAATAATATGTCCATCCCAAAATAGTACTGAAAGCAAATGTCACTATACCAAATGAAAGAACCGGAGTTCCTATATATGGAATTTTGGCAAAAGCCATCTTTGTCAAAGCCGCATCACTTGTATGGTCTATATCCGGATAAGCCAGAATACTACTAACCAAAACAAGTCCTGTAAGAGCACAAATCACCACTGTATCCCAAAAAGTTCCGGTAGAAGAAACAAGAGCCTGTCTTACGGGATTGCGGGTTTGTGCAGCTGCAGCTACGATAGGCGCCGACCCCAAACCCGATTCATTTGAAAAAAGTCCTCTCGCTATACCATATCTGGCAGCCATCATTACGGTAGTACCAGCGAAACCACTTCCTGCAGCTCTTGCAGAAAATGCAGACTCGAATATGAGGTTAAAAGCCTGTCCCAAATAAGCATGGTTGACAATCAGGATATATATACACCCCAAGACATACATAACAGCCATAAACGGAACGAGTGCAGTGCAAACTTTCGCTATACCTTTCACACCGAAAATCACTACGAGAGCAGTGAGGACACTCATACATATACCGCTAAAATGCGGAGATATATTATACGACTCATTAAGTAAAAGAGAGATAGAATTAGCCTGCACAGTATTTCCTATTCCAAAAGCAGCCAGTGCTGTAAAAATACAGAATAATATACCCAGCCACTTCATACCAAGACCTTTTTCAAGTGCATACATAGGTCCTCCTATCATTTCACCTGAAGAATTTTTCACCCTATACTTTACGGCAAGAAGACCTTCGGCATATTTTGTTGACATACCAAGAACTCCTGTAAGCCAACACCAGAATACAGCTCCCGGTCCACCTAAAGCCACAGCCGTTGCCACGCCTATGATATTTCCCGTTCCTATAGTTGCAGCCAAAGAAGTGGCCAACGCTCCGAACTGGCTAACATCACCATCAGCATTACCCTCTTTAGAGAACGAGAGTTTCAAGGCTTTAAATAAATATAACTGAGGAAATCTTAACCTTATAGTCAGGAAAAGATGTGTACCCAAAAGCATAATTATCATTGGCCATCCCCAAACCAACGAACTGAAATCCTTAAAGAAACTTACTATTGAAGATAAATCCATTTGTTATTATTTTGAGCGCAAAAATAACAAATAAACATATATATCCAATAAAAAGTAATAATAAAATCGTAAAATATAAATTTGAATAACATTAATACAATTACACAATAGGACATAAGTTTCTCACCTGTTCCTCAAATTCCTCTCTGTTTTTTGCCTTATTCTTGACTGCAGTCCTATAATTATAAATAGTCTGAGGAGAGTAGAACAACAAAGTCGCTATTCTGGAACTATCCTTTATTCCCAATCTGATAAGAGCAAAAATCCTCAATTCGGTGTTCATAATCTCCCCCTTTCCAGGAATAATACTTTCATCTTCCCTCAAAAGCAAATTAAACTCATTAACAAAATTAGGATAGAGTGTAAGAAAAGCCGTATCAAAATTCACAAAGAACTGCCTTGCATCACTGTCAGTCATTTTGCTGTTGTTTGACATTTTCAGCAAGTCATCAATCTGCCTTGCTTTCACTTTTCTCTTCACCAAATCCTGATAGTTGTTAAGCTTATCTATATATGCAGCACACAGTTCTATAAAAAGACTGACATATTCCTCACGCGTACGATTAGTTTTCAAAAGTTCAGAATTCAAGTTTTTAAGCTGCATATTCATCTCTGTTACAATAGCCCTCTGCCTGCCCAGCAACTTAAATTGTCTGAAAATATAGAGCATAGCAAAAACCAACATAATACTTAGGAAACTTATAAAATAAACCGACCTTACAAGCACCTTATTCTTTTCAATCCATTTATTCTGATAAGTATTTACTATAGGAGGAAATTTTTTTGCTATCTCAAGCATTCTCAATCTGTTATTATAAAACATTGCATCCTCCATAGAATAATTGATATATCTGTTTGCCCTCTCCAAATCAGGCTTCTGACTCTGATATAGCAACATCGCAAGCTCCTGCATAGACAGATTTTCCTTCAACGGACAAGTTATATCCGAAATGGCAGACATCACAAGATATTTTTCATACTCCTGCATATTTCCCTGTCTTTTATGCGCAAAAGCCAGACCGCACGTTACGCATGCATACAATCGTGTATCTATTTTCAAACCTTGCAACGCTTTTTCATAAAATTTCTGTGCTTCCGGCTGTTTTCCTTTTCTTGCAGCCAATTCACCACTGAAATACATATATTCCTTAGATGAAGGATTCATCACCATAAGCATAGAGTCAATATACAGAACTTCTTTATCTTTAAAATCAATGGAAAAATCATCATTGGCTGAATATTCGCTCCATACACTATAAACCCACTCATACGCAGAAAAATAATCCAAAAGCAACGATTTGTCTATTTTATTTCTCTCTATACTGTTAAGTATGTCCAGCGACTGGGAAAAATATCCGGTTGTAGCAAGCAGCAGAGAACGGTTAATCTTACACCGATGAACATATGAGTCGGCTCCAGATTTTAATGCCATTTCATCCATCAACGACAAATAATAAAGTGCAGAGTCTGACCTGTATGTATAATATTCATCAAAAACTTTACTATACAACTCAAACAATTCTGCATTACTCATATAATGAGTTTTCATGTTCTTGATACTGTCAATACGAGCCTCCTTCCTCAAACAAATTTCATCTCTACGTAAAAGAACCGCATCAAGTTCATCATATAACTTTTCAATATCATTCACCGCACTGATAAATGACACTTTAATTATAAGCAGAAAAAATAAAAATATTTTCTTCATAAATCATTAATTGAGGAGTATGACACAAAAATAAATAAAGTTTCCGATAAATCAAAATCTACTTAACACGCTAAAACTATAACATTTAAACAACTGATTTTATGGTAATTACATAATAATATATAATAAAACAATCTACTTTACATCTACTATAACCTAAATAGATGGGTGATTAATCTTATATTTGTATATCGTTCATTGAAAAACATTATTTTTTATCACCAAAAGGTAAAAAACTCAATAACTAAAAATAATAACCATGAAAAAATTAATCATCGCCGGTGCACTTGCGTGTATGACTTTACACACAAATGCAGAAAACAAAGTATTCCGTATTTCAACAAATCAGACAGACCTGATACTCCAGGTAGCCGACAACGGCCGTCTGTATCAAACCTATTTAGGTGAAAAATTACTTCACGAAGAAGACATAAAGAATTTAAGATGGGATGTACATCCTGGATCTGATGCCAGTGTAAGCCAGCGTGGATGGGAAGTTTACAGCGGTTCCGGTAACGAAGAATTCTATGAGCCTGCATTAGCAATCACTCATAACGATGGAAAGACATCTACATATTTATATTATGTGTCTTCATCTACAAAAGAAGTGGAAGGCGGTACACAAACTACAATCAATCTTCGCGATGACAAATATCCTGTAGATGTTACACTACACTATGTGGCATATCCTGAAGAAAACATAATCAAGACATGGAGCGAAATCAAGCATCAGGAAAAGAAACCTATCATTCTTTCCACTTATGCTTCGACAATGCTATACTTCAACCGTGCATCATACTATCTGACAGAATTCAGCAGCGACTGGGCAAAAGAAGCACAGATGAGTAGCCAACAGCTTCAGTTTGGAAAAAAAGTAATCGACACAAAACTTGGAAGCCGTGCAGCCATGCACACACATCCTTTCTTCGAAGTAGGACTTGACCAGCCTGTAGCTGAAAACCAAGGAGAAGTACTGATGGGAACACTGGGATGGACAGGTAACTTCCGTTTCACTTTCGAAGTAGATAACGTTGGCAATTTGCGTGTAATTCCAGCTATCAATCCTTATGCATCAAACTACGAACTTCCTAAAAACGAAGTATTCACTACACCTGAATTCATATTCACTCTTAGCTATAACGGAACTTCAGAAGGAAGCCGTAACTTCCACAACTGGGCCAGAAACTACAGTCTGAAAAACGGAAAAGGCGAAAGACTTACTCTTCTGAACAACTGGGAAAACACCGCATTCGATTTTGACCAGGAAATATTGGCAGAACTGATGAAAGAAGCAAAACATCTTGGTGTAGATATGTTCCTTCTTGACGACGGATGGTTTGCAAACAAATATCCACGTAAAGATGACAAAGCCGGACTTGGCGACTGGGAAGTGACACACAGCAAACTGCCTGGAGGTATTCCTGCACTGGTTAACTCAGCAAAAGAAGCCGGAGTGAAATTCGGTATATGGATTGAACCTGAAATGGTGAACTCTAAGAGCGAACTGTTCGAAAAACATCCGGACTGGGCTATACACGATGAAAACAGAGAAACTTACTACTACCGTAACCAGCTTGTCCTTGACCTGAGCAACCCCAAAGTACAGGATTACGTTTACAGCGTAGTTGAAAATCTGATGAAAGAAAACCCTGAGATAGCATTCTTCAAATGGGATTGCAACAGTCCTATCACAAACATCTACTCTCCATATCTGAAGAACAAACAGGGTAATATGTACATTGACCATATACGCGGTGTATATAATGTAATGAAACGTGTAAAGGAAAACTATCCAGATGTACCGATGATGCTTTGTTCAGGCGGTGGTGCGCGTTGCGACTACGAAGCACTGAAATACTTCACAGAATTCTGGTGCAGCGACAATACAGACCCGATAGAACGTATCTACATTCAGTGGGGATTCTCACAGTTCTTCCCTGCAAAAGCTATGTGTGCACACGTTACAAGCTGGAACAAGAACACTTCAGTGAAATTCCGTACCGATGTAGCTTCTATGTGCAAGCTCGGTTTCGATATAGGTCTTAAAGAAATGAGTGCAGAAGAACTGGAATACTGCCAGACTGCCGTTAGCAACTGGAAGAGACTGAATCCTGCAATCATGGACGGTGACCAGTACCGTCTGGTTTCACCATACAAGTCAAACCACATGGCAGTGAACTATGTAAGTAAAGACCAGAACAAAGCAGTATTGTTCGCTTACGACGTAAATCCTAGATTCCACGAAAAACTGATGAACGTAAAACTTCAGGGACTTGACGCAAACAAAATGTATAAAGTAGAAGAAATAAACCTTATGCCTGATACAGAATCAACATTCAAGTCAAACGGAAAAGTTTATTCAGGCGATTACCTCATGAAAGTTGGTCTGGAAGTATTTACATTTAAATATGCCCAGAGTCATGTAATTGAAATTACAGCAGAATAATACAAAGACTAAATACTGGACTAAGTTTCTCATTAGTAAAATAGGCTGCCTCAAATATTTGGGACAGCCTATTCAATTATATAAGAACCTTAAATTCCTGACCGTAAACAATCAATAATCCGATTCATTCGCCAAATTCCACATATTAAGAAAAGAAGCCTTGGTTATATCCACCACCTTTTCCCAATTCAGCCTGTCTGCATGATCCGATGGCTGATGATAATCAGGATGTCCGTCTGTATGATACCATATGATAGGTATATCAAGTACAGCAAAAGATGCATTATCACTACCTCCTACAGGACGATTCCATGAACGATAATCAGGCTCCAGATGAAGTCCATAGCGGATGATATCATCTTTAAGCCACTTTCCGAAAGCCGGATGTGAAGCAGTATAGAAGTAAACTACATGATTCGGATTGTCTGGTTTGCTGTTACGCCCTATCATATCAAAATTCAAATACCCCTTTACTTTGCCGATAAAATCACAGCTCTGTACGAAATAGCGTGAACCCAGCAGTCCTTTCTCCTCACCATCCCAAAAAGCAATTACAACATTTCGCATTGGCTTCTTACCGCTTGCCTTAAAGGCACGCGCAATCTGCAATACAGCCGAAACGCCAGATGCATTATCGTCAGCTCCATTATAAATAGGATCATTGGATAGAGTCTCATCAACACCCAAATGATCGAAATGTGCACCAACAATAACATATTCGTCAGTTTTCTCTCCGGGGATAATACCCAATACATTAGCCATGCGTAATACACGGTATGTACCATTCTTCAAACTAGAGATAGAATCAGGATGAACCTGCCAGCGAGCTCCTTTCTGTTGCCTTTCTTTGGCACAGGCCTCAAAATGCTGGAAATAACTGTCACCATAGAGAGGGTTAATACCAGCCTCTTTCAGACTGGCAGCCAGATAACGTGCCGCAATACGCGAATATATTGTTCCGGCTTCTCTACCTTGTAGTTCATCATCTGCCAGAAAACCGACAATAGCTTCGGCAGAAACACGGTTAATACTGTTCAGACCTCTATCAACAGCGGTCTGTGCATAGATGAACGGCGTTCCAATCTGAAAAACGCCACACATCATCAGGATGGAAATAATTGTTTTTCTCATAATTAACGGCAAAAATACTGATTACTTTTCAGACTACATATAAAGTATATCATCTTTCAGAAAATAATTAAATTCCCATTATAATGCCTTTACCGTCTTCCTCAACTTTATATCCTTGCTTGAGGCACCTATCATGAATTCAAATTCACCAGGTTCTACTGTCCATTGCATATTACGGTCCAACAGCTGTAAATCCTCAGGAGTAAGTTCAAATGTCACCTGTTTTGTTTCGCCCGGATTTAAGGAGACACGCTCGAAACCGCGCAATACAGAATCGTATGCTATGACACTGCTATACTTGTCGCGTACATAAAGCTGGACAACCTCATCTCCCTGACGCTTTCCAGTATTGGTGATGTTGAAAGTTATTGTATAATTTCCCTGAGTTCCCTGCTCAAGAGGAGAAACATTCATATCTGAATATTCAAAACTTGTATAACTCAGTCCATGACCAAAAGGATAAAGCTCACCCAACACACGTGTAGAACCGGAACCATTAGGACCGAATCCCGGCTGACTTCCATGTGAACCGGGCTTGAAAGGGAAGTTCAACTCTATCTGACCGACAGATTTTGGGAAAGTAACAGTGAGTTTTCCACCAGGATTATAATCGCCAAACAGTGTTTCGGCTATTACCGTTCCTCCCTGACAACTTGGAAACCATGTTTCTAGAATTGAAGGTATATACTTATCTGCCCAGTTGATAGTAAGAGGCTGTCCGTTTATCAATACCAGTACAACAGGTTTCCCTGTAGCATACAAGGCTTCAAGCAATTCCTGCTGGCGTCCGGGAAAATCAAGCGAAGTACGCGAACGGCTTTCACCAGTCCTGTATTCATCTTCTCCCAACACAGCTATAATGACATCACAATCCTCAGCCTTTTCAACAGCATTCTGAATACCGTCCTTTTCTGAATCCGAAAGAGACTCAGGCAATATCTCCGTTGAAGGCCATCCTTCATTGATTATATCACAACCTTTGGCATAATCTACCTCCACACTGCCTTGAAGATAGTTGCGCAAACCTTTCAGTACCGTTACTTTCTCCAGTCTGTTCGGACCATAACGGCTTTCCATGAAATTACTTTCATCAGCCAGCGGACCGGTTACAAGTATCTTCTTTATCCTGTTTTTGTCAAGAGGCAAAAGATTTCCATCATTTTTCAGCAGTACCAGAGACTGCTGCTGCATCTGCTTAACAAAATCCATATTACGATCCACACCTCCCATCTTATAGGATTCTTTTATATTCTCCACATAAGGATGGTCGAAAAGTCCTAGACGGAATTTCACACTCAACACTTCACTCACCCGCTTGTCTATCATAGCCATAGATATTTTCTTTTCCTCGATAAGACGGCGGATAGGCATAATGAAATCAGAAGGCGGAGTGAAATGAGTTCTGACATTCAATCCGGCTTCCAGAACCTGACGTACAGCCTCATCGTATGTTTCTGCCACACGATGTTTCGTATGAACATACTCTACAGCCTCACTGTCGCTTACCACATATCCGTCGAAACCATACTCTTCTCTCAGAAGTTCGGTAAGGAAATAATAGCTGGCTGTAACAGGCACACCGTCCCAATCATTATAGCTGCTCATCACTCCCATCGGATGTGCTTCGCGAATCACTTTCTTGAAAGGATACAAATAAATCTGATGCATTTCCCTTGGAGCGACATGCGGGTCTGTTCTGCAATTACCGTCCCTGCCACCTTTCGGAACACTATATACAGCAAAATGTTTCAGTGTGGATGCAACACCCTGCGACTGTATTCCATCCACCATCTGTGTTCCCATAGATGCTATCAGATAAGGGTCCTCACCATAACACTCCAGAGTACGTCCCCATCTTGGATCACGAACCACATCAAGGATAGGAGCATATACATTAGTATATCCCAAAGCTCTAGCTTCCTGTCCCACTATCTCTCCTGCTCTATACACAAGTTCCTTATTCCATGTACTTCCTATTGCTATTGGAGCAGGCAAGGGAGTTGCCTTGGTATGATTAAGTCCGTGAATACCTTCATTACTGAAATCAACCGGAATACCAAGCCTTGTCTCCTCTACAAACCATTTCTGGATTTTGTTTATAGCCTCAGCATGATTACTGAACGGATAGAGCATCTGCTCTACCAACTTCGACTTTCCCCCTACGCCATTAAGCATCTCGTCGATATTGGCTATTCCATCCTTCCAAATTTCATTTTTCCAATTTTCTGTAGGAAGAGAATCCTTCAATACACGCCCGTATCCATAGAGTGTTGCCAACTGACAAGTCTTCTCATTGATGTTCATCTGCAGCAACAGGTTTTCAACCCTCTTTTCAACAGGCTGTGAAGAATCTTCATAAATATCCTTCACACCATTCTTGTTGAAATCTATCCAACCTTTGTGATAGATATTTTTGTTTTGTGCTCCTGCAGGAAAAGCCAACAGCAAGCCTCCTAATAATAGATTTATGAGTTTGTTCATAGATGTAATAATTATTTTAACTTCAATTCAACTATACAGTCAATTTCCGGCTCCAGATTGTCTGTATGCAGAACTATTCCTCCTTTTATTTTTTCATAAGAAACCTTGGTACCAGTATTCAGATTTACTGCACTCACTACTTTATCTTTCAAAGGCAAGGTAACAAACTGTGGCATATTGTCTGTAAGTATATGTACATACAGTGTATTTCCTTTTCTGGTTGTCGTTCCCCAATCAGCTGTCATAACATCACCTCTTGTTGTGCCATAAACAGTTTCACCATACTCGGAAAGCCATTCACCCATACCTTTCAGACGTTCCAAAGCTACAGCAGGAATTTCACCGTTAGGCTGAGGACCTACATTCATCAACAGATTTGCTCCTTTACCGGATGCTCTGACAAGAAGTCTTATAAGTTCGGAAACCGATTTATAATTCTGATCCTGAATCTTATATCCCCACATTCCGTTCATAGTCTGGCAAGTTTCAAGAGGAAGCTGTCCTATCTCAGATTCAGAAGAAAGTCCAGCATTGTTTTCTCCCGGCAGATCGCGTTCAAACATCTGAAAATCCTCACCCTCTATCGGTTTCTTATGATGATTGTTTCCAATCATACATGCAGGCTGAAGCTTATGAATCAATGAATACTGTTCGTCAAGACGCCAATCGAAATCATCCGGCTGATCCCACATTCCATCAAACCAGATTGCGCCTATAGGCCCGTAATTGGTCAGAAGCTCTGTCAACTGGTTATTCATAAAATCAAAATAATCATTCCAGTTTCCATGTTTTGTACGACCGGTGTTTCTACCTGTTCGTCCGTATGGATAATAATCCTCGCGTGTCCAGTCGAGATGCGAATAATAAAGATGCAGTTTTATGCCCTGTTTCTTACATTCCTCTGCCAGTTCTTTCACTACATCGCGCTTGAATGGAGTGGCATCTACAATATTATAATCCGAATATTTTGTATCGAACATGGAAAATCCGTCATGATGTCTGGTTGTAAAACAGATATATTTGGCACCGGCCTTCTTTATGGAAGAAACCCATTCCTTTGCATCGAAACGTATAGGATAGAAACCTGAAGCCGCCTTGGCATATTCATGACAGTCGATACCTGCATTAGTCATATACCATTCACCCTGACCAAACATACTGTAAATTCCCCAATGGATGAACACTCCAAATTTACTGTCGCTGAATTCTTTGCGTGCCTGTAAATTACTCTCGGAAGGTACATAAGATGATTGTGAAAAAACCGGCATTGACACAGCAATGCTGTTAAGGGCTATAAAAGCTAAAGTTCTAAGTTTTAATGATTTCATAATTATATGACTAAAAGGTTATTTGTTTTTAATTTGTGACTATCAATATAT
>NZ_JACJLE010000078.1 GCF_016901995.1 Bacteroides caecigallinarum | reverse complement strand
GTCTTGAACCATTAAATATCGAAGCACGTTATCCTTCATACAAGGAACGTTTATTCAGAAGTCTTACGAAAGAATATTGCGTGGATTTATTGAAACAAACCAAAAATTTACAATCATGGATAAGAAAAAGATTTGTACTATTACAATATTACTTCATACTATACAATTATTTGCAAGTGATATGACAAGTCGTGGTAGAATTAGTAGCGGACATAATGATTTTACTGGATTTATTATAGCTATTCTTGCTATTGGATTAGGAGGAATTTTTGCTTATTTCTTTATATCAGATGGTATAAAAAATGGAATTAGCAAAGATAAAGAATGGAATAAATTCGGATGTGGTACAATCATTCTGTGCATTATCGGATTATCTTTTTTAGTCGCAATGTGTTCCCAGTAATGGCTATTAGTCAATCATAATAAGATTCATTTTATGAACAAATTACATTAAATCTAAGAATATGGAACAGAATACCAAAGACAACGCGAATAATGAAGATATACAGTTAGATAATATTCTCGAAAGAATCAACGGTATATTTGGTCAATACAACTCAAAAAGAGTTACACATAAAGAGTGTTTAAGCCATGAGAATTCTAAAGACTTTAAATCTACTGGATATTTTATTACCAAGTATTTTATAGACAACCAACTTGATACAACTGATATAAGAAGAACATTACGGAGTAAGCATATTGATTATACCAATGATATTCTTTTAAAAATAGATAATCAGCGTGACGATGATTCAGACAGTCTAATAAAGCAGATTGCAGAACATGATAAAGAACTACCTTTAAAGTTTACTTTAAATAATGACTTATCAGAATCAGAAGAAAAAACTACCATAAATAACCTCTTTGGCGATTGCATTACTGGTTTGAGCCATGACGTTAATTCTATCTCATTCAATTTTGAAGAGAATAAAATCGAAAACACATGCTGCCAACATTTCAATGATAATTCCAATGGGGTGATATTTTATGAAACTTCTGAAACACTTACTTCCATTATATCTAAAAGATTGCTGGAGGTTAAGGATATACGCAAAGTTTATTGTTACTGTCCTATTTGCAAAAGGATATTTTGTATCTATCGTGAAGAACAACCATCAGAAATAGAAAATATTATTGAACACATTCCTATTGGCAGACGTATTATAGAACACGTTGAAAAGGAAGTTGATAGTTTACTGGATATACCTAAAGAATTAGGTTATTGTCACGCATTTTGGGATTTGAAAGAGAAGATTCTTTTAAATGAATTTGGTCTGATTTGGTATTCTCCATCAGTTATAAATATCTTCACCTGTTATGATTAAATTAATATCAAGATTATTAGGGTGACATTTTTTGAGAAAAAACACTTTTATATACCCCGTTCAAATTTTGTCACCCTCTCATCATACATAAAGAATATATTCACATAAAATCCACTTTTTCAATATCTTTGTGGCTATACTTGAATATTTGGAGATTATGATTGAATTGGATATTGAAGAAGACAACAGCGAAATACTGGAGTATGTATTAAAGGTTGCATACAAGTTTTACCCTATGGTCTATGAGGATAGCAAGGGAATAATGCACGTTGGAGGCACAAAAGCAGATGAAGAATTTGAATATTATTACAACAAAGGTGAAGTAAATTTCCTTTCATATAACGAATATCTGAATGACGAGGAAATACAAGCCAATATAAAGGCTTTGAATTTAGATGTGGATAAATTCTATTTACTTATACTGTTCATTACCCATGCTTCCAAAGGACAGTGGGAAAATCCATATATGGCTCATGTCTATCCTCATGCACAGGTGGAATCTTTTTGTGAAACTATTATAAGGGAATTGAAATCTATCAGTGACAGCCATGCTGAATTTTCAGAAGAAGCAAGTATTACCTTAAAGGTAGGAAAGAAGAAAATAGTAGTGGATAATGCGCTTGCAATAGCTTACATAGGAACTATGGCTGACAAGATGTTTGACATGGTGAAAATGACAAGGGATTTTCATTCTAAAGGTTATGATAAGAAAGAGGAAAAAGACGAGTTCTATAAAAAGCTCAATACTTTAGCTTCACCAAATGTTTATACCTACTATGATGGAGTAAACAAGAAAGAAATCACAGTGAACTATAATGAAGCACTTTTCAGTAGGGCTTTTGATATTGATAACCTATATGAAAGCACCTCAACAAGCCAAACCTATCTAATTGGTCACTTTGCAACCATGTTTGACTATTTCTTGAAAGACTATGAAACACCTATTAGACAGAGCTTTACTAATAAGGATGGGGAAAGAATCGTGATAAGCAAATACAAATTAATATCCAAACTGATAGGACTTACTAAGCTGACACAGAATAAAAAAACGGATGAGGATTTTCTTTATGATGAGGGTTCTAAAGTAAAAGGATATATTGCAGCATTGAAGAAAGCAAAAATAAAGACTGATAATAAGTTCTACTAAACAGAATTATTAGTACATTTATAGCATAAAAGAGAACATAAATTATAGTATTAACAAATCTCGTGATTTTACCCTGTGAGTTAAACTGACAGTTAAACCAAGAGAAAAACATAGTTCAGTATAAAAAAAGTAGTATAACTGCTAAGGTGCAATAGCTCAGTTGGTTGCATTGAAAGTTGAGCCGTTAGGCGAGGCTTTTAATGCCGTAGGAGAGCAAAGGACTGAAAATCCTTGTGTCCCCGGTTCGATTCCTGGTGGCACCACTTTGAAGAAAAGCAATTAGCGGTAGACTCCTGATTTCCAAACGAAATCGGGAGTTTTTGTTTTCCCGCAGGACGCAAAAAAGTGCGGAATATGACCGCTTCCGGTGTTCCAAAAGGTGGAGCGGAAAAGGTGGAGAGAAAATCTCCACCGAACCGGATTCTTTTTCGCTGATTTGCAATGTTTTGCGTATCAAGAAAACGTGGATGGTTTCCTACTTTTGTCCAACTAAAAATTGTAGGAAAATGAAAAGAAACTCGTTCAATGTGCTTTTCTTCATCAAGAAAGCCAAACTGCTGAAAAACGGAGAAGCCTCCGTATGTATGCGCATCACCGTGAACGGTGCGCGAGTGGAAACCAACATCCGCAAGAGCATAGACCCTGCGTCATGGAATCAAGCAAAGGAATGTGCCCGTGGAAAAAGCCGCAAGGCGTGCGACCTGAACGCCTATATCGAAAATGCGAAAATCAAGCTCTACCAACTATTTAATGAACTGGAGGAACAGCGACAGCCCATTACCGCCCGACTGTTGCAGGAAAAGTTCTTCGGACAAGATAAGAAGCCGGAAGAAGTCCGCACGCTCATCGGCACCATACAGAAACATAACGACCAATGCCGTGCTCTCGTGGGGAAAGACTATGCGTTGATTACCGTCCGCCGTTATGAAAGCTGCAAACGCTATCTCGCAGAGCTTATCAAACAGAAGTATGGGAAAGAGGATTTGCCTCTGACGGAAGTTAATGGGGAGTTGGTTCTTGCCTTTGAGTTTTACCTTAAAACGGAAAAGTCCTGCCAGCAGAACACCGTTATCCGTTACATGAAGTGCCTGAAAAAGATAACCAATCTCGCTTTGGCAAACGAATGGATAAGCAAAGACCCGTTTGTGGGCATCAAGTTCCATGAGAAAGAGGTTATCCGCGAGTTCCTGACAATGGATGAACTGCTCACCATCTACCACAAAGACTTTCCATTGGAGCGCATCCGAATCGTGCGTGATGTCTTCATCTTTGCAGCAATGACGGGGTTGGCGTTCATTGACGTGCAACAACTGGCACCCGAACATATTGTTGAAGATGCAAACGGCAATCTATGGATTCGCAAGCCACGGCAAAAGACGAAGAATATGTGCAACATTCCTTTGCTTGACATTCCTTTGGAAATTCTCCGTAAGTATGCCGACCATCCGATGTGCCAAAAGAAAAAGGTATTGCTCCCTGTCCCCTGCAACCAGAAGATGAACAGCTATTTGAAAGAGATAGCTGATTTATGTCTGATAAAGAAGAATTTAACCACTCATACCGCACGGCACTCGTATGCGACCTCGGTCTGCCTCGCCAATGGTGTGAGTATTGAGAATGTAGCAAAGATGCTCGGTCACTCCAATATAAAAATGACACAACACTATGCGCGTGTGCTGGATAGTTCCATTCTGCGTGATATGACCAATGTACGAAATGTGCTTTCTAATGCGATGTAAGGACTATGGAAAGAGGAATAATCACAATCACTGAAAACGGAGTGGTCACTATGCCTACCACTTCCGTCTGGATGACGCAGCAGGAAATCTGCGATGCGTTCAATGTGTTCGGTTATGACATCCGCAAGGCTATACACACTATCTACAAAAACATGGAATTGCTGGAAAGCGAAACAAGGCGGTACATCAGGCAGGACAACGGGATAAACTACGATGTTTACAGCCTTGAAATGGTGATAGCCGTTTCCTTCAAGTTAAGAAGTCGGGAGAGCATGGTTTTCAGACGGTTCATCATGGGAAAACTATATGCCGTCAATTGGAAGGAACCGCTATGTTTGTTCTTTTCGCTGGCGACATGTACCCCAAAAGCCCCAAGTTGTTGATACGAAGGATATACGACCAGACAAGGTAAGGAATACGACCTGATACCGTCTGGTCGTATTCCTTTTATTCACAATTATGGATGCCGTCTGAACGCTTCCCGGTAATTGGCAGCAAGCATCCGTTCGATGTCCGATTCCTTGTACAGAATCTTGCCGCCCAACTGGTAATAGGCGATTATGCCGTTGTTGCGGTAGTCCTGCAAGGTGCGTCGGCTCACTTTCAGCCGTGCCGATACCTCCCTGTCCGTCAGGAAACGTTCACCGCCCAATGTCGGACGGCTGTTTGCCATAAAGTTCTCGATGCCGTCCAGCAGACGGTCAAGGCTGTCGCCGAACTCAGCGACAAGCGCATGGTTCTTGGTAATCATTTCACTCATTGTTACATTGGATTTAGTGGTACAATAATAATCAAACGGCTTTGTCTGCCAGCTTACGTTCAACGGGCTTGACGATGCGCAGCACATCCTCCGGTCGGTAAAACACCTTGTGGTTTATCTGCGAATAAGCCAGCGTGCCGTTGTCACGCAGCGTCTGCAAGGTGCGCGGACTGATGTTCAACTGTTGGCAGACCTCTTGGTTGTCCATCCAGCGGTTTAATGACTTGCTGCCTTGCTTGGCAAGGAGTTCGTTCACACGGTCTGAGAAGCGGCTGAACTTCGCCGCCATTTCCTCAAACGCCTCTTTCTGAAAAATCAATACTTCCATTGTCGATACTGTTTTTAATGTTGATACTCGGTTTTGGACGCAAAATAAATGGGTATCGTGCATCAAACAATAGGTTGGCACAATCGTGGCAGCTTGTGGCAGGGAGTGGCGTTATCCGCCGAACCAGTGACGGCTGTTCCAAGCGTCCATGATGCAAAGAAAAGCGAAGTCCGGCATAATCCAACCGCTTCGCACCTGCGTGGCAGCATTTGGCGTCGGTGTGGTAGCCTGTGGCGTTCGTCAAATTCAAGACTAAATTAGCTCTGCAATAATAAACTTTTTCATATTTCTTTCTTGATTTAAGTTGCAATTGGTTATCTTTGCAACAGTCCTCGACTTCTTTCTAAGCTCATCCTTTCAAAAGAGGTTGTGTATAGAAAGGCAGCTCACGCCGGGCTGTCATCCCCTAGATGGATACAGCGGGCTATGGGTCGGGATTGAGGACTGACAAAATGTGAAGGCGTTTACTTGACGCTTTGTTCTTGACACATAGAAATCTGGCAGTTTCGAATTGTTAGTCAAATTCAAAGCAACGGTAGATGTCCATGGGTATGTTATATCCGATTAATTGTATGCAGGCAGACCTTGTCGGTTGTTTGCATCATATTCGTTTATATACATATCGGCGTGGGCTTCGGCGTTGCTCGTTTCGACTAACAGGGCGATGCCAGAGCCTCTATGTGTGGGACGAGTAACAAGCATGATTCCCACGCTTTTCTTTTGTCTAAATCTTTTTGTGTAACAGCAGGCTTGCCGGGAATCAAGTCCGCACTTTGACTCGGCAATGAAGCAGAATGAACGTGCTGGCATTATGCGAATAGTTTCAGACATTGTGAAAGCTGATTCTATTATCGACTTGCGAGAAATTGATTACTTGGATGGAATCAAAGACAAGTACCGCATAACGAAAGAAGACGAAGCTATGGGCGATTCCATGACTTTGTCCGATGCTGTTTGCCTGTTAAAGAATTTATCTCCAAACCTAATCCATGACATTATTGGAGATTTTTACAATTTAGCCTTGTCTGACAACGCTTTTAGTAGAGAAGAAGGACTTATTGTACTTGCCATAATAGCGTGTTTGTCTGAAAAATATTTCACACACGCTGAAATATATTCGACAGTTTTACCCAATAATACGTTAGCCGAAAAATCACAGATACTTTATATTGAAGGGGAATATTACAAGGAGGCAAACAAGGAAATTTCTGATGCTTATAGGGAAATATCCAATGAGTTCCGATTGATAGGTTTGAACTTTGTCTATCTTCCAAAGGTATGCGAGCATTATAAGTCGTTGCCACAAAGTAAGTTATTGTCATTGCTTTCATTTCTGTATCCTAAAATTTCAGAGAAACAGATGGGAGATATGATACGGCAGTTAACCTCGTTGAATACATCTGATTTCTGCAAGGAAGGTATTGTCGGGAAAATGAATCTCAAAGACTTGGACGAATCGTTACCGTCGATACTTTTATGTATAAACGATTCGCTTGTTGGAGGTAAAATCTACTCAAACTTTCTATCGATTACTCTCGAAAAGGACGCTCTCAATATAGCAAGGGATTTTACAGACTTGTTCATGAAACTGTATAAGCCAAGAGTGTTGAATCCTTCTTTTGAAGGCAAGGAAAGATTTGTTTATCGTGGTTACTACAAGCAGGTATTTGACATATTTACAGATAGAAAAGGCGTCAGAAGCAGTGTTGTTATAGACCTGTTTCATGGAGAGATTCTCTTGCCTGAGGCCGAAATAAAGTTATCAAAACTTCATAGAAGGGAGAAGGCCTTGTATGCCTTATTCTTTGTTGGAATCAGGAAGTGGTGGAATAAATTTCAGCAAACCGGAAAACGCCAAGGCTTTAAAAAGATTTGACCACCGTATGCAGCTTATACAGCTAAAGTATGAGATGATTTATGAAGGTTTTGGCGGCGATAAATCTCGTGCTCCGAAAATATATCTTTCGGAAAACAGGTTGCCAATGTTAAGTCTGATTAAACAACAAATTCGCCAAATCGGAGAATTGTTAAGCAATGCCGATGACTACTTAGTACAACGAAATCTTTTTGGCAATTACTGTGTAGCCATTCCTCCAGAATTGTGTCTATGTTACGATATGCAAGCAAAGCAGATTTGCCGTTTTGAGGATTCTGCTTTTTGGAGCCGGGTATTGGCCTTATAACCTTGCAACTTTTTGCAGACGATTTTTTCTTTATCGGGTGTAATATTGCAGATTTCTGTAAATCAAATACTTATTGCCTAATTTTGCGTAAAAATTTAAGCAAATACGATTATGGCAATTACATTGGAAAAAGGACAGCGGATAGGCATAGGTCTATCTAAAGTTAGTGTAGGTCTCGGATGGGATCCGAATGAAGGTACAGGTTTTGATTTCGATTTGGATGCCTCTGCATTTATGTTGGGAAGCAACAAGAAAATTCCAAATGACAATTATTTCATATTCTACAATAATCCGAAATCTCCAGACGGAGCGGTGGAATCTACAGGTGATGATACTACTGGAGGCAATAGTGACGGAGGGGATGATGAAACATTGAATGTTGACCTGCAAAAAGTTGACCCTTCTATTCAGGAGATTCTGTTTGTTGCTACAATTTATAAGGCAGACGAAAGGAAACAGAACTTTGGGCAGGTTAGAAACTCTTATATACGCATCTACAATTCAATCACCAACGAAGAAATAGCACGCTATGATTTGGACGAGGATTTCTCCATTGAAACAGCCGTTGAGTTTGGGCGTTTGTATCGCCGTGGTGGAGAATGGAAGTTCGAAGCTATGGGCATAGGTAACAAAGGTGGATTGCAAGCATTGGTCAACAAATATCAATAAATCATGCCTATAAATCTTGTTAAGGGACAGAACCATGTGCTCAACATGAATATTTTTCATGTTGGGCTGGGCTGGGACGTGAATGAAGATGCTTCGTCGGATGACGATTTCGACCTTGACGTTTCGGCTTTCATGGTTAATGCTACCCATAAAATCCCAGCAGACGATTACTTGGTTTTTTATAATTCCGAAAAACGGCTGAAGGTTTATCTCGAAGGGAAAAACAAGGGCGAGTTGGTCGAACCACGCAAGATATACCCATATACTGTGTGGACGACGAATGATGAAATGAGGGTACAATCACGCCCTGTTGACCCCGAAATGTCGGTTATAGGAGCTATTGACGACGAGGACGGTTCAACTTCGGAAGATGGCGATGACGAAACAATGGATATAGACCTCTCGAAAGTTAGGGCTGACATACAGGAAATAATAATAACTGTAAGCATACATAAATACAAAGAGCGCAAACAGAATTTCGGCCAAGTAGAACGTGCTTACGTCCGTCTTTATAAACCTGGGCAGGAAGCCGAGGGGCAAGGAGAGTTTGTCTATGATTTAACCGAAGATTTTTCAGCTTGTGCTTCCATTGAATTTTGCAGGTTATATCGCCACAAAGGAGAATGGAAAATTCAGGCAACAGGCATTGGACATCATGGCGGTCTTGAAGAATTAGTTGAAAAATATACTTAATCTGATTTTAATATGGCAATACGATTAGAAAAAGGTCAGCGCATTAATCTTGAAAAAGATAATGGAGCAAAACTCACCAACTTTTGTGTTGGGTGTAATTGGGGAGCTATTGTTGTTGAAAAAACAGGCTTCTTAGGATTTGGAACAAAAAAAGAGGAACTCGATGTAGATGTTGACTTAAGTTGTGTTATGACCGACAGCAACGGCAAACTTGTTGACACGCTGTATTCCCCTTTATATAAAAAAGAGTTTTTCCAAGCCGCAGGACTTCCCATAGGGAAAGATTGGTCGGCAGATAAATCTATGTACCACACTCCCGATGATACGGAAGGAGATAAGGGCGGTGACGATGGATTGGACAATGAGATAATAACCGTTGACCTTACGAAAGTCAATCCTGCAATAGACCAGATATTTTTCTTCTTGAACATATACCAACCAAGGAATATAGACTTTCAAAAAATCCCATATGTTGCAATTCGTATGTATGAAGGAACTCCTAAAAAGGTGAAATCCATTTTTGCACAATATGATGTTGCAAAGGAAAACCAGTTCATGGGGAAGAATGCTCTCATTATGGGTAAGCTATATCGTCGGAATGGTGATTGGAAATTTGCAGCCATTGGTGATGCCTTTGATGACCAAAATGACCTTCGGCAAACAGTAAAGAGAATATTAACTTCATATTCGAAATAGAGCAATGAGAAGATTACCAGTTTATTTGTTATTGGATACATCCGGCTCTATGTACGGTGAACCGATAGAGGCGGTCAAAAATGGTGTCCAGACACTTATTTCAACTTTACGAGGAGACCCTTATGCTCTTGAAACAGCATATATTAGTATCATAACTTTCAATTCTGTGGCTCAACAGGTAACACCTCTTACAGAATTGTCGGCTTTTCAACAACCTCAAATTGAAGCAAGTGGTTGTACCGCTTTGGGCGAAGCACTGACTTTGCTTGCACAAAAGGTTGATACCGAAATTGTCAAGACTACACAAGAAGTCAAAGGTGACTGGAAGCCTTTGGTCTTCCTTATGACAGATGGCGAACCTACAGATGATTTGCAGAAGGGGATTGACGAGTTCAAGAAAAGAAAATTCGGTATGGTCGTAGCTTGTGCCGCAGGGCAAGGTGCTAACACGAATACGTTAAAGCAGATTACAGAAAATGTCGTTCAGCTTGATACAGCCGACAGCGCAACGATTAAGGCGTTCTTCAAATGGGTAAGCGCAAGCATCAGTACAGGCAGCCAAAAAGTTGAGGATACTCACGGCGATGTTGCATCAATGAGCGAGCTACCGCCTCCACCTCCAGAAGTAAATATCGTTGTGTAAAGAAACAAAGCAAAGTGGCACGAAACAGTTTGTGCCACTTATGCTATAAAGTTTATCAAGAATGAGACATTTACCTGTATATATTTTGATTGATACCAGCGGATCTATGAAGGGAGAACCGATAGAAAGTGTCAAGGTCGGTTTGTCAGATATGATTGCGACTCTCCGTCAAGACCCATATGCGCTGGAAACTGTTTGCATAAGCATAATAACTTTTGACAGGGAGGTAAATCAGATTTTGCCTTTGACCGAACTTGCCGATTTACAGATACCCAATATCATCACGCCGGATTCAGGCCCGACATTTCTTGGAAAGGCATTGGAAATGCTTTGCAACAGGATTGAAGTAGAAGTTCAAAAGGGTACACCTGAACAAAAAGGCGATTGGCGTCCATTATTATTCATCATGACAGACGGTAAACCAGCAGATATACAAATTTACAATAACGTTATACCGATAGTCAAGAGTAAGAATTTTGCAAGCATAATTGCTTGTGCAGCCGGTCCCAAAGCAAAAATAGAACCGCTAAAGAAGCTCACAGACCAAGTGTTTACACTTGATACAATGGATGCCACATCGTTTAAGAAATTCTTTGTTTGGGTTTCTGATGTTATAGGTGTAGGAGGAAAAAGTGTGGGAACAACGGATTCTTTGGAATTGCCGGGACCACCTGCGGAGGTGAATATAGTAATATAATTGTTTATGAGAAGATTACCGATATATTTTCTGATTGATGTTTCAGAATCAATGGTTGGAGAACCAATCACTCAGGTAGAGAAAGGCATGAGGAATATCATACAAGAGCTAAGGACTGACCCGTATGCTCTTGAAACAGTATTTGTGTCTGTCATTGTTTTTGCAGGAAAGGCAAAGGTCTTGTCTCCTTTAACTGAGTTGTACAAGTTCTATCCACCGCAGTTTCCTATAGGTGGAGGAACATCGTTAGGCACTGCTTTGGACTGTCTGATGAACGATATTGACAAGTCCGTAAAGAAAACAACGGCGCAGTAGAAATTTAGTGGGGATTAATTTTTATTATCCCTATAAATTGCGACCTTTGTCTTATGGAAACGAATCAATTGGAAGTGCTTGCACGCATCGTGCTAC
>NZ_JACJLE010000077.1 GCF_016901995.1 Bacteroides caecigallinarum | reverse complement strand
TTGAATTGGTCTAATGTCATATTCTTCATTTTTGTACAATATTGGTTATGGGTACAAAAATATAAAGAATCAAGACTGAGTTCTGACGGGGTTTACTGAATGCTTACAGATGAACGAAATGTACAAATAAAACGGAAAGAAGAAAGACTGATTTACCTGAAACCAATCTTTCTTCTTTCCGTTTTTCCTATATGCATAATTTCCGATTCGCAATGATCTTTCAGCTTTTCAAAATCCAGATTTTCGCTTCCCCATAAAATAGAATCTATAGTTCTTTTCCTACAGATATTCTCAATCTGCCCTCCACTGAAATCATATCTCGATGCCAGACATTCAGCCTCATCCTCATTAAGTTCAGGTATCATCGACTTCCATATAGCACACTTCGCCTGAATATCCGGTCTTTCGAACTCAATCTTGTATAAAAACCTCCTTTCAAAAGCCTTATCCAGATTTCCCGCTATATTCGTGGTAGCAATCAGAATACCCTCCATATTCTCTATTTCTTGCAGGATGATATTCTGGATTGAGTTCTCCATCCTGTCCACGGCACGCTCAGCCCCCTCCATTCTCTTTCCAAGAATAGCGTCAGCCTCGTTGAACAACAGAATAGGAGCCACCTCCGATCTCTCCACAAGATACCTGTACTTATTGAATACATTCTTTATATTCTTCTCGCTTTCGCCCACCCAGCTACTCTTAATCTCAGAGATATTCACACGCATGATGTTTCTTCCCGTCCGTCTCGCCAGCTGATAAACCGTCTCCGTCTTTCCCGTTCCCGGAGCGCCGTAGAAAAGACATGCAAAACCACTGCGAAGCCCCTTTTCCTTCAAACGTCCGCAAATGTCAGAAAAATTGTTCTGTTCCAGCAGACCTGCCAGCTGGTTTATCGAATCAGTCACCCTTCTGTTATAGAACAGCTCCTTTGCGGGCAAAGACCTGCAGTCCATAAGTAAAGAGGAGAAATTTCCGGATGAGTTGTCCGAGCCACCGGCCTTCACTCCGAACAGAAAAGTTCTCTTCGTATCCTCAGTAAGCTTATATTCCTCCCTGTTCACCATCCCGTCCTCATTGCAGAACTCTATCAGATTCAACTTCTGAAGACAGTGCTTACCCTCCATCAGCAGATTGCAGACAGACTTGAAATGATATTTGTTACAACACATATCAGCAAGGTCCTGCTGCCTTACATTTTCCTCTCTGTTCTGAATAAACGCATCACACACAAACAAGAAGAGAGCCAGATTATTGACGTCAAGTTCCAAAGCCTTAGTCCTGCTTGCAAAATCCAGATGCAGATTGTTCTCAATCAACTCCACCACATCGTTCTGAAAGCCCTCTATACTGCATTCCTCATTCACCCGGCAATCAATATACTCGTTGAGCTTACCGAAAAACTCGCTTGTCGTCAAACTCTTAGGCACCTCATACTTATAAGCCTTATTATTCTTGAGATGCTCTATTACCACTGGAGGTACCCTGTAAGTAAGATTACCATCCCCTCTTCCCCTTGTACAGGCAATAAGATGAGATTTCACAAGCCCCTCCACATCGGCCGAGTACTTGAGCATCTTTATATACTTACAGTTCAGATAGTCCGACAAATCATTAAGTTCAATCCTTGTATCAAAACTTCTGTTCACCATCAGAGCCAGCACAACAGCCTGTATTCTGTTGATACCCAACTTGCGCGATACATATCCAATCTGTCCTTCAACCTCATTGAAGAACTCATCACTCAGATGTGAATTCTCAGCCTTATCGGCAATCACCTCTATACACTCCAAAAGATTCATACGCTTTGTGCTCATGATTATAAGTATTAATGTTATTTACTTCCTTGATTATGACACAAAGGTACAGCGGGCTTGCACATACATCATGTGCATAAGAGATAAAAAACGCAAATCAGATATCTTTCTTCGATATCTAAATTGTTTATTACATTTCTTTAGCAAGTGACATCATCAGAGGATTTATTCTGATAACGCTTATGCTCCGCTTTTTCATACGCAACAGCAAAACAGAAGAACATAAACTCTATTGTCATTAAATTGTAGAACTCCCATGAAGTCATATTTTTTATAATACCATCGTAGCCGGATGAACCACCTGTTGTTACAACCAATATGTATGCCATAAACATTACAAATACTCCTAATACAAATCTGGAAACGAGGAAAGCAGTCTTACCTTTATTTATATACCTCACATATAGCCCTATAAGTGTCTGCACTGTAATGAGGCTTAATAATATTCCAATCACCTGAAACAACGAAAGTGATTTTAAGAAAACATCCATACCGTCTATAACCTTTCCCATCACCAACAAGATGTAACAGTTGATAGTAGCGATACATCCCAAAACGATAAGGTCAGAATGGAGGAATTTGTCATTTACATATTTCATAGCGTCGCAAAATTCATTTACATTCAAAAATCTCTTTCAAAATCAGAAAGAATATAACTCCAAAGCTCATAATCATCCACCATCCCCTTATACTTCATAACAAGCGAAGTCCAATTACTCTCCAGAACAAGGAAATTATCTCCTTCAGGCTTAAAAATAAGATTTTTACCGATTATCAGAATTTTACCGTTAGAAATTTCATAATCGTAATAATCCAATCCACCTTCAGTCGCCAGCAACACAGTCTTTTCATCTATAAAACACATATACATATTACCGTCATCGCCCTTCGACTCATAAGATTTACCTCCATACTTACCCACAGGCTTTATATCCTTAAAACGCTTGTCCGGTCTGTAAACATCAGCCTTATACCTGATGCCACCATCCTTCTGAACAATAATCTTATCAAAAACTTCATACTCATTCTTTATGTTAATAATACTGTCTATCCTAGTATAAGAAGCCCCGATAATATTTTTACCTTTATACATATAAATCTCATCCTTGTCTTCAACATCCCATTTTGTAAATTTATTAATAAGCACCTTGCCTCCTTTATAAAGACGGATGACAGTAACATCACCATTCGACTTGTTGGTATAGCTATAAGCCATATCCTTCAGTTCACTCTCGCAAGCAGTTATCATAATAACACATACCACGACAAACAAAAAATTAATCAGTTTCTTCATATTAACATAGTTTTAGTTCGATGAAGCAAAGGTATGTGTGGCTTGCACCTGTTTCGTTGGCAAGCGAAAAGATAATTATCAGAATGCACTTCTTTATTCTATGCTTTCTACCTTCCGTTATTATACCAGATGTTTTCTGTTCCAAGTATATGAGCCACCGGTATGCGAACATGCCGTATGCAGCTTTTCATCCACAAGTTGCATAATTGGACTTTCTCCATCCAATTCCTCGTAATGGTGCCAAATTAATCCGGGAATCTTTTCTTTCTCAGCTTCAATATCCTTAATTTGTTCAACAGAGAAACGATTTCTTATTTCAGATTTAACTTTCATTAGCTGCTTTAGCTTTTTCGTGGCCAATCTCATCGTTCCATGGTAAAACGAATAATCCGTATTGCCAAGTTGCTTATAGAGTGAATCAACAGTCCCGTCTAACGTCACTTTTATTCCCTCAAACACAGGGAATACACCACAAACTTGTATTCCATAAAGGGTAAAACACTTCTTTATGTACGGAACGCCATTGCTTGTGGTATTGACCAGATTTTGATTTTTGGTTTTAAATTGTATCATATTTATGAGTTATAAATCATGATTACTTGTGATCAGTTTTTCCAAAGCCTCCTTTGCTTTTTTACAATCGTTTCCAGCTGCCATCTTATACCATTCTATACTACTACGTGATAACTTCCAGTACCAAGTCCACGTAAATGAAGCGATGCATAATAAAGCGGTGCATCAATCACTCCTTGTTCAGCTAGAGAACGGAACATATTAAACTTCTTTTCGAATTGACTGAATTAAATATATTCGCAACCGTCCTCCAAAAATTTTGGTATTATATTTTCTTTATTCATGGTCAATCTTGAAATCCTTAAATATAATCAAGTTTTATTTTTCTCCATTTGTTCCCAGATCTTTTTATATGAGGACTTAAACAAAAAGCTTGACAATGGATATGTTCTTATACTTCCACAACGCTTGCAGGGTTGAGGCATAGAAAAAATTGTTGCATTTAGTTCTATATCTGGTGCAGAAAATATTTTTCCACACTTAGTACATCGGAAAAGTGTAATACCTCTAATCATAATGTTTTGAATTATATAATATTCTCATAATCGGAATTATTGTATAACAAATTTTATTTCTCACTCCAAGAATGAGAACATCTAGGACAATTGAAATATATTTTACCAACCTCCTCTACCCCATTACTAGATTCATCATTAACTACATTGTCTACAACATTTCCAACTGAAATAAAAGTAGGATTTCCAGTAGTTACGGTTAACACAGCACCTGCAATCTTTCCTTTATTCTTTATAATTTTATCAACAATCTTATTTTTATAAACATTTCTCTCACACATTACCCAACGGCCGCAGTTAGGACAACGCATTATTATGTCAGTAGAAGACTCTTCTCCCGCCTTAATCATACAAGAATCCGTATCAATTTGTTCTTTTCTTACTCCTCTTAGAAGCAAACCTACGTTATCTCCCGCTTCACCTCTATCCAATAACATTCTGAACATTTCCACTCCTACTACAGTAGAAACAATGCTATTATTCAGATTCTGAATAATCACAGTATCACCAACATTAATTTCACCAGTTTCTATTCTACCGGTTACAACAACACCTCTACCTGTGATTTCAAATTTATCTTCTATAGACATGAAGAAATCTCTATCTATATCCCTATTATTTCCCATATTCAACAGTTCTAATATTAAACTATATCTTTTTAAAATCAAAATAAGCACCGCTTAGAATACTCTCATGACCAGAAATGTCTATTCCTCTTGCCAACAAGCAATTCTTAACCATATTCTTAGATGATATAGAATCAAAAGGAAGATGATTTGTTGGAATCTCTACAATAAACGGCAGAGTTCCTTTCTCTATTTTCATTCCATGACTGAGAGGAATGTTACATTTAGGAGTTAATATAAATGTTGCCATATTATAATTCTATTTTATTCCTCTATTAATACTTCTAATTGCATTTTCTGGTTCTTTAATCAACCAATCCATTGTCAATAAAGCAGCAGGATAAGTCATATCAAATTTAAGTTTTAATTCTAATAAGCTAAATCCCTCTACATGGTAATCATTTTCTTCTTCAGAAACCAACCATTTATTTAGAAGTGGCTTTAAGCTATCATCTATATCATGCAATTCAGCAGCTACCTTAGCTGATTGTTTCTCAGAATAGCCACGTTTTTGTAATATATTCGAAATATTTTCCATCATACCCTATTCTTAAAAAATTCATTCAATACATCTTCAGCAAAAGCCCTTGCGTCAGCTTCCAAAGGTTGCAATGCATAAGCTCTGAATCCATAATGCCCAACATCCTGATAACCATAACTAAATTCATTCAATTTCCAGTTGGATATCTCTCCTCCTCTTGGATGCACTTCCCTTTCATATAAATTATAGTTTTGGTAAGCATGACGTCCTTCATGAACTAAAGTATCCAATGTTTCTCTATAATCATTAAAAGAGTTAGACTTTATAATATCGCTATTTATGACTATCAGATTACTATTCTTTGAATAATATCCAAAATGTCCGTTACCCAAATCTTTAGCAACCAACTCACAAGAAGGCCTATGAGCAATCACAGATATTTGTTCTTCCAATTTTTGCAAAACATTCATCCGTTCATCAAAAGATAATTCTTTCCAATCATTAAAATCCAATCCTTCTATGGTTTTCATTTCTTCCGAAATATCTTTTATTTGAATACAATCTTGTGGAGCTTCCAAATAAATTGGCGAAATATCTTCACCTGCGCTCTCCAGCAAAGAAGCTATTTCCTTATTAAAGTCAATAGCTTTTGGAGGAACATCAGTCGATAGTTCATCAATTCTCGCAACAATAACTGTACTATCTTTTGTTTCTAACACTTCAGAAATATATGCTTTTTCAGCCTCTGTTACAGAAGTCTTTTTTTCTATACCTTCTGAAAATTCATTAGATTCCAATCCATTATAATATTCCATCATAGACTTGTCATTTAACCTTATCAACTTTCACCCAATAAGCTTCCGTATTCAGAGAACTTGAAACGATGCATTGTCCTGTAAGCAATTTTGAAATCACTTTACGCTGGTCATCATTCAATCCCATAGCTTCACCGATAGCCTTACAATCATCCTCAGCTACCAAACGATGTGTTATCTTCAAGTTCGTATTTTTAATAGCATCCGGTATCAGTCTTGTTGGAACCTGATCAACCAAAAGCATACCTTCTCCGTACGCACGAATTTCGGATAACATATTACTAAACATCATAGCCGATTTGTATTGTGGCAACTCCTGATTATCACATTTAGCCATGACTCTATGCGCTTCCTCTATAATAGTCAAATGACGACAGCTATTATCGTTAAAGTCAATTCTTTGCGTTTCAGCCAATGCTGTACAATATTCATACAAGAACTGAAGAATTAACGCCATGAAAAATGATTTATCTACATCATCACCCACATACGACAGGTTAATGATACATGGTTTTTGGAAAAGTTCATTCCAAGGTGTTGAATGAACAGTATTAAGCATTTCTCCTTTCCAACCACGTTTCAGGCTGTCAATACGAGTATGGAAACAAGCCTTCATATTTCGTTCAATCCTTTCCTCATACTGCCTGTTCGTTATTACTTTATCCACACTGACGCTCATACTATTCAACGTAGGTGGCAATGTACTTCCAAAAACAGGTTCTTGAGTAAGCCAATCTGTTGACTTATTCTGATAAACAGTATAAATCAAGTCTTCCATTAGAACAGGAAGAATGTCATACATTGGAAAAGCGGCAGCAAAGGTAGATTTCAACCTGTCTATATGACTAAGAACATTAGGTTCTTGATTTTTATCCAACCATACCAATTCAAATGGATTTAATTTTAATTGTTTGGGTACAAATCCTGTTTTATATTTCTTACAACCTGGAATATAAATATCTATAGGTGTATCAGGATGCTCATTGTTATATTGAATTGCCCAGTCCACATATTCTGTTTTAGCAGGCTCTATAACAAGGAATGGAAGTTTTCCAATTCCATTCAATATAGCCTGAACCGTATTTGTTTTACCAGTTCCATTAATTCCTGATAAAAGAGAATGTCTTGAAAGTTGACTTATAGGAATTCTAAAATTCATATTAGTAGAACTTCCACCGTAAAGCATCTTACCAATGGAAATAGAATTCTCGTTTTCAGAAATATTCTGTTCATTCAAACTAAAATTTGGGGAACTGTCAACAACACTAATACCAGGAACACTTCTCAAAGGGAAATTAATATAATAAGACAACTCTTTGGTCGTTAATAATGTACGCAAATCATTAAAATGTTTTCCTAATGGATGATCAAAATAAGATCCTCCCAAAGACTTAAACTTAATTAATGGTACATCCATACTGCCTAACGTCTGAGGTAAAACATTATCAACAACATCCTCAATATGATGTATGCGAATTGGTTCAAAAACCGACTCCTGACCACTTACAATAGATTTCAATTGCATAGATGCTCCCTGTAATTCATGTTTTGTCTCTGCCATAAGATAAACTCCTACAGACCAACATCCCAAAGCCTTTGCAGATTCATATCTTTTGGAGTGATAAAACAAATGTTCTGAGACAGCTTCAATTTGTTTATTTACTATATTGTAACTTATAGATTTACCATGAGTATGTCCTGTTGTTTCTGTTTTACCATTTGAAATTGTTTCAGAATGACTTTTACCTTTTGTGTAATTAGGAGTAAATTCTGAAAATAGATTTGCACCTGCAATCTGACTTGCTCCAGCAGCCACGGCTAATGCCGTCGTAACTGCCCCAGCAGGAGGAAACATATATGAAGCCAACATTAAGCCTGCCCCAACCATTCCCCATTTACTTTTTTGTGATGAACTTTCATTTGTCACATCACAAATTGATTTGGACTCACTCAAGGCAACACTCATACTGTCAGAATAGTTCTCTGAAAAATTAAATGATTTCAATGACTCGGCCTGCCCATTAAAATCTCTTACTTGGTACAATATACCATCAATATCGGTCTCTGCAATAGGGTCAGCAATTACCATATATGTAAAATCATTCTTTTGCATACCGGCAAGAAGCGTATCTATTGTAGCTGGATAAATTGTTTTATATTGACTTTCCATAGATGGGATACCAGTCATAGCATCTATACATTCATATTTTTTCGATATATCATTTTTAATCGACTCTAAGCTTCCTTTTACACGTTGACACTTCATTCCTGGCCATATCCCTTTTATGAAATCATTAAGACTATCAACAAAAGTGGAATCAATTTCTCCTTTCACCAATGAACGTAGTCCTAAATACATTTCATAAACACCTTTTTCTCCATGTACTAAAAAAATAAGTTGTGTTTTTGATGGAAGAAAACAGGCTGTTAAAATTTTCTGTATAGCAGTAAAACATTTTTCGGCACTATCATCTATAGGTTTACCTACCTGTGTGATTTTAATCCAATAAGGAGATGAAGGCAAGTCTTTCCTCCTTGTAGCAAGTTCCATATACATGGGACTTGAATTTGCAGTTATATCATTCAGATACTTTCGTTCAGAAGTAAATGAAAGAGACTGAGCAATTCCATTAGCTGCAAGAATCTTCGCCGTAGGCTCAAAGATTTCTTTTTCTTTCTGTGTTAACATTGTAGCCATATTACTCTATAGGTATCTTTACCTGCTGAATATTTGTTTCTATTAATTTTGTAAAATAATCCGAAAAAGATTTAGAGATTGTATTCCGGAAATCTGAATTTCTATTTAATTCAGAAATTATCTTTGATTGGATATCAAATGTGATTTTACTTTTCTTATCTAAAATTTTTTCGGCCTTATCTTTTCGCTTTGATTCATCTGAGCGAAAATATTTATAAATATAATATGGAGCGCAAAATATCCCCCAAAGGAAAACCCCAAGAGCCACCCAAAGTATATCAGCAAGCACATTAGATATAGAGTCACAGATCTTAGCAATTTCTGAAGACATATTTGACAAGCTACTATTTATAGCCTGAATATCACCAACCTCAACTCTTCCAGTTGAAGCAATCTCCCTACCTGGTGCATAGCGACTGATGATATTATTCATCTGTTTTCTAATTTCTTCTGTTGAGTTCTTAATATAAGTATGCAAAGTTTCATTAACAACAGTAGAAACACGATTTCTTTGGAAGTCTCTGAGATTATTTTCTATCATCCTTTTAAGTTCATCCTCATCTGTTGTTTTTCCGTATTTAATCCAATAAGAGCAAGCACTATCAACGTATCTCCAAGATTCATTAGTTATATTACTAGCCAATTCAAGAGTTAGATTTGACAACATTACATCATTATTAATTAACGATGGCAATTGAGATTTCAACTCAGAAACCAAAACTGAAGTTATTGCATCAGTCGTTCCAAGAAGAGCGATGCCACGTGATACGGTCAAAGAAGTATCATTTCCATCTATTTTTATTTTTTCCAAAGGAAGATTGAATTCTTCAGCAATAAGCGGACGTATAAAATTCATACGCGAAGCCCCACCTGTTAAAAAAACGCCACTGACTTTTTTACCTGGAATTTTATTTGTTCTAAAATGATTTAATGCATCTTTCAAATGTTCTATATAGTGCCCATTTTTCTCAATCAAAGTATTAAGTTCAGATAAATTTGCTATTTTAAGAGGAACATAAGTGCGTGCATATTCATCAAATGATTCTTCATCTTCATTTATTATCTTCGTAAGAGGAAAATCTCCTATAGTTTTTAAATTTTCATTTCTTCCATAGGCTGTTTCTTTAAATTTACGAGCTTGAAACTTAAGTGCATCTGTGTAAACCGGGTATTTATTTAAGAATTCAAATACTTTTTCATCTTTTAATATCATATTTTCAAATATGATATTATCTATAATAGACGCTCCTAAATCATAACCAAAATCAATAGGTTTAGCTGTATCTGAAATGTAAGTAAAATCAAGTGTACTTGAACCAAGATCAAACACAATTGCTCCTTGTGAAATTTCTTTTTGAAATTGAACACTTGGAGATTTTGCATAGAATATAGCAGCACGAGATTCAGAAGTCAATCCTCCAAGAGGTATTCCAGCTTTTATAGCCATCTGCCTGTACAACTCTTTAGTATTTTCTTCAATCCAACCAGAAGGTCTTGCTATATAAACGATATGATTAGAATCAGTTAATTCAGTTCGATATTCCCTAATTCTTGCATATATAGCCTCCATATAGTCAATCATAAGTTTTTCAGCTTCACCATCTAACGATTCAGGCTTCTGTTTAAAACAAATTCTAAGCCCTTCATTATCTGTCATATGTTCAAATGCATCATCACCAATTAAAAGACTTCCAGATACACGACAAATTGCTGAAGTTATAACTCTATTCTGAGCAGGGTCAAGATAAATATCTTCATAATTAGCCACACGCTGACCGGCACTCTTGTCCCATTCTATAGGACAAACAGCTGCTGATGTTTCACCATGTCCAAAATCTATACCAACTACATATTTATGCTTATATTTATTGGGTACAATTAGATTTGCCATATTCAAATATTTCTAATTTTTCCGTTTTCAAATTTTAAACCATAATTCTCAAGACTTTCCTCCATTACAAATATTGCTTTTTTTAATCTTTCAGGAGTATCTTCGCCACAATTACGTGAAATATCAATTACATTTGCTATCTGTTCGGTAAGTAATGAATAAGTATTTAACAATGTTGGCTTCTCACGTTGTTCGTACGTATTAATTATACGTTTAACCTGAACACGATACGTCTCTATAACATTATCAATACTTTCACAAATCCTTTCTGCAATTGAGCAAAAGACTTCTGTATCCAATGACAACTCACCAATATAATCTTTTGTTTTATTGTTTTCCTTATGATATGACAAATATATTACTAATGCACTCACAGCAATTGCACCAGCAAAAGCGAACCACGTACTAACAAGTCCTCCACTAAGGGCACCAGAATTTACCATTTTCACCCCCAATCCACTACCTGCTAAAGCACCTAATCCGGCACCACCTACAACTACGCTATCTTTAACTAAGTTTTTCTTCCTTAATTCTGATTTTTGTTCTTTTATATTATTAGCATTGCTTTGAGATGTAGAATTATAATTTTTTGTCAATTCTGAAGTTATATTTTGTTGAGATTTAATTAATTCGATTGCAGCCAACAATATAAAATCCTCCTGATCTGTTAGACTCTGACGATACATTCCATCATTTTCAAACAAATTACCTAAAAAATCAGAGACTATTGTTTGTATTTTCTGAGAATCTTTTGGTAATGTAAGAC
>NZ_JACJLE010000076.1 GCF_016901995.1 Bacteroides caecigallinarum | reverse complement strand
CAAATCATTATCTTTGTGCTAACAAGAACAGCGACATTGGTTGAAGTATCAGGATCACGTGTGTTGTGAATTGCTTTCAAATCATTATCTTTGTGCTAACAAGAACAGCCATAATGAGAAATTTACGGTCCCATCATTGTTGTGAATTGCTTTCAAATCATTATCTTTGTGCTAACAAGAACAGCAGTCGGTAAGATTGGGAAACTAAGCTCAAGTTGTGAATTGCTTTCAAATCATTATCTTTGTGCTAACAAGAACAGCTAAAATCAATTTCTCCACTTCCTGAACCAGGTTGTGAATTGCTTTCAAATCATTATCTTTGTGCTAACAAGAACAGCAAACATAAGCAGGACATTTGTCAGAAAAGGTTGTGAATTGCTTTCAAATCATTATCTTTGTGCTAACAAGAACAGCTGTGTCCAGGTGATACATTTACATTTAATCGTTGTGAATTGCTTTCAAATCATTATCTTTGTGCTAACAAGAACAGCAGCCGTCTAGCAATCTTTTACATATATACAGTTGTGAATTGCTTTCAAATCATTATCTTTGTGCTAACAAGAACAGCCAAGAAGCTTACATGAATTGTAAGTGCGTTGTTGTGAATTGCTTTCAAATCATTATCTTTGTGCTAACAAGAACAGCAGAACACACAGAGAGCCGACAGCACACATGGTTGTGAATTGCTTTCAAATCATTATCTTTGTGCTAACAAGAACAGCATCCTGTTCAATACCTTTTCGTCCACTCCCGTTGTGAATTGCTTTCAAATCATTATCTTTGTGCTAACAAGAACAGCGAAACTCTTCATTACTAAATGTTAGTGTAGTTGTGAATTGCTTTCAAATCATTATCTTTGTGCTAACAAGAACAGCAGTTGGTTATCAGCAAGCAGCAGACAAGTGGTTGTGAATTGCTTTCAAATCATTATCTTTGTGCTAACAAGAACAGCCATAATTATTTCAATTAAATGTTATACGTGTTGTGAATTGCTTTCAAATCATTATCTTTGTGCTAACAAGAACAGCTGTTAAGCCTGAACATAACATAAGAACTGGTTGTGAATTGCTTTCAAATCATTATCTTTGTGCTAACAAGAACAGCCCGTTTCTGATAAATGTTCTGCTTATCGGAGTTGTGAATTGCTTTCAAATCATTATCTTTGTGCTAACAAGAACAGCTTTTACAAGTTGCACAACAACATACATTAGTTGTGAATTGCTTTCAAATCATTATCTTTGTGCTAACAAGAACAGCCACTTTCAAAAGTAAATTTTGCATTAGGAGGTTGTGAATTGCTTTCAAATCATTATCTTTGTGCTAACAAGAACAGCTGGATACGCACAACACCCTATGTTTCAACCTATTAGAAACATTATTAGGAATAAAAAAATGCTGTTCTTTAAAACAATATAACCCGCTAGAAGCTGGTTATATTGTTTTAAAATAATTCCAGCTGTTGTCCAGGAGCATTAGGAGTTGTAATTTTCTTTCCATAAAAAATCCTAATTTGTGCAAATTGTTTATCAGTAATACAAAGAATTCCTACTTGTCCCATATCAGGCAGAAATGACTGAACTCTTTTTATATGAACATCTGCATTTTCACTACTTGCGCAATGACGTATATATATGGAAAACTGAAACATAGTGAACCCATCTCGCTGAAGAAGTTTGCGAAAATCCGATGCTGCTTTTCTTTCTTTTTTTGTTTCTGTTGGCAAATCAAAAAAAACGAGTATCCACATAACCCTATATTCACTAAATCGTTCCATAAAAGAATATTAACTCTAAAAAAGTTTTATATTACATATACGTTAAATTGGAATAATTGGATACTGAATACGCCTTAATTCTCCATCAAAACATTTGTACAATGAAGAAGTTGTCTGAGCTACTGCTACCATCAAAGGACTTCGTTTTCCACCAATAATTACTTCCATAGTAGGAATAGACAATAATGAAGTTTTTATTTCCTTCTTCAATTCAATACTTTTACCATCACAAGTATCAAATATTCTTTTATAAATAGTGTACACCAAACGATCAACATACGGTCTATAAGGTTCCATTATATCATCCGCCAAACAATATGCATTATATCTGTTATGATGATGTATGCCCAATGTTGGGAGTAATCCACTTGAAACTAAAGCTCTTGATACAATAGCTCTTAAAATTGCATAACCGTAGTTTAAAAGATTGTTAGGTGGTACACCATCTCTTTCGCGTGTAAAACCATCCACCTCTGCAAACAACGATTTCCAATAATAAACAGCAGCCCTTGCCTCAATATTTTCAGAATCACCACTTTTAACACTATTGGCCCATACTTGCATACATTTTATTTCTTCTCCTTTGCATACTGATAACACTGATGCTTGATTCAATATCTTAGCCTGAACGGTCTGCTGCCATAATTGTTTCTTCAATGGAATAGATGCATCAATCTGTTTCCTAAATCGCTCACTTTGAATGGTATTTCCCTCAAGTGGCAGCATCATACCAACAGGCATACTTCTACTATCACAAGTAATTATGGCACAATTGTTTTCCAAAAGAGCATCTAAAGCTCCTGTTGTTATGGTTATTTGCTTGTTATCCAAAATAACCACACCTATATCTTCTATAGGCTTGGTTATTTCGGACTGATGCTTAAATGAGTCTGGAAGAGAATTACTATTTACTACTTCAGGAAGTCTTATAACCAGCTGCGCATTTCTTAACGACAAATACGCAGGATTTCCAAAATACAATGTCTTCTTTATCATAAAGCATTACAATTAATATAGTTTTAACTACAAGTTATACATAATCTTACCTAGACGATTTACTTTAAGTGGAATGCATATTTCCTTAATCATTTCACCAGATATGGCTCTCTCCATCTTATTTAGACTTGAAAATTCTTTTTTATCACACAGCACTCCAGAAACACTAAAATGAATAAAAAAGCATTGATATCCTGTACAACTCACCATCTTATAAATCCTTTCAGGTGCAGGATTTTCCGGCAGCAAGCCACTCCTCAATTCATCTTCCGTAGGAACATACACCAAATCATTGGGAGATAAAACAAACTTAGGTAGTAAACCTTCTTCATTAGCAGGAGCAGAAGGCAAACCTTCCTTTTGCAGTCTAATTACTTCATTTAATGGAACTGTGGCAAATGAACGCTTCTTACCATTATCATAAACCGCAAAAAACAAATTAGTACCTTTAGCTGCCTCAACAAATTTTGAGGCTTTATTACCTGTCTTTCCTACCGCAAACTTTTCTGCCTTTTCATATTCTCTCACCTTGTAGATTGGCTTATGTTTCTTCCCTCCATTCAAGATTTCAATATTTTTGTTCATACGCTCAAGACCTTCAGGAGAAAAAGCGACTTTAGAATCCCCCCCCTCTACCTCAAGATGTCTCAACAAGATAGTTCTAATACCTGTATCCGTAACTTTATTCTCTATCTTCTTTTTGTCAAAGTTCTCATCAAGCAGACTACGCGAGGCAAAATACCTGTCATTTGTATCTTTAGTAAAGTAATATGCAGGAATCTTCTTCAGATTCACTTCCTGCCAACTTTCATTATTATCATCAAAATACTTCTTTATAAGTTTTTCATTGTACCCCATAAGAATTAGTTCACGCAATTTTTTCTTAAAATCCTTATCGATAATTATTGCAGGATTATCAATAGCCTCCTTCAAACTTATTGTAGTCTCCTTTCTCAAGTTGACTTCACCGCTTACAGTCTCCTTATGCAAAGGTTTTCTTATAGCCCACCAATTAACGTTATTCTCCTGTTTTGATATTATAACTTTACCATCTTCCTTACGCTGATAAATGTTTTTAGTTTTGTTTATAACTCTCAAATTCTGCTTTATACTTACAATTATATTTAATAATACTGAATAAACGTCTTGAGTAAATGTATCCCACGGCTTAATAATTCGTTCTTTTCTGTCTGATTTGTCTCTTTCACACAATATATTACGAAGGTCATCACGGCTTACATTACTCCTAGAAGACAGATTATTAAGATAATTCACTATATTTCGTCCCGCACAAGCTATCACAATAGCATCCATAGCATGATGGCGATGGTCTATACGTTTCTTGTTAAATCCTTTTTGCAAATGAAACGGCATTGCCGGTATTATATGTCCACTGGTATTTACAGAAGTATAATCGGTGCTATCAGTAATCTCATTCATTCTTTGGAAACGCGGAAGTATTATCTTGTTCCATACATCATTCACACCCCAATCATTCTTCAAGCGGTCGGTCACTCCACCAGTACAAACCAAAACATTCTTGGAAATTGATTCCTGTTCGCCTTTTTCTCTTACTATATTCGAAAGCAAAGAAACGATTAATCTGCTTATATATCGGCTGTCGTTCATTTGTCGTTCTGTGAACTTTTCTGGTATATCATCCATAAGAAGTTTCTTCATTTTTGCTTTATTCTTTGAATAATGATCCTTAACAAACTTCTCATAATCATTTACCGAAAATATTTGTACCTCAGAGCCTGATGATAGTTGTACTTTTTCTCCATAATGACTCTTTATAAACTCATAACCAAGCATATTACCCTTCAGCTTATTGACTTCTGATTCACAAATAACCTTATTTGTCAGTGAATCATCAAAAAAACGTGATCTTGGTATGACATGTTCTATCTCGTAGGCAGTAGTGAAGAGTTTACTCAATGGTATAGGAGTGCCTGTATATGGAGATCTATACTTCTGCTCAAGCCACAGACGGTAACGCTTAATCTCAGACTTTGTAGGTCGTTTACTAGAGTCTGTTTCATTAAACTTTTTCAATATGGCAAGCATTTCGTCAACTTGCTTTTCATCTATTTCAGGAGAGTTCCAAGCTCCTTCTTCATAAAGGCGGAGTAAATCCTGTTGTGAAGGTGAATAAGGACGAACATTTTCAATACCTAATTCCGGATTTATAAACTCTGCCAAAAGAGCCTTTATACGCAAGTTCGTATTTTCATTCTCCTGCATTTGCTGACTCATTTTGCGCCTCTTGTCTGATGGATTCTTCATTTCTCTGCCAAGTTCCACATGAATTTCATCTATCCCTCCTACTTCAGTCCACACATCCCTAACTGTTCGCAATGTTTCAAGCACAATCTGTTCAACTATAGGATTACGCAATGAGTGCTGCTTGAATTTTCTAATATAATGGTCTATATCAGAAGGAGATGTCCACCGCTCTGTATTTCCAGCTTCCGAATGACGGTCATACACCACATAGCACGCAAGCCATAGCGGCAAACCTCTAAACAAAGTGATATCTGTAAGATTGATAGATTTCTCTCTTACTCTGTCACGTATATTTTCGTCATATTCTCCTGTAATGATTTTATCTATTCTTTCACGTGTAGAATCACATATATTTTCCTCCTTCCAATATTTTCCCATACGCATAAGAGGAAGAAGTTTATTTATTGCCTTTGCAGAATATGCACCATACGATTTTTCGAAAGCAGGAGTATTTATAAAAGCATCAATAAACTTAATACTCAAACCGCGTTTATCTGCAAATGACTCCAAAGCATGTTTTAACTCTTCTTTACTCGACACTGAATATAATATATGCCACAAGTTTTCTTCTGCTAATGAATCGTGACTTATAAACTCATCAAAAGTAATATCAGCCTTTTCAAGCCCTTTCAAGATTGTATAATGAGTTTTATTACATGGATATATCTTATCTTCCACATAATTCCAACGGTAATTGTTTATATTGCTTTTAGTAAATCCGAATGGCTTATACTTCAAAAAGTCTTCCTGTTTTATTTCCTTCTTAGTATTAAGCCAATCAAATAATTCTACATAATCATTCTCACCTTTAAGGAACTCATTTGTTACATCTACATCTACTTTGAGAGAATTACCTACCTCTTTTGTCTTTTGGTATATACGAAGATTTGAAATAAACTGCCAAAGCCTGAACTCCTGATATAGAGGATGGGATTTGGCTATACACTTCACTGCTACCGGTTTCCTTTCACCTGATTTTTTATCAATATATAAGTGTGATTCATAAGGACATTCATCTATCAAAGATTTTTTACTCTTTAAAGGTCTCTGGTAAAATAATATATCATTTACAAGGAAATAAGACAAATCATGTATCAGCATCATGTTCCTATGTGCTGGATTGTTGGGATATAATTCTTCAACACATTTCTCATAAAGAGCTCTATCACTTAACTCAGGATGAAACTCTTTCTGTTTTTTAAGTATTGCGTTGATTTCTTCTTTATAATATCTTCTTTCTATAGTACGTACAAGTTTTCCACGTATCTTCTGCTCCGGATTACGCAGCAGTGTATCGAAAATGTACTCACCTACTGTCTTTCCTGATGCATCAAGGTCGTTTTGTGTCTTTTGCTTTATAAGTTCCCATTCTGTATCCCATTCAGCTTCGGTAGGTATATTGAATCTGCACGACAAAGAACCATCTTCATTAAACTTATCTTTACCATCCTTATCAATATCTACTTTAACAATAATATCTTTCTCAACACCAATCCAATCAGGTATTTCCTTTTTAAAGATTTTGCCTGAGATACCATTTGCCAATATTACGATAAGAACTTTCAAGCCCTTATAAACTTCGTTTGTATCTATAATATCTACCACCTTCTGATGTTCAAAATACTGCCTGATCTTACTTGGCTTCTTTTCCTCTTCACTTTCATCTCTAAGTTGGAAATACCCTCTTTTCTGATTAAAATTAAGCAGAATCCAAGCAAGTTCTTCTTTAGTAACCTTGTGAGTCAAGGCTTTCTTTCGAAGATAATACAAAGTCCAATCGTATGGAACTTTAGATTCTTCAGAAATATATTGTGGACTATTTGTTTTAAACTCCTGAAGCATTTCTGAAAAGGAATCCATAAAAAGAAAATGATATTTGCAGTCAGCATTTCTGACCCATGCCAGTTTAGGTTCTGTATTGGAAAGAAACTTTCCATATCTGTCTAGTTGAGAAACATAATGATCAGGCAAAAACCCCATTACAGACAAAACTCTATTCAACCTTTCGCGTCTTAATTTACCTCTTTCGTACAAACGCCTTGTACTTCTATGTTCCCTGCGATCTTTTGTTTGAGAAACACTATTACCCTTTTCAAAATCCCCCATAATAGTTGCGTCCATAGGTATAATTCTACTACCAGCAGCCTCAATACCGCACAGGACATCTTTACCTTCGTTTTCCGCTTTATTTATAACTGCCCAACCTATACTGTTGGTTCCCAAATCAAGTCCTAAAATCTTTTTCATGGTAAATATTATATATGTTTTGCAACAAATATAATATAATTTTACTTAAAATCATTTTGAACATATATTTTTTTCTTTACATTTGCAATATGATTTGAAGCAATTCACAATAAGGATTATTCCGTTGTGAAAACATTAGGTTCCCTCGTCCTTTAACGGGGGATTTTTTATGTCTCAAAAGCTTAATGAAAGTAACCCTTTATTACCCTCAACTATAGCGTACCCTTAAATACCTCACCAATTCCCCATATTTATCATCCTTAGCAATAGTTTCTACTATCAAATGAGGATTAACCAAACGATACACGCCCTTATCCAATAATTCATTTTCTCATCAAGAAAAATTTCATGATTCTCGCACTACCTTCCCATATAATCGCTATAGTCCGATATATCATCAGTGTTTTTCTCAAACGTAAATGATACGTTTACAGTTCCGGAAACAAACGCCATTGCATCGGCAAGCTTTTTCTTATTTTCAGAAATCAACGGATGAAGAGTATCTGTAAGAAACACTCCTTCCAGATGTTTTATCTTTCCGATGCTTTTCTTCAACGTTTCCACTCCCCTGTAATCCTTGCTGTTCGGTTCAAAACAGAATCGGCCATTGAAAGTCAGAGTCAATCTGTTAACGTCGGCCACCTTGTCTTTAAAAAGCCCTATGGGCAACTGTTGGTTTATAACCTTTCCTTTCTTCTTTTGAGCTTCGATGTATATGCGTTCCAGTCTGGCTTCCGCGTTCTGTGCCACTTCGATGCTTGCTGCATCATTTTTCGGACATGTCAATACCGCTCCATCCAGTGAAGATACATTTGCCATTATCATTGCATCTTCCGGTATCTTCCAGCCATAATTCAGGCTACATTTAAACAGACGGTAACAGAATTGCTTCTCTTTTGGAGAGTCACCCATCTGAAAGCTGTCACAAAACTTTATGTTTACTTTTTTTACCTGATATCCTTTATTCTCCAATTCTGATTTTATGCACAATATCCATCCCTCGAATGCTGATGAATCATCCTGCATATTTCCGAATACTGACTTACTATTCAATAGAATTTCAAGTCTATCATCAAAGAAACTGAAACCAAGACCAGAAGGCAGATTACTGCCTATTATTTCTTTTATTTCCTTCTTATCCATAAATCCTAATTGGTATCATTCTTTATTATTAGAACCACCTATATATCAACGTATCTTTTCCAACGTCCTCCTACACCTCTCCCCTCCATAAAACTCGTCGAGCACTTCGCCGAATATGCTACCCGGCTGCACTGCATCGAACAGCGTCATGCTTGATTTAAGTTTCAAAGCATCAATATCTCCCATAATGCTTTCGATGTCTTTTCCTTTATGCATAAGCAGACTTTCTGTTATCTCGAAAAGCCTTTTACGGAGCAATTCATTTTCAAGATAATCTCTGGCTTCCTGCAAGGAGGTAATTCCATAGTACTCTGAATTATAGCTGAAACCAAGACCTTTTATCTGCGGGAAGATATACCATATCCAGTGCGTCAATTTCCTGCCGTTTCTTATCTCTTTCAAAGCCTGGTCATAACTATCGTTTTGTGCTTCGATAAATCTTTGAAGTCCTGTATTTTCAATGTTTTCCATAATCATAATTTTAAAATAATTAAAACTCAACAAGTGCAAAGCTTATGGTATAGTAACCAATCGCAACTGGGAAAAATAAAAAAAAGAGTGACTAAAGCCTTTAGAAAAGGATCTGCAATCCAACCCAGTACTTCAATCACTCTCTAAAAATAATTACATATATTCAAATGATAAGAATATCACCTTGCGTCTTTCCATCCGCCTCTTTTCACTACAGGCACACGATGACGTTTTTCCCAGTCCTCACGAACATTCTGAGAAGATGGTGCACTCAAAGCACGCGAAACTGAATAGTTTCTGTTTATTTCATCATAAGCGGCAAAGTCCTCGAAATCATATACCCAACTATCGCCTTCGGAAAGTTTCATTATTACCTGATACAGTCTTTCACGACTTGGCGCGTTAAACGGAGAGTCATTATAACGCATCATGCTGTTTTCTGTAGGTCTGTAAGCTCCTTTGCCATACAAATAAGAACCTTCGTAAAGTCCCAGACTTTCACCGGCATAACGCATATCATCCAAGAAATGTGCCCATTTTACTTCTTCTGTGCTATTTCGCCAGTCAACATTGGCGCCCCATCCATAATTGTTCCACATATTATCCAACTCTATGCGCCCTGCATCAGGCAACGTCTGATTCTCATAACCTCCTTCCACATATTCATCCATCAACCTGCCCAATCCGTGACCGCAAACTTCATGGTTCAGGACATCGTTTACACCATCCATCATATATCCTACGTACGTTCCGTCATCTAAATACATAGTGGTATAACTCCGACCTGAACATCCTTTATTGTATATTACTGAAACCATCTGGTATGGAGCATTCTCCAAGCCCGGCACCTTTTTAGCATATTCGAAACAAACATTGTCATCCTCATTTATCCTATGCACAGCATTAGGATAGAATTCAGCATTCGGAGATACAACCTTCACACTATATACATTGAAACGGTCTCTAAACGATTTTAGCGGTTCATAGGCAAAATACTGATCCATAGCCTGTTTCATTACCTGCTCATATAATCCGTCGTCGCCCATGTCTTTATCAACAAATGCCTCACCCATGAATACCAGATTTATTCCTTTTCCTCTGGTGGCAGTCTGCAATGTCTTCACTTCACCGTCTCGCGAATAGTCCGTAGAAGTATATAAATCTACATCTCCCAAACGTTCTGACAATATATTTGTTATTTCATTACGATTTTGCGTCAAGCTCTGGAGTATCACCTCTTTGTTTTGATCAACGACAAAAATCGTAGGAGTAAGTTTTGTAAAGAAGCCTGGAATCTGAAATCCACGGATTGTCTGCATTTCAAAATTCCTCCATTTTACCTGATGTTCGTTTACATATTTCTGTATCTCATCCTTTGTGTCAAGACAATATCCTATAATTTCAAATCCGATATTCCTGTATTGTTCATACAAAGGTTTCAGATAGTTCTCTATATAATCATTTGAAAAAGGACATGTATAACTCCAATGAACAATAGCTGTAAGCTTGTTTTTCGTATATTCAATATCCGATGAGATTGTGTTTCCATCTATATCTTGTACCACAAAATCCGGGGCAGGAAGAACAACTCCTGATATATCAAATCCTCCGGTTATACAGCCTACCCATAAGTTTTTCCAGTTCGGATGATTCACCACTGCATCCGGAAGACGTCCTGTAAAATTATTATAGCCCAGATTGAAAGCTTCCAATACATCCATCAGTCCGGCATATGATTCTGGAAGTGTTCCCTCGAAATTATTATTGGACAAATCCAGATTTACCAATCCACAAAGCTTAGAAATCGATTCCGTCAATTCACCCGACATATTGTTATAGCCCAAATATAACCTCTTCAGATGACGCAGTTTCTCTATCTCAGCAGGAATATTTCCTGTCAGGTTATTATCAATTAGATTTATTCCTTCTACATATTCACCGGACATGCTTATACCATACCATTCCGACAAAGACTTGTCACTACACCAGTTGGTATTGTTTGTCCACTGCGGACCTCCTGTAGCATTATAAAAGGCAATCAATGCCTCACGCTCTTCCCGTTCAACCTTATCAGGATCATAATCTACTTCACCTAATGTCAAATCGTAAACATGGCCGGCCTGGAAACCACCCACAGGCGCTTTCTTTTCCAAAAGGCCGTCACCCGTCCCGTTGGCATCAAATTTATAGAATGTGAGATAATTGTCCTCTGTGGTTGGAAGAACTGCTATATAACAGGTTATAGTATCCTTGGTTTCAATCACGTCAGAAGGAACATTGTACCACACATAGTCTCTTTTCTCTGTTACAATCTTCTCTTTCTTAAAATCAAAATATGGAGTTACATCCACATCATTATCAACATACATAATAGGCTCCAAAGATTCTACTAAAATTCCATAACTTCCTTTCAGGAGTTCAGTTTTGATATTTAATTTAATGAAAGCAAACAGATGCTTGAAGTTCAAGACCAGTTCGTCTCCGGCAATTTGACCTTTGGCATACATCAAATCGCATTTGGCAGACGGAAGACCTTCGGAATATTCCTGATTCAACTTCGGAAGCTGCATCTTAGGATAGTCAATTGTTGTCTGTTTATATGGATAAAACGCATAGACTTCCTTTCCTTCCTGCTGATTAAGACGTTGTCCGGCAGGAGCGAAACTGACTTGTTTGCCTGAAGAAGTTGCTTTGTATTCCAGCAGTGATGTCTGTGTATCAGTAAACAGTCCGATTGCATCATCTGCCGCCCATGTAACTGTCACCTTACCATCTCCAACTTCATATTCTGTTCTTGACGGAGTATCCAAATTACCTATTACGCGAAAACCGCCGTCATCGCCAAACATATTTTCGTCAGTACAGCCGACTATTGTCCATACCAGCAAAAACAGACCTATATAATTCTGAATCTTTTTCATACGTAAATATTAAGCGTCCTACACATAGAGTAGGACAGGTTTATACTAAAATTGATATAAAACCGAGTGTTTTGACAAAAGAAAGATTAGCACTCATGAA
>NZ_JACJLE010000075.1 GCF_016901995.1 Bacteroides caecigallinarum | reverse complement strand
GAAGAGGACAAATATTCCTCCAAATAAGACAAACATTCTTCTTTTGAATACTTTCTATATTCACGCATGTTACTAAATAATTTGTGTCAACTTATTTAGTACACTACAAAAGTAAAGAAGCATTTTCAACTATAACGCTGAAGTTGCAAAGCTTCAATAATCAGTATCAATCAATGACTGTAAAATCAGCCGACAATCCTTCAGCACTGTTTGTTCCTACCCACAGTTTGAAGTCTCCCGGTTCCACACCGTATGTCATATCATAACGCCAGAAAGCAAGATCAGATACAGGAAGAGTGAATGTAACAGTTTTGCTCTCCCCTGCTTTAAGTTCCACTCTCTGGAAAGCCTTAAGCTCTTTAACCGGACGAGTGACAGAGCCAACCTTATCCTGTACGTACAATTGTACTACTTCAGTACCGTCATACTTGCCGGCATTCTTAAGGTTTACACTCACATTAACCTCTCCGTCAACTGTAAGTTTATCAGAAGCCAGTTTCAGGTCACTATACTCAAAGTTTGTATATGACAAACCGTATCCGAATGGGAACAAAGGAGAATTTCCCGCATCAAGATAGAACGAACGGCATCCCACAGAAGTCTGTCCGGCCTCAACAGGGATTTCATCAATAAGCATCTCTGTAGGATTTGCAGGACGTCCTGTATTGTTATGAGCATAATAGATTGGAGCCTGACCTGTCATACGAGGGAATGTAACTGGAGTCTTACCGCTAGGATTTACCTTTCCGAAAAGGATGTCTGCAATGGCAGGGCCACCCATTGTTCCCGGATGGAACGAGTAAAGAACAGCATCCGAAGCCTCAACCTCATCAGAAATAGTAAGCTGACGTCCCGTCATAAATACAGTAACCACAGGTTTGCCTGTTGCAGCAAGCGATTTGATCAGCTGACTCTGTGCTCCCTGCAAATCAAGATTTGCCAAAGAATGAGCCTCACCCGAAAGGATTGATTCTTCACCTACAAAACATACCACAACGTCTGCACGGCGTGCCGCATTTACAGCCTTTGCAATGCCTGAAACATTCTTGTCGCGGCTGTATGCCAATCCCGGTTCGAAGATTACGTTCACCTTGTCGCCATACATTTCCCTGATAGCTTTCAGAGGTGTCTGTGTATGTTCTTTTTCACCATCGAATACCCATGTACCCATCTGCTCGTATGGAGCATCAGCCATAGGGCCAACCACTGCAACAGTCTTAACCTTGTCAGTAAACGGCAATGTCTGTGCATCATTCTTCAGAAGGATAACCGACTGCTCTGCCGCTGTCTTTGCAACCTGCAAATGTGCATCGGCATATTTCACAGTCTGAGGAGTGACAACATAAGGATTTTCAAACAATCCCAAACGGAATTTCAGACGAAGGATGTTTCTCACCGCATTGTCTATAGTCTCCATTGAAACCTTCTTCTCTGCAACAGACTGTTTCAGATTTTTAATAAAAGTTTCGCTCACCATTTCCATATCCACTCCGGCATTTACAGACTTCTCTGCTGCATCCTTACCATCAGTACAAAAACCATGATTAATCATTTCTGCAGCAGAAGCCCAGTCTGTCACCACCATACCGTCGTATTTCCATTCGTCACGAAGAACATCTTTCAGGACAAACTTGTTGGCTGTAGAAGGCACACCGTCATTATCATTGAACGAAGTCATGAAAGTGGCACATCCGGCTTCAACAGCAGCCTTGAAAGGAGGAAGATATACGTTGCGGAGCACACGTTCAGGAATGAAAGTCGAGTTGTAATCCTTACCGCCTTCTGCAGCGCCGTATGCCACAAAGTGTTTTGCACAAGCAGCAATGGCTGTAGGGTCATTCAAAGAATCTCCCTGATACCCCTTAATCATGGCAGCACCCATCACAGAACTAAGATAAGGATCCTCACCACAGCTTTCGGCGATACGTCCCCAGCGCGGATCACGGGATATATCTATCATAGGCGCAAATGTCCAACGGATACCGTCTGCCGATGCTTCTATGGCAGCCACACGGGCACCGTCTTCAGCAATCTGAGGATTGAAAGTAGCAGCCTGTCCCAACGGTATAGGGAAAATAGTCTTATAACCATGAATGACATCGCGCGAAACAAGAATAGGAATACCCAGACGAGATTCCTCAACGGCTATTTTCTGTATATTATTTATCTCTTCCGGATTGACAACATTAAGGATGGAGCCTACCTCACCCTTGCGCACGCGTGCAGCCAGTTCTTCAAAATCCCAAGGGCTGAGTTGGTTCATCTGACCAAGTTTTTCTTCAATTGTCATTTTTTGAAGCAAAGCTTCTACCTTGTTCTCTATCTCCGTATTATTGTCCTGCGGTTGACTGCATCCAATCAGGGATGCAGCCAATGCCACAGCATATAAAAGATTTTTCTTCATCGTATTGTACATTTATTTTTTCAGAACGCAAAAATAGGACGTATCTTTTCAGATCCAGGAATACCATGCCAGCCATTCTCTTGTCCGTCTGATTGCATAAGACAGAATCCAGAACCATCACTATTATTAATGAAAGTAACAGAAGGAATACTTCCTGATAACTCTTCTCCATTTATTTTACTTAGCTGACCATTAACATATTCCAATCCTTCGCCAGATGGAGTTCCTGAATTTTCACCTCTCACAAGATATTTAAGTTCGTTGAACGATGGTATATACCATGAAGTAGTACCAGCAATAGTTTCATCTTTATGAAGATCCAATCCTATAAATGTTATATTGTTACCAATAGCATTATCTGTTAACAACTGTGTCATCTTATAACCATTGGACAAATCTTTACTCTCAGAACCATTATAACCAGTAAAACAGTTATTCCAAGAAGTTATATTATCAGTAGGAGTACCATAATTCTTACCATTTATAAGAGAAACCACCAGACCATGCTTTCCGTTGTATCCCGGGATGTCGCTTTCAGTCAATTCATTATTCGTCACGAAAGTATTCCATTCACTAGGACTACCACTTTCATCCATTATATGAAAAACTATTCCCTTACAAGTCCATCCTTCAGGAACACCGGCTGCATTTCCCGGAAGCACCAATACATCATTAGACGACGACACACAATAAAAATCTCCTGCAGCAATACCGGATGTTCCTGTCTGATTTACAGGACATTTGAAAGTATAACTCTTATTACTCTCAATTTCTATTGGATTTCCACTAATAGTTTTCACATAAGATTGATTATCCACTGTATAGAAATACCTGAAATCATCTTTCTGTAACTGTGACACATCAACAATACATACATATCTGCCATTTACCAGTTCCGGTGTATATAATTTATCACCAATAGAAAAAGCGACATCTGATAACTCCAATGAATATGTCACTTCTGTATTTTTAGATGTTGTGGCAATTGCTTCTGCAGAAAACGCAATCATAGAAAAAGCATGAGTGAAATTTATATCCATAGTTGCCTTTTTAAATTCTGTTGCTTCTGATACAAGCAAATCTTTCTCTTTAAACCCGGCATCTTTATTTATAAAAATCTCTTTTAGTTCTTCTATTGTTGATGGTAAATCAGTCATTTCCGTATAAGGAAAGTAAGCAATAGCTTTTTTAATTTTGCTGCTATAATATTCATTTGTCTTATTGAGCCATTTGTTTTCACCATTCTCATTTACGTACTTGAACGCCACATTAGCATAAGTCTTTCCTGATTCATCAATCAGCAATACGCCTAATTCATCACCATTAGCATCATTGATATTTGTACCAGCCTCAAAAGTTACCGTCTTGCTGTCGTTTATCACACGACTTTCTGTGTTTTCTGCAAAATCATTCACATTAACGCTGCCTATATTCAATAGCTCATCCGTCACAGGCCTTTCTACATTTGCCTGATTCATTATTTCATCTTGTGTACAGGCAGAAAACAGCAACATAGATAAAGCTGCAAGTTTTATATGTAAATATAATTGTTTCATAACTTAAAAAAATAATTATGAGTTATTAGAATGTAAGTATCAGACGTACTTTCTGCTCTGAATCCACAGGCCTATAAAAATCTGTACTACTTATTGCACCACTACCAAATACTACTATATAAGCATTGGCATCACTATCAAACGAGCTGTCCCAGTATGTACCATCCAAGGCTGTATATCCATCTCCTGAAAAATCTGCAAGAGACTCCAGATCCTTCAATTGCGTATGCGAAGGCAAATACCAACCGGAAGTACCTTTTATAACACTTTGAGAGTTCTTTTCTGTAGAAGTAGATGCTGCCGGTACTGTCGTTTCTGTTTGAGTTTTGGCCTTATCAATGAGATATTTTGTATTCTGATAACCGATATATTTGGAAGTATTACCACCACCCATACCAATTTCGGGATATTCATCACTATATAAACCCCCTTTTCCTTCTTTCCATTTAAAAGCACTTGTACTGCTACTGTTTTTCTCATCATCTAAAGCAACTACATAGCCATGTATCTCAGTAATATCTGTACCTTGATAATTATTTACATTATCTGTACTATGTTGACCTATTTTATATATAATACCTACAGTCTGGTTATCTTTATATGTATCTCCGTATGTTCCGTCACTATAGAAATAATAACCTACTTCCATATATTTCCGCATATACACAAGTTTTATATCAGAACGTATATTGGTAAAACTAAATGTTACTGTATTCGCATTTGGGCCTACTGTACGTTTCCTATCGCACATTCCTTCAAAATCAATACCGTCACTAACGGTGCCTTTTGTGTATGTAATAGAAAAACCTGTAGTGGCATCACTTATGAATCCATCAGCTTCAATACCTGTAACAGAGTACCCCTCCAGACGAAAAATTTCATTCGGTACTACTGCCTTAAACTTAGAATCAGCAACGTCTGTAATTTCCTGATTACCGCCCCAATTAACAGGATCACTCTCCATCGTTACCTGCAATCCCTTTTTGCTTACCTGTAAGAAATATTGTTGTCTTATTCCAGGAACAAGCACCCCTGTATTTTTTTCAACATCTGATGCAACACTGTTACTTGGTGTATAGACATAAATATCCCCTCCAATTTCTACTTGTATCAATGGCCTTTCCCACATGTCACAAGGAGCCAAAAGCGCTTCACCATTGAAATCTCTCGTTTTATATGTCGGAATCAGATTATCAGGATTCCCTACAGGAGTAACAATACCATTAGTGAATGTTACCGAAGCATATCCAAAAAACGAAATCTTTGCATTCTTTGCTTCTTCATCAGTATAACCTGTATAAGTCTGAAGCATATACTGCATTTTCGTCATTTTATGGTCAAAAGCCAATTGCACATTTGCAGATGTCGCTGTAGTTTCACAAGCAAGCAAATCGCAATCTGATGAATTTTCAACTGTGGTCTGTTGTGTCAAATCAATAGACGTTTCTGTATAAGGCGTCCAGGCCTTAACATTGACTGATGTAGCATCGTCAGCCCAGACAAAACCTTCTTCTTCAGTATTCATTGTACCAGTATTCGTAATGCTGTAAGATTTTACAGTTTCACCGATACAAACAGCAATTGTTTCGTCTCCTTCCCAACCGTTGTTCATAACCCTACTTGCAAACTCGCCTATACATGCAGAAAACATCATGTTTCCATCCCTGCTTGTATCAAGATTATTTTCAGTGGTACAGGAAACAATACACAAGGCTGTCAGTTCTAAACATAAATTATATAGTTTCATATCTTTATATCATAGTTATTATAGGATATCATTGCGCTTCCGGATAAATCGGCCCCTTATCAGAGCCTTCAGAGCCCCAATCGTTGATGGTTGCACCCAAGGTTACATAAATCTTCTTTTTAGTAATTTGTAAATAATACATTTGTCTTGATCCTGAAACAAGTACTCCTGTATTTTTTTCTGTATCACTTGCTACATCCAGACTTGGTGTATATATATGTACATCACCTCCTATTTCAACTCTTATCAATGGTTTTCCCCACATTTCACATGGTGCCAATAACGCTTCACCTGTCAATTCTCCGGCAGGACAAGTAGATATAAGCTGGTCTGCTTCACCTTGAGTAGCGATTGTTCCATTAGCATAAGTAACTGAACCATAACCTATAAAATAGACTTTAGCCGCTTGCGCTTCTTCAGCCGTGTATTCACCATAGTTTTGAATCATATACCACATTCTTGTCATCTGATGATTGAAAGCCAGTTGTACATTTGCAGATTCAGCTTTAGTCTGACAAGCCAGCAAATCACAATTATAAAATTTTTCCTCAGTGCTCTGATCTTTCAAATCAATAGGCTGTTCAGTTAAAGGAGTCCAAGCTTTTACATCAACAGCTGTTCCTTCCCATATATAAGGATTATCAGAACTCATTTCACCAGCAGCAGTAACATTGTATGTTCTATATGAAGCATCACCTCCAAGACTTACTCCAATCAGTTCATCACCATCCCATTGATTATTAGTGACTCTACTAGAATAGTGATCAACTTTTGCAGAAAAAAGCATATCATTACCTATCCTGATACTTTCAATATTATTGTTACAAGAAACAAGACCTAAAACAATTAAACTAAAAAATAAATTACGTTTTTTCATATATTATACATTTAAAAATTAAACTAAAAATTATTGTGCATCTGTATTTATAGAACCTTTATCTTCGTCATCGTGATCCCAATCGTTTATTGTACCATCTGAAGAAATTTCTTCATCAGGATTGTCACCACCGCCAGGATTGTCACCACTACCATCTGGATTTGCGTCAGGATCTTCAACATCACCAGAAGGTGGGGTTACCTCTACCAATGTATCTTCATTCTTTTTATATGCTCTCACATAATCTATATACATAGTTTGTGGAAATACTGTTTCAGATGTAGGATTTCCACCGAAGGTACCTCCTACGGCAACATTAAGTATTATAAAGAAAGGATGGTCAAAAACCCACTCTCCGTCAGTAACATCTATAGCTTTTACTCTATTATAAAGCACATCATCTACATAAAAATCAATCTTTTCTTTATCCCATTCAATAGCAAAGACATGAAAATCAACATCAAATCTATTATCCTGAAACCCAAATGTCTTTGTAACAGGATTTCCACTATAGCGTCCAGGCATATGAAGTGCACTTGATACAATATTCGGTTGATAACCTTTATTTTCCATTATATCAATTTCTCCACATGCAGGCCACGGATTTTCAGAATAATCACTTCCTAACATCCAAAATGCCGGCCAAAGCCCAGGACCGTAAGGCAACAGCAGACGTGCCTCAATACGACCGTAACGAATCTCAAACAATCCTTCGGTCTTTATTCTTGCCGATGAATACTGCACATTATTGTAATTATCGTTTAACGCTGTAATAGCAAGACAACTTACTCCCTTATACGTTGTATAATGTACATTTTCTTCACGGCTTGTATAGTTTTGAAGTTCATTATTTCCAAACCCGGAATTACCTTTCTCATAAGTCCATTTCGACGGATCCGGACGATTATTTGACGTTGGAGTGTCAAACTCATCCGACCAGACCAAAACCCATTCCTTATTGTCTTTGGCCATTTCCCCATCTTTTTCACAACTCGCAAAAAAGGAAGTGAAAACAATGCTCAACAGACCAAACAATATCATATTGTATCTTTTCATATATCGTTATTTTTTTAATAGAAATAAATATTATCCACAAGAATATCCTTATAGGCAATGGAGCCTGACGTTACAGCCAACTGTAATTGATGTATGACTTCCGCACCATTAAGAGGTATGTCTATGGAAACCCATTCTCCTGACACTAAAGTTACAGTCATTTTTCCTGCTATATCACCAGCTTCAGCTGACCTGTCCGCAGATATATCAATCTGTGCATTATCTACCTTATCCTGCAACAAAATATCCAAATGAACATACGTCTTGCCTATGGTTTCAGCATCCTCATCAAGCACTATACCTACAAAATTAAAATTACCGTAATGCATAATGTGCTGGGTTTCATCAAGTGCTATTTCATTGTTTGTAGTAGTCTGATAAGGAGCCCAATACCCATTAAAAGGTGAAGAAAGTGTATTTGTATAACTGTCGCAATACAAAGAAATCACGTCATATTCGTTCTTATCAGGTACAGGAGCAAAGTCATAAACACCGGATATTGTAATGCTGCCCTCTGCTTCTCTCGGAGTAAGTACAGTCCTATCTTTAGCTCCATGGAAAGTTATTACATTTCCTTCTACCGTAGCGACATCAGGATTTGAAGAATCAAATGTAAAATATTTAGAAGAGACTGTCATTTTCTGAAAAACACCAGTAGGCAGATTCACATAACATGTCAATGTTTCAATCTCAATGTCCCCTGAAGGAAATCCTGCCATTGTCATATTTTCTATCCTTGTGTGAGCCAATGTTCCAAGATGCTCAAATTTGACTTCATCAAACCATACAGAATAACCAGCTCCGTCAACAGCCCCGGCTGAATAATAGAACATTCCCTTTTCAGAAGTCAGTTTTGCTGAATTAGGAATAGGAATGATAATCTTATTCCAGTTCTCATCAACTTTCACTCCAGACAAGGACACAGAAAATTCAGGATTGTCTCCATAACTGCCAAGACCTACTTCAACAGTTGTTGGAATTGAAGATTTGGCATAAAACGTAAGAGCATCATAACCGGAAAGATCTCTTCCTGCTTCTGTGTAGAATGTTCCTCCGGCCCAGTTTCCAAGAAAATCAGTAGGATCAGGAACTGCTATCTTCAAAGACGCAGACCCACTATATTTGGTTTCAGAATCGAGACTTAAATTGGTAGGTTTTCCCCATGCCTGATATTGCAGATCGGATGCAAATGCATCAATAAAGACTTCCGACATGACAGGACTTGTAGCCAATACATCCGTATTTATTTCCCTTGTACATCCAACAAATGATGACACTACAATAACAGCTAGAAGACTATGTGATATTTTATTTATTTTGTTCATAAAAAACTATTATTAGAAAAGACTAAAACTAATGTATGTTCTTATTTCCCATTCATTGCCATGAGGGGCACCTATTATGTCTGTACTTTCTACAAAGCCACCATTACCATCTGAAACGTAGCCTGCAACATAGCGAGGAGAATATTTATCCAGAGTCCTGAATGCGCCTCTTATTCCAACACAGGTAGATATCGGTCCCAACCATTTAGGTTTGAACAAATTGGTTGACAAATCAACTTCACACTGGAACGGGAATGTAAGGTTGAAATCTTTATGATAGTCGTACGGACCCCAATCATTAAATTTCACGAATGCATTAAGCTTGAACTTCTTGTACATCATCCTGGCATCTGCTCCCAAACGTTTGATTAATCTGGCATCATCACCATTTGCTTGTGCTGTACCCAAATATACATTTGAAATTATACCGAAATCTCTTGATACCCTTGAAGCGACCTTTAAGTTTGTTTCCCACAAATCATGTGCAGGAGCAGAACCTGCAAAAGCGAATGTAGAACGTCCGTCTGCCAATATACCTATTGCAGCATCCTGCGAAGTAGGGAGATGACGATAAACAAAGTCCAAGGAAGCCGCAAAAGGAGCATCTTCGTTGTTATCGTTTTCCCAATCGTACATCCATGTAGCCGGAGTAGGGTCAAATGTAAGAAGCAACTCACCGGCCAAAGTCTCACGATTACTTCTTACTGCAAAAGGATCATCAATAATATTCCTCAATCTCCCATGAGCATTAATACCATTGGGCATAGGACCAACCAACGGTTTCTGCCACATAAAATTCGGTGCAATCTGAAAATTTCCCAACTGATAAGTAAAACCTGCTAACGCATTTTGCATATTACCGCTGCCACAATCCTTTAATCTCCATCCAGTAAGTGTAAGAGTATTATCTGCACCGCCACTAGCCACAAGTCCCATTAATGCTCCTTGAGCATATGCACTGAAATTTCTTCCAGTATACGTAACTTTCAACTTTCCACCAAAAGTATCTGTTGTTTTTATAACATCCTGATAAACTGTAGCATTATTACTGTATTGCGTAGTAGCCTGGAAAGTTCTTCCCACCAAAGGTTGCCCTGACCATAAACCACCTAAAGCAACATTGAAACGTCCTAAAGTCCTTTCAACCATCAAAGATGCTCTTGTATTTTTAGGTAAAGGTATAGCATACGAAGTAGTTGTACCTTCACGCTTTGCTATATCATACTGAAACACCCCTGCAAAATTGAATTTACCGATACTGCGTTGATATTTCAAAAGTATAGCAGGATTTGCTCCCCACCAAAGTTCAGGTCCGAAAGCCAATTTCAACCCTTTGAACATACGCTTTCCTTCAATTTCTGCACCGAAAGGGGCTTCACCACCATATATATCCATATTTTCGCCATAACTAGCTTCCTGATACATTCCAAAAAAATCACCTTCATATCCCCAATGATAATGTGGTTTACGGAAAAATGTATTCATTTTGAACAGATCTCCATCCCAATCAAAACTAACGCTATAAAGTTTGATACGCTCCAACGGTCCCAAATCTACATATTGACCATTTCCGTCTAAAATATATCTGGAACGTCCACGATTTTCATAGAATATTTCGTCAATAGTATTTTCGGCAACATTACCCAATATATTGACTGTAACTTCAGCCTCAACATTTTCTGCAGGTTTAGAGGTGACACCTACATAAAAAGATTCCATATTATCAAAACCTGTTGAACTTGGAAAACTAGTAGGATTATCGGGTCTGGATTTTGGGGTTGTAGTATTTTTCGCACCTGAATATATCGCTGACAGCTCACCTCGAAGTTCACTAAGACGCAGCAGGCTTGTAGTTTCACCCTGCAATGCAGCTTTGTCACTTCTTGCAGAAAGAACAGAACTCATCACATTTATTTCTGAAATTTTATTTAATATAGAAGCTGTAGTTGTATTAGGTGCATAAGGGTTTATACGGTGAACATCTTTCAATACATAATAAGCTGCACGAGGATAAACTTCGTATATGCCACGACTATCAGGTTTCCCTTTAGCACATATACCAAACCACTCCTCGTTCATATTATTTGCTCCTTTTAGATAATCGAACAAATATCCTCCATTGGCCCATGAAGCATTAGTATCATGAACGTCAAGATTTGAATTTTGCATAAATTTCCACCATCCGTCTGAAAACTGAAATGTAAATCCGCCAAGAGAATTTCCGCTATTCCCTACTCCAGCTGCATTAAGATAAATTTCCGCCCAATTCTTCAGAAGGATATCTGCCTGTTCTTTTTGAGCTTCTTTTTGAGTTACTGCATTATATGCATCTGAACCAAATTCAGTAAATAATACAGGCTTGCCATATTCATTTTTTACCCTACTAAACAAATCACCAAAAGATTCACCACGATAACAGTTTATACCAAGTATATCAATATCTTTACATTCCTTTGATATAATATCAAGAAACAAAAGATCACCATTACATATTGCAATAGGACATGAAGCACCAAGCTTTTTCATTTCTACAGCAGCATCATTAAAAACCTTGTACAAATGTACAGCCTGAATAGTAGATTTTCTGTTCTCGATAGGAATATCTTCTGTTTCGGCACCTTGCCAGAAAAGACCATAATTATTTTCATTACCCAAAAGATACAAAAGTAAACCAGGAGTATTATTGTAAACATTGACAAGCCTTTTAGCTTCTTCCAACAGTACAGCTCGTGTCCTTGGATCTGAATAATCTGTATTTGGAACCCAAACTCCATCTACTGTCAAGCCATAACGTCCAAATGAATCATAAAGCATAGTATATATACCATATTTTTCGTATATATATTGTATCCATTTAGGTGTTATATCAATATGCTGTCTTATTGCATTTACACCCATATTCTTCAAAAGAGGCATTTCTTGATCTAAAGCAGCCTTTATAATATCATCAGATTGTGACCATAGAGAATATGAATAGTTAGTACCTATAGGAAAATAATCCCAGTTCATACCATTAACCATAAAAGGTTTTCCGTTTACTATTAGTTTCGTCCCTGATTTGTCATTTAAAATAGTAATCTTTTGTTGCTGTGCCAAAACTTGGACAGAAAATAAAACCAATAAAAATATTTGTATTATTTTTTTCATATTAAAAATATTATTGACTATTTATTTTAAGTAACTAATCAAAATTAAGCAGCATTATGTTTAAGTTTAATTCCCAAGGTATCCCCGACAGCCGCCAATGCCCTATTGACGGTGTAAAAGAGATTGTCGCTACT
>NZ_JACJLE010000074.1 GCF_016901995.1 Bacteroides caecigallinarum | reverse complement strand
CAATTATTAATAATCTAATTATTTAATGCGTATGGAAAGCATAAAAAGAAAATTTCTTATTGCGCTCTTCTTATTTATATGCATAGTCATGCATGCGCAAGATTTGGTTGTTCAGGGAACGGTCATTTCTGCCGTTGATAATTTCCCTGTAATTGGAGCAACTATAGTGGAGAATGGTAATAATACCAATGGTACTATTACTGATTTTGACGGTAAATTTACGTTGAATGTTGCTTCCGGAAGTTCAATCACTGTTTCTTTTGTCGGTTTCAAGACAGTTACTCTTAAAGCTGAAAGCATGATGAACATTGTGCTTAATGAAGATTCAGAGGTACTTGAAGAAGTTGTGGTAACGGGTTATACCACTCAACGTAAGGCAGACCTTACCGGTGCTGTTTCTGTTGTCAGTATGGACGAAATCTCAAAACAGAACGAAAACAATCCCATGAAAGCTCTTCAGGGAAGAGTTCCTGGTATGAATATTACAGCTGACGGTAACCCAAGTGGTTCAACAACAATCCGTATCCGTGGTATCGGAACTTTGAACAACAATGACCCTTTATACATTATTGATGGTGTGCCTACAAAGGGTGGTATGCATGAGTTGAATGGTAACGATATTGAGTCTATTCAGGTGTTGAAAGATGCCGCTTCTGCTTCAATCTATGGTTCGCGTGCAGCAAACGGTGTTATCATCGTAACAACAAAGAAAGGTAAGGAAGGTCAGATTAAAGTTAATTTCGACGCTTCGGTATCTGCTTCTATGTACACAAACAAGATGGAAGTCCTTAATGCCAGAGAATATGGTCAGGCTATGTGGCAGGCTTATGTAAACGATGGTCAGGATCCGAATACAAATGCTTTGGGATATTCCTATGATTGGGGATACGACCAGAATGGTATTCCTGTATTGCATGGAATCAGCATGGCTCGTTTCCTTGATTCTGCCAATACTGTTCCTTCTGCTGATACAGATTGGTTTGACGAAATCAGCCGTACCGGTGTAATACAGCAGTACAATCTTTCTGTAAGTAATGGTTCTGAGAAAGGCTCCTCTTATTTCTCTTTAGGATACTATAAGAACAATGGTATTATAAAGACTTCTGATTTTGAACGCTTTTCAGCTCGTATGAATTCAGATTATAACTTGATTGAAAACATCCTTACTATTGGGGAACATTTTACAGTTAACAGAACATCAGAAGTTGTTGCTCCTGGTGGTTTCCTTCAGAATGTTTTGCAGGCCAATCCGTCTTTGCCTGTATATACTACCGAAGGAGAATATGCAGGTCCGGTAGGTGGTTATCCCGACCGTGAAAATCCGGTAGCTCGCCTTGAGAGAAATTCTGATACAAAATATTATTATTGGAGAATGTTTGGTGATGCATACATCAACCTTAATCTATTCAAAGGATTTAATGTTCGTTCTACTTTTGGTATCGATTATTCTCAGAAACAGCAGAGAATATTCACATATCCTATCACTGAAGGTAACGTGGCCAATGACAAGAATGCTGTTGAGGCAAAACAGGAACACTGGATGAGATGGATGTGGAATGCCGTTGCTACTTATAACTTCGAAAAAGGCAAGCACAGAGGTGATGCGATGATTGGTGTTGAGTTGAACAATGAAGACAATACATGGTTCTCTGGATACAAAGAAGATTTCTCTATTCTGAATCCTGATTTCATGTGGCCTGATGCCGGAGTAGGTACAGCACAGGCTTACGGTTCCGGTGATGGTTATTCATTGGTATCATTCTTTGGTAAATTCAACTATACATACGATGACAAATATCTGGCTTCATTGACAGTGCGTAGGGATGGTTCTTCAAGATTCGGTAAGAATAATCGTTTTGCAACTTTCCCTTCTGTATCTTTGGGATGGCGTATGAGTCAGGAAGAATTCATGAAAGATATTGAATGGCTTGATGACCTTAAGGTGAGAGCATCTTGGGGACAGACTGGTAACCAGGAAATTTCTAATACTGCGCGTTATACTCTTTATGTTCCTAACTATGGTGTTACAGAATCGGGAGGACAGAGCTACGGTACTTCTTATGATATTGAAGGTACAAACGGTGGAAAGACTCTTCAGTCTGGATTTAAACGTAATCAGTTGGGTAATGATGATATAAAATGGGAAACTACTACTCAGACTAATATCGGTATTGACTTCTCATTGTTCAATCAGCAGGTATATGGATCTTTAGACTGGTTCTATAAGAAAACTACTGATATCCTTGTTCAGATGGCGGGTATTGCTTCAATGGGAGAAGGTACTACTCAGTGGATTAATGCCGGAGAAATCGAAAATAAAGGTTTTGAATTCAATATTGGTCATAGAAAAACATTCGATAACGGATTCAAATATGATTTCAATGCTAATATCTCTACTTATAGAAACAAAATTACTGCTTTGCCTATCACTGTAGCAGCTAACGGTACATTCGGTGGTAACGGTGTAGAAAGTGTCATCGGTCATGCAAATGGTTCGCAAGTGGGTTATGTGGCAGACGGAATATTCAAATCACAGGAAGAAGTTGATAATCATGCAGTACAGGAAGGTGCCGGAGTAGGACGTATCCGCTGGCGTGACTTGGACGGTAACGGTGTAATCAATGAAAAAGACCAGCAGTGGATCTATGATCCGACACCTGCATTCAGCTACGGTTTGAATATGTACTTCGAATATAAAGATTTTGATTTCACAATGTTCTGGCAGGGTGTACAGGGTGTTGATATCATCAGTGACCTGAAGAAGGAAACAGACTTGTGGAGCGGTTTGAATATCGGTTTCCTGAATAAGGGTAAACGTCTTCTTGATGCATGGACTCCATATAATTCTTCATCAGATATTCCTGCATTGACAAGAAGTGACGTTAATAATGAAAAGAGAGTATCAACATACTTCGTTGAAAACGGTTCTTTCCTTAAATTAAGAAATATACAATTAGGTTATAACTTGCCAAAATCAATATCTCAGAAGTTTAAGGTAGACAGATTGAGATTGTACCTTAGTGCACAGAATGTGCTTACTATCACAAGCAAGGAATTTACAGGTGTAGATCCGGAAAACCCTAACTACGGTTACCCTATCCCTATGAACTTGACATTCGGTATCAACGTTGGTTTCTGATTCTGAGGAATAATTTTTATAAAACATAATAATTTACAAACATACACTTATGAAAACATATATAAATATATTCATTATAAGTTTAATGTTACTATCATCAGGTTGCTCTGATTTCCTTGACCGTCACACCCCTCAAGGTACGATAGATAATGAACAGCTTAATAACCCAGAATATGTAGACAATCTGGTGATTTCTGCATACGCTATATGGATTTCAGCCGAGGATATAAATTCATCATTCTCAATGTGGAACTATGATGTTCGTTCAGACGACGCTTATAAAGGCGGAAACGGTACAGAAGATGGTGACGTGTTCCATAACCTTGAAGTTTCACAGGGTATTATGACTACTGCATGGAACATCAGCGATATGTGGCAAAGACTTTATAACTGTATCTCTCGTGCGAATGCTGCATTGCAGTTGCTCGATCAGATGGATGAAAGCACTTATCCGCTAAAACAGCAGAGAATAGCAGAAATGAGATTCCTGCGCGGACATGGTCATTTCCTTTTGAAACAGCTTTTCAAGAAGATAGTAATTGCCAACGATGAAAATATGTCTCCTGAGGAATATAATAATCTGTCGAATACTGTTTATACTAATGATGAAGGCTGGCAGCAGATAGCAAACGATTTCCAGTTTGCATTTGATAACCTTCCTGATACTCAAGCAGATAAAGGAAGACCTACAAGAGGTGCAGCAGCTGCTTATCTAGCAAAGACTTATCTGTATAAGGCATACAGACAGGATAATCCGGAAACAAATGAAGTTACAAGCATTAATGCTGAGGACCTGAAAAAGGTCGTGGAATATACTGAGGCTTCAATCATGAATGCAGGTGGTTATGACTTGGAAAGTGATTTCCATAATAATTTCCGTCCTGAACCTCAGTATGAGAACGGCAAGGAATCTTTGTGGGCAATGCAGTATTCTATCAATGATGGTACTACAAACGGTAACTGTAACTGGTCTAATGGTCTTATCGTTCCTAATATTCCGGGAGTGACAGATGGTGGTTGCGACTTCTATAAACCTAGCCAGAACCTAGTGAACGCTTTCAAGACAGACAATAACGGTCATCCGCTGTTTGATAATTTCAACGATGATGATTATGACATGAGTGTAGACAATGCGGACCCTCGTCTGTTCCTTACAGTAGGTATGCCAGGACTTCCTTATGAGTTCAACCCTAACTTTATAATGGATAAATCGTCTACATGGAGCAGAAGTAACGGACTATACGGTTATTATGTCACTCTGAAACAGAATGTAGATCCTGAAAGTGAATATCTTGTAAAAGGTTCTTGGTGGGGAACTCCTATGAACCATATCGTATTGAGATATGCCGATGTGTTGCTTATGAGAGCTGAAGCTCTTATCCAGCTTAACGATGGAAGAATTCAAGAGGCTATTGATTTGATTAACCGTGTGAGAAATAGAGCTAAGACTTCTACTTCGATGATAGCCAATTATCCTTCGGCATACGGAGTTAAATACGATGTAGAGCCATATTATGGAACATTTACACAGGAAGAAGCATTGAAGAGACTTAAGTTTGAACGTCGTGTGGAACTGGCAATGGAGTCTGACAGATTCTTCGACCTGGTTCGTTGGGGTGAGGCAGAAAGCGTTCTTAACGCATATTATGCAGCAGAAGCTGATGTGTGTGCTATATACTCTAATGCGCACTTTACTAAAAATAAGAATGAGTATCTTCCTGTTCCTTTTGCACAGATAAGTGCCAGCAACGGTATTTATGAACAGAATTGTGGAGGATGGTAATCAATATATTAAAAGATAACGGTTATGAAAACATACATAAATAAATTATATTTATTGTGTCTGACATTGTTTCTAGTGGTAATGTCCGGATGCAATAACGAGAACAAATCAAGTCTGTCGTTGGATGGAGACACATTTATAAATAAAATTGTGCTCGACGAGCAGTATGAAGGTGTTATAGACAATAAGAACGGCAGTATTACTATTGGGGTTCCTTACTCTTATGATACAAAGGCAATGACTGTCAGTCAGCTGGAACTGTCGGAGGGTGCGCAAGCTACAATAAAAATAGGCGATAAGATTAATTTCTCTTTTCCGCAGAGCGTGAAGGTTACTAATGGAGATGCTTTTTTTGATTATACTATCAGCGTTAAGCATGACGACGCAAGAATTTTGTCATTCAAGCTGAATGGATATGTAGGATCTATAAATCAGGATAATCATACTATCTCTGTAAGAATTCCTACTACGGAGAATATCGCTTCTCTTACTGCCAGCCTGGAAATGAACGAGGGAACTACTGTGGTTTCTCCGGCTGATTACTCGGCTTTGGATTATTCTTCGCCAGTAGAATTCGTGGTTGAAAACAATACTGCAAGAATTACTTATACTGTAGTTGTTACTCAGTCCGATGCGGCAGAAGTGATTTATGTAGGTCTTGCCGAAAATGTTGATGCATTGAATCCTGAAGAGAAGGAAGCTGTAAACTGGATGTTGCGTAACGTTTCCGGTACACAGTATGCTTCATTCAGCGATATTGCAAAGGGTGTTGTAGATTTGAGCGAATGTAAGGTTATGTGGTGGCATCTGCATATTGACGGCGGAATAGACAATATGGAGAAATTCGACCAAAACGCTGCGGCTTCGCTTTCTGCTATACAGACTATGAAGGATTTCTACGAGGCTGGAGGAAGTCTACTACTGACCAGATTTGCTACTTACTATGCTGTGAAGCTGGGGGCTACACTTGACGGTAACAATCCTAACAACTGTTGGGGACAGGTGGAAGAAAGCGGCGAGATAACTACTGGTCCGTGGAGTTTCTTTATCGAAAGTAATTCGGGTCATGCTCTGTTCCAGAACCTGATAATGAACGATGGAGAGAACGATAAAGTTTATACTTGTGACGCCGGCTACAGAATTACGAACAGTACTGCACAGTGGCATATAGGTTCGGACTGGGGTGGTTATCCTACTCAGGCTGATTGGGAGTCAAGACATGGTGGCAAGGCTATTGGATTTGGTGGCGACGGCTCTATCGTTGCATGGGAGTATCTTCCTAAAGACGGACGTGGCGGAATAGTATGTATCGGCTCCGGATGTTATGACTGGTATGCTCATGGCGTGGATGTGTCGGCCGACAAGTATCACGGTAATGTGGCAAAGATGACCGAGAATGCAATCAATTATTTAAAAGGTGAATAATTCAATTTTTTAGACAGTTTATGAAAAATATGATATATACAATGCTTTTGGCCACTATGACTCTGCCAATGGCAAGCTGTAATGATGAATCTCCAGTCCTTACTCAAAAGGACTGGGATGGTACTACAAACTATTTTTCTCCTACAGAAGAGAAGACTTTCGGTACGTTTTATCAGCCATACGTTGGTTTTGTGGGCGATCCTATGCCTTTTTATGATCCGGTAGCAGAGGACTTTAAGATTTTGTACCTTCGCGACCTACGTCCGAATCCTGATATGACTTACCATCCTATATGGGGTGTATCTACTAAGGATTTTACATCTTATACTTCATTGGACGAACTGGTTCCATGTGGGTCTAAGTCTGAGGCTGATGCTGCTATAGGAACAGGTTCTACTATATACAATGAGACGGACAAAACATATTATACTTTCTATACAGGCCATACACCATCTCAGGAAGTTATAATGCTTGCCACTTCTACCGATTTCAGTACATGGACAAAGAACAGAACACTTTACCTTCAGGGAAGTGATTATGGTTATGATGTGAAGAATTTTCGCGATCCATTTGTGTTTAAAGGCGAAGACGGAATGTTTCACATGATAGTTTCTACTAATAAGGACGGTAAAGGGGTTCTTGCAGAGTTGACATCGGCTGATTTGATGACATGGACCGACAAGGGTGTTTTCCTAAATAACCGTTGGGGCAGATTCTATGAGTGTGCTGATATCTTTAAGATGGGCAGTTGGTGGTATTTGGTATATTCTGACCAGAATGTCTATGAGAGAAGGGTTCAGTATTTCAAGGCTGCTACACTGGACGAACTTAGAAATGTGATTCCTAATGATGATAATCCTTTATGGCCTGACACTCATAACGGTTATCTTGACTCGAGAGCTTTCTATGCAGGCAAGACTGCCTCTAATGGTACTGACAGATATATCTGGGGATGGTGTCCTACGAGAAAAGGTAATGACAATACTGAGGTGAGCAGCGACAGTGAGCCTGAATGGGCTGGAGCACTTGTTGCTCATAAGCTTATCCAGCATGAGGACGGTTCTCTTACTTTAGGTCCTGTTGACGGTTTTGCCAATAAGTATAATAAGACATCAGACACGAAGGTGATGGCTCAGTCTGAGAACGGTGTTCAGGTGAATAACGGAACCTATTCTTTGTCTGCTGGCAGCTACGTGTTATTCAACAGACTAAATGTGCATAATAAGATAACATTCAAAGTTACGGCTTCTACAGCATTAGATAAATTTGGTTTCTCATTCTGTCGTGGAACTGATTCAGAGAAATTCTACAGTGTTATTGTCAATCCAGAAGAGAATGGAGCAAAAAAGAAACTGAATTTTGAGGAAGAAGGTGGAAAAGGTTTCATCTCTGGTGCCGACAGCTATTTCTTTGATACCCCTTCTGATAATGTTTACGACATAACAATTCTTACAGATAATTCAGTATGTGTAGTTTATATAAATGATGTACTTGCATATACCAACAGAATTTATGGTATGCAGAAAAACTGCTGGTCTATCAATTGTTATGATGGAAATATTACAGTAAACGATCTGAATGTAATGTATTATTAAATAAATGATAATCTATATAGTAGTTTTTTCCGTGCTGTTTATCTGAATAAAGGTTTAAGCCTAAAACAGATAAACAGCCGTGGACACTGGACATTGTTATTAATTTCCTAGTCTTAAGCTTATTAATTCTAAAGGATATGAGAATAATATTTGCATTATTGGTCTTTTCGTTTATCTCGTTAGATACATATTCTCAGTACGATGAAAGTTACAGGTCTGTTTATCATTTTGCTCCTAAGAAAGGTGGAATTGGTGACCCGTGTGGATTGATTTATAATAAAGGAAAGTTTAATTTGTTTTGGTGGGGTAGAGCTTACACTGAAGATTTTACCAGTTATAATGAAACTGCTTCTAGAGCTGTAGTAGGCGATGACAACAGTTTTATGTATTACACTGGATCTTGTGTAGTCGACAAAAATAATACAGCATCATTTGGCAAAGACAAGGTGGTAGCTGTCTATACCATGGCAAATAAGAAAAATAAAATCCAGTCGCAAGGACTTTCTGTAGAAGGTGATGACGGATTGATGCATTATTATGACGGTAATCCTGTGCTTGATATAAATTATGAGGATTTTCGCGATCCTACGGTTTTCTGGTATGAGCCGGAGCAGAAATGGGTAATGGTGATAGCTTTGCCTATAGAAAGAAAAATCAGATTCTATTCTTCAGCTGATTTGAAACACTGGGATTGGATGAGTGATTTTGGACAGTTGGGTTCGTGCGAGAATATATGGGAATGTCCTGATATCTATGCATTACCTTTGGATGGAGATTCCAACAATAAGAAATGGGTGTTGATGACATCGGTTGGTCCGAACAAAGGACAGTATTTTATCGGTACTTTCAACGGTAAATCTTTTGAACCGGATGAAGATTGCAGAAACTACCTTCTTGAAGGTAAAGGACTCAAAGGTGAGGTTTTTGCTGATTTTGATGCGATGGACTATGATGGATGGGAAAGAAAAGGTGAGGCATTTTGGATGTCGCCACAGAAAAATAACTCTTCTGCTCATCTTGGCTCGGGTATGGCTTCGTCATACGGTGGAGGTGATAGAATGAAAGGAACATTAATTTCTCCAGAGTTTGTAATATCATCATCGGCAATTAACTTTCTTATTGCTGGCGGAAATCATCCCGGAAAGACATGCATTGATTTGTTAGTCAATGATTCTGTAGTAAGAACTGCTACTGGCAGTAATTCTTCATATCTGAAATGGAATGGATGGAATGTTTCTGACTATATCGGAAGTAAAGCCAGAATAAGAATAAATGACGATTATGACGGTGAGGATTTCGGTTTTATCAGTGTTGACCATATAATGTTTTCTGACGAGCTGAAGACTAACAATATGGAGCATGCCTTATGGGTGGATGAAGGAAGTGACTTCTATGCGGCAAGAGCTTTTAAGGATTATGACGGTACTCTTGATGATACTGTATGGATGGGGTGGATGAATAATTGGGACTATGCGAGGGGTGAAATACCTGCCTCCAGAGGTTTTGGATTCTGGTCTATTCCGCGTACTATATCTTTAAAAACCTTACCAGAGGGGGTACGTATGGTTCAGGAGCCTTTTGATAAATTGAAGAAGCTGCGTACAAATAAAAAAGAATTCAATGGAGTAATCAAAAAAGGCTGTATGATTATACCGTCTTTCGTCCCGAAACAGAATGTATACGAGATGGAACTAACATTTACTCTCTGCGAGTCTGATGTAGTAGGTCTAAACATTTGTACCGGTGACGGACGCAGTCTTCCTATAAGATATGATTCAAATGTATCATTATTGACTGTTGACAGAACAAACTGTACTTCGGAGAATATTCCGAGATTCAGCCGTAAAATGAACGGACATATTCCGCTTACCAACGACAAACTAAGATTACATATCTTTGTAGATAAGTCAAGTGTAGAGATATTTGCAGGTGACGGGCAATTGGTATTCTCCTTACTGACTTTCCCAGGTGACAAGCAGACGGGAGTAGAATTGTACTCAGAGAAGGGAAATACTACTAAAGTTACCATGAAGGCCTGGAATATTAAAAGTGTATGGAAAAAGTAGTAAATTTGTGTATTAACTAATAGCAGAATAAATATGAATAGCATGAAAATCACAACCTTATGCATGTCTCTTGTATTTTCTTTGGGAATACAGGATGCAAATTCTGCAATAAGGGTTAAAAATCTTGGAAACGAAAATAATTTCGTTTACATCAATCCAGAGAAAAAGTATCTGCTAATTCCGGTGGAAGATTCTGCACCGGAAGGGGAGATAGATTTTGTATATCAGAACAGTAGTCTGACTGGATACACTCAGAAGGTGCGTCTATCGCGTGGCAAGACAGATTATTATGTACCAGTTGACATGTCACAATTCGACAAAGACAGTATTATAATGATAGTTAGAGGTGTTCCTTCAAATTCGATTTGTTGGAGTGATATTGAGGAATCCGACGATATGTCGCTTGAAGTAGAGAAATACCGCCCTTCATACCATCATACTCCGGCATACGGATGGATGAACGACCCTAACGGAATGTTCTACAAGGACGGTGTCTATCATCTGTATTTCCAATACAATCCTTACGGCTCTATGTGGGGAAACATGCACTGGGGACATTCTACTTCTACTGACCTGGTGAACTGGAAAAATGAAGGTGTTGCAATTGCTCCTGATGCCATAGGAACAATTTTCAGCGGCTCATGCGTGGTTGACCATAACAATACATCGGGCTTCGGCGAAGGCGCTGTAGTGGCATTCTATACTTCGGCCAAGCAGACTCCATGGGGAGACTGCCAGACGCAAAGTATGGCATACAGCCTTGATAACGGAAAGACATTCATCAAATACGAGAATAACCCTATCCTGACATCTTCCGAAAAAGATTTCCGCGACCCGAAAGTGTTCTGGTATGCACCGAAAGAACATTGGGTAATGATGCTTGCCGTAGGTCAGCACATGGAAATTTATTCTTCAAAGAACCTGAAGGACTGGACTAAGGAAAGTGAATTCGGCGAAGGACACGGATGCCACGGAGGAGTATGGGAATGTCCTGATCTGGTAGAACTCCCGGTAGAAGGTACTAAGGAAAAGAAATGGGTGCTTATATGCAATATCAATCCTGGTGGTCCTTTCGGAGGTTCAGCAACACAGTATTTTGTAGGTGATTTTGATGGCAGCACTTTTACAAACAATTATCCTGAAGAAACCAAATGGATGGATTATGGTAAGGACCATTATGCTACAGTGACATGGAACAATGCTCCCGACGGAAGATGTATAGCCATAGGATGGATGAGTAACTGGCAGTATGCAAACAATGTTCCGACACTTCAGTACCGCAGCGCAAACACCATAGCCAGAGATTTGTCTCTTTTCAAACAGGATGGAAGCATATTCCTTAAGTCAGAACCTTGCAAGGAGATGCTTGAAGCCAGAAAGGATGGCAGACAGATAAAAACGGTAAATGTAGCCAAAGCGGAAACAATATCACTGTCACCTCAAAGTGATAACGGAGCTTACGAAGTAGAGCTATCAATAAATCCGGGAAAGTCAAAAGAAGTCTCATTTGTTCTTTCCAATGGAAAAGGAGAGAAAGTCCTGATGACATATGATACGGTGAAAAAAACTTTAGCAATGGACCGTTCGAAGAGTGGTGAAGTATCTTTCAGCAAAGATTTCCCTGCAGTGACGGAAATGTCTTTAAGCAAATCAAAAGAACTTAAACTTCGTCTGTTTGTAGATAAATCTAGTATAGAAGCTTTTGTTGACAATGGAAAATTTGTGATGACGAACTGTGTGTTCCCGTCAGTACCATACGATATGATTAGATTTGAAAGTGACGGCAATAGGTATAAGGTTAAAAATATAAATATATATCAGATAAAGTAATATGGCTACAGTAAAACTAAATAAATTAATTCCCGTGATGCTTTGTTTCTTCGCCATGGGTTTTGTTGACCTGGTGGGAATAGCATCCAATTATGTGAAGGCAGATCTTGGCTTGAGTGATTCTCAGGCCAACATCTTCCCTTCCTTGGTATTCTTCTGGTTTCTTATATTCTCGGTGCCGACCGGAATTCTGATGAACCGTATAGGCCGTAAGAAAACAGTACTGTTAAGCCTTGTTGTAACATTTGCTTCATTACTTCTGCCAATATTCGGCGACAGTTACATGCTGATGCTCTGTTCATTCTCCTTGTTGGGTATAGGAAATGCCCTTATGCAGACATCATTGAATCCGCTGTTAAGCAACATTATAAGTGGAGATAAACTTGCCAGTTCCTTGACATTCGGACAGTTCGTAAAAGCCATAGCTTCATTCCTGGCCCCTTACATAGCCATGTGGGGAGCCACTCAGGCAATGCCAAGTTTCGGCTTGGGATGGCGTGTGCTTTTCCCCATCTATATGATAATAGCCGTAATAGCTGTTCTCTGGCTTTCTGCTACACCAATAGAAGAAGAACGTCCTGACAAGGCATCCGGTTTTGCCGATTGTCTTAAACTTCTTGGCTCTCCTTTCATCCTGCTTTGTTTTGTCGGTATAATGTGTCATGTAGGTATAGATGTCGGAACCAATA
>NZ_JACJLE010000073.1 GCF_016901995.1 Bacteroides caecigallinarum | reverse complement strand
GAATAAAACTTACTTTTGTGGATGATTTTGAACTAAATGCGGACTATCTTGCACATCTGAGCGGAAACGAAGGATGTGGGAGGTAGCCGCGAAGCGTGCCCAAGAAAAAAATGAATACTGACTAAATGCGTTTAGCATATTTAACAATATTAGTGTATATCTAAGGAAAGTGAAAAATAATAATGAAAAAAATTGCAATTATAGGCGGTAGTTATCTGCAACTGCCTGCAGTACTGAAAGCTAAGGATTTAGGATATGAGGTTCATTGCTTTTCATGGCGAGATGGAGCTGTATGTGAAAAGTATGCAGACTTTTTTTATCCGATTTCTATAATTGAGAAAGAACAGATACTGGAAGAATGCCAGAGGATAAAAATTGATGGAATAACTACTATCGCAAGTGACGTGGCAGTACTGACAGTGAACTATGTGGCATCAAGAATGGGACTTATAAGCAATCCTGACGAATATTCCCAAATCACTACAAACAAGTACATGATGCGTAAATGCTTCATCGAAAATGGTGTGCCTTCGCCACGTTTCACGATAGCTGACAGTAAAGGATCTTACAATGTGGAAGGTTTCAGCTATCCGATAATAGTGAAACCTACAGACCGTTCAGGCAGCAGGGGAGTGGAAAAGGTAGACAATCCTTCTTATCTGAACGAAGCAGTAGAACGTGCACAGAAGGAGTCATTTAGCGGTGCCGCCATTATAGAGGAATTTATTTCAGGACGCGAAATAAGTGTAGAATCGATATCATACAAAGGAGTTCACTACATACTTCAAATAACTGACAAAGTAACAACCGAGGCTCCTTATTTTGTTGAGCTGGAACATCATCAGCCGACTACACTTCCTGAGGATATTCAGGAAAAAGTCAAAAATATTGTCCTTCATGCCCTGGACGCGCTCCACGTTGAATTCGGCGCGTCTCATTCAGAGCTGAAAATATCCGCCAATGGTGATATACGGGTGATTGAAATCGGAGCACGAATGGGAGGTGACTTTATCGGTTCGACATTGGTCCGTCTGTCAACAGGTTATGATTTCCTTCAAGGTGTAATAAAGGTTGCAATGGGAGAATTTGAAAAACCCGTTATAACACAACACCTGTGTTCCGGAGTATATTTCCTGAGTAAAGAAACCGAACACATAAAGAAATACATCGACAACAGTTCAGAATATCCTGAGATTGTTGAAGCACAGATTACTAACCCGATTCTGAAAAATATAGAATGTAGCGGTGACAGAAGTGGCTATTTTATATATCAGTCTGACAAACGTTTTTTATTATAAATAGCCTGTAGATGAAATGATTATGATAAAGAAATATAATTATTATTTGCTTTTGTCATGCCTTTGTTTTTTATTCTGTTCGTGTGAGAAAGAAGAAAATGTACTATCAAGAAATGATGATTATTTATTAATAAATAGTGAAACATACTCTGTCGAGCAAAGTAAAATGAAATTTTGGCTCGAGTTTCTATGTTCAAGCAAATGTGAAGGGCGCAAATCAGGTACCAAAGGAAATAAAATTGCCAGAGAATTTATCATATCTGAATTAAAGAATATGTCGTATAGACCAACGGTACAAAAAGCAAAGGACAGTAGCAATCGAGATTATTACAATATTATTGTAAATATTGATAATAAATCGGATAAAACTATAATTGTTGGTGCGCATTATGACGGTGCTGTTGAATCTTATAGATATCCTGCCGCTAATGATAATGCCTCTGGAGTTTCATCATTATTGTTACTAGCAGATTTGTTAGCTGAACACAATGAAGATCAGATATATAATTATCAATTGGTTTTTTTCGATGGAGAGGAAACACAAAAAAATGGAGTTTCGTTTAACGGATCACGCTTTTTTGTATCTACATTAACAAAAAATCCTTTGTTCTATTTGAATATTGATATGATTGGGAATGGAGAAATGCTTCATCGTATAGAAACGACCAGTGATTATCTGTTTACCTGTATAAAAGAAATAAGTGAAAGACATAGAAAACTTGAATTGGAAATTGACAACAAAATTGTTAATTACAGTCAGGATTTTGTTCCGTTTGATGAAGTTGATATTCCTATATTTACATGGAAAAATCCGTTAAAAAGCAATCAGGGACAATATAATCATACACCAGATGACATGATGAAACATCTATCTCTGGATAAAATGGAAATCATTACACGAATTAATTATGAATTGATTACATTCCATTTTGCACAAGTAATATTTAAGAATAAGACTGAAGTTGGCAATTAGTTAATATAACATACAAACAATGGAAAAGAAAGTTATGATTATCGGAGCTGGTGCAGGTCAGGTTCCACTTATTAATTTATGTAAGCAGGAAGGACTGCATACGTATGTCGTGTCTCCTTTCGGCCCTTACCCTGGCATTGAACTGGCCGATACACATATCAATGAAGATATTTACCACGTGGATGCACTGGTGGAAAAAGGAAGAGAACTGGGTATAGATTATGTGATATCAGACCAGTCGGATTTCGCTGTTCCTCTTGTAGCATATATTGCAGATAAGTTAGGCGTGCCGGGGAACAAGCCGGAAGTGGCACAGACTTATTCATACAAGAGTAAGTTCAGGGCATTCTGCGAGAAAAACAATATTCCTTCACCAAAAGCAGTGGAGATACATAACGCCGACTCTCTGCCAGAGGGCCTGAGATTTCCTGTTGTAGTAAAGCCTGCAGACTCGCAAGGCAGCAGGGGTATATCAAAGGTTGAGTCATACACAGATCTGAAACAGGCAGTACTGGACGCAATGGCATACTCAAAAAAAGGTTCGGTGGTTATTGAAGAGTTCTTCAAAGGACGCGAGGTGGTGTGCGAAGGATTTGCTATCGATGGAGTGTATTATCCCGTAGCTTTTGGCGACAGAAACTATTTTAATCTGGAAGGCAAGTTTATCCCTTCACAGACTATTTTCCCTTCTTCCATATCCACGGAAATAGAGAAGCGTATCATAGCAAACGAAAGGCTGATAACTTCGATATTAAAACCCGGATTCGGTACTGTACATTCAGAGTATCTGGTGAACGAAGAAACAGGCGAGTTTGTAGTGGTTGAATCTGCATTAAGAGGAGGGGGCGTATATATCGCATCCGACCTTATTCCGCTTTCAGTGGGTGTGGAACTGACAGAGATACTGTTCCTGGCTATGACAGGACAAAAGGAAAAAGCCATTGAGAAGCTGGGAAACAGAATAGAACGTGCTTCTGCATATATCTGTTTCTACCTTAATGAGGGTCGCATCACTTCTATTGAAGGAATTGACAAGATAAAGTCAATGCCACACGTAAAGAAAGCCGATGTAGAGAACCTGCATATAGGAGACAATGTTCCGTTCATCGAACATAAGGGAATGAGAAAGGGACCTTTCATTGTAGAGGCAAATTCATTATCAGAACTGAACAGATACATACATGATATACAATCGGCCTTCTCGGTCAATATTGATGGGAAGGCAGGTATTCACTGGAGTTGAACAAACAAAGTGTCTTATCTAAGGTATAGCTATTTATGAAAGAAAAATATTATTTGGTAGCAAAAACCATTACTCGCTGGAAGATGGATAATTCATTCGAAAACTGGCTGGGATATAAAGCTGACAGAAATGAGTTCTGGAAAAAATTATATGTACTTTATTATCAACTGTTTGATCATCAGTATTATTCAAAGGGAAAAAAAATCATTGATGATGAAATAGCAAAGCAACGTCCGAACCTACCTGAGACAGCCGAAGATACCCCATTGTCCGACGAGTATCTGCGCCGTGATATGATTTATAGCCTCCACAGGTATGGGGTGAACTTTATAGAATATTTCGTATATGAATTCTATAAAAAGAATTATATAGGCAGGTCTCTAATTAATAATTTGAGAATCCAATACGGTTATTGTGAACAGGTCAATGACCCTAATGTAAGAGAACTGTTTGACAATAAGGTAGAAACATATAAGCATTTCAAGCCATTCTACAAAAGAGATGTTGTAGCCGTAATAACGCCCGCTAATCAGAATGAGTTTCAGGATTTCCTGAAAAAGCACAAATCATTTATTTTTAAGCCGTTGAGAGGTGTGTGTGGCCGTGGTATAAAGATATTTAGGGATTTCAATGAAGATCCTGTTTCTTTTTTGTCAAAGGCTGTATCCAACGGGCCATTTATCGTGGAGGAGATTATCGAACAGGCTCCGCAGATGTCTGTATTGCATCAAGAAAGTATCAATACAGTAAGAGTAGCGACATTTAAAATTGGAAATCAGATTACAATATATGGTGCGGCATTACGTATGGGAGTTGGAAAATCTATAGTTGACAACGCCGGTTCGGGTGGAATTTTCTGCCATATAAATCATTCTTATGGTTTTGTTGACTCATACGGAAAAGATTATTTAGGAAATAAATATATATATCACCCTGATACTAAGATTGATTTGTTGGGATTCAATATACCCGAATGGGACGAATTGCAGACTTGTGTAAAAAAAGCCGCACAAGTATTAGACGGAGCCACTGTGATATCCTGGGACTGGGCATACAGTCAGTCCGGTTGGGTAATGTTGGAAGCTAACGATGTAGGCGAACCACTTTTGATACAGAATCATGAACAAGGTAACAAGAATGTTCTTCACGAATTAATGGACAAATATTTCGAATATAAAAATCAATCTAAAAAATAAAGATTATGATACCATTTAACAAACCATTTTTGACAGGAAAAGAAGCACATTACATGTATGAGGCTGTATATACAGGTAAACTTTCAGGTAACGGCAAGTTTACTAAATTATGCCAGAAATATTTTGAAGACAGATATGGCTTTAAAAAAGCCCTCATGACCACTTCGTGTACAGACGCGCTGGAAATGGCTGCCATACTTTGTGATGTAAAGCCCGGTGATGAGGTTATTGTCCCATCATACACTTTCGTTTCATCAGCATTGGCTTTTGTACGTCAGGGAGCCAAGATTGTATTTGCTGACAGTTACAGTAACAACCCTAATATTGACGCCGACAAACTGGAATCATTGATTACAGAGAAAACAAAGGTTATAGTGCCAGTTCATTATGCAGGTGTGGCTTGCGATATGGACAAGATTATGGCAATAGCCGAAAAATATAATCTGCTGGTTGTGGAAGACGCAGCTCAGTCTATCGATTCGTTCTATAAAGGCAGACCTCTGGGAAGCATAGGACATCTGGCAGCATTCTCATTCCATGAAACAAAGAATGTAATTTCTGGTGAGGGAGGCTTGCTGGCTATCAATGACGAACGTTTCATCCGCCGTTCGGAAATCATCTGGGAAAAAGGAACAAACCGTTCTGAGTTCTTTCGTGGTGAAGTAAACAAATATGGCTGGGTGGATACAGGTTCTTCATTCCTTCCTTCTGAAACGATATCAGCATTCCTGTACGCTCAGCTGGAAAATCTGGACATGATACAGAACCGCAGAAAGGAAATCTGGCAGCAATATCACTACGGTCTGTCTGAATTGAAGGAAAAAGGCATGATTCATCTTCCATATATCCCTGAATATGCTACAAACAATGCACACATGTTCTATATAATATGCCGCTCACTGGAAGAGCGTACTGCACTTATCAAACATCTGAAAGAGAATGGTGTTTGTGCGGTATTCCATTATCTGAGTCTGCATTTGAGCGACTACAACAGGAATCACAGTGACTATATTCCTGATTTGCCTTCATGCGACAGATTTGCTGATTGTCTTGTCAGACTGCCTATGTACTACGAATTAAAGGACGAAGAGGTTAAGATGATTATAAAGCTTATTGTTGAGTTCTTTAATTAACGGAATGCCGCTGGATAATGATAGATTCAAAACGAATAGCTAAAAATACAGGATTTCTTTATGTAAGAATGCTGATTATCATGTTTGTCTCGCTCTATACATCAAGAGTCGTTCTTGATGTATTGGGTGTGGATGATTATGGTCTATACAACCTGGTAGGCGGTATAGTAGGTATGTTGACATTCCTTAATGGTACTTTATCGACAGCCACTTCACGTTTTCTTACATTTGATATTGGCATAGGTGATTTCAAACGGCTGAAACAGACTTTCAACACCACTCTGATAGCTCACTTGGTTTTGGGAGTGTTGGTAATATTGATTATGGAGACAGTAGGGTTGTGGTATGTTTACAACAAAGCTATCATACCTGTAGAGCGACTGGATCCGACATTGTATGTGTTCCATATCTCCGTGGCAACCGTACTTGTGACTTTTACTCAGGTGCCATATACCTCACTGATAATGGCACATGAACAGATGAAGGCTTTCGCATATATCAGTCTGCTGGAGGTCATATTAAAACTAACAATAGCATATCTGATAACGATTTCCCCTATAGACAAGCTAGTATTTTATGCTATATTGATGTTTGTCTCACAGATGTCTGTAGCCATGATTTACCGTTCATATTGTTACAAGCACTGGAAAGAGTCGCATATTTCATGGGAAATAAACTTTTCGACTTTGAAAAATCTGTTGAGTTTCTCAGGATGGAACATCATTGCCCATATAGCTGAGACATTCAGGGTACAGGGACTGATAATGCTGTTTGGTATGTTTTTCCAGCCTATGGTAATTGCAGCACAGTCTATAGCGACGCAGCTGTCGAATGGCATCACACAGTTTACCAACAATTTCCGTTCAGCCATTAATCCACAGATTATAAAACTGTATGCAACCAAAGATTATGAGGAGTCAAAAAAACTGACAATAGAATCGTCAATCTACATCTATGAATTATACCTGTTGTTTGGAATTCCTATTTTCTTGTTAATAGAACCTATCATGCATTTGTGGCTGAAAGAAGTGCCTGAATATGCTGTAGCCTTTTCAAGATGTATCATAGCTTCGGCCATGTTCGGTGTGTTCAGTGGAGGATTTTATACTCCACTTACCGCTGCCGGAAAATTAAAGGGAAATTCAATTGCTGCCCTGTGTATTTGCGGAGGACAATTTGTAATAGCTTATATATTGCTGAAAACAGGCCAGGATGTTATGTTCGTGCAATACAGCTATATTCTGGTAGCCATGATATTCGGCCTTATCGTGAAACCATATTTGCTTATACGTGAGGTTAATTATAACATCACTGATTTTACAAATTGCTTTAAAAAGACTTTTACTATATTCGTATCATCCTTCATATTACCTTTCATTTTATTCCTGATGGTAGATGTAAACACTATAGCAGGGTTTATCCTTGTAGGAGCGACCAGTGTATTGAGTGTGATTACAGTTTCATATCTGTTTTTACCTAAGAAGATAAAGATAATGATACCATCACTGATAAAGAAAAAATTTGGTATAGGACAGTAATCTATAAGCAGAAATGTGACTTTTATGAGAAATAATAATCAGACTGATATTTTATTAATATCATCGGCTTCATTAACTACAGGACCGGGAGCCATTGCGATGAATATATACAACACTTTGTGTGACGAAGGTTGTAACGTTGATGTACTTACGTTATATGAAGAGCCGAAGTTTCCCAAAGCAAAATATATCTATAAAAAGAAATCACGTTTTAATGCTATAGCATTCAATCTGCGCCGTAAATTCTGGAAGAAGCCTAAGGATGGATATTATTTCTTTTATCACAAAGAATCGATTCCACCTGTATCTACGGAACAGGTTTTGAAACAGGTAGATAAAGATTATGATGCGGTTATAATATATTTCTGGCAGAATCTACTTTCGTTTAAGACTGTAGAAATGCTTTATGACAAATTAAAATGTAAGTTCGTTTTCGTCTGTGCTGATTATTCGCCTATGTCTGGCGGATGCCATTTTACGAATGAATGTAAACGCTTCATGACCGGATGTGGCTGCTGTCCGGCTTTCGATTCGACAGATCCGAATGATTTTACTCATTGGAACGTCATGTACAGAAAAAAGGTGTACGAAAAAGTTAAACCGGCTATAATAGCCAATCACTATATGGTGGAATACTTCTTCAAGAAATCATATTTATTGAAGGATTGCAAATTCTTCCTTTCCAAAAACAGTATCGACCACAAAGTTTTCAAACCTATTGAAAAAGAGGTGACATATAAGAAATTCCAGATTCCTGAAGAGAAAAAAAAGATAATCTCTTTCGGATGTCAGTCTTTATCGGACGAGAGAAAAGGAATGTCTTACTTGTTGGATACTCTGGACATGGTGTACGAACAAATGACTGATGAAGAACGCAAAGAGACGATGCTTATGTTTATAGGTAATAATGGAGATAAGATTATACCGCGACTGAAGTTCAATCATAAGGATCTGGGGTATATTCCTATAAGTGACTTACCGGCTTTTTATTCAATATCGACTTTATTCGTCTGCTCATCTGTAAATGATGCAGGTCCTTCCATGGTATCTCAATCGCTGGCATGTGGCACTCCTGTTGTCTCTTTTAAAATGGGGTCGGCTTTAGAACTTGTTCTTGGACGGGGAACAGGTTATTGTGCCGAGCTGCGCGATTCTGCAGATCTGGCAGCCGGAGTTTTAAAGATTCTCAGAATGGACAGTGAGGAATATCAGAAATTACGTACCCACTGTATTGACTTTTCAAGAAAGGAATGTTCGAGAAAAGCTTCCGGCCAGCTTATGCTTTCAGCAATTCAATCATAACTTAATTTGTAAAAATATATAAAATATAATTATGAAAGTTGTACTAAGGAAATTGGCTAAATGGATTTTATTAATTGTCAAATTTTTTTATTCCAAAAAAATATCAGGTATGTATAATGGTTTCATTACACTTATACGTAGTACTTGGTATAGCTTTGATATAGCCCCAAATTGGTAATAACGTATTGTTTAAATCTTCATTTTATTTGTAAACTTCCAAAATTGGCGTATTGACTAGCATGGCTCTTTCCCATACCTTCGTGCTAAACTTAAAACTTGAAAGATTATGTTTAGCGAAAAAGACTTTGAAAGACTGTGGTTCCTATACAAAACCGAGGGTGAGCCCAAAGGGGTTTCCATCAACTCATTCTGCATTAGCAACAATATTCCATACACTGCATTCTATGACTGGTTCAAGAAGACACAGAAGAAGGTTGTACCTGTAGAAGTGGAAGGAATTCCTGAAGAGTTGATTCAGGCTGGTAATGAAGAACAACAGGATGTTCTAAAGACAAGCCCAAACGTACAACTCCCCATAAAGGAAGCATCATGGTGACGATAAGAACCCGTGAAGGCTTGTGCATACAGAAGAAAGGCTTAGACTATCAGGGGCTGAAAACACTGGTAGAGAAACTGGAGGGCTTATGCTAAGTATTAACGGACTGCATAACTTCTATTATCTTCCTGAACTTCACGATATGAGATGCAAGGCTCAGCGTATATGCGAGATAATCCGAGGTCGATACCACCGTGATCCATTGAATGGTGATGTTTACATGTTCATGTCTAAAGACCAGCGCAAGGTTCGTATGATACACTATGAGCGCAATGCCTACTACCTTCATGAGAAGTCTTTCAGTAAGGGCTATAAGTTCATGAAAATAGAGCGCAAGAACGATGTGACAGTATATAAAATAGACTGGAAAGACCTGGTCACGATACTTGAAACTCCAGTAATAACGAGCATAAGAATTTAATGATAAAACTCTGAATATCAGCAATAAAAGCTCTCTAAATATTTGCGTATCTCACTGAAAATGAGTATCTTTACATAAAATTTAGAGAACATGGAAACAGAGGAACTTATAGAACACATACTCAGACAGAAGCATCTTCAAGAGATGATGGACAGACCTGAAAAGGAGCATACGCCCCTTGAAGGTATGGATAATGAGCAGATAAAGAGGTTCGCCCTGTTCCTGTTTGAAGAGAATCAGAACAAGAGCAAGCAGCTTGATGAAATGAAAGCGGAAAGACCGTATAGAAAAGGAATGAGATACAACAAGGAATGTGTAGGCACTCCGATAATACACAAGTCCGATTATACAATGCTCCCTAAGGGTTCTGTAGTGATATCATCAAGCTACCGTAAAATAAGAAATATCGTGAGCCACATTGAGGAACATCACTTTGAAGTTCTCAAGGTAAAACATGCCGACGGCAGGATTGAAAGCATGTTCCTTCCTATGAAGGATGACGTACAGGCAAGTCTTTATGACGAGATAGTACCGGGTACAAGCATTACGGCAAGCATGCTCTCGTATCTTATGTTCAACCGCTACCAGATGTCAACGCCTGCATACAGGGAGGCAAAGAACCGTCTGTCGGATATGGACTGGAACACTTCTGTTCAGAACCTGCTGAACTGGGCAGACAAGGGTGCGATACAGCTCAATAAGCTGATACCTGCCCTCAAAAAGATTGCCCTTCAGGAAAGTGCCAATGTGAATGTGGACGAGACATGGCTTCGTTATCACGCTTGCAATAAGAAACGTAAGACGTATATGTGGTGTCTGGTAAACCGGAAAGCCCGTATAGTCATCTTCTTTTATGAGGACACAACGGACGATGAAGGTGTACAGAAACATGGAGGCAGGAACAGAAACGTGTTGAAGGAGTTTCTTGGTGATGCAAAAATCAAATCACTGCAGAGTGACGGTTACAACGTATATATGTATCTAGACAATGAACTTATGGATATAGAGCATCTCTGCTGTCTGGCTCATGCAAGAGCCAAGTTCAAGTACGCCTACGATCAAGGAAGTCTGCAGGCAAGAATCTTCCTTGAGCTGATAGCAAAGCTATACGGCATGGAAGAGACTTACCGTCGGGAAAAACTTACTGCGGACGAGATTTACAGCAGAAGGAACGGTAAGGAAACGACGGAAATCATCGAGAAGTTAAGGACGGAGCTTTATGATCTGCTGGCAAATCCTGAAGAGAGCAGAAGCGAACTTATGAGTAAGGCCCTTAACTATCTGAAGACCTTCTGGAATCAGATTTTCGCCTACAGAAATGACGGTGAATACTCCATAGACAATATGGCGGCTGAAAGAGCGATAAGACCAATCACTGTCCAACGAAAGAACAGTCTGTTCTTCGGAAGCGTGAAAGGAATACAGAACTCCGCAATCTATAATACCTTTATAGAAACCTGCAAACAGGCAGGAGTCTCCTTCAGGGATTACTTCTGCAAGCTGCTCAGAGAATTAAAAAAGGGAAGAACGGATTACGAAAACCTGCTTCCCATGACAATATGCAAATAATAATCGTTAAATTTGTGGACTCTTTTTTAGACGGGCGTCTGTTGGCATCCATTTAAAAGGCGGCATCCTAAAATTGAAAGGTTACTTTACTTGAATTATATAAAACCACATTTTATCTTATAAAATTGTGGTCTTTTGAAAATATAAAAACAAAAAACTAATTTATAATCTAAAATGAATCTTATAGACAGCCTTTTTGAACCATCCGATAATTTTTTTAAATACTTAATTTTATGGATAGTTCATTTGCCTTTACGCATTTACTATAAGTTATATAATATGATATTACATGCACGTTATCCAAATTGGAATGGATATGTACGTAATCCTGTAAAATTGTTAGGCATAAGATATTTTAGCGTTGGGAAAGGTACATATTTCGCTTCTAAAGCTGAATTGACTGCATGGGATAAGTATTATGAGTTTACTTATAATCCTCGTGTAATTATAGGTCGTGATTGTCACTTTGGTAGAGCTTTCCATATAACCGCCATTAATGAAATAATAATCGGGGATAATCTTTTAACTGGACAATATGTTATAATATCCGATAACGCACATGGTGAGTCAAGTTTAGATCAGTTATCTATACCACCTATATATAGAAAACTTACATCAAAAGGAGCTGTACGAATTGGAAATAATGTTTGGATAGGTGATAGAGTTGCTATTTTAGCAGGAGTAACTATTGGCGATGGTGCAATTATAGGGAGTAATGCTGTAGTAACGCACGATGTACCACCAGGCGCAGTTGTTGGAGGTGTGCCAGCTAAGATTTTAAAAATAATTGATCAATAAAAAACTTTCAAATACAAAAAATAAGATATGTTCTTGAAAGTTGATTTATTAATAGATATTTATCATATAATTCCTGCAAATAATTTTGTTTGAGAACATTTCTATTATTACTCTTTAATGGCTTATTAAATTTATAAATACATATTATTATATTTAAAATATGAAAAATTTTGATCCTCGTATAATAGCTTTTTATTTACCTCAATTTCATCCAACTCCAGATAATGATAAATGGTGGGGGAAAGGATTCACAGAATGGACAAATGTTGGTAAAGCTAAACCATTATTTAAAGGACATAATCAACCACATGTTCCAGCAGATTTAGGATATTATGACTTGAGACTTCCCGAAGTTAGGGAAGCTCAGGTCGAGCTTGCAAAAGAGGCTGGAATATATGGTTTCTGTTATTATCACTATTGGTTTGGTAATGGCAAACAAGAACTAGAATTACCTTTCGAAGAAGTACTAAGGACAGGTAAACCGGATTTTCCTTTTTGTTTGTGTTGGGCAAATGAGTCTTGGCATTCTAAGTTCTGGAATATTGATGGCACTATAGAAAAGAAACTTTTAATAGGACAAAATTATGGAGATAAAGAGGAATGGGAAAAACACTTTTATCATTTATTGCCAGCATTTAAAGATAAACGATATATAAAAATAGATGGAAAACCACTCTTTATGATATATAAAGAAGATGAGTTTTCTCAAATATCAGATTTTATTGAATATTGGAACGAACTTGCAATAAAAAATGGTCTTGAAGGTTTATTCTTTGTTGCTTATAAAAGTAAGGAATTAAATCCAGAAATGGTAAAGCAAGTGTTAGGAAAAGGTTTCAATGCCATTACTTCTGTAGGTTTAGATGTAGCAAGGACTCGAAAACCTTTTATTAGAAGGTGTATTGATAAATTCCTTAATTCATACATATTAAGGGTTCCGCAAGTTCATAAATACGCCCATACATATCCCTATTTTATTTCGGAAATAGATAGTTATAATAATGTTTTTCCTACATTAATTCCTAACTGGGATCATACACCAAGAAGTGGACGTGCAGGTTATGTATTATTAAATTCGACTCCTCAACTATTTTCAAAACATATACAACAAGTATTTTCTATTGTAAATAAAAAGACAAAAGATAGACAAATTATTTTTCTAAAATCTTGGAATGAATGGGGAGAAGGTAATTATATGGAACC
>NZ_JACJLE010000072.1 GCF_016901995.1 Bacteroides caecigallinarum | reverse complement strand
AGCTAAAGTAGCAACAGCTAATGCAAGCACTCCACCATCATCAGCTAAACCACCAGGTAAAACATCTGGAACAGCATCAACTGGAGAAATAAAATAACCTAAAGCACCGATTATAGCTACGACTTGTGCAGGAGTTGCAACACCTAATGCCATTGCATAATACAATTTCAATGCATTAACAACAACTCCTCTGCCAGCTTGTTTTGCATATTTTGCGATTTTTTCCCACAGTCCTTTTTCTGAATAAGAACTATTATACTTACTATTATCCATAATTAAAAACTTAAATCAATATCAATATTCATTAAAAGAATGCCAATAGTAACCACATTTATGGCATTTACACTTTCTTACATTAGTTTTTATATTTTCAGCACCATATTTTATTAAGCCTGCAACTCCACGACTAGCCAATGACGCCAATTTCCCTGGATTACCAAAATTTTCTGTAATACGACTCGCTACTTTAAATCCCCAATAACCAGTCTGTAGTGTCCCTTTAACAGCTTCCATTCCAAATGATGCCACACCTGAATCTTTTATTGTAATATTGCTACTACCACACTTAGGACAAATCATAACATGAAATTTTAAATATTAAGAATTTTTATTATATATCACCTACCACCCTGATAAAAATATTTTATTCTATTTTGCACCTTAAAGATTACCTTTTGCCATATATTTATTGCAATAATATATATGATTAAATATATGTTTACTTGAAGCAATCACCCAATCTTCTCCACATCCAAATAAACCATACTAAGTGCCCCAGCCTTCTTTATATCAACCCCATAGATACGATTGAAAGCATCCACCACAGGCTGACCACCATTTGTTGAAACCGGATTACTGAATGAATTTGAAACTACATCTACTGACATTCCTTTCTCAAGACGGATTCCATTGGAGACCTTCGACTGCTTTACTGTAATTCTGAAAAGTGGCATAAATACCTCCTTCGTTATTAGAAAATGCCCGCAATCCCCAGAAAAGGCATTATGTTTTCATTAGTATAAAAAAGAAAGGCGTGAGGACTTGTCCGCTTTAAACATCAAAATCGGGCATCGCCAAACGCCTCGTAGAAATGAATAAAGAAACAATCAACCCACGCCGTTTGTGATATGTAAAAACAGTGTACAACATTGGCTGTACACAAATACATATACAAAACAGATGAGCGTCATATTGTCTCTATCCCTCTACTAAAATTTGGCGATTTCGATTTTAGGATAAAGCAAAAAACGCTTTCTTATGTAAACACCAGACCATTTCTCCGGTCGGTGTATTGCAAAGATACATTTTTTGTTCAATATGACGCTCTTTTTATGGGTTTAATCTTTGCAAAGCTTTTGCAATTGTTTTGCAAACTCTTTTCAAACACTATTTGAATACCATTTAAACACTGTTTAAACACCATTTAAAGAATGGATACTTAACCAAAAAACATATTCTTTATTCATATCAGTAATATTTCTAAACCATAATTATGAAGTGTTTTTCCGCTTATAAGTCCTCCGAATTCAGCATTACACAAAAACAAAAAAGGCGTGAGGACTTGTTTTCACTCATCAAGAAACAGGCATCGCCAAACACCCTACAAGCAACAAGCGAAAACAGTAATCCCACGCCGTATGGTTATACAAACGGATACAGCATTGGCTGTACACGAGTATATACAATACAGATGAGCGTCATGTTCTCCTATCCTGCTTGTTGCTGAAATTGGCGATTTCGTTTCTTAGGATAAAAGCTAAAAACGCACTATTTATTACAAAGATACGTTTTTTATAATACACGACACCTGTTCGTGGGATTTTTTTGTTACCTTTACACTAAAGGCAATACAAATTTAAAGTTCTCGGATTTTATCATATAAAATATCTTTGTGTAAAAAAAGGAAAATGTATTTTTGTATCAGAACTATTGATTATTGATACAAAACAGTCAGAAATCTTATATTTTGATGCGATTAAAAGTCTTAGAGTTAAGATTAATCCTTCAAACATCCTATAGGTACAACATAAACTCCATCAGTTCTTTTATAAGCAAAATCGCCTACACCCGTCAGTACCATACAAAAAGAAGGAGCTTTCATTCGTGAAGTATCTATAATATTTGAAAGAGCTTTTAAAGTCTTTGCGCCATCCTCTATCAGTTTTTCTCCTCCTAATTTTATTTCAATAAGACCATAAGAACCATTACGCAGATGTACTACAGCATCACACTCCAATCCATTCTTGTCTCTATAATGGTAAACAGATCCATCCAAAGCATCGGCATAGACACGAAGGTCTCTGATACACATCGTTTCAAAAAACAACCCGAACGTATTCAAATCGTTAATCAAATCATTAGGACCAAGACCAAGAGCGGCAACACCCACTGAAGGATCAACATAATATCTCGTGTCCGATGTGCGAACAGCGGTTTTACTTCTCAAATTAGGATTCCATGCCGGCATATCTTCAATCACAAATATTTTACGCAATGCAGTAAGATATGACCCAACAGTCTCATCGCTGACGTTTTCCGGTTCGTTTGTCGATATATCAGAAAGAATAGTAGCTATACTCGCTTGAGAGCCTTGATGTCTGGCGTATGAACGCATAATCCTTTTTGCACGTTCCGCATCACGTCTCACGTTGTCCACACGTGATATGTCGCTGTTTGTTATGGCTTTATAATATTCTGTCGCCTGCAATAGTGCTGCCTTTTCTGTTTTCTTCTGTATCGCTTTTGGCCATCCACCACGACAAACAACAAATGCAAGCATAGGCAATGTAAGTTTATTCAATGCCCCTATAGTGTCAGGAGCAAGGAACAAGTCTCTCAAACTTACTCCACCTGTAGATTCTCCTGATTCCCACAGACTCATAGGACGCATTGTGAGCCATCCGTATCTCCCCGTTCCGGTATGATGAATATCTTTTGCATCGACAGGTACAGCAGAACCGGTAAGCATAAACTGACCATCTTCACCCCTATGGTCAACTTCAAAGCGTATAGCATCCCAAAACTGGGGTACTTCCTGCCATTCATCAATCAGGCGAGGGGTTTCTCCTTCAAGTAAAAGTCGTATATTGGTCTGTGCCATCTGTTTGTATTGTCCTTGTCTATTTGGGTCATCCATATATATAACACTTTTGGCTTGTTGTTCAGCCGTAGTCGTTTTACCACATGCTTTAGGACCTTCAATTAAAACAGCTCCCATAGCATCTAATTTATCACGAAGTAATTGATCTGCTATACGTTTTCTATATTCCATAAAATTAGTTTTCCACAAAGTTAATTTATTTATTTGTAAATCAATACTTTTCAAACAATTATTTGGCAATTTGGAGGATTTTTGTTTGGAAATTTGGCTTGTTTACGTTTGGAAATTTGGACAATTAAGATACTATTCTACCTTGCTTAATGCAATTTACAAGATTATTTATTACCTTTACATCAAATGTGATACAATATATATGGACACGAATAAAGAACTTCTTACATATCTCATCGACAACAGGGTTTTCGAATCTTCGGCCTCCGCACTTGCAAGCCGCCTCGGATATAAAGGAAGGATGGCTTTCTCAAGACTGAAAGAAGGGAACATCCGGACTTCTACAGTGGACAATATCATTGATGATATCTGCACTCATTTCGATTTGGATTATTCAGACCTGATTGACATCACTGAGATGTTCAGGATAGGCAGGATTCTATATGATGCAATAAAGGATGGAAATGTTTATGATGATAATACTTTTAGCCCGGACAGGATTCTGACAGACTTCGTGACTAGTGACTTCAAAGATTATCCTGAAGATTTCGGTCCTTACATACCGCAGCTAGACGAACTATACAGGGACAGACCCTACGTGTACTTCGGCACAGTGATGGTGCTGTATATAAAAATGAAAAAGATTGATCCGTATGCAGGAAACACAGTACAATTCCACAATCTGCTGAAAGAACACACCTCGCACATTTGTTCCGTCCTCAAACTACACATTCCAGAAAATGCTATAGGACATTCCACTTCATTGGCATATCTTTCGGATAATATTATCAAAAATGTTCCCCAGTGCATTTGGGGACTTATGGTGAACAATATTCATGTTTTGAGATATTTTGCCGACCCGGATTATATAAACAGTATTCTTGAACTTGGAGCAGCCTTCGCCGAATGGGAGGATTTCAGCTACTGGCATGAAAGTGATGTGGCTTATTTCAAAGGGGAAAAGCTTTGGACTCTATTCTTCCGTGAGTCTAACTCACCACTGCACGGCATGTATATCGGTCAGACTTTCGAAGCCGGAAAAGATAACAAGACTTTCATTCCGAAAGAAAACTTCTCACTGATATTCTGGAACAAAGAAAATGATGATGATGAATTTACCACTATTCAGGCATGCAACATTATTAATTCAGCCGCCGAAGACTATACCGTGTATTACGGGCTGTATAAATACGACGACGTCAGCAATGAGATAATAATTAAATGGAACAACGAGAATGAGAATTTCCTGAATATACCGTCAAGGCTCAAAAGAATTACGAGAGAGAAACCCGCAGAAAGGGATGAGCAGGTTTGGTGGAACATTATCCGCAAATTCGAAGACAATGATTCTCTGAAAATATTTACAGAAACCCTACTAAACAGGCTTAACACGGAATATCTTGACGATGACTACAACATTCAGGACGTGACCATCAGCCGCAAGTTCTTTACTCTTACTATTAAGACAACCGACGGAATAAAGGAATATTCAATCCCGATTGACACATATCCTTTCCTGAAAAACTTAAAGGTATTCGATGAGGTCACTATCAAGAAAGATACGCGCACTGAAGAACTATTCGTTAGCTGGTCATGGGAGGGATATGAGATACCTCTGAACGAATTCAATACAGAAATCAGTTCAGTAACCTAAAACGGTCACTGAACTAAAATCAATATTTTATCATAAATCTTTCTCCCTGCACATGATGAAGAAATAATCCAACATAAACCGACCATTCTTCCTAACCAGCTCTTTACCGTATTCCAGTCCTTTAGTGCTATTCAAAGCTGCATCCTTCAGGTAGCCTCTATCAAGAAGTTCGCACGCTGTTTCATATGGTATCAATTGTCTATTTGTCAAGAAATTAAATGCATTCTTTTCTGCCTTTTCCTTATTATAATATGGATTGTCAGGCGAAGCGATACATTCACAATAGTTACGCACAACAGATATTCCTTGTTTAAGAGTAACACACAACAGCAATACGTCATTTCCTGTATCAGGAATTTTCAGTCCTTGAGTTATTTTATATTTCATCCTATTATGAATGAAATCGCTCATCTCTTCTTTTCCTCTCAGAAATACAAAGTGTTTTCCTTCTGTTGCCGCAAGGAAGTCATCGTATGCTGCCTTTTTGTTAGCATTCGAGAATTCATTCTTAATGTCATCAAGTTCCGGAAAATCTTTAATGCTATAGATATTCATAATACCATTGTGTTGCCAATACTTTCCAAACTTGAACAGAATTGATGTAACTACAGTATCACCCGGAATCAGCTTTGGAGCGTTAAGTTCAATAGAATCTTTTATTACTTTATAAGTATCCTCCTTGTCTGAAACCTCTTTGAACAAATAATAATCTTCTGTCTCGTCCGTCACCAAATATAATGCTTCCATCCTGCTGTCCACGTTCATATATGGTGCATCTACAGGATTCACAGTCTGTTCCTCAAGAAGAAGTTTCAGATATTCAGGAGCAGTAATGGCAAGAAGAGGTGTTCTTCCCGACAACACAGAATTTATCTTAAAGGAATATATCATCAAATCCATCGTGCGTGCATCAAGGTCCTCACGTTTCTCTAATTCCTCCATATACTCGGAAAGGCTATCCAAATAACATTCATAACAGCCCATGTTGATATATGAATTAAAATAGAACCACTCCACTTTACTTCTGTATTCCATAAAATCATCCTCAGTCAAATAAGAGAAATCAAAGAAATCCTGAAGCCTTTCATTCACTGGGGCTGTCTCGAACTCCTCGTCAAAGATATCGTATATTTCATTTGCCAATGCCAGAATACCGGTGTTTTCCGGATTATAGATTTTCTTCCCTATTTTATCTCTCTGAAAGCAATGCCAAAGAATGAAGCGTACATCTTCCACGTTTATCTCGTCTGGATAATAATCTTCGCCCGGTTCATAGAAAGGCAATCGGCTGCCATACCGTTTTTCGCACTGCGAAGTGAACACCTGCCAGACACCGGTCTGCGAAATGATATCTTCGAACCATCCGACAAGAAATATCGCCGTATCTTCGTAAATCTCGTCTTCAGGCTCAATTTCCCCTTCCATTATATCATAATCATATAGTACGTCAATTATTCTGTTTACCAATCTACAGTAATAATTATCTGTAGCACCTGTTTTAGTATATGGATGCATAGACACCCATTCTTTAGGATAAATTTTTCTCATTTTATTAATTACACTTTAAATCAAATTAAACTCTTTGTGAACTGGCCATTGGCATGATATGAGATGCCATTGGGTAAAATCAAAACAAACATCTGATCGTTATCACTATTTTTTGTCTTAACCATGATTATACAAATACATTTACTTGTACATGAATAAAATTTATTGTAACACATAAATAGGCATCCGCATTGTACCGATATTCTTCAGCATACCTTCTTCAACAAGCAACTTTAATGTCCTTATTGATTTGGACTTATTGAAACCTGTCAGCTTCTCGAAATCAGGACGTCGCAGGATCTGATTATCTGTAAAATATTTTTCAATCTTTTCAGTAATTTCAGAAAGGTTCATTTTACTGGAATGACGACCGCTGTTTTTCATATGTACGAATTCCACGTTAGATAATCTTCTTGACAATTCCTTATCTGGTTGAAAACGTATTCCTTTGACTTTTATATCAGAAGATGATATATTATTAAGATTTATATCGGGAGAACATTTCAGGCTAAGATTGAAATAACCTATTCCGTGCAAATAAACAGAGTAACCATTACTAAAGGCTTCAAACATTTCATCACCCAACGCTGTAAGCACAGCCTCAACGTCAGATGCCGTGACAGTACATTTTTTCTGGATACTCTCACGTAGAGTTCTTGTCGTCTCAAGTCCTTTAGTTATAACTTTAGCATGAAACTCTGGAACTTCAACACCTTCTCTTTCAGGATTTTCAAACAAATCAAACTTTATTGGCATAGTATATTATATTAGGGTTATTATTACAAATCAATAAAACATATATAACTTTAAACCGTGACACGTTCGTGTGACGACGGTTACACTAACGTGTGACTATAGTGACACCAACGTGTAACGACAGTGACACGAACGTGTGACAATAAAGATGGGAATTTTTTTGATATAAAAAAAGAAAATCCATAAAAAAAGCACCGGCACACCTGTCGGAAACGACAAGCACACCGGCGCTCCATAAATACACCTTTTATAACCTTTTATTACTTATTTCTAGCTTCTGCTATATAGCCGAGAGCTTCAGCACATTTGTCTGTTACGTAAGCCCAGTCTTCTGCTGCAACTTTATCTTTAGGGAACAACTTAGAACCCATACCTACGCAGAATACGCCAGCCTTGATCCATGCTGTAAGGTTTTCCTTAGATGGTTCTACACCACCAGTTACCATAAGCTTAGACCATGGCATTGGAGCCATCATACCCTTAACGAAGTTAGGACCGTAAACATCACCTGGGAATACCTTGCACAAGTCGCAACCAAGTTCCTGAGCGAAACCTACTTCAGAAACAGTACCGCAACCAGGAGTGTAAGCTACTAAACGACGGTTACATACCTTAGCAATTTCAGGGTTGAACAATGGGCCTACAACGAAGCAAGCACCAAGCTGAATGTAAAGAGCTGCAGTAGCAGGATCAACTACTGAACCTACACCCATTGCCATTTCTGGACATTCCTTTGCAGCGTATTTCACTACTTCAGCGAATACTTCGTGAGCAAAGTCGCCACGGTTTGTGAATTCGAATGCACGAACACCACCGTCATAGCAAGCCTTTACAACTTTCTTTGCAACTTCTGCATCTTTGTGATAGAATACAGGAACCATACCGGTTGAACCAATCTTGTTCAATACCGCAACTTTATCGAATTTTGCCATTTTGAATATTCTTTTTAAATGATTAGACTATTAACGCTGTACACGACCGCTTGCGTCACCACCTGCAAGAGCTTCAACTTCTTCAGCAGAAACAAGGTTGAAGTCGCCGTTGATAGTATGTTTCAATGCAGAAGCAGCAACTGCGAATTCAAGAGCAGCACCCTGGTTAGGCTTAGTAAGCAATCCGTGGATAATACCACCTGAGAATGAGTCACCACCACCTACACGGTCGATGATAGGATCGATGTCGTAACGTTTTGAAGTATAGAATTCTTCGCCATTGTAAATCATAGCTTTCCAACCGTTGTGAGTTGCAGAGAATGATTCGCGGAGAGTAGAGATTACATATTTGAATCCGAATTCCTTAGCCATTGCAGTGAAGATACCTTTGTAGCCTTCTGCATCTGTCTTACCGCCTTCTACGTCAGCGTCTGGTTTGAAGCCAAGGCAAAGTTCAGCATCTTCTTCGTTACCGATACATACGTCAACGTACTGCATCAAAGGACGCATGATAGACTGAGCTTTTTCCTTTGTCCAAAGTTTCTTACGGAAGTTAAGGTCAACAGAAACTGTTACACCGTGACGTTTAGCAGCCTCGCAAGCAAGTTTTGTAAGTTCGGCAGCCTTGTCAGAGATAGCAGGAGTGATACCAGACCAGTGGAACCAGTCAGCACCTTCCATGATAGCATCGAAGTCGAAATCACATGGATCAGCTTCAGCAATAGCAGAATGAGCACGGTCATAGATAACCTTACTTGGACGCATAGAAGCACCAGTTTCAAGATAGTAGATACCTACACGGTCGCCACCACGAGCGATGAAGTCTGTCTTAACACCATATTTGCGAAGTGCGTTTACAGCAGACTGTCCGATTTCGTGTTTAGGAAGTTTAGTTACGAAGTATGCATCGTGACCATAATTTGCACAGCTTACAGCTACGTTAGCTTCGCCACCACCATAAACTACATCAAATGAATCTGACTGAACGAAACGAGTATTACCCGGAGTGGATAATCTCAACATAATTTCTCCAAGTGTAACAATTTTTGCCATAATAAAATATTTTTATTGAAATAGGTTTATTTATTCTTACATATAATAAATCAAACAAATACACGCAATTGATATTGATTAAGAAATCAATTCGTGTGCGCACACAAAGGTACAACATATTTTCATAATACCAAAAAAAGTTATAATTTTGTATCGAAAAAAATTTATTTCCGTAATAATTCATCTTACGGCATATATAATAAGGTGTAAATATGAGAGAAAACAAGTCTGAAAGAATACGCATAAAGGACATAGCCATAAAGGCAGGAGTTTCTGTGGGAACAGTAGATAGAGTAATACACGGAAGATCGGGTGTATCGGAATCAAGCAAGAAAAAGGTTGAAGAAATCCTGAAACAGATGAACTACCAGCCAAACATGTATGCCAGTGCATTGGCGTCCAACAAAAAATATAATCTGGCATGTCTTCTCCCACTACACACAAATGAGGACTATTGGATAGATATTGAGGCAGGTATGGAACACGCCGTAAGTACATACAAGGACTTCAATATAAAACTGAACATCTCATATTATGACCAATATGAATCAGGAGCCTTTGCCGAAGCCGGACAGAAAATGCTTGAATCCATGCCGGACGGAGTGATTATGGCCCCAAGTTCAGAAGACGAAACTAAATCAACTGTCTTACAACTTAAAGAAAGAAACATTCCATTCATATTTCTGGATTCAAACATAAAATCACTTAATCCGCTGAGTTTCTACGGACAAAGTTCGCACAGCAGCGGATACTTTGCAGCCCGCATCCTAAGCCTTATGGCTGAGCATAACGAGCCGGTTGTGATATTCCGCCTTATATACGGAGGAAGACTTGGCTCAAACCAGCAAAGAAACCGTGAAGAAGGTTTCCGCGAATACATAAAGAACAATTGTCCTGGAATAAAGCTTTACGAATTGAACTTCTACGTAAAAAATCCGGAAAACAATGAAAAGCTAATGGAAGAGTTCTTTGCCGAACATCCTGAGATAAATTGCGGAATTACGTTCAACTCGAAAGCGTATATCATTGGCGAATACATGCAGAAAATAAACCGCAAAGGCTTCAAGCTGATGGGCTACGACCTACTGAGAAGAAACGTAAAATGCCTAAAGACGGGAACTATTGATTTCATTATAGCACAGCAGCCTACAGAGCAGGGACAAAGCTGTATAGAATGTCTGTTCGAACATCTCATTCTGAAGAAAGAAGTCAAGCCATATAACTATATGCCTATAACTCTCATATCGAAAGAAAATATTGATTTCTACCTCGACGCTCATGTCAGGACTAACAACATCTGAAATATATAATGAACTTAAACAAACTTACACCTATTATAAACAAGCCTAGCGGGGCTGCACTTATGCCTCTGGCTGTATTCCTGTGTCTCTATCTGGTAACGTCTATAATAGTGAATGACTTCTACAAGGTTCCTATTACAGTTGCATTCCTTGTAGCATCGATATATGCAGTAGCTACTACAAAAGGCCTCAGCCTGAACGACAGAATAATACAATATTCCATAGGAGCTGCCAATAAGAATATCATGATGATGATATGGATTTTCATTCTGGCAGGAGCATTTGCACAATCAGCAAAAGCTATGGGAGCCATAGACGCCACCGTAAATCTAACTCTTCATCTCCTTCCGGACAGTCTGCTGCTTGCCGGTGTGTTTCTGGCTTCGTGCTTCATTTCGTTATCTATCGGAACATCAGTGGGTACAATAGTGGCACTTACACCGGTTGCTGTGGGAATAGCCGCAAAGACAGACGTGGGAATTCCATTTATGACGGCATTGGTCATCGGAGGAGCTTTCTTTGGTGATAATCTTTCATTTATATCAGACACTACCATTGCAGCAACAAGAACGCAAGGCTGTCAGATGAGAGACAAGTTCAGAATGAATATGCTCATAGCACTGCCTGCCGCAATTCTGGTCTTTGCCTATTACATATTCTATGGGAATAATGTAGAAACCGTTGCTCCAACCGGAAGCATAGAATGGGGAAAGGTAATACCTTATATAATAGTATTGGTAACGGCAATTGCAGGAGTGAATGTAATGTTAGTCCTCCTGCTCGGAATTATATCTACAGGTATAATAGGAATGGCATACGGAGCATTCGATTTCTTCGGATGGTTCGGCTCGATGGGACAGGGAATAACAGGAATGGGCGAACTCATCATCATTACTCTTATGGCCGGAGGAATGCTTGAACTGATACGTTTCAACGGAGGAGTGGATTACATACTTCACAAACTCACCAAAAAAGTAAGCGGAAAACGAGGAGCTGAATTCAGTATTGCAGCACTGGTAAGCCTGGCAAATATGTGTACCGCAAATAACACAATAGCCATAATTACCGTAGGGCCTCTTGCTTCCGAAATAGCTGAGGAATACAAGATTGACAAGAGAAGAAGCGCCAGCATACTAGACATATTCTCATGCGTAATTCAAGGAATAATCCCTTACGGCGCACAAATGCTGATTGCGGCAGAACTGGCATCTGTTTCTCCGCTAAATATCATGGAATATCTGTACTATCCTATAGTATTGTGTATTTTTGCAATACTCAGTATCATATTGCGAATACCAAGGACTGTGTAATAAATAGGGATAAAGTAGAGCCATTTAAAAGAAAACTCGGACAAAACGAGAAAAAAGAAACATAAAAAACTTGTATAATTAAAAAATTACATCTACCTTTGCACCGCAATTAAGGATGGTTCCGTAGCTCAGCTGGATAGAGCAACGCCCTTCTAAGGCGTGGGTCCTGCGTTCGAATCGCAGCGGAATCACTTAAATGCAGAAAATATTATAAGGATGGTTCCGTAGCTCAGCTGGATAGAGCAACGCCCTTCTAAGGCGTGGGTCCTGCGTTCGAATCGCAGCGGAATCACGAAAAAAGAGAAAATCAAAAGGCATAGCCAACTGATTTTCTCTTTTTTCGTTTTAATAAACTGTAATCATTTCATATTGTCGCGTATGAATTTCTCAATCTTGTCGTATGGGATTACGCCTGCTACATTGTCATACAAATCTACATGACTCGCACCGGGAACAATGAGAAGCTCTTTATTATCACCCTTGAGTTTCTTGAAAGCATCTTCAGAGAAATAACGCGAATGTGCTTTCTCACCATGAACCAGAAGTACGGCACTCCTTATCTCACTGCTATATGTCAACAGAGGAGTATTGATGAATGATAGTGACGAAGTGACATTCCATCCGTTATTTGAGTTGAGCGAACGTGGATGATAGCCGCGTGGAGTCTTGTAGTAAGCATAGTAATCCTTGACGAATTGTGGAGCATCTTCAGGCAGCGGGTCAACCACTCCACCGGCAAGGGCATAGCTTCCGTTTTTAGCATCGATAGTACGCTGCTCGTTTAGTTTCTTGCGAAGTTCATAACGTGCGTCCTCATCCATAGAGTCGAAATATCCGTTTGCAGTTACACGGCTCATGTCGTACATGGTCACTGCCACAGTAGCCTTTATTCTGGTATCTATGGCTGCGGCATTCAAGGCAAATCCTCCCCATCCACATATACCTATTATTCCTATTCTCTCAGAATCGACATCCGGACGAGTTGTCAGATAATCCACAGCCGCACTGAAATCCTCGGTATTTATATCAGGCGATGCCACATATCGCGGCTCTCCCCCACTCTCGCCTGTGAAAGACGGATCGAAAGCTATTGTAAGGAATCCACGTTCAGCCATAGTCTGTGCATAAAGCCCGGACGACTGTTCCTTTACTGCACCGAAAGGACCGCTCACAGCCAATGCAGGCAACGGACCTTCTGCATTTTTAGGACGATACATATCTGCAACGAGAGTTATGCCGAAACGGTTCTTGAACGAAACTCGTTCTGTCACGACTTTATCGCTTGGTGCGAAAGTCTTTTTGTCTTGCGCATTTAGATTTGTCATAGCACTAATTATTAGAATTTGAACGATTAAAAGTAATTTTGTTTTCATATTATATGCATATATTTATTATATCCTTTTTATGAAACGGGCAGGTACGCCGCCTACTATAGTTCCGGCCTCAACATCCTTGGTCACCACGGCCCCGGCAGCTATCACGGCGTTGTCGCCTATTGTTACTCCCTGAAGAATAGTAGAGTTTGAACCTACCCAAACATTCTTGCCGAGAACAATCGGAGCAGGATAAGTAATGCCACGTTCTTCAGGCTGCAATCCGTGATTGAGAGTAGCGAACACCACATTATGACCTATCTGACAGCCGTCACCGATAGTTACACCTCCATGATCTTGAAAATGGCAACAGGCATTTATGAAAACATTTTCACCAACGTGTATATTCTTCCCGAAATCAGAATAGAAAGGAGGAAAAACACGCAACGATTCAGGCACCTTATATCCGAACAGTTCGGAAAGCAATTCTCTAACCTCAGACGGAGTGTGATAAGATGAGTTCAGACGGAATGTCACACGGCGCGCTTCTTCACTCATCTCACCCATAATGGCATGTATCTCATCTGTACTGAGAGCCTTGCCGGTCTTTACATAAGATAAAAATTCGTTTAAAAGCATATCTGTTATAATGTATATTATTTCATGATAAGTAACTAATCAAAATTAAGCAGCATTATGTTTAAGTTTAATTCCCAAGGTATCCCCGACAGCCGCCAATGCCCTATTGACGGTGTAAAAGAGATTGTCGCTACTT
>NZ_JACJLE010000071.1 GCF_016901995.1 Bacteroides caecigallinarum | reverse complement strand
CATGAGTGCTAATCTTTCTTTTGTCAAAACACTCGGTTTTATATCAATTTTAGTATAAACCTGTCCTACTCTATGTGTAGGACGCTTAATATTTACGTATGAAAAAACACTTTTTTATCACAGGACTTACTTTATCTCTATGCCTAGCTTCATGCATACAGGAAGAGGCACTAAATGTTGAAGCAGCAATTGACGGATGCAAAGGTTCAAGCATCCAACTACTGACTATCAACAGCGAAAACAAAAAAATTGATATTTACGTACAGGATGGAGCAGATATCTCACAACAAGAGCTGGTATTCGAATTGCCGGAAGGTGCTACTATAGAACCAAAAGAAAAGCAACCCAAAGACAATCCTCCTATTTATGATTTCAGCTTGTCTGACAACAGGAAATTTATTGTAACATCAGAAGATAAAAGCAATAATGCCGAATACGATATCAGCATTTTCAAAATGGAGCTACCTCTACTATATTCTTTTGACAATCTTGCGGAAACAAATCCATATCATATCCTATATCTAAGCGACCAAAGCAAAAAGCTGCAATGGGCTAGCGGAAATCCAGGGTACAAACTTACCGGTATTGCAAACAATGCCAACGACTACCCAACATCACAAGTAGCTGAAGGTAAAAAAGGCTATTGCATAAAACTTGAGACCAAGGATACAGGAGGTTTCGGACAACAGGTAAGTATGCCTATAGCTGCAGGAAACCTTTTCATAGGCTCTTTCGAATCTTCAAATGCAGTTTTAAAGCCACTTGAAGCTACACTATTCGGTTATCCATTTACAAAGATACCTACCCGAATGACCGGATATTACAAATTCAAAGCCGGCCAACAAATGACTGATGCAGAAAAAAAACCTATTGACGGCAAAGACAGCTTCGATATTTATGCTGTAATGTATGAAGCACAGAATAACGACTTTTTCCTTAATGGTGGAAATTCATTGACCGACCCTAGCATAGTAAATCTAGCTCGTATTAAGGCTGAGGACGCTAAAGAAACAGACGAATGGACATATTTCGACATTCCGTTCGAAACTAAAAATGGAAAATCCATAGATATGGACAATTTGAAAAACGGAAAATACAAATTAGCAATTGTATTATCTTCAAGTATAAACGGCGCATACTTCATTGGTGCAATAGGAAGCACACTTTGGGTAGATGAACTTGAAATTGTATGTGAAACAAATAACCAATAAAAGAAATGACAAACAGAATAATAATGGCATTAATATGCCTTGCATGCTCATTGCAAATTTCATATTCAAAATCAGAAAACGAAAACACACACAAGGGATTGATATGGTCTTACCTCAACGGGATAAGCTATGATGTAAGAGCAGGAATAAATATCGGTGGATCTTCACCTATACCACTACCTCAAGAAATAAGAAGCATTGACAGCTACTCTCCTGGACTTGCTATTACTATAGAAGGATATGCCACAAAATGGATCAACAATAAGAAAAATTTCGGAATAAGTGTTGGACTCAGACTTGACAGTAAAGACATGAAGACCGAAGCAACAGTAAAGAACTATAATATGGCCATCATAAGCGAAACAGGAGGAAAAGTTGAAGGATTATGGACAGGGGGAGTAAAAACAAGGGCAAAAATGTCTCTTCTGTCTTTCCCCGTACTTGGAGTGTATAAAATCAGCGACAGATGGAAAATATCCGCAGGGCCTTACTTTTCATATATGATGGATGGAGATTTTGACGGCAACGTTTACGAAGGACATTTACGTACACCTGATGCTACCGGTTCAAAAATAATATTTGAAGGAGAAAATATTGCCACATATGATTTCTCAAACGAACTCAGGAAATTTCAATGGGGAGCACAGATAGGTGGTGAATGGAAAGCATACAAGCACCTTACTGTACATGCAGACCTAACTTGGGGACTTAATGATATATTCAACAACAATTTTAAGACTATCACATTTTCCATGTATCCAATTTATCTGAACTTCGGATTTGGATATCAGTTCTAAAAGAGAAAAAAGAGAGCCCGAAAAATCCGAGCTCTCTTTTTTTCCTCTTTTAAATTAGATATAGATAATTATTTCTTATTGACTACAATCACATCATCTACAATCAACTTACTTCCTACTGCAGCATTATATGCGGCACCATCCGCACTAGCTGAGAGTATAACCGTAAATTTATATTTCTTGGTAGGATCGTAATCTTTCAAATATTCCAAATTCAATTCAAACTGAGTGTATTCAGTTACAGTTTTACTACTCTTGAACATTGCTTTAGCTACAATTTTGTCAGAAGAATAGATATTACTTCCATCTAAAGTTTCTTTATCATCAGTAATTTCATAAAGTACAGCACTCATTGAACATTCATCAACTTTTCCTTCAACCAGTTCACCGTCACTATTATAAAATTCTTTTCCCGGAGTATACTTATAATATCCAGTAACCTTCAAAGGCTGTTTTTCATAAACAATACCAAAACTGGTAGTTGCCATAGGATTAGATAAACCAGCAAATGCATTAAAACTACCTAAAAATACTGTTGCTGCTGTAACTTTAGGTACTTTAGTTCCTCCCATACTGCCACCTTTGGTATCAACCGATTCCAAAACTGCAGCTTTTTCTCCAGAATAAGCATCATCAGTAGCAACAATAGGATAACCTCCTTCATAAGTTGGACCACCCAATATGGGTCCCATATTTTTTATCAACGCAACTGCCGCATTACATGAAGCCCAAGGGTTCACATTTGGGATATCAGGATAGATTCCACCTTCATACCATTCTTCAAATCCAAAATAATCACCAAATCCTTTGATAGAAACTGTGTATTCAACTGTAGTTCCATCTTCAGCTTCAACAATATATTTTACTTTTCTTCCATTTGAAAAATCTTGAGCCACCTCGCTTCCTGGAGTTACAGTTGCTTTTTCCGATACCTCAATTGTAGGAACCAAAGCAGCAAGATGCTCAGCTTTAGCTGTATCTGCCACCATAAAAGTTATAGTTTTTGATTCTTCATCTATTACAGGTTGAGAAATAACCAAAGAATCAACAGCAGCTACATTTCTATCGAAAATAAACTTTGTAATCTTTGCCTCAGAACTCTCAGTACCTTTAAGTTTCTCACCGGTATAAACCACCTTTACAGACTGTTTAACCCCTGCAAGATCTGCATCAATATCCATACTTATTTCTACCTTACCACCACCTATAGTTCCGGTTGCTTTTACATCAGCTTTCAGCATTTCTGTATCCAACAATGTAGTACCTGTAAAAGCATAGTTACCTGAGTTTTCGGATAAAGGACAATCATTCAATTCAATATCACCTAAATTTATACCTATAAAAGAGAAATTCTTAAGTGACAGGTTAATTGACTTTTCACTGGCTTTTTCTACTGTAATCTTTTGTGACTGTTCTCCAAGATTTTGTCCATCTACAGTTACTTCAAGCTTACCTTTATAATTACCGGCCAGTTCTTCCTCTATAGGGAAATTAATTGATTCTTCATTTGTACATGAAGTAAATAATGCTGTAGTCATACCAACGACTGCAAGCATAAACGAGTAAATAAACTTTTTCATTTTTAGCTATCTAATTTATTAAAATCCAAATGCAAAGTAAAGCCACAACGCAATCCCCTGCAAGGTCTATTCTTGATATTTTTGTCCTATTTTTAATATATGCAAGATTTTATTTATTCACAATCGTTATTATTTTAATATTTTATAGACTTTTATTAATATATTCATTGGTCTATACTTCAAATTTATTACTTTTGTGCATAAACGTAAACTATACTACAATGGACAATACAATACCTAAATTCGATCTGCCTGAGGACTGGCTGTCTGGTACAGACATAAGCAAAGAACTGCTGGGAATGTACAAAAACTATCCCGTCCGACTGAAATGTGAAATCATTGCACTATGTATGGATGGAGAAATTGAAGCATCTGTCAACCTGAACCACCTCACGGTAAGGAAAAACGATATAATAACGCTGATGCCTGGCTCCATCTTTCAGATTAACGACCTGAAAGGAAACTTGAAAATATATTTCTTAGGTTTCTCGTCAAGATATATAGAAAAAAACGACAAATCGAAAATTCTACTTGATGCCATCTACTCCACTTTGGGAAAGCCCAAATTATCACTGTCTGACGAGGGTGCCGTGATGACAGAAAAGTATTACAACCTTATGATAGATGTATATGAACACTTGGACGAAAAAATAAGGATGGAAATTGCGGACAATATTTTCACCGACGTGCACAAAGGCATCTCATTAATATATAAGAAGAAATCGGTAAAGGATGACATAGCCTCATCAAAAAGCGAGCAGCTGTGCAAGGGATTCACTCAACTGGTGATGCAGCACTACAACGACAACAGGAACGTGGCATGGTATGCCGAGAAATTGGGGATTACGCATGCTCACCTTTGTTCAATAGTGAAACAAGCCACAGGAAAGACTTGTGCGGACATAATATCATCGATGGTGATAATGGACGCTAAATCGCAATTGAAATCTACACAACAAAGCATTCAGGCAATATCGGATTCTCTGAATTTTGCCAATATGTCGTTCTTCGGAAAGTACTTCAAACGACACGTTGGAATGAGTCCTTTGGAGTACAGAAATAAGGGGTAAAAAACGAGCGTACGTTTCACTTTAAACGTGCGCCCATTTCACTTTAAACGTGCGTCCGTTTCACCTTAAATGAACGCCCGTTTTTTTTAAACGTATCAAAGCCTTATTTCAAAGCCTGAAACTGCTCTATCAACGAAGTTAGATTTGCTGTAAAAAGTCTGGCAGAAATAGCCAGTAGAATTATACCGAAGAATTTGCGGATTACGTATATTCCGCCCTTTCCAAGGAAACGTTCTATCACGTCTGTCAGCTTCAAAACTATGAATACCCACACCATATTAAGTGTCAGTGCCAATACTATATTAATAGGGGCATACTCGGCACGCAATGAAAGCAGCGTTGTGAATGCTCCGGCTCCTGCCAACAGCGGGAATACCAAAGGTACTAGGGTAGCTTCCTTTATAGGACCCGTGTTCTTGAATATCTCCACATCCAGAATCATCTCAAGCGACATCATAAAAATAACAAAGGCACCGGCTACAGCAAAGGATGCAATGTCAACCTGGAAAAGTTTAAGCATCATATCGCCGGCATAAAAGAAACCTATCAGCAGGGCAAAAGCTATCAGTGTAGCCTTCATAGCATTTACAGGCCTACCCTTCTGCTTCAAATCCAAAATGATTGGAATAGAACCAATTATATCTATCACGGCAAACAACACTATGAATGCACTGAGAAACTGCTGAACATCGAACGCTCCCAAAAAAGGAACCGATGCAGGCTGGATAAATAACGTTTTCATTTTAATGATATATTTTTTACATTACAAAAATACATAAAAAATCATTATTCATACACATTAAGGAAAAAAATACTAAAATCAATATACACACTGATGTAGTGATACAAAATAAATTGTTAACTTTGTATGTTAAAATAAAGATTTACACTCAATAAATTTAACGGATTATGAAGGTTTCGATGTACGATACACTACTGGAGCTGCCACTGTTCCAGGGATTGACTAAAGAAAATATAACCAGCATCATAGAAAAGGTGAAAATGGGATTTCATAAATATGAAGCCAAACAGAACATCGTTTCGCAGGATGACAGATGCAACAGTCTGATTTTCATACTTGAAGGCAAGGTTGCCGTCACAACAAACGATCCGATACACAACTTCAAGATTGTGGAAGAGGTACAGGCTCCATACATAATAGAACCACAGTCACTATTCGGGATGCGCACAAAATATAATGCATCGTACACTGCAACCGGGGATGTAGATACTCTGAACATTGACAAAAGCTACATTCTTACAAATCTGTGCAAATACGAAATTTTCAACCTGAACTATCTGAACATCCTGAGCAACAGGGCACAGACTGCGAACAACAAGCTGTGGAACTCGCACATAGGATGTACCAAAGAAAAGCTTATGAACTTCTTCGCGCTGAGATGTGTGATTCCATACGGAAAGAAAACACTGTTCATCACGATGGAAGATCTGGCTTCACTGATAGACGACACAAGAATAAACGTATCCAGAGCCCTGAACGAATTTCAGGAAAAAGGAATACTAACATTGGGAAGAAAGAAAATAACCATAGAGGACTTGGCTAAACTTACCGAGGAGGTGAAGAATTAACTGTTGAGTTGTCAGTTCTTAGTTGTTAGTTTTTAGAAATATCAAAATATATAAATATGACAAATCCATTTTTACAACCATATAACACACCGCACGATACCACTCCTTTCGACAGAATTAAAATTTCGGACTACGAACCTGCCATAAGGGAAGGCATGAGGGTGGAAGACGAAGAGATAAAGGCAATTACCGAAAATACGGAAGAGCCGGACTTCGGAAATACAATACTGGCACTGGAACATTCGGGAAAACTTCTGGACAAGGTAACTACAGTGTTCTTCAATCTGATGAGCGCCGAAACCAACGACGAGCTGGATGCCATAGCGGAAAAGCTGATGCCTGAACTGACCGAACACAGTAATAACATCAGTCTGAATCCGGTATTGTTCGAAAAGGTGAAAAAAGTATATGAAAAGAAAGACAGTCTGGAGCTGACCGCAGAAGAGAACAGATTGCTTGAAAAAACATACGACGGATTTATCAGAAACGGCGCCAACCTGAACGATGATGACAAGGAGACTTTCAGAAAGTTGTCTGCCGAACTGAGTACGCTTACGCTGAAATTCTCGCAGAACCACCTGAAGGAAACCAATAAATTCGAACTGCACATCACAGACAAGAACGATCTGGAAGGACTGCCTGAAAGCGCTGTGGAAGCTGCCGAACATACAGCAAAAGGTAAAGACAAGGAAGGATGGGTATTCACTCTGCAGGCTCCTAGCTATGTGCCGTTCATGAAATACAGCAACTGCCGTGAACTGAGAAAGCAGATGTATATGGCATACAATACACAGTGTACACACAATGACGAATGGAACAATATCGAAATTGTGAAACAATTGGTAAACAAGCGTATGGAAATTGCTCAACTGCTGGGATTCGAGACATATGCAGACTATGTATTGAAAAAAAGAATGGCAGAAAACAGTGAGAATGTTTACAGACTCCTGAACGACCTGCTGGAAGCATACTCCCCTACCGCACATAAGGAGATAGAAGAGATAGAACAGTTGGCAAAGGAAACCGAAGGAGACGGTTTCACACTTATGCCGTGGGATTTCTCTTTCTATGCCGAGAAGCTGAAAAGCCGCAAATACAGCCTTGACGAAGAGGCGTTGAGACCATACTTCGAACTTGAAAAGGTGAAAGAAGGTGTATTCGGACTTGCCACAAGACTATACGGAATAACATTCCGTGAGAACAAGGATATACCGGTGTATCATCCTGACGTAAAGGCTTTCGAAGTGTTTGATGCCGACGGAAGTTTCCTGGCTGTGCTCTACACCGACTTCCATCCAAGGGAAGGCAAGCGTTCCGGAGCATGGATGACTAGCTACAAGGAGCAGTGGATAGAAGATGACGGAACGAACAGCCGCCCGCATGTTTCGGTTACGATGAACTTCACAAAACCTACAGCCGACAAGCCTGCCCTGCTAACATTCTCGGAAGTAAACACATTCCTGCATGAATTCGGTCATGCGCTGCACGGAATGTTTGCCAACACACGATTCCAATGTATGAGCGGAACCAACGTGTATTGGGACTTCGTGGAACTTCCATCACAGATTATGGAGAACTTTGCGGTGGAAAAGGAATTCCTGAACACATTTGCCAGACATTATATCACCGGTGAAGCTATTCCAGAGAGCCTCATCAAGAGTATCATCGATTCGCAGAACTTCAACGTGGCATATGCATGTCTGCGACAGTTGAGTTTCGGATTTCTGGATATGGCATGGTACACAAGAAAAGAAGCATTCGACGGCGACGTGAAGGAATATGAAAAGAAGGCATGGGAAAAGACACAGCTTCTTCCGCAGGTAGATGACACATGTATGAGTGTACAGTTCGGACACATCATGTCCGGAGGATATTCTGCCGGGTACTACAGCTACAAATGGGCTGAAGTGCTTGATGCGGACGCATTCTCAGTATTCAAGGAAAAAGGTATATTCAACCGCGAAGTGGCACAGTCTTTCAGAGACAATATACTGTCGAAAGGCGGAACAGAGCATCCTATGACACTGTACAAACGTTTCCGCGGACAGGAACCGGGTATTGAGGCTTTACTTAGAAGAAATGGAATTAAATAATTTTTTATATGACAAGAACAATAAAATATATATTCACGCTGATTGTACTTTCAATCGCATTATGCGGATGCAATCAGGAGGATGATGTATTCGAAATCTTTGCAAACGATAAGACATGGCATTGGAGTGGTTCATATACCACAACCAATTGGAAAGACGATAATAACTATAAACTTAATTTAAATATTGACGATTTGAGTCAAATCAACAAAAAGACAGATTATTACAATATTATATTTGAAGAAAACGGTAATGTTTCCGGTAAAGGTGAAAATTTCACGTTTAAAGGAACATGGAATGCTATGAGCAAAGATAAAAGCTTCTATATAAACATACAGACCCAAGGTAATATTTCCGGTCTGGATAAAACTTTTTATGATGCCATAAAATCTGCTAATTTTTATAGAGGAGATTCTAAATGTATAAAATTATTCAATTCAAATAAATCAGAATACATACAATTTTATCCCTTAGGTTCTTTAAATCAATAATTATGGAACAGGAAAACAAACAAGAAATATTAGACAAAAGATATATGCGCATGGCGCGCATATGGGCTGAAAACTCATACTGCAAACGCCGTCAGGTGGGAGCCCTTATAGTGAAAGACAAGATGATAATATCAGACGGTTATAACGGTACGCCATCAGGATTCAGCAACGTATGCGAAGACGAAGAGGGACTGACAATCCCTTATGTACTGCATGCTGAAGCTAACGCAATAACAAAAATTGCGCGCTCAAACAACAGCAGTGAGGGAGCAACAATGTATGTCACCACTTCACCTTGTATAGAATGTGCAAAACTTATCATACAGGCAGGTATAAAAAGACTGGTGTATGGAGAAAAATATCGTCTGGAAGACGGACTCAACCTACTCAGGAAAGCAGGTATTGAGGTAGTCTGTCTGGAAAACGAATAACAAACTGTATAACATAAAATCTATATATATGGACAATAAGTATAAACGTTTCATGCCGATATTGCTTGCCGTAGGCATAGTGATTGGTATAGCAATAGGTGTGTTTTACACCAATCTTTACTCAGGAAACAAGCTTGGAGTAATAAAGGGGTCGTCAAACAAAATCAACGCTCTTCTGAGAATTGTAAACGATTCGTATGTTGACACCGTCAACATGGAAGACATGGTGGAAAAAACAATGCCTCTGATTCTGTCGGAACTGGATCCTCATTCATCGTATATACCGGCACAAAAGCTGGAGGAAGTAAATTCTGAACTGAGAGGACATTTCAGCGGTATAGGTATTCAGTTCACGATTAAGGACGATACAATTCACGTAAACAGTGTAATACCAGGAGGCCCTTCGGAAAAAGTGGGACTTATGGCTGGCGACCGTATCATTGAGGTTGACGACTCGGCTTTCGTAGGAAAGAAAGTAACCAACAGCGAAGCCATGAAAAGGCTGAAAGGAGAAAAGGGAAGTAAAGTGAAACTGGGCATTTTCCGTCCCGGTGAGACTGAGACACTGTATTTCACTATTATAAGAGGTGATATTCCTGTCAAGAGCGTTGACGCGGCATATATGATTGACGGCAAGTGGGGATTCATAAAAGTAAACAAATTTGGAGAAACCACTTATCCGGAACTGCTTTTTGCACTTGCTAAATTGAATCAGGAGAATATGCAGGGACTTATAGTTGACCTGCGCGGAAATACAGGTGGATATATGGCGGCTGCCATACAGATGGTGAACGAATTCCTTCCGGCAAACAAACTTATAGTCTATACTGAAGGTAGAAAATATCCAAGAGAGAACTATACTTCAAACGGAACAGGAAGCAGCCAGTCATTGCCAATCATAGTCCTGGTGGACGAAGGTTCGGCATCTGCCAGCGAGATTTTTGCAGGAGCAATACAGGACAACGACAGAGGTACTATCATCGGACGACGCTCATTCGGAAAAGGACTTGTACAGCAGCCTATAGAGTTCAACGACGGTTCTGCCATCAGACTGACAATCGCCAGATATCACACTCCATCGGGAAGATGTATCCAGAAGCCGTACGAGCAAGGAAACGGTGCTGAATACGAAATGGACCTGTTGACTAGATATGAGCATGGCGAGTTCTTCTCGGCAGACAGCATCAAGCAGAATGAGAAGGAAATCTACTATACCGGAATAGGAAGAAAGGTTTATGGCGGAGGAGGAATAATGCCTGACATTTTCGTTCCGCACGACACTTTGGGCATGACATCTTATTTCAGAATGGCTGCCAATAGAGGTCTTATCATAAGATATGCTTTCGACTATACAGACCAGAACAGAAACAAACTGATGGAGTATAAAACAGGAGACGAGCTGTGCGACTATCTCAAGACACAAAATCTGCTGGTGAAATTCTCAAAATGGGCAGAAAAGAAAGGCTTGAAGAGAAGAAACAACATGCTGATTACATCGAAAGAATTGTTCGAAACAAGTATATACGGCAACATTATTTACAACATGTTGGGTATAGAAGAATATATCAAATATCTGAACAAGTCAGACAATACGGTTCTGAAAGCTGTTGAGGTATTGGAGAAAGGCGAGTCTGTACCTAAAGCGCCTGAAATGACAGACGAGGGAACTACTGATAAAGAAGCTGCCTGATGGATACAAAGGATGAAATAAGAAAACGCATTTCCGAAAAGAAAAAAGAATTTTCGGAAAGCGAGATGAAAGCATTATCTTCCACAATAATGGAAAAGCTGGAAGATAATGTTGTCCTGAAATGTGCAAAGACGGTACTGCTGTATTACTCGCTTCCTGACGAGGTCTTTACCCACGATTTTGTTGAGAAATGGAGCAAGGAGAAAACTATCCTGCTGCCGGTGGTAAAAGGTGATGAACTTGAAATAAGAGTTTATGCCGGCAGCGAATGTATGCAGAAAGGCAGTTTCAATATTGACGAACCGCAGGGAGAAGCCTATAACGACCTGATATCGATTGACGCGGCGGTAATACCGGGAGTTTCATTCGACAGGCACGGCAACAGACTAGGAAGGGGAAAAGGTTACTACGACCGTTTCCTGAAAAAGCTGAACACTTTCAAGATTGGAGTATGTTTCGGCTTTCAGCTAAGCGAAGAGATTCCGCACAGCGAACATGACGTCGAGATGGATGAAGTTTGGACCGAAAATGGATATGTCAGCAAAAAATGATATTGGTAATGACCTGGGCTCCTACACGGGAGTTCAGGTTTTTTATTAATAACTCACGTCCCATCTGGAGTTCCTGACGTATGACAGACGACGAGAGCTGTACGTATAAGGTCTGGTTCTTTATATATATGTTGGTGGTATGTCTGAATATTGCAGGACCTACAACATCTTTCCACGAATCGATAAGCCGATATTGGTTAAGGGGTGTCTCCAGCCCTTCCTGACGTAAAAGCTGCATTATCACATCGCCCAGTTTTTCTGTATTATTCCGTTTCATCCGACATTTCCTTTCTTTCTGTTATATTTCCGTTCTCCACTTCAAACAGTTTATAGTCTCCGTCTATCTTCCTTAAAATCTTGTCCAGATGGTCGCGATTGGTGTCAGTAACGAATATCTGACCGAAACTGTCGCCTGCCACAAGTTTTACTATCTGCTCTACCCTATGGACGTCGAGCTTGTCGAATATATCGTCTAGCAGCACTATAGGGGTTGTACGGCTTCCTGTACGTTTCAGAAACTCAAACTGAGCCAGTTTCAATGCTATCAGATATGTCTTGTTCTGCCCTTGTGAACCTTCGCGCTTTATAGGGAAATCACCTAATTTCATTATCAGATCGTCCTTGTGTATCCCTTTAAGGGAGTATCCCATAATCAAGTCTCTCTGACGGCTGCCACGGATTATCTCCAGCAGGTTTCCTTGCGAAGCGTGTGACTCGTACTCAAGACTTACTGTTTCCATATCCTCGGATATGAAGGAATAATACGACTGGAACACTTTGATAAACTCGTCGATAAACTGACGGCGTTTCTTATATACAACCTCGCCGGACGAGGCCATCATCTCTTCCCAAACGTTCATCAGTTCCGGTTCAGGCTCCACTTCCGATTTAAGCAATGTATTACGTTGGAGCATGGCCTTATTGTATCGTATAAGCGCATCCAGATACTCACGGTCGAACTGGGAAATAACGACATCGATAAACCGGCGGCGTTCTTCGCTTCCTCCTGATATCAGTACTGAATCGGATGGAGAAACCATTACAAGAGGAATGAGGCCGATATGGTCTGAAAGTCGGGTATATTCCTTTTTATTGCGCTTGAACTGTTTTTTCTGCTTTCGTTTGAGTCCGCAATATACTTCTTCCGGCTCACCGTTGTCAGTCTGATAGAAGCCTTGCACCACAAAAAAATCACGGTCGTGAAATATATTCTGCGTATCAATGGGATTTGTAGCGCTCTTGCAGAATGAAAGGTAATATACGGCATCCATAAGGTTGGTCTTTCCCATACCGTTACGGCCTATAATACAGTTCATTTTGGGAGAAAATGACAGCTCTGCCTGTTCTATGTTCTTGTAATTTAATATGGAGATGCGTTTAAGCCACATAATTAAGTCATGTTTTAGCCACAAAATTAACAATAAAAGCATGATTGGTAAAAAAAGATGCCGACAAATTTCGTTTATAAACATAAATAAATTACTTTTGCTGTCCGAAATACACATTAGAAATAATAATAAAAAATAATATAACAATGAGTCAACAAAAAAACACAAATGATTTGCTGAACATGGATGAAACTATCAGCAATTCTGAAGATTTCCTTATCAAAAACAAGAATTTGTTATTGGGTGCAGTTATTGCATTGGTAGTTATCGTAGGCGGATACATGGCATATAAGAACTTTGTATCTGAACCTAAAGAATTAAAAGCTTCTGAAGCTATCTTCAAAGGTGAACAATATTTTGGTGCTGACAACTATGAAGCAGCATTAAACGGTGACAGCCTTGGATTTGCCGGCTTCGTTAAATTGGCTGACGAATTCAGCGGAACAAAAGCCGGAAACCTTGCCAACGCATATGCAGGTATCTGCTACGCTCAGCTTGGCAAATATGAAGATGCAGAAAAATATCTGAGTAAATTCGACGGTGACGACCAGTTGGTTGCTCCTGCAATACTTGGTACTATGGGTAACTGCTATGCACAGATGGGACAGTTGGACAAAGCTGCCGCTACACTTATCAAAGCTGCCAAACGTGCCAACAGCCTTTCATTGAGCCCTATTTACCTGATTCAAGCAGGACAGATTCTTGAAAAACAGGGAAAGAATGCTGAAGCAGTTGAAGCATACAAAACTGTAAAGAAAGATTATGCCAACTCATATCAGGCAATGGATATTGACAAATATATAGAACGCGCTTCTATTAAATAATAAACTTATTACTTACAGGCACGGATTTCCGGCGCAGGAAAAGTTATGCGCAAAAGGAGTTCCGTGCTTGTTTTTTTATCTTAACTCTACTAAACTTATAAAATCATGGCAACAGCTTATCACAATCTATCGGATTATGACTTCAATTCAGTGCCCGACGCATCGGAAATGAGATTCGGAATAGTAGTATCTGAATGGAACAGCAATATTACAGGAGCGTTACTGGATGGTGCAGTAAAGACTCTGAAAAAGCACGGAGCGAAAGATGAGAACATACATGTGCAGACTGTACCTGGAAGCTTCGAACTTACTTACGGATCGGCACAAATGATAAAAAGCAATAAGTTCGATGCAATAATAGCATTAGGATGCGTTGTAAGAGGCGATACTCCACATTTTGACTATGTATGCGCCGGAACTACACAAGGTATAGCTCACCTGAATGCAACAACCGATACACCAGTGATTTACGGTCTGATTACAACCAATAATATGGAGCAGGCTGAGGACAGAGCCGGTGGAAAATTAGGAAATAAAGGTGACGAATGTGCAATTACTGCAATAAAAATGATTGACTTCACTTGCAGATTAAAAAAATAGTTGTATCTTTGCATCGCAATTGAAAAAAGCAACATCTGTTGTTAAGGTTTCAATGGCTAAAGGGCAAATACCAGAGTGGCCAAATGGGGCAGACTGTAAATCTGCTGGCTTACGCCTTCGGTGGTTCGAATCCATCTTTGCCCACAAAAATAGAGATGCGGAAGTAGCTCAGTTGATAGAGCATTAGCCTTCCAAGCTGAGGGTCGCGGGTTTGAGCCCCGTCTTCCGCTCTCATTATTGAAACAT
>NZ_JACJLE010000008.1 GCF_016901995.1 Bacteroides caecigallinarum | reverse complement strand
TTCATGAGTGCTAATCTTTCTTTTGTCAAAACACTCGGTTTTATATCAATTTTAGTATAAACCTGTCCTACTCTATGTGTAGGACGCTTAATATTTACGTATGAAAAAAATTTTGATATTATTGTTTTCTATCTTTTCTGGAAATTGTGGTTTTTCTCAGAATAGAATTCCGATAATGGAAAGAGTAAACATACAATCTGATTCTGCAAGACTAAATCAAATTGTTGACGGAGAATGGGTTTGTGTCGGGTTGAAGAAAGACTATGCTATACAGTATGATTATGATGTAAAATTCGATGGAAAGCCATCTTATCGTTTTGAATTGAAAAAAGATGATAATACCTTGTCTGGATATTCTGAAGGAAGTACAAAGGGCAGGGTTGAAATGGCATATTGTTATGCTTTATCATCTGATTTTGAGGAAAGTATACCAGATGAATATGAAAAAGCTTCCAGGATGAAGACTGTTTATCATCACGGTAAAGGCTCCTGTGCTCAAGGGTCATGTATGAAATATAGATTTTCAATATATGTACCTTCAGATTTAAGTTCTAATGTCTCTACAATATTTGCCCAATGGCATGGAATGCCTTCCCGCACTTTAGTGTCTGATCCTAATGGGAATGTAATGCAATTAAGTGACAGTGAGTTTCTAAAATTGGAGAATCGCATGATTTTTAAGAAAGATGTCGCTTATGATAAGATTGTAATAAAAAATTCTAAAGGTAGAATAGTATATAAAAGGGATAAAAAGCCCAATGGGTGGATTGTTGAACAAGGTGGATATCCCCCAATGGCGTTTGGATTTAGTAATGGGTATTTTTATATAAAAGCAAACTCAGATGCACAGTGGTTATCTGATAAAACAGTGCGATGTAATTCAAATCCTGATGAGTGTGAAATCCTAAAACCTAAAAGGAAAGGATTTAAATCTTCTGTAATTGCGTATAAAATGCTTTTTGATGATTTTCCAAAAGAAAAATGGGTAACATTTGATGTTACTGTACAGTGGTCTAAATATATGGCTGGATATAATAAAATATTATCACCTGGTAAACTTGATGTTTTTATGAGTTATGATGGGAATAGAAAACATATTGTAGATAATGAGACAATAGAAATAGGTCGTAATGATGATTATGGTTATTATTTTAAGTTTGGAATATATCGTGTAGGAAGTAGTAATGTACCGGTAAAATATAATTTAGCAGGGTACATGGAAGAACGAATTAAATGAGATGAGATAAAACGCTGTATTAAAAGCTTAAAATAGGCTATTTGTTTTTTTTTGAAATAAAATATTATTTTTGTACTAATAAAAATTAATAATTATGTGCTGTACACTTTTATTGTTGGGTATTGGAGCCCAAGAACTTCTTTTTATAGCTTTAATAGTATTGTTATTTTTTGGAGGAAAGAGAATCCCTGAATTAATGAGGGGGTTAGGTAAAGGAGTAAAAAGTTTTAAAGACGGATTAAACGGTATTGAGGATTCTTTGAAAGACGATAAAATTGATAATAACTCTAAAGAGCGACTATAGTTTTTATTTCTAGTAAAATAATACCAGGCTTTTGTGATAATGAATTTTATATGTGACATATTATGAAACTTCCTAGATATTTTATTACATTACTTTTTTTCTTTGTTGGTATAATATATGAAGATGTTATGGCATATAAGATAGAAACTATAACATTCTCTCATATATCTATAAATCAAGGCCTTTCTCAGAGTACGGTATTTTCTATAACTCAAGATATGGAAGATAATATGTGGTTTTCTACATATGATGGGGTTAATAAGTATGATGGTTATGATTTTACTGTATATCGTCACAAAGATAATGATTCAACATCTATAGCTGGTAACATATCAAAATGTGTTGTAACAGATAGTAAAGGTAGAATTATAGTAGGAACAAATAAAGGAGTCTCTTTTTATAATAGAGAATTAGATTGTTTTAAAAATTATATAATTGATAGTATAAGCGAAATAGTAGTAACAGACATTATTGAAGTTTCAGATGAATTGTATATAATAAATTTTGGAAACAAACTATATATATTAGATACTTCATTGTCAGCATTTGTTGATGATTTATTACCTACTGAACTGACATCTATTAGTGTTTCTTCCATATATAAAATTAATGATATAATATACTTTGGTTGTATGAATGGGCAAATATATGCCTGTTCTTATGATAAAGGAAGATTTACTATGTTGGCACAATATGAGATAGGGTATAAAGTACAGATACAGACTATGCTTCTTATGAACTTCAATGAATTATGGGTCGGAACTGAAGGTAAGGGTCTTATAGTAATTGATATACGAACAGGTGAAAAAGTTATATATCGTCATTCTGCAGTTGAAGGTAGTATAAGTTCTGATTATGTCCGTTCGTTATCAAAGGATTCTAATGGAAGATTATGGATTGGTACTTTTAATGATCTTAATATATATAGTAAGTCTAGCAATACATTTAAAAGATTTACTAGTAATCCTACAGATAATGGTAGTTTGAGTCAGCCATCGGTTAGGTGTATATATAAAGATAATCAGGGAGGAATGTGGCTTGGGACTTTTTTTGGAGGACTTAATTATTACCATCCTTTAAAAAATAGATTTCGGAATATAAAACATGAACCTTATAAAAATTCTCTTAGCGATAACGTTGTTAGTTGTATAGTAGAAGATGAGCATTCAATGTTGTGGATTGGTACAAATGATGGTGGATTGAATAGATATAATCCATTAGATAATAGTTTCCAATATTATTTTTTTAATACTGAGAATAAAGGTAGGCCACATGAGTCTAATAATGTTAAATCTATATATATAGATAAATCTACTGATAATGTTTACGTAGGAACACATGCAGGGGGAATGAAAGTTGTGAATAGACGTTCTGGTATGATAAAACATTTGTCTGTTTGTGATGATAATTCTGCAGCAAATAGTATTTATGTCATATTACCGCGTAGTAATAATAGTTTGTGGTTAGGTACATTGAATGGTTTGTATTGGTATGATATGAATACTTGTCGTTTTGTGCAGGAAAATGATGTAGCAGTAATGGGTAAATCAATTTATGCTATGTTTATAGACTCACAAAATTCTCTTTTAGTGGCAACTAATGATGGAGTTGTTAAATATAAGACAGAAAATAATAAGTTAGAAAAAGATTTATTTAAAATAAAAGGTGTAAAAGATTTAAAAACAGTACAGTGTATTTATCAAAGTGTTGATGGGTGTATATGGTTTGCTACGCGTATAGGATTATATTATGTGAATGATAAAACTGGGGAGTTGGTGCATTTGACTGTTGATGATGGTCTGCCTAATAATGTAATATATGGTATAGAAGAGGACTCTTTTAATAATATTTGGGTTAGTACAAATAAAGGATTAAGTTGTTATAATGCTGTAAATCATAAGTTTAGAAACTTTACAATTAATGATGGTTTACAAAGTAATCAGTTTAATAATTATTCATCTTGTAAGACTATGGATGGACAATTATATTTTGGTGGAATAAATGGTATTACAACATTCAAGCCAGAGCTTTTGATTGATAATCCATATTCTCCTCAGCCTATAATTACGAAGCTACTTTTGTATGAGAATGAAGTTAGACCGGGTGATAATACTGGTATTTTGAAGAAACATATATCTGATACTAAAAATATAGTTCTTGATCATTCTCAAAGGTCGTTTACTTTGAAGTTTGTTGTATCTAACTATCTTTCTGCTCAGCATAATACTTTTTCTTATAAATTGGAAGGCTATGATGATGAATGGACTGTTGTAAATGATAGTCGTAGCGTTTCATATACTAATATTCCGCATGGTGATTATTGTTTTAAAGTACGTGCTGCTAATAATGACGGAAAGTGGAGTAAGAAAACAACAACTCTTGATATCAAGATTTTACCTGTATGGTATGAGACATGGTGGGCAATACTAATTATGATAATTGGTATATGTGTAGCTATTTTACTTATATTCCGTTATTTCTGGGTAAAAAAGCAGATGGAAAATAGAATTACTATTGAGCATAATGAGAAGGTACATCAGGAAGAAATTAATCAAATGAAACAACGTTTCTTTATTAATATTTCTCATGAGTTACGTACACCTCTTACGTTAATCATGGCGCCTGTACAAGAAATGAAAACTCATACTACGGATAAATGGATGAAAGAACAACTAGGTTTTGTTGAAAGAAATACTAATAGATTGTTACATCTTGTCAATCAATTAATGGATTATCGTAGAGCAGAACTTGGTGTCTTTAAATTAAGAGTATCAAGAAATGAGATATATTCTACCGTTAAAGATTGCTTTTCTTTTTATGAGAAATTAGCAAAACACAAGTCTTTAGTCTATAATTTTATTTCTGATTTGGAAGGTGTGGATGTTTTAGCTGATGAGAAATACGTGGAAATAATAATGAATAATCTATTGTCAAATTCATTCAAATATACAAATGAAGGTAGTATTACTGTTAAACTTTCATTGAAAGATGGTTTTCTAGTGCTTCAAGTTGATGATACGGGTATAGGAATACCTGTTAACAAGCATAAAAAAATATTTGAACGTTTTGTCCAGCTTGATTCTGAATACATGGGAAGTGGAATAGGTTTGTCTTTGGTACAAAGATTAGTAGAGTTGCACCATGGTAGAATAGAGTTGGAAAGTGAACCAGGTAAAGGAAGTTCTTTCTCTATTTTTTTACCTCAAGATAAATCTGTTTATTCTGATACTGAAATGGCGGAAAATATTTATGATTCAGATCAATCATCGCATTTTACTAATACTAGAGATATGTTTTTTATAGATTCAGAAATGGATCAGCCTGTTATAGATAATAATAAGGAATGTTCTGTAAGAGGTACAATTCTTATAGTAGAAGATAATGAAGAGGTTAGACAATATCTTAAATCTGGATTGTCAAAAGTCTTTAATACATTGCAAGCGGAAAATGGAGAAGTAGCACTTGATGTTATGAAAAACAATGAGGTTGATATGGTTATTACTGATGTTATGATGCCTGTTATGGATGGAGTTAAGTTTTGTAAGGCTATAAAACAAAATATTTCCACAAGTCACATACCTGTAATAATATTATCTGCAAAAACAGAATTATCTGATCAAAAAGAGGCTATGGCAATAGGGGCTGATGATTATATATCAAAACCATTCTCATTGTCTTTACTGATAGCCAAAATTCAAAATACTATGCGGACTCGTCGTCGTATGTTAGAACATTATTCTAAGGAATTAAATGTTGAACCTGAGAAAATAACTTTTAATGCTTTGGATGAAGAGATATTGAAACGGGCTGTTGAAATAGTTAAGAATAATATGGATAATTCGAGCTTTTCTACAGAAGACTTTGCAAGTCAGATGAATATGAGTCGCTCTAATTTGCATTTAAAACTGAAAGCCATAACAGGAGAGTCTGCTATTGAATTTATAAAGAAAATAAGATTTTCTGAAGCATGTCGTTTGCTTAAGGAAGGACGATATAATATTGCAGAGATAAGTACAATGGTAGGTTTTAGTACACCATCATATTTTGCTACCAGCTTTAAGAAATATATTGGGTGCCTTCCTACTGAATATATAAAACAACAGAAATAAACTATATATTCAATATATAAAGGTTTGATATTTTAATATTATAATTCTAATAGAAAATGAAAAAGTTATTTGTTTGTTTAATGGCAACAATATTGCCAATGGTGTGTTTTTCCGCGGTCGAAAATGTAAACAATGGTAGTGATATGAAGAATAGTACAATAAAAAAGACAAGAAGTGTCGATTATATTCTGGATAAGGATAAAGAATGGGAACCTGCTGGAGAAGGTGTTACACGTAAGATTATGGGCTATGATGGTCAGGTTATGCTGGTTAAGGTTAAATTTGAAAAGGGAGCTGTAGGAACACCACATGCACATTATCATACACAAACTACTTATGTAGCAAGTGGTAAATTTGAATTCGATATAGAAGGTAAGAAAAAAATTGTGTCAGCGGGCGATGGTATATATATCGAGCCTGATGCGGTACATGGATGTGTATGTCTTGAACCAGGAATACTTATAGATTGTTTTTCTCCTATGAGAGCTGATTTCCTTAAATAAAAAACGGTTTATGTTTTCGTGATGATGAAAAGGCAGTTAACTGTAATATTGATGGCGTTAATATCTTTTGTCTTATACGGTAATAATGTAAGTAGCAATCTGACAAAAGATAAAATTAATCTTGAGGCAGAGACTCTTCTTCAAGAATGGGTGGATACATTATTGACATTACAATATGAATCAAAGTATCCGACTTTAGATGGTGGCATAATTTGTCCTGCTTGTGCTCGAATACATGGACGTATAGGCGATTTCGTACTTCCTTTAATGTATATGGCAGATAAAACAGGAGATGATAAATATCTGAATGCCGCAAAACGATTAATAAAGTGGATGGAAACGGTACGTCAGCCTGATGGATCATGGATGAATGATGTAAATGTATCTGATTGGAATGGGACAACAGTCTTTTTTGCAATAGCACTTGGCGAGGCTGTAAAATATCATGGTCATTTGTTGGATGAAGCGACACTTGATACGTGGAAAAAGTATTTAGAGTCTTCTGGTGAGTTTATTCTTAATAACAGATTTATATATAGTCGCAAACGAGAAGGTATGCGTAATATGAATGTTAATTATTCAGCTTCCGCTACTTATGCCTTGTATTTGCTTGGTGATATATTTGAAAGAGAAGATTTTAAGAATAAAGCAAAAGAAATTGCATTCGATTTAAGACAGTATTTTACTAAAAATGATTGTTTCCTTTTTGGTGAAGGTCCAAATATAACAAGCGAAACGAAGAATGGATGCCGTCCAGTTGATTTGTTATATAATGTTGAGGAATCTTTGCCTAATATGGCATATTATGCTCTTTTGTCAGGTGATAAAGAACTTGAGAAATTGATAGTGAAATCAATGAATACACATTTGGAGTTTATGCTGCCTGATGGGGCATGGGATAACAGTTGGGGTACACGTAGTTTCAAGTGGACTTATTGGGGTGGACGTACAAGTGATGGCTTTATGGGTGGATATGGTTTAATGTCAACAAATCATCCAGAGTATATGGAGGCGATATATAGAAATATAAAACTTTTAAGGAATGCTACACATAATGGATTACTTTTTGGAGGACTGCATTATAATGATTTGAATATTCAACCTTGCATACATCACACTTTTGGGCATTCAAAGGCCCTTACTTCGTTTTTGGGATGTAAGGTGGGAATAAGTAATGAAGTTGTAACTTTGCCAAGAGATAAGGAATATGGGGTAAAATTTTTTAAGGATATAAGAACGTGGCTTGTTTCCGAAGGACAATGGAGAGCTACTGTTACCGGATATGATGCTGAATATAAGGTTAAAGGTACTCATCCTATGGGAGGAGTGTTGTCAATGTTGTGGCATGAAAAGTTCGGACCTATATTTGCTTCCACTACTAATATGTATAAAATGATTGAAGCGCCTAACATGCAGCATGTAAATCGTAAATATATAGTTGGTGGAAGTCCACGACTGGAATTCATAAAAGATGGGAAGCTGTATTCAAACCTGGATGATTTGGATACTGATGTTATTTATACAAAATCAGATAATAAACATATATTTAAAATTAAAACTCATCTGGTAACATGCGAACAAGAGTCTCCTTCGCAAGGAGTCACACCAGTGGATATTACTTATATATTTGATAAAGAAAATATTATAATAGAAGCAGAAAGTACGGTAGATGGTGTAAGTCTGGTATTACCAGTTATTGCTTCTAAAATAAATAAAACATCTTTGCATAATAATAGATGGATATGTAATGGTAATAGTTCTGATTTGGAAATTAATGTCTTATCCGGTAATTTATCATTAATGCCCGTTGATTCTGATGGAAGAGCCTTTAATCCGGTTCCTGGTTTTGCTATGGTACCCTTGAAGATCTCGTTTAACCGAGGAAGTAGTAAAATCTCTGTATTAATAAATGTATGCGATAACATAAAATGATAAAAAACATAAGAAATCATATTCTCACCTTATTTGTGATATTCTGTTCAGTAAGTACCGGATGTGTGAATTCCGATAAAGTTAGAAATGTTACGGTTTCCTGTATAGATACAGTTTTAATTGATAATGATACATTGTTCCAGTATGAAATGATAAATTCATCTGGAATGGCTATCAGGCTTACAAATTATGCAGCAGCTCTTACAGATGTTTCTGTACCAGACAGGAATGGTAAAATGGAATCTGTGGTTTTAGGTTTTGATTCTATATCTGAATATACCAAGCCTAATCCGAAGTATGGAAGTACAGTGGGACGTTATGCTAACAGAATAAAAAATGCTGAGTTTGAGTTAGATGGAAAGCATTATATATTGGAAAAGAATAATAAAGGGATACATTCTATACATGGTGGAAGCAAAGGCTTCAATCTAAGAGTATTTGATGTTTGTGATATCTCTTGTGATTTAAATAAAGCTACGATTGTTTTTGCTTGTAGAAGCCCTCATTTGGATGGAGGATTTCCAGGTAATTTGGATTTTTCAATATCATATACTTTGACTGATAATAATGAAATAATCCTGAACTATGAAGCACATACAGATGCACCAACTGTAGTAAATTTTACGAACCATAGTTATTTTAATTTATCTGGATGTAATGAAAATGTATTAAGTCATAATTTTTATATAAAGGCGGATTCGATGTTAGTCACTGACAGTGGTGGTATTCCAACAGGTGAGATTGTCTCTGTAAAAAAATCAGATTATGATTTTATGCATTATCGTAAAATATCTTTTCCGTTATCTGATGGTGAGTATAAATACGACACTTCGTATAAGTTAAGCAAGACAGATGGAGAATTATCGCTTGCGGCTATAGTAGAGCATCAGAAAAGTGGTCGACGTTTAAAGGCTTATACTACTGAACCTGGAATGCAATTCTATATTTCAAATTCTGATATGAAACGTTGGATAGGTCATGGAAACAAAAGATATATGCAATATGCAGGATTCTGTTTGGAAATGCAGCATTTCCCTGATTCTCCGAATCATTTAAATTTTCCTTCAACTGCTCTTTCTCCGAATCAAGTATATAGACAGATAACTATATATAAATTTGAAACATTTTAGACGCCGGTACTTTAATATCGGCGTCTAAAATGTTTTTATACATCCTTAAATCAATATAGCTTTATCATGCTTAAAACTCATTCCATTTTGGAACTAAACGCTATAACGTTACCTGAAAATAAGATTGTAAAGTATCACATGTATAATTTTAATATTTTATTCAACAAAAATAATATTATAATTAGAGCTTAGTGTGTCAATTGGGACAATATTGAAAAGTGTTCTGTCTTTATGTATGTAATTTTGCATATGACAAAATCAAAATAATTAATTTAAACCTTAAAATTATTATTTATTATGAGTTGTTTTAAAAGATTCATTTTATTATTTTTTATGGTAGCCTTGGGCGTATCATTATATGCACAGGTTACGGTTACCGGAAAGGTAACAGACGCTGATGGCTACGAAGTTATTGGTGGTAGTGTTGTCCTTAAGGGGGCGCCAACCGTAGGTACTGTCACAGACATGACAGGTAATTATTCTTTAACTATTGATGATCCATCAAAAGCAGTGTTGGTATTCTCTTATGTAGGTATGCAGACTCAGGAAGTTAAGGTTAATGGCAAAACAGTCATTGATGTTCAACTTAAAGCTGATGCTGTTCTTCTTGATGAAGTTGTTGCAATTGGTTATGCAACTGTCAAACGAAAGGATCTTACAGGTTCTGTTGCTTCTGTAAATAGTAAGGAGCTTTTGAAAGTCCCTACAAGCGATATTACACAAGCGCTTTCAGGACGTATGGCCGGTGTTCAGGTTATGCAGAGTGAAGGTACTCCTGGAGCTTCAATTTCTATTCGTGTACGTGGTGGTATATCAATTACACAAAGCAATGAGCCTCTTTATATTATAGATGGTTTCCCAAGCGAAGATGGAATGTCAACTCTTGACCCTGCTGAAATAGAAACTATTGACATATTAAAGGATGCGTCTGCAACAGCTATATATGGAGCACGTGGTGCAAATGGTGTTGTTGTTATAACTACAAAGTCTGGTTCTAAAGGTGGAGGTAAAGTTACTGTTACATTTGATAGTTATGTAGGTTTTAAGAAAATAGCCAAAAAATTAGATGTACTTTCTCCATATGAATTTGTTAAGCTGGATTATGAACGTAAGGTATATGATCAGAGAGGTACTGAGGAATCTTGGCAGAATGCCGTTGAAAGTTTTGAGGAAATATATGGAAAATATAGTGATATTGAGACTAACTATTTAAATCGTAAGGGTATTGATTGGCAAGATCAGACTTTAGGACGTACTGCTTTGACTCAGAATTATCGTGTGGGAGTTTCTGGTGGAAATGACAAGTTAAATTATAGTATGGCTTATTCATATTATGATGAAGAAGGTGCTATGGTGTATAGTGGTAGCACAAAACACAATATCTCTTTTAATCTTAATAGTAAGGTAAACGAACGCTTGTCTGTAAATGCTCGTATGAGTTTTGACCAAATGCGTATAGAAGGTATGGGAACATCTGAAGGTGGAGACCGCTTTAATAAAATGCAGCATATACTTCAGTATCGTCCTACTATTGGTATAAATGGTGATGATATGGATTTGTTGGGAGATGAAGACCCTTTATTTGTTGATGATGCAGGAAATGTAATGCAAAACCCGTTATTATCAGCAGCTGAGGAAACTAAGGATCGTGAATATCGTACATTCCAAGCTAATGGAGGGTTTACTTTTCAGTTGTTTAAAGGTTTGTCCTTCCGTAATACGACAGGTATGCGTTATCAAACAAGAAGAAATGACATCTTTTATGGTGATAAATCTGTTACTGGAAAGCGTACTAGTATCAATGGTAGTATAGAAAATATTGAAAATGGAAGTTTTCAGACTTCTAATGTGTTGAACTACAACTGGAAAGGAAATGGACATGATATTACTGCAATGGTAGGTCAGGAATATGTAAATAAATGGACTCGTAGTTTCCAGGCTGTTGCAACAAACTTCCCTAATGACGAAATTGGACTAGGTGACCTTTCGCTCGGTTTACCTGGAACAGCCAAATCTTCTGTAAATTATGATGATAAGTTACTTTCTTTCTTTGGCCGTGTGAATTATGGTTATAAGGATAAATATTTGTTTACAGCTTCAATACGTGCAGATGGATCTTCAAAATTCGGTAAGAATAATAAATGGGGTTATTTCCCTGCATTCTCTGCAGCATGGCGTATGGCCGAAGAAGAATTTATTAAAGATTTGAATGTATTTTCAGATTTGAAATTGCGTTTAGGTTATGGTTTGGCTGGTAATAATAGAATTAGCAGTTATCAGAGCCTTGCTATTATGGGATCTGTTACTTATCCTAACGGTGACTCTACACAATCAGGATATGTATCAAAACAGGTGCCAAACCCAGATTTGAAATGGGAGGCAAATAAGACATTGAATGTTGGTTTGGATTTAGGTTTCTTGAATCAGCGTATTACTATTTCACCTGAATTTTATCTAAATAGAAGTAGTAATTTGCTTTTGAATGCTAAATTACCAGATTCATCAGGTTACTCTTCTATGGTTATTAATGCGGGTGAAACTCAGAACATGGGTATTGATTTGACAATTAATACTACAAACATTATGACAAAGAACTTCACATGGGATACTTCTATTACATTCTCGCATAATAAAAACTCTGTTAAGAAACTGACAGGAGAAGAGGTTCAGTTATGGGAAGCTAGTTTTGGATATAATCAAAATACTCATATAATTGGTGTAGGACAGCCGTTAGGGCAAATGTATGGATATGTTACAGATGGAATATATCAGGTTGAAGATTTTACTTATGATGCTGCTACACAAACATATACTTTAAAAGACGGTATTCCATATATGGGTGAAAAAAATAATGTACAGCCAGGTATGTGGAAATTTAAGAATCTTGATGGCAGTGAGGATAATAAGATTACAGAAGATGATAAAACTGTGATAGGTAATGCGTATCCTACATTCTATGGTGGTATAAACAATAATTTTACATATAAGAACTTTGATTTGAGTATTTTCTTGACTTACAGTTTTGGTAATGATGTTTTCAATGCAACAAAGTTGACTAATACTAAGACTGCTCTTGATAATAAGAATGTATTGGCAGTTGCTGATAGTAAGAACCGTTGGACATGGATAAATGAAAAAGGTGAATGGGTTAATGATCCAAACGAACTTGCTGCAATAAACAAAGGTAAAACTATTGCTTCTATTGCGGATAATGAAATCGGTGATACATATATTCATTCATGGGCTGTAGAGGATGGTTCATATCTGAAATTAAGTAATATAACTTTAGGATATACTTTCCCTAAGACAATGTTGAATAAGATAGGGGTTTCTAAGTTACGTCTATATGCTACAGGTAGCAATCTTTTGACATGGACGAGATATTCAGGTTTTGATCCTGAAGTATCAACAATGGGTAATGGTCTTACTCCAGGAGTTGACTTTGGAGCTTATCCAAGAAGCCGTTCATTTGTATTTGGTATTAATCTTGCTTTCTAATATTAAAAATAAGTGACAATGAAAAACTATAGAATTATATATATTGCACTAAGTGCATTTGTAAGTATGGGATTTGCTTCTTGTAGCTTGACAGAAGAACCAGATTCCTATTATGAAAAAGATACTTTCTTTGATTCTGAGTCAAAGGCTAAATTGGCTGTAATTGGTATATATGATTGCTTGTCAAATAATAATCATTATGGACAGGCAGAAATGGCAATGCCGGCATCTGATGATACATATTATATCAATGGAACGGGAACAGACAATACACGTCGAGATATTGCCCATTATATGGTTAAATCAACTAATACTTGGGTTGCAAATATATGGAAATATAAGTATCAAGGTATAGATCGAGCAAATTTTGCAATAGCAAATATTGAACAGATGGCAGGCTATGCAGAGAATGAAAATCTTCAATCAATGGTTGCTGAGGCTAAATTTTTAAGAGCATTTTTAAGTTTCGATTTAATTAAATATTGGGGAGATGTTCCATATAAAACCACTTATACAGGTGGATATGGAGAAGCTTTTAAAGGTAGAGTAAGTAGAGAAGAAATATATAATAGTATTATCGAAGATTTGAATTTTGCAAAAGTTCATTTACCAGAAGTTGGTAAAAATACTTCTCCTGAAACTCCTGATCAGGTCGCTGCACATGCTTTGTTGATGCGTGTTTATTTACAACGAGCTGGATATAGTTTACAAATGGATGGTAAGTTGGCTCGTCCTTCAGAAGAATTAAGAAAATCTTATTTTGATGCAGTAATTGCTGAATGGACTGCCATTCAGAATAAAGGAGGACATGGATTTTATGATGGAGGTTACACTGAGTTGTTTAAAAGCTATTCAGCTGGAATTTTGAACAACAGAGAAAGCCTATGGGAAATAGCATTCAATCCTACTGGTACTAGTTTCTCGGATAACGCAGGGACTTGGGCTACATATAACGGACCAATTGTTGATGCTCCAGGATGTAAACCTACAGAGAATTCTAAGTTTATGGGACGAGCAAATGCTTTTTTCCGTGTAATGCCTTGTTGGAAAGCCTTTTTTGAGGAAACAGATGAAAGACGTGATGTTATGATTGTTGATTATCAATGGAAATGGGATAAAAATGTTTATAATCATGTGAAGAAAAGTACAGCAAACAAACCTACAGATTGGTATCCTGGAAAATGGCGTAGAGAATGGATGCCTTTGGGTTTTGTTGATCCTAATAATACAGGAGTCAATTACTGTCCTTTGAGATATGCAGATGTAGTTTTGATGGCTGCAGAGGCCTATAATGAAATTGGAAATTCGCCTGAGGCATGGAATTTGTTAAATATGGTTCGTACACGTGCAAATGCTACTCCTGTTACATCTCTTCAAGAGTATAGGACAGTACAGCCTAACTTATATGACTTGCCTTTCTTTAACGGTGGTGGTGCTGATGATTTTCGTACTGCTTTATATTGGGAAAGAGGATTTGAATTGGCTTTCGAAGGACAAAGAAAGTATGATCTTATTCGTTGGGGTGTTTTGGGTGATGTCTTGAAACTTTTCCAAGATAATATGGATACAAAATTAAAGGGAAAATATGTTGCTGGTGAAAAGTTTGTAAAAGGCAAACATGAGTTATTCCCTATTCCATTGGGTGAAATTCAAGCAAATCCTGCTTTGGAAGGTAAAAATAATCCTGGTTATGAATAATTAATATTATAGTTAGGTATTTAATAATGATTAGGGTGAAGCTCTGTTTTTAGGTGATTATTATTCTTGATGAATAGAATTTATACCTTAAAAGCAGAGCTTCTAAACTTCTTAATGTGTAAAAAATGAAAACTTTAAAATATATAATTGCAATATTGTTTCTATCTATACCTTTTGGGGTAAACTCTCAAGAATTAAGAAAAGAAGTTTTTGAAATGTTGGATTTGAATTATCCGGGGTTGGAACAAGTAAAAGCTGCATGTGATAAACAGGAATGGGAAAAAGCATCTTCAGCATTACTGGATTATTATCGTAATCGTACGTCTATAAAGCATCCTGATATAGATTTGAATAACATCAAAATAACAGCAGAAGAGCAAAAGTGGGCAGATGATGCTTTGGAACATACTTTTTTTGTTCATAAAGGATATCAGCCTTCGTATAACTATGGAAAGGATATAAATTGGGAATATTGGCCTGTTCAAGACAACGAATTACGTTGGCAGTTGCATCGTCATAAATGGTTTACTCCTATGGGTAAAGCATATAGATTATCCGGTGATGAAAAATATGCCAAGGAATGGGTATATCAATATATGGATTGGATAAAAAAGAATCCTTTGGTGGAAGTTGAAAAGGAAGTATTTGATAAAGGAAGTGCCGGTGAAATCAGAGCTGTGGAAGATAATGTAAGGTTTGCGTGGAGACCATTGGAAGTAAGTAACCGTTTGCAGGATCAAACGATTCAGTTTTTACTTTATCAAATATCTCCTTCATTTACTCCAGAATTCTTGACTGAGTTTTTGGTAAATTACCATCGTCATGCTCAGTATATAATGGGAAATTATTCAGAACAGGGAAATCATTTGCTTTTCGAGGCTCAACGTATGGTTTATGCGGGGACATTCTTTCCTGAATTTAAGGAAGCTTCTGTATGGAGACAAAGTGGTATAGATATTCTTAACCGAGAAGTAAAAAAACAGGTATATTCAGATGGCGGACAATATGAATTGGATCCTCATTATCATCTTGCCTCAATTAACATCTTTCTGAAAGCTTTACGCATGGCTGGAATGAATGGTTTCCGTAATGAATTTCCTCAAGAGTACGTTGATATAATGGAACGCATGATTGAATTTTATGCTAATATTTGTTTCCCTGATTATTCTAATCCTTGCTTTAGTGATGCTAAATTAGGTGATCCGGAAGAGGAAAGACGTAATTATGAAGAATGGTCAAAAGTTTTTCCAGATAACGAATGGATAAAATATTATGCAACAAATGGTACAGAGGGTAAACCTCTTCCATATTTGTCACATGGTTCTTTGGCTTCAGGTTTCTTCACATTTAGAACCGGATGGGAAAATGATGCCTTAGTAATGGTTGTAAAGGCTGGACCGAAGGGAGAATGGCATTGTCAACCAGATAATGGTACATTTGAATTGTGGTTTAACGGAAGAAATTTATTCCCTGATAGTGGAGCATATGTTTATGCCGGTGACGAAGAGGTTATGAAATTACGTAATTGGTTCCGCCAGACTCAAGTACATAATACTTTAACTTTGGATGGAAGGACTATTGATACGACAGAATCTGTAACAAAACTATGGCAGCCGGAAGGTAATGTACAAATCCTGGTAACTGAAAATCCTCATTATGAAGGGTTAAAACATCGCAGAACTGTATTCTTTGTTGATGGCAGTTATTTCGTTATAGTAGATGAAGCTGTGGGAGATGCAAAAGGTACAGTTAATTTAAATTATCAGTTGTGTGAGGGCAATGTAAAGATTGATTCGAAAAATAATATTTTGACAACAGATTTTAATGATGACAGTAACGTGAAGTTGCAGTGCTTTTCAGAACATAAAATTTCTTTGAGAGAAAAGGAAGGATGGCGTTCTGTTGCTTATCGTAAAAGAGTTCCACGTACAGCTGTTGCATTTGATGTTGAAAAGAAAGATTCTAAACCGATACGTTACATTACTGTGATTACTCCATCAAAATCGAATACTGCTTATCCTGATATTAAGGCTAAATTTGTGAATAAAGCATTTAATGAAAATGGAGTAAAAGTGAAGGTAACAGTAGATGGAAAGACTAAGGTTTTGGAAAGTAATATAAAATAAGAGTCACTATGAATATTAATAATAATGTATTGTTGTTGCCATTGTTCTTGTCTGGAATAAGCTCCATGACTGCAACAGCGCAACAAAGGCCTAACATAATTTATATTTTTACAGACCAACAGACAGCCTCGGCCATGAGTTGTACTGGAAATCCCGATTTGAAAACTCCAAATATGGATAGGTTGGCTGCTAATGGTATACGTTTTGAGAATGCTTATTGTTCTGCTCCGTTAAGTGGCCCTTCCAGAAGTGCCATGTTTACGGGACATTACCCTGGAACCATAGGTATGCTTCGTAATGGTGCCAATATGCCTGATTCGATTAATACTACTACTTTAGGAACCTTGATGTCTGCAGGCGGCTATGATTGTGTATATGGAGGAAAATGGCATATACCTGTTTTGGATATACCAGATGGTGAATTTGGATTTTCCCAACTTCATCCTCACACTGATTACGGATTAGCAGAAGCTTGTGTGGAATATATTTCCCAAAAACATGACAAACCTTTTTTTCTTGTTGCTTCTTTTGATAATCCACATAATATATGCGAATATGCAAGAAAACAGAATTTGCCTTATGGTAATATTCAAGAACCTGATATTAGAGATTGTCCTGGATTGCCTGTCAATTTCGCCAAAAATCCTTACGACGCAGGAGTGATAGAGTACGAAAAGAGGAGTAATTTTAATGTCTATCCATCGGTTGATTATACTTTAGAGGATTGGCGAAAGTATCGTTATGTTTATTATAGGTTAGTTGAAAAAATAGATAAGGAAATAGGTAAGATTATTGATGCTATTGATGATAAGAATCTATGGAAAAATACAATTGTAATTTTTTCCAGTGATCATGGTGATGGTATAGGAGCACACAACTGGAATCAGAAATCTGCATTATATGAGGAAGTCGTAAATATTCCATTAATAGTTTCTTTGCCTGGGAAAAAACATGCAGGAACAGTTCTTCCACAGATTGTTAATAATGGAGTAGATTTTTTTGCTACAATATGTGATTTTGCCGGTATAGAGTGTCCAAAATCATCAGATGGAATATCATTCAAAACGGTTTTGGAAAACGGTACTTCATCCTTTAAACACAAAGAATATAACGTAACAGAGACTCTATTTGATGGTGGCACTACCAGAGGATGGGCATTGCGTACGGCACGTTATAAATATGTGATATATGATAAAGGTAACAATCGTGAGCAGATGTTCGATATGATTAATGATAGGGGTGAAATGCGTAATCTTGTGGTTGAAGAAGCTTATCACGAAGAATTGGAAAGTTTGCGTGATTTGATGGACCAATGGATGAGGAAGAATAATATTAAACCTTCAAGAAGACGATTGAATGACGTGCCTGAGAGGGCAGATAGATAATTTTTATATAATTTCTTCTGAGTTCACTTTTAAGTGGACTCAGAAGATTATGAATAATTTAATATTAACCTTTTATCTACTTTTGTAAGTGTACTAATGTCTTGATTATGTTGCAATTAAAATATTTATTCTGTTTTTTATTTTTTACTTTGAGTATTGTTCCGAAAGTTATGGGACAGATATATTCTTTTGAACAACAGGAATTACCTTCAAACTTTAATATTTTTAATGGTAAGCTGTTTGTCTCTAAAGATAAATTTAAATTAGGTAAACAATCATTGCGAATTGATTGGAAATCTGGAGCAAAGCTGGTTATGTGTTCACCTATAGGTATAGATAAGGCTTCAGATAATAAAAATGGCGGTGTAACAGCTTGGATATATAATACTAAGTCTATTAGTTCTACCGCCGTTTTTGTTTTTAAAGACATTGATGGTAAAGAAGTTGGACGCTCTGATTTTAAACTTGGTTTTACAGGATGGAGATGTTATTGGCAACAGTTTCATGATGATATTGGTATAGACAAGAGAGTTCAAATAAAAGATGTTGAGTTAATATTTCCTGATATCGAGGATGGCGGGACTGTTTATATTGATTTTTTAGAGTTTAGTCCAAATGTATCTTGGCAGAAAATGTCTGATGCTCAATATAATGTAAATAGAACAGATTTCAGTTTGATTCCTGATTTTATGCTTTATAGGAATTCAGAAAAAAAGGTTAATAATGTCATATATGCTAATGATAGTGATATAGAAATTATTTCTGATAGATTAACAGACTGGTATCTTGGCAATAATATACAGTCTAAAGGCTTGTTTACCGATATAAGAGAGAAGAGTGAATTTGAGTTTGTTTCGGAAGGGTTAAAATTGTCGGAAAAAATAAAAGTTAATTACTCATCAGACGGTACTCCAGTTGGATATCCATTGTATCCTATGTGTTCACCTAATAAAATTGATGGTGAAAAAATATATCAGTTCCGTAATTTCAATGAGAAAATACTTTTGCCTTTGGCATTGGATTTCAGAAAGAATAATAATGAGGAGAGCCTTAACAAAATAAAATATATTTATGACTGGTTTAATGATCAAGGTTGGGCTGATGGAAGTGGTTTAGGAACCTTGTGTTTTGAAAAGTTGAGGAGTTCTGGGTATTTTCATTCATTTTTTCTTGTTAAAGATAAATTGAATGATAATGTTTACCAACGTGAGTTAAATACTTTATATTGGTTTACTATGTTTGGAATATGTTATAACCTTCCTGATCATGCAGGTGAGGTAGCAGATAATCTTCGTGCTTTGGCAATTCCTAAACTGATATATGCATTGTCTGTTAAAGATAAGCATAAACGTCAAATAGCATTGACAGCTTATAAAGCTTATATGGATAATGCGTTAGGCATTGCTCCTGGCTTTTTCGGAACTTTGAAGGCTGACTTCTCTGGTTATCATCATCGTGGCGCTTATAATAGTGCCTATTATCCACATGCATTGTATGCTGGTGCGCTGATAGCATATTTATTGCATGATACTCCTTATGCTTTGTCGGAAACTACTGTTGATAATTTGAAGAAAGGATTATTAACTTTTCGTTTCTTTAGTGCCAATCTTGAAATTCCGTCTGGTACAGTAGGACGTTTCCCTATGAAACAAGATGTATTGCAGGATTTATTGCCTGCATTTGCTTATGTTGCATTATCTTATGATAAACCTGATACCGAATTGATCGCGGCTCTAAAAAAAATAATGAATAATACAGAAAATAGAGGTAAGATTATGGATTATGCCCGTACTGTAAATTCTAATCTTGCTTATACTGCAACTTTAGGTGAAATGAAGCTGTTGGAAAAAGTTGTCTCATTGAATATTGAAGCAGAAGGTGATGTTAAGGGTAATCTGTTTATGCCATATTCAGGATTAATGGTTATGAAGGAAGCCAATTTACATTTTAATGCAAAAGGTTTCAGCCGTTATATATGGGATTTTGAATCTTCTGATAAGGAGAATATTAAGGGAAGATATTTGTCTTATGGTCAATTGGAATATTTTGATTTGAAAAATAAAAAGAAATCATTTAATCCTGCAGAAGAAAAATTTAATTGGAATTATATCTCCGGGACTACGGTAAAGGTTCTTTCAGATAATGAACTCATTGATCGTGGAGGGGGAAGTTCTGGACATCGACATTTTTCTGATGAAACTTTTTTGGCAGGTGTCGATGGGTTTGAAAATGTATCAATGTTTTCTTTTAGAATGCATGATATATCCTATGATAGCTCTTTCAGAGCAAATAAATCAGTTTTTTCGATAGGTGATTATATACTTTGTTTAGGCACAGATATACAGAATAATGATGATAAACATAATACAGTAACAACAATATTTCAGTCTTTTGATAAAGCATGGAAAGAAAAAACAGATAACGGTTGTATATTGGGTGACGCATCTTTATTATATGCAGTTAAAAGTGGAGATGTTGTACTGGATAGAGACGGTAATCATTCTTGTGCTTATATACAGCATGGGAAAGCTCCTGAATTATCCGGATATGAATATTATATTATAAAAAATCAAGATAAAGCTTTAGCTGAAAAGTTACTTACACGAAAGTCTCCATTAGAAATTATTTCTAAAAACAATGATGCCCATATAGTCAAAGATCATAAAAAAGGTGTTGTTTGTGGAGCATTGTTTAATATAGAAAAGGAATATGTAGATCTTATTGTTAAAAAAGTAAATATTCCATTAGCTTATATTTTAAAAGATGATGACAATAAAATAAATCTGTCATTATGCGAGCCTGATATGCGTAGAGCTTCAAAAGATCACATGGGATTACTTACTGAAGATGATGTTATACAGGAGGAGAAACCTTTTGACACTAAAATCGTCTTGAATGGAATTTTTAATATAGAATGTATTCAGAAGAAGGTTGACGTTTCATACAATAAACAGAGGAATGAAACTTATGTAACAATATCTACCATACGTGGTGAGAATTATAATCTGATACTAAAAAAACAATTATGAAATTAACAGTACGAATTTTATGTTTATTTTTTGCACTTTATTCGCTTGAAGTAAAGGCTGATAATCTTACATTATGGTATAATTCACCGGCAAGTGCTTGGGAAGAAGCTCTTCCTGTTGGTAATGGACGTTTGGGAGCTATGGTTTTTGGATATACCGACTGCGAACGTATTCAGTTTAATGAAAATACATTATATAGTGGCGGCCCTGAAAAGTCATTTGATATATCGGTACAATCGAAACTGAATGAAGTGAGAAGATTGTTGGAATCAGGAAAAAATAATGAGGCTGACAGTATTATTCAGAATCAGTGGATAGGTAGGCTTAATGAGGCTTATCAACCTTGTGGAGATTTGTATATTGATTTTAAAGATAAAGGAAATATAACAGACTATGTGCATAGTCTTGACATGGCAAAGGCAGTTGTTAAGACTGACTATAGGATAAATAATGTACATGTAAAAAGAGAAGTTTTTGCTTCTTATCCAGCACAGGCTATTATAATTAAACTGTCGGCGGAAAAACCGATTTTAGATTTTGATGCATATATCTCTTCAGAACATCCTTATAAACTTGTATCCACCGACAATAATATTTATATCAAAGGACAGGCACCGGCTCATGCCCAGCGTAGAGATATTGCTCATATGAGGACTTTTAAAACAGAGCGTTTACATCCTGAATATTTTGATTCTGAGAAAAATGTCATCAGAGAAGAACATATAATATATGGTGACGGATTGGATGATAGAGGAACTTTGTTCGAAGCATGTTTGGATGTATTAAGTCACAATGGTAATGTTTTTATTGAGAATGATACATTGAAGGTTGATGCATGTAGTGAAATTGTGTTTATGATATATGCTGCAACAAGTTATAATGGCTTTGATAATAGCCCTGTGATGGCAGGAAAAAATCCTCACAAACTAGTACAATCTGTAATGAAAAAGAATGAGGGAAAGAATTATGATGAATTATATAAAGAACACATCTCAGACTATACAGCGCTCTTTAATCGTGTTAGTCTGGAATTACCGGCATCTGATAAACAAAAATCTTTGCCTACAGATGAACGCTTAAAGAGATTTCATGAAACAGAAGATCAAATGCTATTGGCTCAATTGTTTCAATTTGGTCGTTATCTTATGATTTCAGGTTCTAGGCCTGGAGGGCAACCTTTAAATTTGCAAGGTCTATGGAATGATAAAAGATTGCCCCCATGGAACTCAGGTTATACATTGAATATAAATCTGGAAATGAATTATTGGCCGGCAGAGGTTACCAATCTTTCTGAATGTCATATGCCATTATTTAAATTTATTGAGGAAATATCTGAGAAAGGTAAAAGAATAGCACGTAATATGTATGGTCTTGATGGATGGGCCATACATCATAATATTTCAATATGGAGGGAAGGGTATCCTTCAGATGGTTATGTCTATTGGTTTTTCTGGAATACGTCAGGTGCTTGGCTATGTAGCCATATTTGGGAACATTATTTATATACTGAAGATAAAGAGTTTTTAAGTAAGTATTATGATATACTTAAAGGAGCCTCTGTATTTTATTCCGAATGGCTTGTTAAGGATAAGGATGGACGATGGGTTACTCCGGTGAGTACATCACCTGAAAATGCCTATATTATGTCTAATGGATTAGAGGCATCTGTTTGTTCAGGTAGTACGATGGATCAAGCGCTTATTAGGAATTTATTTGACATAACAATTAAAGCTTCTGAGATATTAAGTATTGATGAACAATTCAGGCTTTTGCTAAGAGATAAAGTTTCAAATATGGCTGGTTATAAGATAGGAAGTAAAGGACAATTGCTTGAATGGGACAAAGAATACACTGAGAAGGAACCTAATCATCGGCATGTCTCACATTTATTCGGTCTTTATCCTGGATGTGAAATAACTTCGGATAAAGAGGATATATTCAATGCAGCACGTAAATCACTATATGATAGAGGGAATAAAACAACAGGTTGGAGCATGGCTTGGAAGGTGTCTTTGTGGGCACGTTTGTATGATGCGTCAAAATCATATGAAGCATTGACTAATTTGGTTAATTATGTAGACGTAAATAAGAAGGCTGAAAACAGTGGAGGTCTTTATAGAAACATGTTGAATGCTTTGCCATTTCAAATAGATGGAAATTTCGGTGTTACAGCTGGTATTGCCGAGATGTTATTGCAGAGTCATAATAATAATATTCATTTATTGCCTGCTTTACCTAAAAGCTGGAAGAATGGTGAAGTGAAAGGTTTGAAAGCAAGAGGTGGATATACGGTAGATATTAAATGGAAAGATGGTAATCTTGAATTTGCAAAAATAAAAAGTGAAAATAATCAGAGTATAAGTATATGCTATAATGGTAGGATTCAATCTCAGAAGTTTAAAAAGAATGAGGTAAAAATAATAATATTTTAAAGTAACTAATATATAGATTTTATGTACTAAAATAACTTTTTACAAGTGATTATTTGTGCTGACATGTATTAATAGGACATTATTGATATAAAATTATACATATTTACAACTGAAAATTGTTTTGAATGTGTTATCCAATACATTATTGAAACGTGCTCCTTTACAAAATAATTAGATTTGTAAAAGTTAAAATGATTACTTAAAAAAATAATAATTCATATACATGATGCGAATGAAAAGGAACTTTTTTATCGCTGCAACGGCAGCATTGGTAATGGCCTCTTGTGGAAACACACAGAAGGCAGACAATAATGAATGGATAGATAATGCTCTTGATAGAGCTACGTCACAATTGTTACTTACTGCTAAAGAAGTTAGTGGTACTGGCATGCAGCCACGTTCTATCCATGTTGGCTATGATATGGATTTTCTAGTACGCCAATTGGAGAGAGATACTGCTACATTTGTTGATTCTTTACGTAAGAAACCTTCTCCTGAGATGGAAGGTAAACGTAGGTTGTGCCGTATATATGATTGGACTAGTGGCTTCTTCCCTGGGACACTGTGGTACGCATATGAACTTACAGGAAATGAAGAACTGAAAAATGAAGCTGTTCAATATACTAACCTTTTGAATCCTGTGAGATATTATAATGGAACTCACGATCTTGGATTTATGATAAACTGTAGTTATGGAAATGCACGACGTCTTGCAAAAAATGATACAATTGATGCTGTAATGATTGAAACTGCCGATAATCTTATTGGACGTTTTGATGAGAATATATCTTGTATCCGTTCTTGGGATTTTGGAACTTGGAATTTCCCTGTAATCATAGATAATATGATGAATCTTGATTTGTTATTTACGGTAAGTAAGATTACAGGAGATCCTAAATATAAGGAGGTTGCAATAAAACATGCAGATAAGACCATGGCTAACCATTTCAGGCCTGATTATACTTGCTGGCATGTGGTTAGTTATAATAATGATGGTAGTGTAGAACGCAAACAAACACATCAGGGTAAAAATGATGATTCTTCTTGGGCGCGTGGTCAAGCATGGGCTGTATATGGATATACTGCATGTTATCGTGAAACAGGTGATAAGAAATATCTTGATTTTGCAAAGAATATTGCAGATATGATAATGAATCGTGTAAAAACTGAAGATGCAATACCATATTGGGATTATGATGCTCCTGTTACAAAGGAAACGCCACGTGATGCTTCGGCTGCTGCTGTTACAGCTTCAGCATTACTTGAAATGAGTACAATGCTAGATGATGGAAAGGTGTATTTTGATTATGCGGAAAAAATACTGAAAAGTCTTTCGTCAGATAATTATCTTGCAAAAAAAGGTGAGAATTGTGGCTTTATCCTTATGCATTCTACAGGTTCGTTACCTAATGGTTCTGAAATAGATGTACCATTGAATTATGCAGATTATTATTATTTGGAAGCTTTGCAGAGGTACATGAATCTGAAAGGTATAAAGTTTGCTAACTGTAATAAATGTTGATATGTTAATTTATGGCAAGGTCAATAATTTAATTTGACCTTGACGATAACATATTTTTGTTACTTAAAATCTTTTCGATTAAATAATTCACCATTACTAATAAAAGCAGGCAAGGAGTAGGCTTGCATATTAATCATTTAAATATGGGAAATATAATATTTAAAGCTTTTTGTTTATCAGTAGCGGGTGTCACAGTGACGGGTTGTAGTAAAAAAGAACATGAAGATAACAGACCTAATATAGTTTTTATAATGACTGATGACCATACTACCCAGGCAATGTCTTGTTATGGAGGAAATCTTATACAGACCCCTAATCTTGACCGTATAGCCAATGAAGGAATACGGATGGATAGATGTTATGCGACAAATGCTTTATCAGGTCCAAGTCGTGCCTGTATTCTGACTGGAAAAATGAGTCATATAAATGGATTTACGGATAATGCAAGTCGTTTTAATTCTGATCAGCAGACTTTTATAAGCCTTTTACATGACAATGGTTATCAGACAGGTATTGTTGGTAAGTGGCATTTAATATCAGAACCAAAAGGTTTTGATTATTGGAGTATTTTGACTGGACAAGAAGAGCAGGGTGATTATTATGATCCGGATTTTAATGAAAATGGTGAAAAAATAGTAGAGAAAGGTTATGTGACAGATATTATAACAGATAAAGCTATAAAATATATAGACAGAGTGGATAAGAAAAAACCATTTTGTCTTATGTTTCATCATAAGGCTCCGCATCGTAACTGGATGCCTGCTCCACGACATTTAGGTATATTCAACAATACCGTTTTCCCAGAACCTCAGACCTTGTTTGATGATTATAAAGGAAGAGGAAAGGCATCAAAAGAACAAGATATGTCTTTGGAAAAGACATTTACTGAAGATTGGGATCTTAAACTTCTTACAAGAGATGATATGTTAAGAGACACCACTAACCGTTTATACAAGGTTTATAAACGTATGCCTGAAGATGTTCAGAGAAAATGGGATGAAGTATATGCCAAAAGAATAGAAGAATATCGCAAAGGTAATATGAATGAACGTGAACTTGTGAGTTGGAAATATCAACAGTATATGCGTGATTATCTTGCTACTGCAATGTCTGTAGATGAGAGTGTTGGGCGACTGATGAAGCATCTTGAAGATATAGGAGAACTAGACAATACTATTATTGTTTATACTTCAGACCAAGGTTTTTTCTTGGGTGAACACGGATGGTTTGACAAGCGATTTATGTATGAGGAAACACGTATGCCACTGATAATCCGATATCCGCGTTCTATAGAGGCAGGAAGTGAGAGCAAGGCTTTGTGTATGAATATTGATTTTGCACCTACTTTTTTGGATTATGCAGGTGTGGAAATCCCTAAGGATATGCAGGGACGTTCCCTTCGCCCTGTAATTGATAATGCAGGAAAAGTTCCGGCTGATTGGCGTAAGAATACATATTATCATTATTATGAATATCCGGCAGAACATTCTGTAAAACGTCAGTATGGAATACGTACAGATCGTTATAAACTTATTCATTTTTATAATGATATAGATGAATGGGAATTGTATGATCTTGATGAAGATCCGGATGAAATGAATAATGTATATGAAAACTCTTCATATGGTGAAGTCAGGAAAATGATGCATAATTTACTTGAAAAATCTCAAGAAGAGTATGGTGACAATGATCCTGAAGAAAAAGAAAAAGTTCTTTTTAAGGGAGATAGAAGAGTTATGGATAGGGTAAAAACTCATTGATAGGTATTATCTTGTATTACCTATTGTTTTATAATAATTGTCGGTATATATTTATTAAATAAAAAAACTAAAATCAAATATTATGGATAGAAGAAAATTTTTAGAAGTTTCTGGATGGTCATTGCTGGGTATTGCTGCATCCGGTAGCTTGCTCGGCTCTTGTACTCCTGGTTCTAAGGAAGCAAAAAGAATAATGCCAAGCAAATCTCCTTATAAAATGTTTTGGGGAGACCTTCATAATCATTGTAATTTGACTTATGGACATGGTGATATGCGCGATGCATTCGAAGCAGCCAAGACACAGCTGGATTTTGTAAGTGTTACACCACATGCTATGTGGCCTGATATTCCTGGTGCAAATGACCCTCGTCTGAAATGGGTAATAGATTATCATACAGGTGCATTTAAACGTCTTAGACAGGGTGGTTATGAGAAATATGTGGCTATGACCAATGAATATAATAAGGAAGGTGAATTTCTTGCATTTATTGGTTATGAGGCTCATAGTATGGAACACGGTGATCATGTAGCGCTAAATTATGATCTTGACGCTCCTTTGGTGGAATGTACTTCCATTGAAGACTGGAAACAGAAAGCTCGTGGACATAAAGTCTTTATTACTCCGCATCATATGGGTTACCAGACTGGATACAGAGGATATAATTGGGATTTCTTTACTGAAGGTAAACAAACACCTTTCGTAGAAATGTATTCTCGCCATGGTCTTGCAGAATCAGATCAGGGAGACTATCCGTATCTTCACGATATGGGGCCACGTCAGTGGGAAGGAACAATACTATGTGGTCTGGAGCGTGGTTATAAATTTGGTCTTATGGGCTCTACAGACCAACATTCCGGATATCCGGGAAGTTATGGTGATGGACGTATAGGAGTATTGGCATCATCTCTTACACGTGATGCATTGTGGAATGCTATGGCTAATCGTCATGTATGCTGTTCCACCGGTGATAAAATATTGATTGATTTCCGGCTTAATGATGCTTTTATGGGTGACGTTGTAAGAGGAAACCAACGTCGTATATATTTGAATGTTGAAGGACAGAGTTGTATAGATTATATTGATATCATTAAGAACGGTAAACTGCTTGCAAGAATGAACGGACCTATGAGTCCTATTGTATCTGCAGATGATACAGTACGTTGTAAAGTAAAAGTTGAATTCGGATGGAACCGTGAAGAAAAGTATGTTACATGGAATGGTGCATTAAGTATCAATAAAGGACGTATACTCAGTGTAACACCATGTTTCAGAGGGGCAGCATTTACATCTCCGCAGGAAGGTGAAACAGAATTCCATACTCATGTGAATCGCGTTCTTTCAGCTACGGATACTTCTGTAGAATTAAAACTTTACACCACTAAGAACCCAAATACATTAACTCCTGCAACTCAGGCTGTAATTCTGGAATTGGAGATACCTAAAGATGGAATTTTATCTGCTGATTTTAATGGGAAACATTTTGAACATTCATTGGGAGAATTGCTTGTCGGTTCGCGTAGCCATTTTATGATAGGATGGTTAAGTGAGGCTATACTCTTCAATAGGGCAATGCCTGAGGATTGTTATACCATTGAACACTATATGGAAGATAACGAACCTGAGAGAGATACAGATTATTATTATGTGAGGGTACGTCAGAAAGATCAACAATGGGCTTTCAGTACACCAATATGGGTTGAACGGGTATAAATCTATTAAATATGAAAAGATACGCTATAGGAATAGACCTAGGCGGTACATCTGTGAAATACGCCTTGATTGATGACGAAGGCGTATTTCATTTTCAGGGACGTGTACCGTCAAAAGCTGATATTTCGGCAGAAGCCGTGGTTGGACAAATCTTGTATTCTGTAAATGAAGTAAATGCTTATGCTGTTTCAAATGGTCTAAAAGTAGATGGTATAGGAATTGGCACTCCTGGTATTGTTGATGCTACATCACGTATAGTAATGGGTGGTGCTGAGAATATTAAAGGATGGGAAAATGTTTATCTTGCAGACCTGATAGAAAAAGAGACAAAACTTCCTGTTATGGTTGGAAATGATGCCAATATGATGGGACTTGGAGAAACACGTTTTGGAGCAGGTAAGGGTATGACTGATGTCGTATTTATTACTGTTGGTACTGGAATAGGTGGTGCAGTAGTTATAGATGGGAAACTCTTTGGAGGTTATGCCAATCGTGGAACAGAATTAGGTCATGTACCATTGATTGCCAATGGAGAGAAATGTGCTTGTGGAGCAACGGGATGCCTAGAACATTATGCTTCTGCATCGGCTTTAGTTAGAATGTTTATATCTGAAGCTCCTGCATATGGATACTCTATTCCTGAAGGAGGGGTTGATGGAGAGCTTATAGTTCGTTTGTATAAAGAATATCATCCGCTTGCAGTCGATTGCCTTCGCAAGCATTGTCATTATTTAGGACAAGGTATAGCAGGTTTTATAAACATCTTTAGTCCACAATTGGTAGTAATAGGAGGTGGATTGTCCGATGCCGGGCAATTTTATATAGATATGGTTAAAGAGGAAGCTTTGAAAAATGCTATGCCTGACTGTGCTGTCAATACTGATATCGTTTCTGCCGGACTTGGTAATAAGGCTGGTAGCTTAGGAGCGGCATCAATGATTTTTGATAACAAATATTGTGCTTTTCAGGGATGAAATTGTATTCCATTGGCTTTTGTCTTTACTTATTTAGGCGTAGTAGATTATAATTATAATTCTATGCGCCTATATAATTTATAAAGTATATATATTTATTAAAGGATTTGATTATGAGTAAAAGGACAATTCATTTGATATTGATAATGTCGTTTTGGTTTACCATTTCTTTTATAACAAACATTCTTGGGCCTTTAATACCGGACATTATCAGTAATTTCAATTTATCTAATCTTGCTATGGCAGGTTTCATCCCGACGTCATTTTTTCTAGCTTATGCTATAATGTCAATTCCGTCTGGAATACTTATTGACAAATACGGTGAGAAACCTGTTTTGTTTTGTGGCTTTTTTATGCCATTGTTAGGCTCTGTTATTTTTGCCTCTATACATACATATCCCGCACTTCTGGTCTCATCATTTATTATAGGTCTTGGAATGGCAATGTTGCAGACTGTAATAAATCCTTTACAGCGTACGGTAGGTGGAGAAGAAAATTATGCTTTTATAGCAGAACTTGCACAGTTCGTTTTTGGAGTAGCTTCGTTTGTTAGTCCTTTGGTATATTCAGGTTTAATGTCACGTCTTTCTCCGGATGTTTATGTACCCGGCAATAGTGTTGTTGCAGATATATTGGCATCAGTTACCCCACCTGACTTACCTTGGGTCTCATTATACTGGATATTTGCATTATTGCTTGCGTTGATGGTTGTAACTGTGTTGTCTTCCCGTTTCCCTAAAATCGAGCTAAATGATGACGAACGCGGCGGAAGTAAAGACACTTACTTGTCTTTGTTTAAAAACACTTCAGTGTGGATGTTTTTTCTTGGAATATTTTGTTATGTCAGTACGGAGCAGGGGACATCCATTTTTATGACTACTTTCCTTGAAAAATATCATGGAGTGAATCCTCAAACGGATGGGGCATTTATCGTAAGTCTTTTCTGGGGATTGATGACTGCAGGATGTCTGGTAGGTATGTTATTACTTAAATTGATTGACAGTCGTTTATTATTGAAGTATTCCGGATGTCTTACAATAATTCTTCTGGCTTGTGCAATTTGGGGAGGTCGTAGTCTATCTTCATTAGCTTTCCCTGCGATAGGATTTAGTATTTCTGTAATGTATTCTATCGTGTTTTCGTTGGCTCTTAATTCGGTTCCGTCCAATCATGGCTCTTTTGCAGGAATATTATGTACTGCTATAGTTGGAGGAGCTGCCGGACCACTTATAATTAGCAGTATTGCTGATTTGACATCATTAAGGATTGGTATGTGTGTTATTTTTATCTTTGTTGCTTATATTGTTTTTGTAGCATTTACGGCACATCCGCTTGTTAATAATAAAACAGTAAGTGTGAAAGAATTGTTAGGAATAAAATAAACATATATAATAATAAAAAGGCTGCAACAGATTTAGTTCTGAGCAGCCTTTAAAGATGTATTATTATCTGTTAAACTCATATTTACCGGCAGTTCCTTCAAAGTATAATGTCCCTTCATCTGATTTAGCTTCAAGAGTAGGGATAATTATTTTCCCGTTTTTCTTTATTTGCCAGTTGCCGGCTTTAAGATCTGTGATTACAAATGTGTATTTCCCCTCCCCGTTAATAGTGAAATCAAACTTACCTGTTATTTCGTTACTTCCTTTACTGAATGTTACAACTCTGTCTTTTATCCGGACACCGACAATGCGTTCGGAATCTATACGTTTGACTTCGTAAGTCTTTTCAATGTTGTCTGTCATTTGCATGACATTCAGGAATAAGTCTTCTCCTGATGGTTGTATTGGTGATAATTCTACTCTCCATGCTCCACGTTCGTTTGCGGGATCAGGATAAGATTCTAAAGCATCATTTTTATAATTCTGGCCGAATACATAGAATTCCTTACCGGGACCACCAATTTTCTCTATTGAAGCGTTCTGTAAAACAGGTAGTAGAACATGATTTTTTAATATGCCGGAATCACCGTTTTTAGTCCGTTTTATTGTAATTGAGTTATTGTCTATTTCAGGCTCCTCTATACTGTGTAGAAGCCAGTATTTCTTGAAATCAGGATTTGAAGAAACTACTTTATCGAATACTATTAATGCGGCAGGAACTACTTCCGATTTGAAATTAAGAAAAACAAAAGAACGCTTAGCTTCCTTTACTTTGTTTGAATATGCTTTTGTAATGTCACCTTTTAAATAAGAATACTCTGGCATGTTATTGTCAGGTCCATATCCATGGGCGATTGTTTTTCCCACAGTATATTCATCGGATAACAGGTCGTTCATACTGTTGCATGTTTTCCAACCATCACCGGGCATTCTTTGTCCTCCATCATTAGCGGCAAAACTTGATTTGTTTGCTCCTCCATAATTGTGGCAGGCAAATTTCTCATCAGGGTCATAAACTAATAAAGAGTTATGCGCGATAGTGCGTTTGAAATAATTTTTGTTGTGTGGACTGTTGTAACCCCCTGAACTACCGCTATATGCTCCTGCATCAATAGCGAGAGGACCTTTATAATATATTTGAAAACTTCCACCATCCAAATGTTGATGATTACCCACAAAATGTTCGTTTATTTTCATTTCTGCTATGACGCTGTTTTCTCCCCATCCTGTTCTGGCTATCATCCATCCAAAAGGAGAACCGGAAAAACGTGTTAATGGTAAATCGTCAGGAGCCTTACCTTTTAAAGTATAGTCTCTCCATAACAGGTCAAAAATAAGGCAATGATTCATAACTTCATTTCCGGAATTTTCCAAATGTGGATTTCTCTCAAATTCGTATGCCAAATACTCATCTTTATAATAACTAGAAGCGAGGAGCATCGGTAGCGGGAAAGTAAGAGTGGTAGGGCGGTTCTGAGGGTAATCATCACCTGATGGCAAAACAACTCCATCGGGCCTTCTTCTGTATATCATATCATAGAGTACAAACTGTTGGGATGAGTTATATACACATCCTGCACCCATTTTGTCAAGAATCCATAAAGGGAATAAATCACATGCGAAACGAACGTGAATATAATTTGTACCTTGGTGGTAGTTATGTCCTTCGTAAAAAAAGTTTCTTGCAGGTATGTAATCGCGGAATAGCATTTTTATTACATGATTGTACATATCCGGATATTCATCATATATTGCTATTCCTGCAGATAATAAGTCGCGCATAATCATCCATTCCGATGGATGACCGGAAATTGGTTGATTGTCGCGGGGAGGATAACCACATTCCATTGTTTGGGCTATTCGTATAAAGGAATTTATATATTCTTCTTTTTCGGTTTTCTTCATTTGGTCGTAACACCAGTCATAGACTATGGCTCCAACCATAAGCATAGCTCCACTTGCTCTTGAATTGTCCTTTTCTATTCCAAAATTGGTATTCTTTAATGTGTCTAACATTGCCGTAATGGCTTTTCTGGCTTGTTCTTTCTTTCCATTAACGAGATAATCTAACGCTTGTAATTGTACTTCACTGGTTATACCTCTCATTTTATAATAATATCTGAAACCGCGGTTTTCTCCTTCTGCTTTTTCTTCAATGGCAGTTCTAGGTTTGGAAAGCCCTTTTAGCACAGCTATTGTTTGTTGTGCTTCAGGTGTTTGTAGCCTTTCTTTTAGTTCTGAAATTTCATTTGGACGGATATAAAGTCTTGGGTGAGTCTTAGGAGGTATTGGTACAGACACTCCGTCCATATTACACCAGGTTACTCCTTTATTCAACTCTTGACAAAAGATGTGGTTGAAAAATGAACAGATACATAGTGTTAATAATATAAATGTGTGTTTCATGTGAATTATAATTAAATTGTTATTGTTAGACAAAGATATTTTTTCGGCTTTTATAATTGTTATAATATTGTGGAAAATACTTGTGATTTTGTTTAAACTTTTATAGTGATGTCATTTTATTATTCTTCTTTCTATATCAATGTTTTTCCAGGTCTCAGGAAACAACTTCGTTTTCTGAGGATACTCTATTTTAACATGTAACAAAATGCTTTTATAATTTATGTGATGTGAAGTTTTTACCGCCATTTTATATTGATTTAAATCAAAAAAGCTCGAAAAAGTAAAATATTTGTCGTTAATATTGAACAAACCTGTTGTTCTTTTTGTCTTGATAGGCGTATAACATTTAATAATTTGAGATGAAAAGGATAACACTATTTGCACTTATAGGCTTTCTTTTTATGGTGTCGTGTACTAACGACGAGATGATGAATAATAGTAATACAGGTTCTGGACGCAGTGGCATACGTTTTCGTTTGAAAAAGTCTGCATACATTGGTGACATTAACTCGCGTACAGAATCTGTAAGTACAGGCGATTATGACAAAGTCTTTTTCTACATAGCCGACTCTGAAGGCGATGTAATGACTACAGTACATGGCAAATATAATGCGCTAACTTCGGAAATATATGCCGAAGGTCTTCATGAGGGAGACTATAACCTGCTAGTTTTGGCTATAAAGGGTGATGAAACGGCCGATCGTGCCGAGATAAATGAAATATCAAGTATGGATGATGAATGGCTGGTGTTTCCTTCGGATCTGCACAAACCTCTGGAAGCGGAGTATTTTTATTCGTGTACACCGTTTACAGTCCGTTTAGTTCCTGCTGAAGGAGGTAGCACTGAAGTTATCAGCATTGACAGCGAAGTTACACAGGACAGGATAGTAGGTCGTTTGGATTTCAATTTTGTATATAACAACCGATATGTGCGTAATGCAACAGTCGAGAAAAGAGTGAGACTTGCTGAATCAAAGTTCTATACATCAATAACAGGTGGAGGTGCTTTTACGGGAGAAAGTGACGGTATTATAGACGATATGGTTTTAAGAGAGGACATACCTTATCTTTTTATGCCTACAATTGCCGGTACTGTTTTAAAAGGAGATATTTTCCATACTTCAGTAAACTATCTTGATGAGAAGACTGTTCTTGATTTCAATTTTGACCAGCAGGAAGTGTTGCCAAATCATGCACATACGGTAAGTACTGCGGTAAAGCATCCTGATGACATTTCTCCGGTGATGTATATAACTGCCGATGCCTACAGAGCTGGAAATCATGCACGAATTCTGGATGATGATGAACCGGTGTCTGTTTATACGAACAGGTCTCAGCGCACTTTTAACACGGCAAAGCCATTACAGCTTTCCATTACTGATGAGGGGCAACTGCATGCGCGTTTTTATTCGCCACGTGTGCTTTATGGAGTAACGGTGAGAGCACGTATAGCGGCTGTGGATGATGAATATTTCGATTTTGCATATTTCGATTCTATTCCTGCTTTCTGCGATTTCTATGAGTCATCTCCACTGGTAGAGAAAGGCACTATGTGTCGTACTGAGAGCGGTCGCATAATCAATGTTCCAGCACTTGACGCTGCCGCCATAGCCGGAGCGGAGTTAAAGGTACTGTCATCAGATCCTTATTGGGCAAAACTACAGGAAATAAAGCACGGATGGACACTTTACTGGGGACTCTTTGGTGGAGACCCTTCACGCGAAGATGGAGGTCCGGTAGGTAACTGGATGGGTATCCGTCCGGTACATTGTAGAGAATCTGTGGCTTTCTTCCTTAATTTTACCTATATGATAGATATGGATGAGCACGAAGCTATCCTTCATGAAAATGCGGGTAAGTTATACGACGATAATAAACAACCTGTAAAGGTGGAGGAAGTATTGGCCAAGATGCGACGTGGACAGACACTTCAGGTCGGACTGGTTTATCCGGGTAATGGTGTAATCGGTTTGGGTAGTCCGAGTGTGTATGGAGCGTATGAACGAGGATGGTTCGAACATTATTCAAACCGTTATGCATGTAGCGTGATGTTCCATGAATTGGGACACGTTATGGGATACGGACACAGTAGTTCGTTCACATATGGTCCTTGGGCAGAGCAGCTGATGAATAATTTTTATGTTGACAATATTGGCAAAATGCCTATAGACTCGCCTGTTTATCTAAAGAGTGCCTCAAATCCTCATAAATACAATTAATATCTGAATTATCATAAATAATATTTCAATATGAGAGTAAGACTTGTAAATATATTATCTGCATTATTATTGATTTCTCTTTACTCATGTAGTGATGACAGCATATCCTCTGGAAATTCATCTGGTGATGTAGTTGCTGCCAGACTATCATTGCTTAGCACTTCTGCCGCAGAAACTGATGCAGTAGAGAATGTGTCAGCATATCGTTTCGATGGTGGCATATTAACAGAGGTGTTTGAAACGCTTGAGCCGGGAACAGATGGAGTAGTGTCTCTTAAGCCTTCTGCCATGAGTGGTAATGTATATTTTATGATTAACGCAGGAAATCTCGTTTCCGGTCGTGGTTTTGAAGTAGGCGTGACCTCTGAATCAGATTTCCAGGCAATGACTGCCGGAGCCGATGAAATGGTATCAGGTGGAATGTTTTTGTCTGGTATGTCAACTATAAGCCGACAGACATCGTCTGTAGCAGTAGCTATGAAACGTTCTGTAGCGCGAATAGATATAAGTTCTCCAATCAATAACCTTTCGGTGAATAGTGTAAAGGTGAAGAATGTTTGCCCTAAAGGTTATGTACTTGAGGGAGGTAATGGTGGAGAGATTCCTCAGCCGGTTGATATGGTGAAAGATTATGCTGATAGTCCACTAACAGCTGCTGAAGAAACATTGTTTTATCTTCCGCACCAGGAAGGTAATAACTTTGAAGTAGAAATAATGGTTACATCCTCAGGCTCATGGCACAGACTGAAAACTGTTCTGCCGGACATATCACGCAATAAGGTTTATACTCTTAAAGTTTATGCTGATGGTGAAGACTTTAGAGTAAAAGTAGTTGAAGCTTCTTGGCAGGAAGGCGACGGAACAACCTCAGACGGACTTAGAAATGCTTTTGTAGATGTTGATAACTCAGTACTGAGTGATGGCATTAGAGTTAATGAAACACGCGATTCTGTTTTTATACCATCATGGGAAACAAACTTCAGTCTTGCCATAAGCGGTGAGTTAGGTTCGACTGTGAATGTGGATGGCTTGGTGAAAGGTGTTGATGTCACTGTTTCTCGTTCCGGAAATCTTGATAATGTGTGCAGCTTGAATGTGAACAGCAGTAATAAGATGATTGGTAGTGTGGACGGATATATGTATGTTAATGTACATAACGGTGATGCATTACGTGGTAGAGTCGTACTTGTATTTTTGGCAAATCCGGTTAAGATGCAGGGACAGTTGAGTTTTGACGGCAACTATGTTTGCGATTTCGGACGATATATAGACGGTGAACTGGCTGTATTGAACGTTCCTGATGATAAAGTGATAAGACTGGAATTCGACGAAAACTCACCGGAATGGATGAAACTGGAAGAAACAGCGGATGGCACATACCGTATTCTGGGAGGATGGCGCCCGAATGACGCTGATGCTGATGGAAGAATACAAGAAGGAAGAATTTTGATTTCCGACGTGTCAGGTGTGCACAATGAAACCTATACGGTAAAGAGACAGAATTGGGGACTTCCAGTAGTAAACATAAACGGTACATGGTGGTGTAAATACAATCTTCGTGGAAACGTTAAAGATTTTACCGATCAGATTCTTGTTTCAAACGATCCTGCCCGTGGTGGAAGTATCGCAGACTATCTGGCTGAGTGTACGGACGATGAGTACCTTAATGTTCTTGGCGACCAGTATCAGGCTGGTAATCGCGATGGTCTGAAATTGAAGAATGACGGTACGGGATTCCTGTTTGATGGATATTCTACGAAAACAGATAATTTCGGCACATTAGCCCCTGGTTATATGGCTCCTGACGGTTATGAAATACCTGATTATGACGATTATAGATTCTTCACCTGGGGAACTGACTGTAATTTAGGTTATTTTAATCCTGGCGCGTTCAATAATGGTTTGGGGCAGAGATTAAACTTCTCTGTGGTAGAGAGAGAAGCCATGTTCCTGGGCTATGAGTACGGAAATGTAACCTTCTACGATTTTGAGTATGAAGGAGAGCACCTTGTATTATGCGGTCTCGGTCATCAGTGGAGTGAAACAGGAATATCTAAGAAAATGATTCAGTTTGCCACATACGGTAATTCCGGCAGTACATGGCTGATCGAAGGTTATTCCAAGACTGATGGCAGAGGAAACTGGTTCAAGTTCGCTGCAAGCAATGCACAGAAAACCAGAACCATAAGATGTGTGAAATCTCCTGTTGAATATATTTATTAATTAATCTGTAAATAAAAAAATAAATGTCTATAAAGAACATACTTGCTATAATTGTTTCGCTTGCTGTAATATCATGTACAGATAAAGAAGCGATGAACGAGCATAGTGGAACAGATTCTGTTATATTACCACGCGTGTCATCATATAATTATAGTTCCGGAAATGATGAAACAGCAGAAACAAAGGAGATAGGAATACTTCATGCCTGTCTCTTTGAGAATGGTGTTATGACACGCGTTTATGCTGATATAGATCCTTTGGCCGGCATCAAGATAGATGACAGTAAGGGGCGTCTTTATATGGTTGCCAATATAGAAGGAAATAATTCCTCTTCTTTTTATAATATAGGTATGACTGAGGAGGAGTGGCTGTCAACCACAATACTACATAAGGGAGGTGTAAACCTGAGATATATGAGTGGAGTTATTGACTTGTCAGACATGTCCCATGGAGTTTTGCAACTTTATAGGGGAGTAGCACGTATAGATGTCAACGTTTCAGGAGAACACGATTTGTCTGTACCGGCTATTATGTTCAGGAATGTGGCACAGAAGTCGTATCTGAACCGCCGTCATACTGTAGAATCACCCGAAAGTACAGGTTACAACGATGTTACTCCTGTCATAGAAACTCCTCTTACCGGTAACACATATGGAGTGGCTTATCTGTGCGAACAGGCCTCGGAGAATATCTCTGCAGTGTTGACCATAAATGTAGATGGCGAAACTGTGGAAAAAGAAGTTGCTATGCCTTCCATACTAAAGAGAAACTGTGTTTATACTATAAATGTGTTTAAAGCATCTGTACAGGCTGACGTAACCTTAAGTGTAACAGATTGGGAAAACGGAGGTGACTTTAATCTTGCACCAAACGAAAGAGGTCTGACAGTGGACGTGGAAGGAACATCATTTCCTGCAAATACAGAGGTGGATTCTGACCGCAGGGGAATAGTATTGTCACACTATGCTTCGGATTTCGTTCTCTCCATAGATTGCGACGATGAACTGGAGCTGATAGCCGATCCTGAACTTCCAATGACCGTTGAACGTATAGGAGGAGCGGAGAATGTAGGAAAGAATCTGTTTCGCCTAATAAAGAAAATATGGTATCCTGGTATGGAACGTGTAGAGAGAAAACTGATGTTTCATCGTAAAGGACTGAATGAGAATTATGCTGATGATTATATAAATGTTGTAATGTCTGAACATCCGGTTAAACTGGAAGGACTGATACATTTTGAAGACAATGCATCATTCGATTTCGGAAAATATATAGATAATGAGCTTGGTGTCTTTACAGTTCCGGCATCGAAGTCGATAACTGTTGAGTACGACGAGGGAGAAGACGAATGGGTTAAACTTGATACGTCAGGTCAGAGGGTACGTATTATTGGAGGATGGCGTCCTAATGATAAGACTGCAAACGGCAGAGTACAGAAGGCACGCATAGTAATAAATAATTCGGCTGATGGCTCTGAAAAAGAGGAATACGTTATTTCACGCCGTAACTGGGGATTGCCTGTTACAAAGCTTAATGGAGTATGGTGGTGTAAGTATAATGCCATAGGTGATGCAAAAAACTTTTCAGACCAGATTCTTTCATCGGCAGATCCTGCGGTAATGGCCGGTAAGACAGTATTCGATTATTTGAGGGACTGTACGGCTGATGAGTTCTTCAATCTCTGGAAATGGAATTATCAAGGTAAGAGTTCACAAGGACTTCAGGTAATAGACGATGGAGGAGTGGCGAAACTGGAAGGTTATTCTTCAAGTACCGAGCATATAAATAAGATAGACGCTAAGGCTCTGGCTCCTGACGGCTATGAATTGCCATCCATGGAGAACTTTGAAAGAGTATTCAATTCTACAAGCGGAACTATTTGGCTGATGTGGGATGGTTCGCATACTACAGCTTGGAATGGAAGTACCACTATACAGCGCAGGCAACGCAGAAGAAATGATGTTACCGTAGGAACAGTGTCACTGACAGATCTTATTTATATATCTATGTATAATCAGTCGGAGACAGAGTATGAGCCGCTTGTGTGGTATGGCTCAAGTCCGCAGTGGAATGATAACGGTATAAATCATGGCCATTACAACAATCTGTTGATTGCCGTTCATAATCCATCAAATGGTCAGGGATGGTTTTTCGTGGGTGGAATGAATGGCCTTTATCCGTCAAAGAACTCAGCAGGTCCGAATGATACCCGTATCCTGAGATTTAAGAAGTCTGATGTGGAATACATATATTGATACTGTCAGTAAACACTAAACGGACTGACATTATCTATAAATACAACTTGTGTTTTTACAAATATAATCTATGTTTATAAGAATGCAAGTTGTATTTGTATAAACATAGATTATATTTATAGAAGATAAAAGCACGCGATGAAGTTTTCTTTCCGTTAGAAATCTTTTTACTTGTTTATGATTCCTCCGCCGAGGACAATATTACCCCTGTAGAATGCAGCTGCTTGTCCCGGGGCAATTGCCGCCAACGGTTCATGAAGTTTCACGTGTAACAGTCCGTCACCGGTCATTGTAACGGTACATCTGTTCGCCTGCTTTCGATATCTTATTTTTACTATTACATCATCCTTACCCAACAGGGATTCCGGATTTATTATATTCCAGTCCGTGAGCCACATTTCGCTGTGTTCAAGCGAAGACAGTTTGTCACTTATTACAACTTTGTTTTCTTCAGGAATTATTTCTTTTACGAACAATGCCTTGTTCATATATATCCCCAATCCTCTGCGTTGTCCTATTGTATAAAAGGGATATCCTTCATGTTTCCCAATGTTATTGCCTTCTTCATCACAGAATATGCCGGGTTTGATTAAGTCAGGATTTACATTTTTTCCTAAAAAACTTCTGTAATCCATAGGGCAGAAGCATACTCCAAGACTGTCTTTCTTTACGGAAGCTTTCATGAAGCCTCTTTCTGCTGCTATTTCTCTAACTCTTGTTTTTGTTATATTTCCCAATGGCAGTACCATCCGCTTCATAATATCCTGTGGAAGTCCCCATAGAAAGAAAGACTGGTCTTTATCTGGGTCAGTACCACTCTTTATATGCCAATATCCGTCGCATAATGTTTTTTGTACGTAATGTCCTGTAGCAATATAGTATATTCCTTCCCTGTCGGCTATTTCTTTAAGTATAGGCCATTTCAGATAGTTATTGCACTGCGTGCATGGAACAGGGGTTCTCCCTGTCATATATTCCTTTATAAAATAGTCTATGATGTATTTTTTGAATCTGTCTCTGAGGTCGTAAGTAATGTGCGGAATGCCAAGTCTGGAGCAAAGCTCTCGTGCGTCGTCCAGATATTCTGTATTGTTATCTTTTTCAAAGAAGCGGAATGTTGCTCCTGTAACTTCGTATCCTGCATCCAAAAGCAACATAGCGGCTACAGAACTGTCTGTACCTCCACTCATCCCTAATAATACTTTATTGTTTTCTTCCATAATTCTGTCTCCTTGAAAGTGATAGCTTGACGTAAGGACATAAAAAAAGGAGTACCGCTGTACTCCAACCTTTGTTAACCTTAAAATCTAATACTATGAAAAACACAGTACAAAGGTACGGACTTTTCCGTTATCTGCAAGTTTTGTGCGCGAAAACTTATGTTTTATAACACTATTTAGTATTATTGCCGTATGTTATACACTTATTAAGGTTTTGCTCTATACTCTAATGGGCTCATGCCTGTATGCTTTTTAAAATATCTTGAGAAGAATGATTGATCAGGGAAGTTTAATTCATACGAGATATCCTGTATGGACATATTCGAGTATTTAAGCATTATCTTTATTCTCTGTATTGCATGTTTGTCGATAATGTATTTGGCTGATTTATCTGCAACATTTTGTGTTATTGACGATAAGTAGCGTGATGTTATGTATAGTTTCTCTGCGTAAAACCCTACTTCTCTTTGTTGTGGACAATACTTGTGTATCAGATGAATGAACTTTATAAACAGCTCTTCTCTTCTTCCCACTTCCTCCGATTTGTCTATTTTAAATAGGGTTCTTGTCTTGTCATATACATCAAGTAGGAAACTTTGGATATTGTTTTTGAAGATTTTTACTCTGAAACAGTTGGTCTTTTCATTATAGAAATCTTTCATAGCTTCTACCAGATAGTTCATTTTGTTTATTCTTTTTTCTCCTAATTGTACGCAGGGATATTCTTTCAGGAAAAAAGTGAACGAAGGTTCCAGTTGTGCTGTCGCTTCGTCGTAAACTTCGTGTTTGAATGTTATATATGAGATTTTGAAATCGTCACTATTGCTGATATTGTGGACTATGCTCCCGGCTATTATTATTAGCTGTGTATTGGCTACCAGTTCGTATGGGATAAGGTCTATTTCTATGTGGGCAGTACCTTTTCTGCAAAAGATAATTGTATCTACATCTACTTTCATGGTTTTACCCTGAGGTAGCCATTCATTCTTGTCTGCTCCTGCTTTGAAAATTTCATCATCTGGCAGTTGAAATATATGCATATAGTTTCAATTTTGTTAATAACAATTTATATCAATAAAAATACATAGTAAAAATAGTATCTAAAATTGCAATTCTGTAATATATTGCGTTGTTTTTTTATTATTTATTCTTCGTTAAATAAAAAAAATTTAAGGTCTTAATAATTTATAAAGCGGACAGTGAGTTCCGTTTTTGAACAATTGTGCTGTAAAAAAGAAAATTAACGTTCTTCGCAATTAATTTAATTTTGCCACGAATTTTAAAGTAAAAAGATTTATATGGTAACAGTAAACAAAAAATGGTTGCAACTGATGGGAATAGTTGGTTGCGCAATTGGGTTCGCTTCGTGTGGACAAACTCAAAAAGGAGAAATGCAAACCGGTGGTTATGAAACAATGGTTGTGGCAAAAGCTGACAAAGTTGTAGAAACAAATTATTCGGCTACAATCCGCGGACGCCAGGATATCAATATCATGCCTCAGGTATCAGGTACAATACAGAAATTATGTGTAACAGAAGGTGAGAAGGTAAGAAAAGACCAGGTGCTTTTCATTATCGATCAGGTTCCTTACAAGGCTGCGCTTAATACTGCAGTAGCAAATGTGAAGTCGGCACAGGCTGCATTGGCTACTTCGGAATTGACTTATAACAGTAATAAGGAACTGTATGCTAAAAAGGTAGTATCGGAATTTACATTGCAAACTTCGGAAAATCAGTATTTGACAGCGAAAGCCCAATTGGCACAGGCAGAGGCGCAGGAAGTCAATGCCCGTAACGATTTGTCATACACTGAAGTGAAAAGTCCTAGCAATGGTGTGGTAGGTATGTTGCCATATCGTGTAGGTACATTGGTAAGTCCGTCTATGACACAGCCGTTGACTACCGTCTCTGATAACTCTGAAATGTATGTTTATTTTTCTATGACAGAAAATCAGGTACTCGGTATGGTTCGTGACTATGGTTCTATGGATGAGGCTATAGCTAAAATGCCGGAAATATCGCTTGAACTGAACGATGGTACTACATATTCAGAAAAAGGAAAGATTGAATCTGTCAGTGGAGTAATAGATACACAGACTGGTACAGTTGGGGTACGTGCCGTATTCCCTAACGAGAAAGGTTTGTTGTTGAGCGGTTCATCCGGCAAGGTGTTGATACCAAGTACATACAATGATTATATAATAATACCTCAGGAAGCTACAGTAAAACAACAAGATAAGATTTCAGTGTTTAGGGTTGTTGACGGCAAGGCTGTGACAACATTAATTAAGGTTGCCGCCTATAATGACGGACGCGAGTATATCGTACTCGAAGGTCTTAATCCAGGCGATGAAATAGTAGCTAAGGGAGCAGGTCTTCTTCGCGAAGGAACTCAGGTGAAATAAACAAACAGAGTTGATGTGACTTTAATTAATAAAGAATAACAATGAAAGGAAATATATTTATAAAACGACCGGTGATGGCTATTTCCATCTCCATCGTGATTTTGTTGGTGGGATTTATCTCACTCATATCGTTGCCGGTAGAACAGTATCCTGATATAGCTCCTCCTACAGTTGTGGTTGATGCTACATATACAGGAGCCAGTGCCGATGCGGTAATGAACAGTGTTATAATGCCTTTGGAAGAGAGTATAAACGGTGTGGAAAACATGATGTATATCACTTCTACCGCAACAAACTCCGGTTCGGCTACAATACAGGTCTATTTCAAGCAGGGTACAGATCCTGATATGGCTGCTGTCAACGTGCAGAACCGTGTATCAAAGGCGCAGGGATTGTTGCCGTCTGAAGTAACAAAAATCGGTGTCTCAACAGCAAAAAGACAGACAAGCTTCCTTCAGATTAACTCGTTGGTTAGCACCGACGGTAAATATGACGAGACATTCCTTGCCAATTATCTGGATATTAATGTCATACCGGAAATTAAACGTATCGAAGGTGTGGGTGATGCAACATTGCTTGGTGATACTTACAGTATGCGTATATGGCTTAATCCGGAACGTATGGCTCAGTATGGTCTGATTCCAGATGATGTTACTGCAGTGCTTGGTGAACAGAACATTGAAGCTCCTGCCGGTAATCTTGGCGAAAACTCTCCAAATGTATTTCAATATGCTTTGAAATATAAAGGACGTCTTAAATCGGTAGAACAGTTTGAGGATATTGTGATACGTTCAAATGATGACGGTTCTGTCCTTAGACTTAAAGATATTGCTAAGGTTGAACTAGGTCGTTTATCGTATAGTTTCCATGGTGAGGTAAATGACCGTCCTGGTGTGACTTTCCTTACTTTCCAGGTTGCAGGTGCCAATGCGACAGAAGTTAATGAAGCCATTACAAAACGACTGGAAGAAATGTCAGAGGCTCTTCCTCCTGGCGTAGAGTTCGTTCAGATGATGAGTTCGAATGACTTCCTTTATGCATCTATTCACAACGTTGTGGAAACACTTGTAATAGCAATCATACTTGTTATTCTTGTGGTTTACTTCTTCTTGCAGGATTTCAAGAGTACATTGATTCCTTCTATTTCAATCATTGTATCTCTTATCGGTACGTTTGCCTGTCTTGTTGCAGCAGGTTTCAGTATAAACATTCTTACTTTGTTTGCGCTTGTGCTTGCTATCGGTACCGTGGTGGATGATGCCATTGTGGTGGTGGAAGCTGTGCAGGAGAAATTCGATTCAGGCTACACTTCTCCATATCTGGCAACAAAAGATGCATTGAGTGATGTAACTATGGCCGTTATCTCATGTACATGTGTGTTTATGGCAGTGTTTATCCCTGTAACATTCATGGGAGGTACATCTGGTATATTCTATACTCAGTTTGGTATCACAATGGCTACATCAGTAGGTTTGTCCATGATTTGTGCCTTGGTTCTTTGCCCTGCCCTTTGTGCCATAATGATGAGACCGTCTGACGGACAGAAGAGTGCCAAAAGCTTTAACGGTCGTGTAAAGGCTGCATATAATGCTTCTTTCAATGCTACAATGAATAAATATAAGAAAGGAGTAATGTTTGCAATTCATCACAGATGGATAGTTTGGGCAGCACTCATCGAATCTGTAGTTTTGCTGGTATTCTTCATGAAGACTACCAAGACAGGTCTGGTTCCACAGGAAGACCAGGGAACAGTTATGGTAAATATCAGTACTTCTCCTGGTAGTACTCTTACTGAAACAGTCAAGGTATTGGAAAAGGTAAAAGATATTCTGGAGAATACTCCTGAGGTTGATAACTACAGTGCCACATCAGGTTATGGTCTTATCTCTGGTCAGGGAACTTCTTATGCATCATGTATCGTCGATCTTAAACCATGGGATGAACGTAAGGGAGCGGAACATTCTGCCGATGCCGTTCTTGCACGACTGAATGCACAGTTTGCTCAAATAAAGGAAGCCCAGATTTTCTGCTTCCAGACTGGTATGATTCCTGGTTACGGTATGGGTAACTCTGTAGAACTGTATATGCAGGATAAGACCGGAGGTGATATGTCTGTCTTCTTCGGACATGTCATGAATTTCCTTGGAGCTTTGAACCAGCGTCCTGAGGTAGCTATGGCATATACTTCTTACGCCATGAACTTCCCACAGATAGCTGTTGATATAGATGCTGCTAAATGTAAGCGTGCAGGAATATCTCCATCGGATGTTCTTTCTGCATTGGGTAGCTATTGCGGTGGATCCTATGTATCAAACTTCAATGAATTCGGTAAGGTATATCGTGTAATGCTTCAGGCATCACCTGAATATCGTCTTGACGAACAGTCCCTTAATAATATGTATGTACGTAACGGCTCTGAGATGGCTCCTTTAGGTCAGTTTGTTACATTGAGGAATGTAATGGGAGCTGAAGTTGCAAAACGATTCAACCTTTACAGTTCTATAAATGTAAATGTTAACGCACAGGCAGGATATTCAACAGGTGAAGTACAGAACGCAATCAAAGAGGTTGCCGCTCAGACTCTTCCTACCGGATATGGATATGAATATGGTGGTATTGCCCGTGAGGAATCACAGAGTGGAGGTTCACAGACAGTGTTCATATATATAATATGTGTAGTCCTTATATATCTTATCCTTTCATGTCTGTATGAAAGCTTCCTTGTACCGTTGGCAGTTATCTTCTCAGTACCATTTGGTTTGATGGGTAGTTTCTTGTTTGCCAAGTTGTTCGGTTTGGAAAACAATATCTATCTTCAGACAGGTGTTATCATGTTGATTGGTTTGCTGTCAAAGACAGCCATTCTGATTACGGAATATGCGTTGGAGCGCCGTCGTAGAGGAATGGGTATTATAGAATCTGCTTATTCTGCAGCTCAAGCCCGTTTGCGTCCTATCCTGATGACTGTATTGACAATGATTTTCGGTATGATCCCGCTTATGTTTGCAACCGGTGCCGGAGCTAACGGTAACAGTTCATTGGGTACAGGTGTTGTCGGTGGTATGCTTATCGGTACTTTGGCTCTTCTTTTTGTGGTTCCTGTGTTCTATATAACATTCGAGTATCTTCAGGAGAAAATCCGTAAACCTATGCAGGTAGAAGGAGATGCACAGTTTAAATTAGAGCATGAACGTAGCCTTGAAGAGAGAAGTGCTTTCAAGAATGATGAACAGGTATAATCATTAAAAGAATAACACATGAAGAAATTTATAATACTTACTACTACAGCTGCAATGTTAAGCAGCTGTGGTATATATACAAAATATAAACCTGCAGAAACAGTTCCTGACAGCCTGTACGGAGAAAAGGTAGAGGTTGCGGATACGCTGAATTTCGGCAATTCCGACTGGAAAGAGGTTTTCACAGATCCTCATCTGCAGACCTTGATAGAGCAGGCATTGCAGAATAATACCGATTATCAGTCTGCGCAATTGAGAATAGAAGAGTCGAAAGCTACTCTCCTTGCTTCTAAGCTTGCTTTCCTGCCGTCATTCGCTTTGGCTCCGCAGGGAACAATCAGCAGCTTTGATGGTCAGAAAGCCACAAAATCATATCAGCTTCCTGTTACAGCAAGTTGGGAACTTGATATCTTCGGACGTATGCGCAATTCCAAGAAACAGGCTCAGGCATTATATGCACAAAGCATTGATTATAAGCAGGCTGTACGTTCGCAACTGATAGCAAGTGTAGCCAATACATATTATACACTTCTTATGCTTGACGAACAATTGGCGTTGTCGCAGGAGACAGAAACTGCATGGAAAGAAACGGTAGATGCTGCACGTGCGCTTATGGATGCCGGACAATATAATGAAGCAGGTGTTTCACAGATGGAAGCTACATATTATAGTGTGCAGACGTCTGTAATTGACCTGAAAGAACAGATTAACCAGACATTGAACAGTATGGCACTGCTTCTGGCAGAAACTCCACGCGATTATGAACGTGGAAAATTAGCGGATCAGAAGATGCCTGAGGATTTGTCTGTTGGTGTGCCATTGCAAATGTTGTCAAACCGTCCTGACGTCCGTTCGGCGGAACGTTCTCTTGAGGCTGCATTCTATGTTACCAACCAGGCACGTTCGGCTTTCTATCCTTCAATAGTGCTTAGCGGAACTGCCGGATGGACAAATCTTGCAGGATCGATTATTGTTAATCCTGCCAAGTTTATTGCCAATGCTGTGGGACAGCTCACTTTACCTCTGTTCAACCGTGGACAGAATATAGCACAACTCCGTATAGCAAAGGCTCAGCAGGAAGAGGCCAGTCTGAATTTCCAGCAGACATTGTTGAATGCCGGAGCCGAGGTGAACGATGCACTTACAGCATATCAGTCATGCAAGTCGAAAACCGAGCTTTATCAGAAACAGGTAAAGGCTTTGGAAAAGACTGTAATGAGCACCTCACTGCTTATGGAATACGGAACAACAAACTATCTTGAGGTATTGACTGCGCGTCAGTCATTGCTCAATGCACAACTCACACAAGTATCTAACCGCTTTATGGAGATACAGAGTGTGATAAGTCTCTACCAGGCTCTAGGAGGAGGAAGGGGAGAATGAAATTCCGGAAACACACACAATCATTTCATATAAAATTAACTGTTATCATTATCTAGTGTGATAATTAGATGATTGGGGCTGCCTGGGGAGTGATCTTCGGGCAGTCTTCTTTTTGTATGAGATGTATTGCAGAAAAAGCCAAATCGTTTTAAATCAAATGCCAAGGCGTTTTGCGAAGGCTTCTTAATGCCTGAATTCTAGTCCTTAAACTATGTTTTGCAACATATACCTTGCAAATGTGTTACACAAGTATAAATATTTCATTATTACGGATTTTTTTCTCTAATTATTAATTGCATTCAAATAAAATGTTGTATTTTTGTGTCGCCAAAAAGGAAATAAATATATCTAAAATAATAACCAATTAAATTCATTAGAACAATGGCAAATTTAGATCTTACCAAATACGGTATCCAGGGTACCGTAGAAATCTTGCACAATCCTTCATACGAAGTATTGTTCGCTGAAGAAACAAAAGCTGGTTTGGAAGGCTATGAAAAAGGTCAGGTAACTGAACTTGGTGCAGTGAACGTTATGACTGGTATCTACACTGGTCGTTCTCCTAAAGATAAATTCTTGGTAAAAGACGCTACAAGTGAAAACACTGTATGGTGGACTTCAGAAGAATATAAAAACGACAACAAGCCTGTAACTACAGAAGCTTGGAATGTATTGAAAGAACTTGCTGCTAAAGAATTGTCAAACAAGAAACTTTATGTAGTTGATGGTTTCTGCGGTGCTAACGAAGCTACTCGCTTGAAAGTTCGTTTCATCATGGAAGTTGCATGGCAGGCTCACTTCGTAACTAACATGTTCATCCGCCCAACAGCTGAAGAACTTGAATCATTCGAACCTGACTTCATCGTTTACAACGCTTCTAAGGCTAAAGTTGAAAACTACAAAGAACTTGGCTTGAACTCTGAAACAGCAGTTGTATTCAACCTTACTACTAAGGAACAGGTTATCCTTAACACTTGGTATGGTGGTGAAATGAAGAAAGGTATGTTCTCTATGATGAACTACTTCAACCCACTTCGTGGTATCGCTTCTATGCACTGTTCAGCTAACACAGATAAAGAAGGCAAGAGCTCAGCTATCTTCTTCGGTCTGTCTGGTACAGGTAAGACAACTTTGTCAACTGACCCTAAACGTCTGTTGATTGGTGATGACGAACACGGATGGGATAACGAAGGTGTATTCAACTACGAAGGTGGTTGCTACGCTAAGGTTATCAACCTTGATAAGGAATCAGAGCCAGATATCTACAATGCTATCAAACGTGACGCTTTGTTGGAAAACGTAACTGTTGACGCTAACGGTAAGATAGACTTCGCTGATAAGAGCGTAACTGAAAACACTCGTGTTTCTTACCCTATCTATCACATCAACAACATCGTTAAACCGGTTTCTAAAGGTCCTCACGCTAAACAAGTTATCTTCTTGTCAGCTGATGCGTTCGGTGTATTGCCTCCAGTATCAATCTTGAACGAGGAACAGGCTCAGTACTACTTCCTGTCAGGATTTACTGCTAAGTTGGCTGGTACAGAACGTGGTATCACTGAACCAACTCCTACATTCTCTGCTTGTTTCGGTGCTGCATTCTTGTCATTGCACCCAACAAAATATGCTGAAGAATTGGTTAAGAAGATGAAGATGACAGGTGCTAAGGCTTACTTGGTTAACACTGGCTGGAACGGAACTGGCAAACGTATCTCTATCCGTGATACTCGTGGTATCATCGATGCTATCCTTGACGGTTCTATCGAAAAAGCTCCAACTAAGACTATCCCTTACTTCAACTTTGTCGTTCCTACTGAATTGCCGGGTGTTGATCCTAAGATTCTTGACCCACGTGACACTTACGACTGCGCTTGCAAGTGGGAAGAAAAAGCTAAAGACTTGGCTGGACGTTTCATCAAGAACTTCGCTAAGTTTACAGGTAACGAAGCTGGTAAGGCTCTTGTTGCTGCTGGTCCAAAGTTGTAATTTAATACTACAACATATAACAAAAAGCTGTCTCAGAAATGGGGCAGCTTTTTTTGTTTTAAGCGGTATGTAATAAAAAATTTTCAGTTTGTCTTCTTCTGAAAAGTCTTATTCCGGAAAATATTCCTATATTAGCGTCTGGTTATTATATTTTGTAAAACTAGACTTATAACTTAATTTTTAAAGGTTTAACCTCAAAATTCAAAGTATTATGATTAAGAACATAGTGATTTGTGCAGGAGTATTTGCGACTGGTGTGTGTCAAGTTCAAGCCGCTAAAAAAACAGAGAGACCTAATATCATTTTCATCTTATGCGACGATATGGGATATGGCGATTTGGGATGCTATGGCCAGAAATATATCAATACACCTAATATTGACCGTATGGCGCAAGAAGGAATGCGCTTTACACAGGCCTATGCCGGTAGCCCAGTGAGTGCGCCGTCGCGTGCTACGATAATGACAGGACAGCATTCCGGACATACACACGTGCGTGGAAATAAGGAATATTGGAAAAATGTTCCTACCATGAAGTATGGCGACAATGATGAATATACAGTCGTAGGTCAGGAGCCATATGATCCTGCTCATATCATTCTTCCTGAAATAATGAAAAAAAACGGATATACCACGGGTATGTTCGGTAAGTGGGCAGGAGGATATGAAGGCTCGTGCTCTACTCCAGACAAGCGTGGAATAGATGAATATTATGGATTCATATGTCAGTTCCAGGCACATCTTTATTATCCTAATTTCCTAAACCGTTACAGTAAGTCGATGGGAGATACGGCAACAGTACGTATTATAATGGATGAAAACATTAAATATCCGATGTATGGCGACGACTATAAGAAACGTCCACAATATTCTGCAGATATGATTCATCGTGAGGCTCTTAAGTGGATTGATTCGCAAGACGGAAGTACTCCTTTCTATGGTTTCTTTACATACACATTACCTCATGCAGAGTTGGCTCAGCCAAATGATTCCATTTTGAAGTCATATAAGAAAAAGTTTTTCCACGACAAGACTTGGGGCGGTGAAGAAGGCAGCAGATACAATCCTGCAGTACATACTCATGCTGAGTTTGCCGGAATGATAACCCGTTTGGATGAATACGTGGGTGAGATATTGGCGAAGCTGAAAGAGAAAGGTTTTGATGAAAATACCATAGTAATATTCAGTAGCGATAACGGTCCTCATGAAGAGGGTGGTGCAGATCCGGAGTTTTTCGGCCGTGACGGAAAATTGCGAGGCTTGAAACGCCAGTGTTATGAAGGTGGAATAAGAATTCCTTTTATTGTGCGTTGGCCTGGTAAAGTTGAGGCTGGAACAGTGAACGATCATCAGTTGGCTTTCTATGATATTATGCCTACTTTCTGCGAACTGGTTGGCGATAAGAAATTCCCTAAAAAGTATTTAAATAAGAAACTTGACGGTGACTGTTTTGACGGTATATCGTTTGCTCCTACTTTGATGGGAAATGATGAAATGCAGAAGAAACATGACTATCTGTATTGGGAATTCCATGAAACAGACCAGATGGCAGTACGTATGGGCGACTGGAAGTTGGTCGTAAAGAAAGGCAAACCTCATCTATATGATTTATCAACTGATATTCATGAGGATAATGATATTTCTGCAAATCATCCTGATATTGTACAGAAGATGATTGATATAATCAAGAAAGAGCATAGAGACAGTGAATACTTTAAGATAACGCTGCCGTTATAAAGCAATGACGCACTTTCTGTTTATCCTATTTTGGCTTAAATATGTTCTTTTCATGATTTTCTTTTGTAATTTTGCATTTGTATTTTACAATATTATATGGAAGATCAGTTTGATATAAGAGATTATAAGCCTACGGGAAAGGAACGCGATTTTGAGAACGCCCTCCGTCCGCTACAATTTGAGGATTTCAGCGGACAGGACAAGGTTGTTGATAATCTGCGTATCTTCGTGAAGGCTGCAAGGCTCAGGGCTGAGGCTCTGGATCATGTGCTGCTTCACGGACCTCCGGGATTGGGAAAGACTACATTGAGTAATATCATAGCAAACGAGCTTGGAGTAGGTTTCAAGGTTACTTCAGGGCCTGTACTTGACAAACCGGGTGATTTGGCCGGAGTGCTGACCAGTCTGGAACCTAATGATGTGTTGTTTATCGATGAGATACACCGTCTGAGTCCGGTAGTAGAGGAGTTCCTGTATTCCGCTATGGAGGACTATCGTATAGACATAATGATAGACAAGGGACCGTCGGCACGAAGCATACAGCTAGATTTGAATCCTTTTACTCTAGTAGGAGCAACTACACGCAGTGGATTGCTTACTGCACCGCTCAGAGCCAGATTCGGTATAAATCTTCATTTGGAGTATTACGATGAGAATGTTCTGTCGCGCATAGTTATGCGTTCGGCCGGAATTCTCGGAGTGACATGCGATGTTGAGGCTGCAGGTGAGATTGCGTCAAGAAGCCGTGGAACTCCACGTATAGCAAATGCCTTGCTCCGACGAGTACGTGATTTTGCCCAGGTGAAAGGAGACGGGCATATTGATTTGAAAATAGCCAAATATGCTCTTGAAGCTCTGAACATCGACCGCTATGGACTCGATGAGATAGACAACAAGATTCTTTGTACTATTATCGACAAGTTCAAGGGTGGTCCTGTAGGGCTTACTACCATTGCCACTGCTTTGGGTGAAGACCCCGGTACATTGGAGGAGGTGTATGAGCCTTTCCTTATAAAGGAAGGTTTCCTGAAACGCACTCCTCGTGGTCGTGAAGTTACAGAATTGGCATATAAACATCTTGGAAGGAGCATCTGGCAGCAGGAGAAAACGCTTTTTGATTGAATACTAATTTAGTTGACAAGTTAACGAGTTGACGAGTTGACAAGGTTCTCCGTCCGGATGAATTGAAAATCGACGGAGTCAACCAAAGGTCAGCGAAGCCAAAGCCTGGTCAACTCGTAACTGAAGCCTGATCAACTCTTTCTAATTATTAATTATTAATTTTTAATTCTTAATTCCCAACGTGTCATTAGTTAAAGATACAGCAATTTACGGACTGAGCAGTATAGTAGGACGTTTCCTCAACTATCTGCTCGTTCCGCTATATACGGCAGTCCTTTCGGCAGAGTCGGGAGGCTACGGTGTAGTGTCGAATGTTTATGCTTATACGGCACTTATACTTGTGTTCCTTACTTTCGGTATGGAGACAGGCTTTTTTCGTTTTGCAAACAAGTCGGAAGAGGACCCTGTAAAGGTTTTCTCTAATACATCCCTTTTTGTGGGAGGACTATCGTTGCTTTTTGTTATTCTTGGCTTGATATTTCTGGAGCCTATATCGCAATTCCTTGAATATCCCGACCATAAGGATTATGTGGGGATGATGATGGTGGTAGTGGCTCTCGATTCGTTTCTTTGTATTCCTTTCGCATGGCTCAGATATAAGAAAAGGCCTATAAAATTTGCGTCAATAAAGCTTTTCAATATCATTGGCAATATAGTTCTGAATCTCTTCTTCCTTCTTCTTTGTCCATGGCTGAACGAACATGCACCTTCATTGGTCTCATGGTTCTATAATCCTGATTATCTGGTGGGCTACATATTCGTGTCGAATCTGATAATGTCGGCGGCACAGATGCTCTTCTTTATTCCGGAACTGAGACAGCTGACTTTAAAACCTGACTTCGAACTTCAGAAACGTATGTTAAGCTATTCGTTCCCGATACTTATATTCGGGGTAGTGGGAATATTGAACCAGACTGTTGACAAGATGATATATCCTTTCCTTTATGACGACCGTCAGGAAGGACTTGTACAACTGGGTATATATAGTGCCACAAGTAAGGTAGCAATGATTATGGCTATGTTTACCCAGGCTTTCAGATATGCATACGAGCCTTTCGTGTTTGGCAACAGCAATAAGAAGGACAGCACATCATCCTACGCAGGAGCTATGAAGTATTTCTTTATCTTCTCTCTTTTGGCATTTCTGGCTGTGATGTTCTATATGGATATTCTGAAATATATGGTAGCTCCGGACTATTGGGAAGGCCTTAGTGTGGTTGCCATAGTAATGGGAGCTGAAATATTGAAAGGTATTTATTTCAATCTTTCTTTTTGGTATAAGCTGATTGACGAGACACGCTGGGGAGCATATTTCTCTCTTATAGGATGTGCGGTGATACTTATACTTAATATCTGGCTGGTTCCTAAGTACGGATATCTGGCTTCGGCATGGGCATCGGTGGCAGGCTATGGACTTATCACTGTTCTGTCGTATTTCATAGGTCAGAAGAAATATCCTGTGGCTTATCCTATAAAGGATATGTTCGTCTATTTGGTGTTTGCGGCAGTGCTTTATGTAGCATCAATATACATTTATCCTGAAAATACAGTGTTGCGTATTGCTTTCCGTACATTATTACTTGTGCTGTTTGTTGCATATATCATAAAAAAAGACTTACCTTTGAGAAGTATCCCTGTTATTAACCGATTTATAAAGAAATAATTATGGAACTTAACAACAGAAAGAAGTACCTGATAAGAAAGTTTTACGATGACTATCTGGACTTGAACAAAAGTATGGAGGATGAGCAACTCACGGTTGAGAGCATCCGCAATGGAGTGGAATTCCGTGGAGCAAACTTGTGGATTCTTGTGTTTGCCACTTTTATTGCCTCTCTCGGACTGAATGTCAATTCTACTGCCGTAATCATCGGTGCCATGCTGATTTCTCCGCTTATGGGGCCTATTATGGGTGTGGGACTTGCTATCGGTATCAACGATTTCGAACTTATGAAGCGCTCTCTGAAGAGTTATTTCATAGCTACTGTGTTCAGTGTCACTACCGCCACAATATATTTTGCATTCACTCCGCTTGATGAAGTGCAATCGGAATTGTTGGCACGTACTTCGCCTACCATCTATGACGTATTCATAGCCCTGGTCGGTGGTCTTGCTGGTATAGTGGCTGTGGCTACAAAGGAGAAAGGTAATGTCATACCTGGTGTGGCTATCGCTACAGCATTGATGCCGCCACTCTGTACTGCCGGATTCGGATTGGCAACCGGCAATCTGCTTTATTTCTTGGGAGCTTTCTATCTCTATTTCATCAACTCCGTGTTCATAAGCCTTGCCACTTTCCTGGGAGTACGGTTTATGAAATTCAAGCACAAGGAGTTTGTGGATAAAAATCGTGAGAAACTGGTTCGTAAATATATTATAACCATAACTTTAGTGACAATGTGTCCTGCGATATATCTTACATACGGTATCGTTAAGGAAACATTCTATCACAGTGCTGCAAACAATTACATATCTGAGGAACTCCAGTTCCCTAATTCACAAATCCTCAGTAGGGAAATATCTTATTCCAAACGTGAGATTAAGGTGGTGATGGTCGGCAATGAGGTGTCCGAAAGCCAGATAGCCGCTGCCGAGCAGAAGCTTGAAAAGTACAACCTCGGAAAAACTAAGCTTGTAGTATTCCAAGGAGTGAATAATGGCGATATGGACATAAGTAATATTAAGTCGATGGTGATGGAGGACTTCTACAAGAAGAGTGAACAGAAGCTTGCTGCACAACAGCATGAAATAGATTCCCTGAAAACACAGTTGGAGCTCTATACCCGTAGCGGACAGGCTGACAGCAGATTGGCAGGAGAGATGAAAGCTTTGTTCGGTGGAGGTATCAAGTCCGTTGCACTGTCGCGCAGTATCCGTTTGGAACTTGACAGTCTCAAGCCTGACACTCTTACATTTGCTATATTGCAATGTGCCAAGAAACCATCTGCTGCTGATAAGAAACGTATGGCAGACTGGCTCAAGACACGTACCAATGCAAAGAAGCTTGAACTTATTGTAATGGAAAAATAAATAAAAAACGAAATGCGCAACTTTCAAGGCTGCGCATTTCGTTTTTTTACTAGTATGTGATTTATTTCTTCTTTTTCTTCTTTCCCATTCCGGCATCATCAAATCCCGGATTTGAAGAGTTATTGTCATGCACGAAGAACTGTTTCCAGTCATCCTTATGCTTTGGTCCGCGAGCTGAAGTATATCCGCGTTCCTCGCGGCTTGGCTTATCCTTCTTTGAAGCCTTCTTTTCTTTTGCAGGAGTTTCCTTTGTGGTTTTCTCTTTTGAAGAACCGGAATTGCGCTTCTTGCCGCTCTTATCACTTTTGCCGTTGTTCTCTCCGGCTATTTCCACTATAATTCTCTTACCTTTTAAAACAACTTTGTTAAGAGCTTTCATAACGATGTCAGCCTGCTGTTCTGCCACTTCGAAGAATGAGAAGTTCTGCATCAGGTCAATGCGTCCTATCTGTATGCGCTCTTTCTTTGTGTTGCGGTTAATCAGTTCTATGACCTGATTTGCATAGAAACCGTCAGTTTTACCCATGTTGAGGAATAGACGTGCATATCCCTTTTCTGCTTTGCGGGCTGTCTTTTCCTTGTCGCTTCCGCGATCCTTACGGGGCTTGTCCGACTTATCTTTCTCGTTTGCCTTAGGCTGTTCTATTTCAGGTGCATTGCGGTAGTATTCCAGGAAGCGGTTGAACTCCATTGATACTACGCGCTTGATAAGGTCTTCCTTGCTCAGCCATTCGAACTTGCGGTAGATGCCAGGGAGGAATGCTTCGATATCTTCCTCGTTCACCTTAACTTTTTCTATATCGTCTATAACCTTGATGAGCTGTTGTTCGCAAATCTCCTTTCCGGCTGGGAGTGTGCCTATCGTGAATTTCTTGTTGATGATACGTTCTATCTCACGCATCTTTCCCTTCTCGCGCATATTGATTATGGCGATAGAGATACCTGTCTTTCCTGCACGTCCTGTACGTCCGCTTCGGTGTGTATAGCTTTCTGTATCGTCAGGCAGGGCATAGTTGATAACGTGAGTAAGGTCGTTCACGTCAAGTCCGCGTGCTGCCACGTCAGTAGCTACAAGAAGCTGCAGATGACGCTGGCGGAATTTCTGCATCACGAGGTCACGTTGGGCCTGACTCAGTTCGCCGTGAAGAGAGTCGGCACTGTATCCGTCCTGTATCAGCTTGTCGGCTATCTCTTGAGTCTCTATTCGTGTACGGCAGAAGATGATACCGTATATCTGAGGATAGTAGTCCACGATACGTTTCAGCGCGAGATACTTGTCCTTTGCGTGTACGATATATGCTATATGGTTTACGTTCTTGCTGCCTTCGTTCTTTGTTCCTATGGTTATTTCTTTTGCGTTATGCAGGTAAGTCTTCGCAATGCGCGAGATTTCAGGACTCATTGTGGCAGAGAACATCAGAGTGTTACGGTCTTCAGGCACTTTTTCCAGTATGGCATTGATACTTTCGGTGAATCCCATGTTGAGCATCTCGTCGGCTTCGTCCATCACTACGTCTCTGATAGTTTCAAGGCGGGCCACTTTGCGCTCCATAAGGTCGATGAGTCGTCCCGGAGTAGCTACTATGATATGCACACCTTTTTTTAGGCTTCTGATTTGGCTTTCTATGGATGAACCTCCATAGACAGGTAATATCTTAAGATCTGAAATATATTTTGAATAGTCAGTAAGGTCACCTGCTATCTGCAGGCACAGTTCTCGTGTAGGGCAGAGCACCAGTGCTTGCGGTACACATTCATCAAGATTAATTTTCTGTATCAGCGGCAGACCAAATGCGGCTGTTTTTCCGGTTCCGGTTTGTGCCAGAGCCACTACGTCATTTCCGTTTCCTAATAAATACGGTATAACTTCTTCCTGTACGGGCATAGGATACTCATATCCCATTTCTTCTATCGCCCTGCGTATTTCTTCGGAAACGCCTAATTCTTCGAATGTCTTCATTTGTTGTTATTAAAATTATTCTATTTTTGATATTATCGTTTTGTCTTTTTCAAGTTGTTCTATCAACTCTTCCATTGAGGTAAACTTTATCTCCTGTCTTATTCTGCTGATAAACTCAATCATTAAAGGATGATGATATATATCACCGCTGAAGTCGATTATATGTACTTCGATGCTTACGTTACTGCCATTGTTCAGGGTAGGGCGGTTGCCTATGTTCAGCATCCCTTTGTAAACTGTATTGTCTATTGGTACGCGTACTGCATAAACTCCGTTCTCCGGTATTAGTTTTTCCGGACATGAAGGAATGATATTTGCAGTAGGGAAGCCGATTTTCCGTCCTATCTTGTGTCCGTCAGTCACTGTACCGTCAATATAGTAGTTATATCCCAGGAAGCGGTTTGCCGTAACCACATCACCACATTTAAGTAGCTTTCTTATGGCAGATGAACTGATGAAAGTATCTGTGATGTCACATTTCAGAGGTTCGGCTTTTATTACAGACATACCAAGTTCCTGTCCGTAGCGGCAATAATCCTCGAAAGTCTCTGTGCGGTTGTGTCCGAAACGGTGGTCATAGCCTATAACCAGTGCACGTACATTGTATCTGTTGTGCAGTAGCTCCATGAACTCGCGTGCCGTAAGTTGCGAAAGTTCTTTAGTGAAAGGGAGGACTATGCAGTAATCGGAATCAAGAGAACTGATAAGTGAAGTTTTTTGTGCAGGACACGATAAGAGTTCCGGCATATAGTCTGCCTGCATAACCTGGCGTGGATGTATAGGAAAGGTGATAAGGGCACTTTTCAGACCTTTTTCATCGGCTATGTCGCGAACCTGTTTTACCAGATAGCGGTGTCCGGTGTGTACTCCGTCGAAGCATCCTATTGTTGCCGCGCATGGCTTTATGTCAGTTTTATCGTATTCTTCTATAAACTTCATTTTTATTATTTGAAAATCAGTGAGAGATCATCTCCCGGAATGTAATGTACGGTATTTATACCTACCGATTGTGCTGCGTCGCAGTTCAGTTTTGAGTCGTCTATAAACATGGTTTCTTCTGCCTTGAGTCCTGCTTCTGACAGTGCTTTCAGATAAATTGCAGTGTCCGGTTTGGCAAGGTGCATTTCATGCGAGAGGAATACTTTCTTGAAGAAATCATTAATACCCAATCCTTTGTAGCTGAATACTTTCGGTGCTACATTATCCCAATGAATTGCATTAGTGTTGCTAAGTATATACAGATTGTATTTATCCTTCAGTCTGTAAAGCAGTTCAAGTTTCTCTTCCGGAATACTGTCTATCATGGTGTTCCATATACGGTCGATTTCCTCATCTGATATATCTTTGCCTGCTCTACGGCGCAACTCATTGCGCGCATCGTCATCAGATATATTGCCAAGTTCGTATTCAAGGAAGAATCCTGTCTTGTGAGTGCCGGTTATTTCTTTATCCTCGAAACAGATTCCGGCTGCTTTGCATTCGGCTAGAAATCTGTCCAAGGTGACGTCGATAAGAACGCCACCCCAGTCAAATATTATATTTTTGATTTTTGAATTCATATTTTAAAACCTTGTTAACTTGTCAACTTGTTAACTGAAACCTTCTCAGCTATCCTTTAGAGCTCATTCTCTTGATACCTCTCCAGATTTCGCCAATCCAAAGTACAATAGAAGTTCCGCCTATAATATAAACCCAATCCATCAGCGGAAGAGCCTCGGTACGGAACACTTTGCCACCGAAGGTAACGATAATGAACTGACCTACAAGAATTATCAGTGCCACACTGAGCATACCTAGTGCATGACCTGCATCCTTGAAGATAGAATGGTTTGTCCCGAATACACTGGCATTGAACAGATTCCAAAACTGAAGCATCACGAACACTGTGAAGAATATTGTCAGGTTATGGACATCCATACCAGTGGCAGAATTGTTCATGTATGCCATAAGTCCCATCAGTACGATAAGGAAGCAGATACCTGTACCGAAGATATTCTTCTGCATAGCTTTGCTGATGATGAAATCTGTACGCTTACGAGGCTTTTCGTTCATTACGTCCATACTTGGAGAAATTGAAGCCAAAGCCATGGCGGCGAAAGTATCCATAATCAGGTTCACCCAAAGCATCTGTGTAACGGTTAGCGGTAGGGCAGAACCGAAGAATGCTCCAAGGAGGACACTCAGCAATGCTACTACGTTGATAGTAAGCTGGAACACGATGAAACGCTGTATGTTCTTGTAGAGCGAACGTCCCCACATCACGGCTGTAGCTATACTGTGGAACGAATCGTCGAGCAGAGTGATGTCGCTGGCCTCTTTAGCTACGGATGTACCTGTACCCATTGACAGACCAACCTGGGCATGGTTGAGGGCAGGAGCATCATTTGTACCGTCGCCTGTAACTGCCACTACCGCACCTTTCTGCTGTAGCAACTGTACCAGGCGCTGTTTGTCCATAGGACGCGCACGGCTCATCACCTTTATGTCAAGAACTCTTTCAAGAGCTTCTTCATCGCTTAATGCGGCAAAATCTGTACCTGTGATACGATTACGTTCGGTGTCGTTTTCAGTCCACAAACCAATCTGACGGGCAATTTCGGTAGCTGTTCCCGGAGTATCACCGGTTACAATCTTCACACCGATACCTGCCGACTGGCATTTCTTGACAGCGTCAGGCACGTCAGGACGTATAGGGTCGCTTATTGCGAATATTCCGAGGAATGTCATGCCGCCTTCAGCCACAAGCTCAGCACAATCTTCCGATTTTCCTTCAGGGATGATTCTGTATGCAAGTCCCAGAGTACGCATAGCCTTGTTCTGATATGCAAGGAGTTGCTCGTTGTATGCCTTGATTTTATCGTCGCTCAATGAACATTTCGACATTACAATTTCAGGAGCACCTTTTATATACAGAACACGTTTGTTCATTACAGGCGAATCAACGAGTGTGGCCATATATTTTCTCTCTGTAGAGAAAGTAAGCTGGTTTACTGTATGGGCATTTTCACGCAGTGAGATATAGTTGGCACCCTTTCCGTTGAGCCACAAGAGCAGGGCAACTTCTGTAGGATTACCCACACCCGACGGCTTTTCTCCTTCGGCCTTCTCTTCAAGGAAAGCGGTAGAGTTTACGGCAATGCTTTCTGCCACAAGTTCTGGATTTGACTCATCTACCTGAGCTTCGTGTACCTGCATCAGATTTTGAGTCAGAGTACCTGTCTTATCTGTACAAATCACAGTGATGGCACCCATAGTTTCGCATGCATGCATCTTGCGCACAAGGTTGTTGGTCTTCAGCATTCGGCGCATATTCAGCGCAAGGCTCAGTGTCACACTCATAGGAAGTCCTTCAGGCACAGCCACAACAATCAGCGTTACAGCCATCATGAAGTATTTCAATACAATCTGAGCTACCTCAAGCCACTGTTCCCATGTCTCAACTGTATTGGCAGTGAAATATGCATAAAGGTCTTTACCTGTGAAAATCACGAAAGTAAGTATGGCGATAGTGAAACCTACCTTACCAATCAGGTTGGCTAGCTTCTCCAACTGTATGTTTAGCGGAGTCTTTTCGTCGCTCTGTTCTGTTGACTGACGAGCAACCTTACCGATTTCTGTAGCGTCACCCACACGGTCAACCCTCATCGTTCCGTGTCCGTCCGTAACTGTAGTACCGCGCATTACGGCATTCGACGGATATGTAGCCTCATCATCAAAATGTTCAGGGTCGGTAGTCTTGTTTACCATAAGCTCCCCTGTAAGGTTAGCTTCGTTCACCTGCAGTGAAACAGCTTCTACCAGCGTTCCGTCGGCAGGAATCTCATCGCCGGTATTCAGAATCACTATATCTCCGACTACGATTTCCTTTCTTGGAATCTCTTTTACCTTTCCGTTTCGTATAACGGTGACAGGGGTTTCCTCGCCTACAGCATTCAGAAGGTCGAACTTCTTGTTGGCATCATATTCAAAGTAGAATCCGATACCCGTAGCCAGGAAAATAGCGAAGAAGATACCTATAGTTTCGGCATATTCATTCTCTATAATCGATATGATAAGTGAAAAAACGGCAGCCACCAGAAGAACTCTGATGACAGGGTCTTGGAATTTTTCAAGATAAAGTTTCCAGATAGATGGACGTTTTGGAGGAGTAAGCAAGTTTTCCCCATATTTCTGACGGCTGGCAATAACCTCCTGGTCAGTAAGTCCGTTCAGATGATTTTCATTCATTTTCTGTGACATGTCTTTAATTTTTAATCGATTAATCGGTGCAAAAATACAATAATATCTCCGAAGTTACGGTGTCATGGGATGTAAAACTTCTTAATAGAGTATATATGAACTATTTTCATTTATATAAATTACGTATGCTTAGATGGAAATTATTGCTTTTCGCTTTTTTATGCCTTTTAAAAAACATGCACACGTTTAAAAATATTCATATCCTTGTGCCATATTACGCTGTTTTAAGATTATAAAATGACTGTCTAAAATAAAAAGTTCCATTTTTTTTCTTCAAATGTTTGCAGAATAAAAAATAAACACTACCTTTGCATCACAATCGAAAATAAAACGATTATCGGACTTGTAGCTCAGTTGGTTAGAGCAACAGACTCATAATCTGGAGGTCCCAGGTTCAAGCCCTGGCTGGTCCACGTTAAGAATCAAGCACTTACGAGAAATCGCAAGTGCTTTTTCTTTTATACAGTGACCTTCAGGTGACCTTTTTGAAGCGAAACTCTGTAATAGTGACCTTCTGTAATTCCATGAAATTACAGAGAGTTTTTATAGATTTTTAAATAGAGAGAGTGGCTAAATCTGGCTTTTTAATAAATCGCTGCGATTATTCGTGTAAGGGATAAGATAAGACCGCAATAACTTGTCGAGGAATTATTTCGTAAATCTGTATAAGAAATATACCTACCTGAAATCAAAAGAGTTAGAAGAATTACCTCGTTTTGGGGTAATGAGTTGGTAACCGTTCCAATTGCCGTAGTCTGCATCGCTTTGCTTGTTCGGGTAACTCTTACGGATGCAAAAGTACGAAAAATATTCCGACTGGAATAATCATTCCCAATATTCTTTCAGCTGATTGGCATCCACTCTTATGCCGTTTGAGGTTTAAGGCAAATTGCAAACAAGGAAGCCACGGTAAAAGCAACTCTTATCCATAACAAATGAATGCATTGCATTTCCTCAGAGGTTTAGGTTGTCATGCGGGAAGCTATGTGTCAGTCGGTTAAAACCTTCAACATGAATATACTGGTTGCCGTATGCCCGGAATCTCCGAGTTGACCATCCAACAGCTGAAATCCCCGTTCCTTATACATATCAATGGCTTTACCAAACGAAGGGAATGTTTTATATACAGGCTGGTATAGCCCGCTTCCTTTGCACGGCGGACAATCAAATCAAGAATCATGCCTCCCAATCCTTTTTCTCGGACAGCAGGCGATAAATAATACTTGACTATTTCAGCACACTTGCCGGGCAAGCCTTTGGTGGGATAGAAGCCACAGCCTCCTTGAATCTCTCCGCCGTAATCAATCACCCAATATTCTGTATTTACATTTTCAACCGACTGACTGATGCAGTCCGTGACAGGGTCATCATACACCATGCCTGTACGCGACACACCAAATTCATCAATAACACATCGTATCAGACGAGCCATTTGAGCATTATCCGTTTCCTTGATTGGACGGATGATAAAACCATCTTTTGTCTCCATATTGTTATCAGTTTATTTCCTATTCCTACAAAGATTCTCTTTGTTTTCGGGCAATGAATCTGTAGCCATTCCATTTACCGTGGTCTGCATTACTATATTCAGGCTGAATATTTGACATCCACACTTATGCTGTTTTAGAGTTGAAGCAATTAACAAGCAAGGAGGCTACGGTAAAAGCGATTCCTACTCCTACCACACCCGTCCATCCACAATGTTGCCAAAACAGACCTGAAACGAATGTTCCGGCAGAACCGCCCAAGAAGTAAATGGTCATATAAACGGTATTGACCCGGTTGATGGCGGATGCATCGAGGGCGACCACGCTGGTCTGATTGGACAGATGGATGCATTGCATTCCTGCATCAATCAACAGGATAGCGACTATCATCCACACATAGCTGGAATTCCCCCAAAATGCCAAGAACCATGCAGCCAATACCACACATCCTCCGACAATAGAGAAAAACCTTGCGCCATACTTTTGGATATAGCCGCTGATGAAAACCACCGTGGATGCACCTGCCAGTCCGCACAAACCGAGTGCGCCGATAATATCGTCACTCGCGAAGAAAGGCTCTTGCTTCATTCGGAAAGCAAGACAACTCCATAAAGCGAAGAACGAGCCATAAGCCAACGCCGCCCTCAAAGAAGCGATACGCAAGTACGGATATTGGGATAACAGGTGCAACAGGGATTTCATCAGACCCGCATAATTTTCACGTGAACGAACAGGCAACGCGGGCAACATCTTGTGAATCATCAGGAAGCATCCGAACATGAAAAAGCAAGCCACAAAATAGACGGAACGCCATCCCCACATATCAGCCAGGAAACCACTTAACACCCGTGAGCCAAGAATGCCTATGAGCAGACAGGACTGTATAATCCCCACGTTGCGTACCTTGTGTGCTGGTGCTGAATGGAAAGACACCAACGGGATGAAGAACTGCGGCATAACCGAAGATGCTCCGGCAAGCAAGGATGCGCCCCACACCCAATAGATGTTAGGGGCAAGTGCTATGGCAAGCAATGCGCACGATGAAATGATATAATTGGTCAATATCAGCTGCTTTCGTGAAACCAAATCGCCAAGCGGAATGACAAACACAAGTCCGACTACATAACCTATCTGGGTCAATGTCGCAACCATGCTGGCAGAAAAGTCGCTTACCCCAAAATCCTTTGCCATGCTGCCCAACAAAGGCTGGTTGTAGTAGCAGTTGGCAACGGAAAGCCCGGTAGCGACTGCCATCAGAGCCAGCAGAGGTGCCGGAATGCCGTGGTTTTCTCTCAATTCATATTTCATCATTTATTCCTCCTTTCAGTATGACACAACTTTCAATCCAATCAAGGAGGCAATGAGCGTGAACAGGAAGAAAAGACGTATGGGAGTGGCCGGCTCTTTGAAAACGAATATCCCAATCAAGACCGTGCCGACCGCTCCGATACCCGTCCAAATGGCGTATGCTGTGCCCAAAGGCAAAGTCTGAACCGCTTTGGCAAGTAATGCCATACTCAATACCGTGGAAGCCAAGAAACCGCTTCCCCACAGATAAAAACCAATACCTGATGCCTCTCTCGTTTTTCCCAAGCAGAATGTAAGGCTTACCTCAAACAATCCTGCCAAAAATAAAATTATCCAATTCATACCTATGATTTATTAAATTCGGGTGCAAAAGTAAGCAAGTAATTTCTAACCGTTTTTTACATTTGGTAAAAACGGATTTTGCATTTGACAAAAAAACAGCCGTTAGCAGCTGTTTCTGTGCGCTATTTTATAATTTTGTACCACAACAAAATGACTTATGGATATAAAGGAAATCATCAACCAGAGATATGCCATGCCGGATGCGTCTTTGGACAAGTTGCGGCAATGCCTGACGGAAGTCTCATACCCAAAAGGATTCCAAGTGTTGGAATATGGCAAGATAGAAAAAGACATCTTTTTCATCAAGAAAGGCATTGTCCGCGCCTATACTTCGGTAGAGGGGAAAGAAATTACCTTTTGGGTCGGCAAGGAAGGGGCGACTATTGTTTCCATGAAAGGATATGTGAATGACGAACCGGGGTATGAAACAATGGAGCTGATGGAAAATTCTGTCTTATATGTATTGGAAAGGAAAAAACTGAAAGAGTTATTCTTGAAGGATTTGCACATAGCCAATTGGGGACGGCGTTATGCGGAAATGGAACTGCTTGCTGCCGAGGAACGGCTGATTTCCATGTTGTCAGCCGTCGCCTCGGAACGGTATCACGAGTTGTTGGAGAAAGAGCCTGATTTGTTACAGCGGTTGCCGTTGGGAAGTATCGCCACCTATTTAGGCATCACGCAGGCAAGTCTGAGCAGGATTAGGGCACAAATAAAGTGACGTTTATCTTTTATTCCAGCTGGAAGGAATGGATGCAAAACCTTGAAAGAGAAGCAACCTACGTATTTATAAATTTGTAGAGGACAACATGATGGAAATAAAAAAGATTAATCACGATTTTTCAGTGTGCAAAGTAGCGGATTATTCGCTTGTAAACTTAAATGCGGAATACTGTTTCATCGGGAAAACAGATGAAGAAAAATCCTTGGTATGCATTACCGGCGATGTTCCGGCCAATGTCACTCAACGTGATGATGGGTGGAAAGGTTTTCGTATTCAAGGGATTTTAGATTTTTCTTTGATTGGCACTATAAAGAGCTTCTGCCCAATCAAAACCAGATTTGAATCCAAGGGCTGGGAACCTCTCCAAAATGGCAGTATGAAAAGTTCGGTAATTGTAAGAATCATTAAGCAAGCCGCCATTAGTCAACGCAGCAAAAATATAGGCAAGAACGGAGTCTGTAGCATTCGTTTCCATCCATTCGGTGAGTATTGTCTCTATCCCATTGGTAAGAAGTTCCGCATAAGGTTGTATAAGCATTTCTTCAAGCAGGACACAGACTTGCTTGCGTCCACGGCGACCTTTAGACTCCTGCAAGGTGGAACTGACTACCTCTTTTGCCCCACCATTTTTACCCATAGCTTTCCATGCCCCTTTGGTATAAGCCGCTTTGTCAAAACTGGTAAGCATTAAAGAGCGTATAAATTGCCCACCAAAACCTTTCTGCCAGACAGACGAGTTTTCTCCCATCATTGTTTTGGAGAGTAAATCTCCCATCTTCACAAAACCATCGTCAAATATCATCCAGTAGAACGTACTACACATGAAAGGATTGTTATGCAGGAGTTTTTGTTTCGTAACCTCTTGATTAAATGTAGAAGCAAACAAGGCTGTCAGTTTCTCATGGACTTGCTGGTAATTGCTTCCAAATTGAGCTTTATTGTAGCTTTCAGTCCCAGGACAAAGGCTTTCAAGTAATTCTGTAATGCCCTTAATCCCATTGAGAGACAGCATTTCTACCAAGTAAGACATGCCTTTAAGAATGAAAGTCATATCACCTTCGTATGCTTTGGCAAAAAGATTTGTAAATTCTTGATAGTCTCCGGGGTGTTCATAGTGCCAGCGACGCAGGCTGAGCGAATTCAAATCCTTGTTAACTGCTTCTTGAGTTTCACGTTTCTTATCCTCCCAATAGGCATGAATGCCTTCTTTAATGTATTTTGCATCCTCTGATTGCTCACAAATTTGCTCATGGCATATTCTATTTCCTTAAACCCATTGTCCAATTCCAAATAGCAATACAAGCAGCAGGCAGACACATTCCCATCTTTTATGGCATTGGAGAATTTGTCAATCAACTCATCGGTAGTAACCCCTTCTTCTGTGGTCATTATCTCCAGGATTATGCTTTGTAACTTGTTTGTCTCATCATCTATCTGTTTACTGTAGTTATCGCACAACAGGTTCTTTAAGATTGATTGAATCTTACTCTTAAAGTCTGTATAGATTTCTCGATTCGCTTCAAGCCATTCCTGCATTTCCGATTGACTGGGATAGTTATCATGGTGAAGTTCCTTCATATCATCATCCATATAAACAGTTTTGCTAAATGGTTAATCTTTGAGACATGCCAAAGGAATCACTTTAACTCCATCAGGACGAGAGTATGCCATTGTTCCACCCGTCATCACAATAAGCAAGTCCGGCTCCCGAATAGGCACCTGCTTCTCCGTTTTGTTGTGCTCCTGTATAAGCCTTTTGAGTTCGAGTAAGTGTTTAGCTCCTTCATCAATTTCGCTACTACCAAGTTTGCACTCAATGAGAGCATAACGTCCATCTTCCAAATGCAGCACTATGTCCGCTTCCAAGTCGTATCGGTCATGGTAGTAAGATACATGACTGTTCAAATCAATGGTGTACGCCTTTAGGTCACGAATACACATCTGCTCAAAGATAAATCCAAACGTCCTAAGCTGCATACTTAATGATTCGGGAGATAGTCCCAAAAGGGCAATCGGTATAGAAGGGTCACAGAAGCATCGTTTTACACTGCTTCTGATAGCGGTCTTGCTTCTTATAGCAGGACACCATGCACTTATGTTCTGGATAACAAATAGTTTTTCTAAAGCCGAAACATAATCATCAAATGTATCTACGTGACAACTTACTTCGCCAGACGAGGTTACATCATCTAAAAGAGATTTTTTCTTGACCAATGTCGAAACATTCCTGGCATAAGCCCGAAGTATCATGCTGGTCAGTTTGGCATCTCTTTTCTTTCCATCAATACCGGAAACGTCGTCAGAACAAATGGTTTGAACATAGTTCTTTGCCACAAGTAATTGAGCTTTTGGAGTACGAGCCAACAAAGAAGCCGGCCATCCACCTCGGGATGCGGCAAAGATTAGGTCTTCGACTGTCATCTTAGACATTTTACCGTCAATATCATAATCAGGATTGTTGAAAAGTTCTTTCAATGAAACTTCGCCCGTAGATTCTTGCGACTCCCACAAGCTCATAGGCAACATACGCAGCCGGGCAATACGACCAGCTCCGGAATGATGTATTTGAGATTTGTCAACAGCATTGGAACCAGTGAGTATAAATTGTCCGGGAATTTGGCGGTCATCAACAGTTGTTCGTACCGCATCCCACAACATTGGAGCATCTTGCCACTCATCAATAAGACGAGGTGTATCTCCTTTTAACAGAATGGACGGCTTAGTTTTAGCTGTGGCTAAATACTCCTCACGCATACTTGGGTCTTGCATTCTCAAGATGCTATTGGCAAGTTGAGATGCCGTAGTGGTTTTACCGCACCATTTGGGACCTTCTATCAATACTGCCCCAAATGCATCCAGTAAATCTTGCAGCAGGGCATCGGCTGTTCTTTTATAATAATTCATATAATATATTTTTCAATGGCAAAGATACACATTTTCTGCGAATTGTATTGCCAATTCGTGTTTTTTGTGGTAATTAAATCCACTTTTTTGCGGTATTTCATTCGGTATTTTTGCTGTGTTTTGTTCCGTGTTTTTGTGGTATTTCACTTGGTGCTCTTGCGGTAAACAGCTATAATTAGTCAGATAGATTAGCTATAAGTTCCATCCTCTCCTCTTCGCTCAAGCCTTTCAACATCTTTAACAAAGCTTTCTTATCTACAACTGGGACAGTTTCTTTAGGCTTCTCATTAAGCAAATAATAATTGTACTCCAACATCTTCGCAAGAGGATAGGCACCTATATAGTTGGAAGTGATGTCACTGCCACCACTATGCCCCATGCTGTCACTTATATATTTATAAGGTACAACACCTGAATTATTGAGATTGGTAGCAAAGCTATGTCTTGCCCATGTTGGTGATGGTGTTTGTTCCAGTCCTATGAGTTTAGCGACTTTTGCCATGTGCTCACGTATATATCTATTATAACGTTGAATAACCCATATCTCCTGTTCAGGGGTAATAAGTTCGCTCATTATGGGAAATACCCTTCGCCCAAGTTTTGGAGCATTACCATATCGGTTGAGTATCTCTTGTATCTCAGGTGTAACAGGAAATATTACCTCACTGGCACTCTCGTTTCGTTCCCGGGTCTTATGACGAAGAAAACGTAACTGTTTGCCATGAGTGGCATAGTATAGTTCATCATAAGTCAAACGAAGAGTATCAGCAAGATTTTGCCCATCGCCTAAATACATAAAGAGGAATAATCCGAGGTCGCGAAATATAGCATGTTTTTCTCGTCCAAGAAACAACTCGTTCCCATCCTTGTCTTTTGCCTCACCTGTTTTCCAGAAGTCATAAAGTTTACGCATGGTAGCCACATCAAGAAACTCATGCTTGCGGCTTTGGGATTTATTGTAACCTGTGTCCTTGAACATTTCCTTGGTATCACCTTTCATTAAACCATTTGAGATACACATATTGATGATTGTTCTGAGGCTACGAAGTGCGATGGCAATGGTCGTGGTACTCAATTCGTTTTTCTTCATGATTTTTACCCATTTCAAGATAAAGTCACGGTTTATATCGGCAAACGATATGTCCATTCCCAAATCTTTGACAAAACGGTTGCGCACATCTTTACTGCAACGAGCAGAGCCAGCCTTGCCTTCATTAGTTTTAGATTGAATGTATGAATCCCACACTGTAATAATGGTGCTGTCATCATCCTTTCTACCCTGAAATCTGTCTTGCAGCTTGCGAAGAGAGAAGTTGTTTTCTGCGATAAGTTGATTGGCGATAAGTTCCACCCTATCCATTAGATTTTTCATGTTGTTTCTCTCTGTCAGTTGAACACGACGACCACTTTTTTCGTATTCGCACAAGGTCAACCATTCTTCCATAGTGTATGTTTTGCCCAAACGAAGAAAGACTTTCTGTCCGGCATGACATACACGCACGGCAACAGGAAGCGGTTGCGAATAATCTCCTGCTTTTCGTATGTCAAGAGTCAACGAGCCATATACATTGCCATTAGAAGCTGTGAATTTAGCAAGGCATTTTTCACCTCTTGAAATGGTTTTTACCTCCTTATTCACCATTTCGGTGACCTTATCAATTCCTTCTTTCTTCATAATACGTTAATTTATAAGCCAAACTTTACTCGTTTCGGTGACCTTGAGGTGACCTTTTCGGGAGCAAACTACTGCAAATGTATGTATTTCTCTGCAAACTGCCAAATACATTAGATACTGTAAATCAACACATTTATATTACACGGAATTTTATGAAATATTACTCGAAAAGACTCATAATCTGGAGGTCCCAGGTCCAAGCCCTGGCTGGTCCACCTTGAAAATCAAGCGGTTACGAATTTTGTAGCTGCTTTTTTTATGCGCTTGCGTAAACAATGCGTAAAATCAAGCCGTTATCGCTTTTTTTGTTTTACATGGGGCGGCTTAAATCATATTAATTTTGAAGTGCACCCTAAAAGTTTTATGCCTGACTTTTTGGGTGCACTTCATTTTATCATATTATTATTAGACTGTAGTCTGAAGTTCAACTTTTAGAATGATAATTTTACTATCACAGGATTATGGTCGGAAAGGTGTTTGTCACTTTTTGTACCCTCTTTAGGTATATAGCTGCTTTTAACCTTAATTTGTGGAGTGATGAAAATAAAGTCTATTTTATCTCTGGAGCCTGGATTTAAACGTCCGAAATCGTGGTATGTATAATTTACTCCACTTGTATTTTCAGCTTCTTTGTGTGTATCTTTTAGTACAAAACTGTTTGTTGTTAAAGTCTTGTATGCTTCAGAAAGCTCGTTTACATTGAAATCTCCGGTAAGGATTGCAGGTTTATCGCCTACTATTTCTTTTATTTTTTCAATAATAAGCAGCGCACCTTTGCGACGTGCTTCTGTTCCGACATGATCAAAATGAGTGTTTACAGCCATGAAAATCTTTCCGTTTTTCTTGTCTTTGATTTTTGCCCATGTGGCTATACGGGTACATGCTCCATCCCATCCTATGAATCCTACACTGTCAGGATATTGTGACAGCCAGAATGTATTATTGTCCAGTATCTCAAATCTGTCTTTTTTGAAGAATATAGGGGCATATTCGCCTTTGGTCTTGCCATCTTCTCGTCCTACACCTACTTCTGCATATTCAGGCAGTCTTGCTTTTAACTCTTCCAATTGATTGTGTAATACTTCCTGCATACCTATAATATCCAAGTCCTGAGCATGTATAAAGCTTGCGACAGTGTCTTTGCGGTATTTCCAGTTGTTCAGACTGTCACCTGAATGGTCAAGCCTGATATTAAATGTAGCATAGGTTGTTTCAGATGGATTGTCTTTTACAGACGAACATGAGAACATTGTCAGTGTGATAAATGCTGCAAATGCATTTAGAGCAAATCTTTTTGCTGTTTGTAGATGCCTTGTCATGGTATATTCTTTTTTAAGTTAACTTGTTTCTTATATTTATTTATCTTCCTTATTGGAGTTTATAGATAAAAAAAGGTGATCATTGTGATCACCTTTCTTTAGATTTATTTCTGTTGAGGTTTTCTATCGCGTTTCTTGTTGTTTTCTTCCAAACCTTCAGGCTTTGGTAATAAAACCTTGTGTGAAAGTTTGAATTTACCTGTCTTAGGATCAATTTCAAGAAGTTTTACTTCGATGTCGTCACCTTCTTTCAATCCTGATTCTTCGATAGTCTCAAGGCGTTTCCAGTCGATTTCTGAGATGTGGAGCAGACCGTCCTTTCCTGGAAGGAATTCTACGAATGCACCGTATGGCATTATAGAACGAACTTTACCTGTGTAAACTTCACCTACTTCAGGGATTGCTACTATGCCTTTTATCAGGCGGATAGCATCATCGATAGACTTCTTGTTTGTACCTGAGATTTCGATACGTCCTGCGTTGTCAACTTCTTCGATAGTGATAGTTGCACCTGTTTCTTCCTGCATTCCTTGGATAATCTTACCTCCAGGGCCGATTACAGCACCGATGAATTCTTTAGGAATTGTCATTGTCTCGATACGTGGAGCGTGTGGCTTCAATTCAGCGCGAGGTTCTGCGATACATTCTGTCAGTTTGCCAAGGATATATTCGCGACCCTGTTTTGCCTGAAGAAGTGCTTTCTCAAGGATGTCGTATGTAAGACCGTCACACTTGATATCCATCTGTGTAGCAGTGATACCCTTGCAAGTACCTGTAACCTTGAAGTCCATATCTCCCAAGTGGTCTTCATCACCAAGAATATCTGAAAGAACAGCATATTTGTCTTCGCCGGCATTTTTGATCAATCCCATTGCAATACCTGATACCGGATTCTTGATAGGTACACCGGCATCCATAAGAGCCAATGTTCCGGCACATACTGTTGCCATTGAAGATGAACCGTTTGATTCAAGTATATCTGAAACTACACGTACGCAGTATGGATAATCTGCTGGTATCTGTCCCTTCAAAGCACGCCATGCCAAGTGGCCGTGACCGATTTCACGACGTCCTACACCGCGCTGTGCCTTAGCCTCACCTGTAGAGAATGGAGGGAAGTTATAATGAAGAAGGAAACGTTCCTTGTGCTGGTCAAGTACGTCGTCAACTACTTTTTCGTCAAGTTTTGTACCGAGAGTTACAGTACTCAAAGACTGAGTTTCACCACGTGTGAAGATTGATGAACCGTGAGGACCAGGCAGTGGGCTAACTTCGCACCAGATAGGACGGATTTCTGTAGTAGTACGTCCGTCAAGACGTTTGCCTTCGTCAAGGATGCAACGGCGCATAGCTTCTTTTTCTACGTCGTGATAGTAACGGTCTATCATTGCACCTTTTTCTTCAAGTTCTTCTTCTGTGAACTGTGCTTTGAATTCTTCGCAAACAGCATCGAAAGCATCACCACGTTCGTGCTTGTTTCTGTTGCCTGAAGCTGCTATAGCGTAAGCTTTTTCGTAGCATGCGTCATGAACTGCTTTACGGAGTTCTTCGTCGTTTTCTTCGTGGCAATATTCACGTTTAACTGTAGTGCCTACTTCTTCCATAAGCTCCATCTGAGCTTTGCAGTGAACCTTGATAGCTTCGTGTGCGAATTTCATTGCTTCAAGAAGGTCTTGTTCTGAAACTTCTTCCATTTCGCCTTCCACCATCATGATGTTCTCGTAAGTGGCTGCCACCATAAGATCCATATCTGCCTTTTCAAGGGCTTCGAATGTAGGATTGATAACGAATTTACCGTCAATACGTGCTACACGAACTTCTGAAATAGGACCACCGAAAGGTATGTCTGAAACAGCAAGTGCTGCCGAAGCTGCAAGTCCTGCAAGTGCATCAGGCATATCAACACCATCTGCTGAAAAGAGTGTGATGTTTACATATACCTCTGCATGATAATTATCAGGGAAAAGAGGACGTAATGCACGGTCAACAAGACGGCAAGTCAAAATTTCATAGTCAGATGCCTTGCCTTCGCGTTTAGTGAAACCGCCAGGGAAACGTCCGAATGCTGAATATTTTTCTTTGTACTCTACCTGTAAAGGCATAAAATCTGTTCCGGGAACTGCATCTTTTGCTGCACAAACAGTAGCTAGCAACATGGTGTTACCCATGCGTAGCATAACAGCACCATCTGCCTGTTTTGCTAGCTTTCCCGTTTCGAGTGTGATGGTTCTGCCATCTCCAAGCTCGATCGTCTTAACAATTGGATTGATCATAAAAATTGATTTAATATAGTTTTTTCGTCAAAATATGCGCAAAGATATACATTTTATCGCAGTAAACAGGTGAAACTGAGGTAAAACTTTCATAAAATGCTATTTTTTTGTAGCTTATTACTAAGAAGAAGTAAAAAAACTTTGTCAAATCGTTTAAAACAGTAACTTTGCATCGCAAAAATAAAGATTAAACATTTTTTGAAATAAACAATATGAGCAAAAAAAGCTATATTGCTGCCGTCCTTATTTCTGCAGGATTTGCAGCATGTAATCGTGGTCCCGTTTTTAATGTTGAGGGTGAAATTTCGGGCGCAGAAGGTAAGATGTTGTATATTGAACATTCTTCGATAGAAGGCGTTGTAAGATTGGATTCTACAAAATTAAGCGGCGATGGCCGATACCATTTTTCAGAAGCCAGACCTGAAGCTCCGGATTTCTATCGTTTGAGAGTTGACGACAGAATTATAAATTTTGTTGTAGATTCAACAGAGACGGTAAACATCAGTTCGGACTATAATACTTTCTCTTCCGGATATTCCGTAACCGGTTCCGAAAGTAATGTAAAGATAAAGGAACTTTCATTGCTTCAGGCTGATCTTCAGGCTAAGGTAAATGAACTTAATAAATCCGGAATGCCTGCCGGACTTGCTCAGGACAGTCTGTTCCGTATGATTGAAAGCTACAAGAATGATGTAAAACGTAATTACATCTATAAGGAACCGGACAAGGCTTCGTCATATTTTGCTCTTTTCCAGCAGTTGAATGGATTTATGATATTCAATCCGTTATCAAATAAGGAAGATGTTAAGTGTTTTGCTGCTGTGGCTACAAGCCTGAACCATAACTATCCGCATGCGGACCGTTCCAGAAACCTTTATAATATGGTTATCAAGGGTATGAAAAATACTCGTACTCCTCAGACAAAAACTCTGGAAATATCTGAGGATATGATAAATGAGACATCAATAATAGATATTCCTTTGAAAGATATAAACGGCGAGACAAAACATCTTACAGACTATAAAGGTAAGGTCGTGCTTATAGATTTCACGGCATACGGCACTCCAAGTTCTGGAGCAAGAACTTTGGCGCTTAGAGAATTGTATAATAAATATTCTTCACAAGGTCTGGTGATATATCAGGTTTCGCTTGATACGGACGAGCATTTCTGGAAAACGGCATGCGACAACCTTCCATGGGTATGCGTGCGCGATCCGCAAGGACCTTATTCAACTTATGTCAACATATATGGCGTAACAGCATTGCCTACAGCATTCCTTGTAAATAAAAACAATGAACTGGTGCTTAGGCTGAATGAAAAATCGGATATTGAAGCCGAAATCAAGAAATTACTCTAACATGTTTAATAGCATGTAAAAATAGAATACTTATTTGCTTGACTTATAAGAAAAAAGCTTATCTTTGCACGCAGAATATAAGACAAAGGGTTCCGGCATAGTTGAACATGTCGGAATTCTTTTTTGTTTTATGTCAAATGAGATAATTATTAATAACGAAATATTTTAGGAGGAAAATTATTATGGCTTATATGTCAGAAGAAGGCTATCAGAAACTTTTGGCCGAACTAAAACATCTGGAGGCTGTTGAGCGTCCGAGAATTGTTGCAGCTATCGCTGAAGCACGTGATAAGGGTGACTTGTCGGAAAATGCAGAATATGATGCAGCCAAAGAAGCTCAGGGATTGTTGGAAATGAAAATCAACCAGCTTAAAGCGACTATCGGTGATGCCAAGATTATCGATACATCAAAGATGAAAGCTGATACAGTCCAGATTCTTACACGTGTTGAACTGAAGAATGTCAAGAACAACATGAAGATGGCCTATACAATTGTATCGGAGAGCGAAGCAAACCTTAAAGAAGGAAAGATTTCTGTTACTACACCTATTGCACAGGGTTTGTTGGGCAAGAAAGTTGGTGATATAGCGGAAATTACTATACCTCAGGGTAAAATCAGTCTTGAAATTTTAAGTATATCATTTTAATAGTTAAGGCAGGTCTGTTTTGTGCAGGCTTGCCTTATTTAATATCCAATAATATATGGCAACAATATTCAGTAAAATCATTGCAGGAGAGATTCCAAGTTACAAAGTAGCAGAGAATGAAAAATTTTATGCTTTTCTTGACATCAATCCGTTAGTCAAAGGACATACATTGGTTGTTCCTAAGAGAGAAGTTGATTATATATTCGACCTCGAAGACAGCGAATTGGCTGAAATGCATGTCTTTGCCAAGAAAGTGGCGTTGGCAATACAGAAGGCATTCCCGTGCAAGAAGGTTGGAGAAGCAGTTATAGGTTTGGAAGTGCCACATGCACACATTCACCTTATTCCTATACAAAAGGAATCGGATATGCTTTTCTCAAATCCTAAACTGTCGCTTACTCCAGAAGAGTTTGTGTCTATCGCAAATGCAATCAACAAGGCATGGACTGAAGCTCAGAAATAATTTTCCTAATATATAAGTATTAAAAGCCATCCGAATAGATGGCTTTTTTTGTTTGTTATCATTAGATTTGCAATCTGTTAATGTGAAAAACCTGTTTTTATGAATAAAAGAATCTTCAGTGGAATATTATTGCTGTTTATTGCAGTGGCTGTCATGGCCCAGAACTATCAGATAAAAGGAACGGTAATCAGCAAGACCACTCACGAACCATTGGAATTTGTAAATGTACTTGTAGTAGGTCTTAATATAGGTGCATCGACAGATGTCAACGGAAATTTTACCATTAATTCAGTTCCTCCTGGAATATATCAGCTCAGAGCTTCCACCATCGGTTATAAAACTGTATTTACCGAAGAATACAGAGTCAATCATATTACACCGCACATAAATATAGAGATGGAGGAGGAAAGTACTTCCATATCGGAAGTGACTGTTACAGCCTCACCTTTCAGAAGAGTGGCAGAAAGTCCTGTCAGCCTTAGAGTTATAGGTCTTCAGGAGATAGAAAAGGCTCCTGGAGCAAACCGTGATATATCGCGCGTGGTTCAGAACTATCCGGGAGTAGCGTTCTCGCCTATAGGATATAGAAATGACCTCATAGTGCGTGGTGGAGGCCCTTCTGAAAATAGGTTTTATCTGGATGGGGTGGAAATACCTAACATAAACCATTTTAGTACTCAGGGCGCATCCGGCGGTCCTGTAGGACTGATTGATGCCGACCTGATACGTAATGTGAAATTTTATAGCGGCGCTTTCCCTGCACACAGAGGGAACGCACTTAGTTCTGTGCTCGACTTCAGTCTTCGTGATGGAAGCATGGAGCGCAATTCATTGAAAGCCACTTTGGGAGCTTCCGAAGTTTCTCTCAGTTCGAACGGCCACATAGGCGATAAGACTTCTTATCTTGTATCCGTGCGCCAGTCATATCTTCAGATGTTGTTCAAGGTTTTGGGCCTTCCTTTTCTTCCGGCATATACAGATGCTTCGTTCAAGATAAAGACAAGATTTGATGATAAGAACGAGCTTACCGTTCTTGGACTTGGAGGTCTTGACCGCATGAAGCTTAATATGGATATTGACGGCGACTATGCTGAATATCTGTTGAGCTATCTTCCTACCATAGAGCAGGAGACATTCACTCTTGGAGGTGTTTACCGTCATTATGCGGGAAATCATGTACAGTCATTGACTTTGAGTCACAGCTATCTGCATAACCGTAATTACAAGTATCAGGACAATGATGACAGCAATCCCGATAATCTGAATCTGGATCTGGGCTCGGTGGAGCAGGAAACAAAACTTAGAGTGGAGAATACATCCGAATGGGATTCATGGAAAATGAATGCAGGTTTCGAACTGAATTATACACATTATACTAATGATACATATCAGAAGATCTTTACCGATGTACTGCGTGAGTTCAATTACGATACCCGTCTCAATATGTTGCGATGGGGAATATATGCATCAGCCGATTATTCCTCATTCGACGACAGGTTTACAGCTTCTTTAGGAGTACGTACCGACGGAAATAACTATAGCGATAAGATGAAGGAGCTCTGGAGACAGCTGTCGCCACGTCTTTCAGTATCTTATCGTCTTATAGACGGTCTTTACCTGAGCGGTCACATGGGACTCTATTATCAGCTGCCTGCATATACAGCCTTGGGATATAAGAATAATGAAGACGTATATGTGAATAAGGACCTGGACTATACATCTGTCACTCAGGAAAGTTTGGGACTGACATGGAATCCTACTGAAACAATGGAAGTCTCGGCAGAAGGTTTCTACAAAAAATATAACAACATGCCTCTTTCTGTTTCCGACAATATACCTTTGTCGTGCAAGGGAAACGATTACAGCGTTATCGGTAATGAACCACTTGTGTCTGATGCGGAAGGGCGTTCATATGGTGTCGAAATAATGTTCAAATGGCTGTTGGCAAAGAAACTTAATCTTTCTTCATCATTGACACTTTTCAGAAGTGAGTTCAAATCGGGTGCAGATGATAAATATGTAGCGTCGGCATGGGACAACAGGTTTATCTTCAATATGAGCGGTACATACAATTTGCCTAAGAACTGGAGTGTAGGTATGCGTGTATGTGCCATAGGCGGTTCTCCGTTCACTCCATACGATGAGGAAAAATCTTCTCTTATAGAAGCATGGAATGTGCAGGGACGTGCTTACTATGACTACAGCCGTTATAACATGGAGCGTCTTCCGGCTTTCGGCCAGCTTGATGTCAGAGTTGACAAGACATTCTATCTGAAGAAATGTATGCTAGGCTTTTATCTCGACATACAGAACATCACTGCAAGCAAATTACGTCAGCCTGATGCTCTTATGAGTACGGGAGTAGAAGATCCGGAGCGTCCAGGACACTATATAATGAAAAATATCAAGATGGAAAGTGGAACTCTGCTTCCTACCATTGGTATTACGTTTGAATATTGATTTATCCGTTAAAAAAATAAATTAAAATGGCTTGCTATTCTAAATGGAATGACAAGCCATTTTTTATGTTTCCAATTTTATCTTTTGTCAGGTATGATAAAATTCTGATAATATAATATTGGTATAAAAATATTATATCGTTTACATTTGCATAGAAATTCAATAATATATGAAAAACAGACAGAATATATTCAATTTATTGCTAGGAGGATTATTGTCAGTGTTTTCCTCTTCAGTGTTTGCTGATGATATGTCAGATAATAAAGTTTTTGTATCATCGGATAATCCCAATATCGTTTATATGGGAAGAATAAGCCGAAGCGTTCCCGAAACCATACGTTTTACTTATCCTGGGGTTAGCATTTACGCAAATTTCGAAGGAACTTCCTTGCAGATGAAAGCAAAGCCGGGAAGCGGATCTTTCATGGTAGAGATTGATGATAATTTACCATACAGAATCAATTTCTCTGAAAAAGATTCTATCCATACTTTAGCGGAAGGACTTCCTGAAGGTACTCATAGTGCACGTATTATGTATGTAGTGGAAGGGTATGAGATGAAGCCTGAATTTAAAGGTTTCTATTTGGACAATGGATGTTCCCTGGCTGATGCTCCGGTTTTACCTACACGCCGAATAGAATTTGTGGGCAATTCAATGACGTGTGGCTATGGAGTAGAGTCTGATAATCCTTTAGAGCCATTCTCATATGAAACAGAAAACCATTATTATACCTATGCAGCCCGTACGGCAAGAGCTTTGCAGGCGCAGCATCTGGTTGTAGCACGCTCCGGTATAGGAGTATATCGAAATTTTGGTGCCCCACGAACAGGAAGCAGTGATTGTATGCCGAATATGTATAATCAGGTCTTGTTTTCAGATTCTACCGAACTGTGGGATTTCTCCAATTATACTCCCGATGTGGTCTGTGTAAATTTGGGTACTAATGATACGAGTCTGGATAATTATGACAAAGAATTATTGACTGATGCCTATAGGAAATTCATTAAAAAGTTACGTAATGTCTATCCTGATGCAAAATTGGTTCTTCTTAGTGGCTCTATGTTGACAGGAAAATCCCTTCAGGATGTAAGAAATGCAATGGACAAAGTCGTAGTAGAGATGAACGGTGATGGCGACAAAGAAGTTTACAGATTTGATATGTCCCCACAGACAGGTTCCTTAGGCATGGGTGCCGACTATCATCCGTCGATGAGGCAACATCAGAAAATGGCTTCAGAATTGACGGAATATTTGAGAAAACTTATGAACTGGTAATGGGCTAAAGGTTGTATATCGCATTACGGCATGTTTTTATTTTTACTATTCTAAAGTGATAAATTCGTGTGTCTAATTAGGAACTCTTTTATCTGTTTCAGAATATATAGGAGTTATATTTATAATTTAAACATCGTTTTTTAATTATGAAACTTTGCAGATTTTTTCTCTGGATTCTTGTCCTTTATGCATTATCTGTTTCTGCCCAAGGATATAAGAATCCTGTGATTAAAGGATTTCATCCTGACCCAAGTGTATGTAAGGCTGATGATGGATTTTATCTAGTGAACAGTAGTTTTCAGTACTTTCCTGGTGTTCCATTGTTCTATAGTCGTGATCTTGTAAACTGGGAACAGATAGGCAACTGTCTTACTAGAGAATCTCAGTTGAAGCTTGCCGGTGCAACTTCATCATCAGGAATTTATGCTCCTACAATCCGTTACTATAAAGGTGTATTTTATATGATAACAACCAATATATCGGATGGTGGAAAGAACTTTCTTGTACATACTACTGATCCTAGAGGTGAATGGTCAGAACCTGTATGGCTCGAACAGGGTGGTATAGATCCTTCTTTGTTTTTTGAAGATGATAAATGTTATATGGTAAGTAATCCTGGCGGTTTCATAATGTTGAGTGAGATAGACCCGATTACTGGTAAGCAATTGACCCCATCAGTAAGAATATGGGGTGGAACAGGTGGAAGATATCCTGAAGGTCCGCATATATATAAAAAGGATGGATGGTATTATCTGTTGATCTCAGAAGGTGGCACAGAAGTGGCACACAGTGTAACAATAGCAAGAAGCAAGTATATTGACGGACCATATATCGGCAATCCTTCTAATCCAATACTCACACATGCGTGTCAGGAAGCCGAAACTAATCCTATTCAAGGTACTGGCCATGCCGATTTTATTGAGGCCCCGGATGGTTCTTGGTGGATGGTATGTCTTGCATATAGGATTATGCCAGGATTTCATCATACATTAGGTAGAGAAACATTTCTAGCTCCGATAAGATGGGAAAAGAATGCATGGCCTGTTGTAAATGGAAATGGTATTATCTCATTAGACATGGATGTCCCGACATTACCTTTGTATCATGTAGAAAAAAACTCTGGTAATTATACTTTTGATAATGACAGCCTATCTTTAGAATGGATTAGATTGCAGAACCCTATAATGGATAATTATGAATTTAAAAACGGTTGTCTGCGACTTAAAGCTACTCCTGTTTCATTATCTCATATTGGTAGTCCTACATTTGTAGGAATACGTCAGACTGATTTTGACATGAATGTTTCTACATCTTTGTCATTAAATGAGGCTAAGGCTGGAGATCAAGCGGGTATAACAGTGTATATGGATTATCATTCTCATTATGATTTGTTTATAAGACAAAACGAAGATAATACACAGTCGGTGGTGCTGAGATATAAGCTTGGTGAACTGGAACATATAGAAAAAGATGTGCGTTTAAAGGAAAAAGTAAATGTTGAGTTGAATGTGAGTTCAGATATTTCATACTATAGTTTTGGCTATACAATAAATGGTGTTTATCATGGTATGGGTAGGATGAATACTAGATATTTAAGCAGTGAAACTGCAGGTGGATTTACAGGCGTTGTTATCGGACTATATACCACATCTTCTGAAAGTGAATCAAAAGCTTATGCTGATTTTGAATACCTGAAATATAGAAGTAAATAGACTAGTGTATTAGAGGGTGGGTCAAAACTAAAATGACTACTCCTCAAAATTTAACTATAATATTTATAAGGGTCGTATCAAACTCTGTATTGAGTAATGATACGGCCCTTTCTTTAGTCTTTTAGGATACTCAAATTTCAAATTATAAGTTCATATTTTCAAAAAATGAGTTTTGACACTCTCAATAAGATGGCATAGTTATTTGTGTTTAAGTTTCCAATAGCTCCTTATAGCGGGAATAATAATAGTTTTATACGAAATGTATAGAGTAATGTTTTCCGTGAGAAGTCGGTAGAGGTCGTAGTAGTGGAGTAAATATGTTCTATGAAAGGCTTAGCCTAATAATTAAAAGATAGTAATTGAAAATTACTTTATGAAAGATAGAATGCAGAAATCATCAGCTTAAGCTAATGACTGCCCTCAAATTGATAGGTTGGAATCAGAATGGTATGAGGGAGTGCATACTTTTATGTGGATGACCGAAGACAATAATATGGAAGTAGCATTTGAGAAAAAAAGCACCAATTGGAATCGTCCTCAGTCCATTAAACTTGAATAAAGTCAATAAATCTATAGTCAGAAACGACTTCAAGTTGCCGGTTATGTCAGTATTTGAGCATTTTTATTGTCCGAAAAAAATGTGCGCACATTTTACTTGAAACGTGCGCACGTTTTGAATCGAATGTGCGCACGCTTTAGACTGAATGTGCGCACGCTTAGATTACAGTACGTTTTTTGCGATAATTGTCTCTGAATTCTTTAGGAGAGCAATTCTTTTTCTTCTTGAATATACGGTTGAAGTTTGATAAATTATTGAAGCCGCATTCATAGCAAATCTCAGCTATATTCATGGTTGAATCCACCAAAAGACGTGTGGCATGTCCCAAACGTAAATCTATTATATAGTCAGACAGGTTTTTGCCAGTACGAAGTTTGAAAAAGCGGCTGAAAGAAACTTCTGTCATTCCTACCATATCTGCCAGTTGTTCTAGCCTGATTTCTTCACGATAATGTTTGTTTATGTAACTCTGGACTTTCTGTACTCTTCTGCTGTCCGAATGTACCTCTATTCTTGCGAACGAAGAACTGGACAGTGTGCGGGCCTGTTCCGTAAATTGAGACAACTCGTATAGCAGGGTCAGAAAGTTAATAACTGCATAAAATCCTTTCATTTCTGGAAGCTTGTCTATTAATGAGTAAGTTTTCATTATGGCATCAATAGGAAAGCTTATTCCGTTCTTGGCTTTCTCCAACATTTTATGAATGGAATCAAACTGGTTTTTGTCTATAAGGCCGTTGATAAAAGTAGGTACAAACTGGATTGTTATTTCTCTGATATTCTTGGATGTGCATTTACCCTGTTCCCACACGTGCTCCAGATCGGGATTTGTTATCAGCACCAAATCATAATCTCCAATCTCTTCGGATGAATCTCCTACAATACGACGTACTCCCGGTGCATGCTCTACAAAGTTCAGTTCGAATTCATTATGTGAATGCATCGGATATGTGAACCCTTCCTTATGTCGGTCTGCTATATAGAAACAGTCTTTATCGGATAGTGGGGTTATTTCACGTATAAAATTCTCCTTATTTGGCTTCTCCATAATATTTTATTTTTTCAGTCCATACAAATATACGTAATAATATATAATCACAAAAGTTGAAATGAATTTTCTATCAAAATATGATAAAACAGTATTATATAAAATAAAAAGTAAAGTTTATTTTTGCAGTAAATAAAATAATTTTGTTACTAAAAAACGATGAAAAACATTAATATGAAACAATTTTTTCTTTTGGCAGGTGCCTCCATATTTGTAACAAATGCGTTATTTGCACAAAACATTTGTATTTCTACTCCTAATACATCTTTAGTGTTGAAAGCACAAAAGGGTGGAGAATTGAAATATCTTTATTACGGAAATAAACTGAGTGAAACGGATTTTGAGAACATAGAACAGGCTGGTAACTGCAATCATAATGCATATCCTGTATATGGTATGAACTGTCCGGGAGAAGTAGCGTTGTCAGTCAAGCATGCCGATGGAAATATGTCAACACAGATGAGTGTTGTGGATGTGGATACATATAAGAATGAACAGACAACTGTTACCAGTATAAAGTTGAAAGATAATGTCTATCCATTCTATGTTGATGTGTATTATAAGGCTTATTCAGATGTAGATATGATAGAAACATGGACCGAAATAAGTCATACGGAAAAGAAACCTGTTTTGCTTACTCAGTATTCATCAGCATATCTTCCTATACGTAGAGGGAACGTGTGGCTTTCCCATCTTTATGGCTCTTGGGCTAATGAAGGTCAGCTGGCTCAGGAACAGTTGGAACCTGGTATGACAGTAATAAAGAATAAGGATGGAGTAAGAAATTCTCATACGTCACATTCAGAGGTTATGTTTTCTCTTGACGGTAAGCCGCAGGAAAACAAAGGAAGAGTTATCGGAGCTGCCCTCTGTTATACAGGAAACTATAAATTGAGAATAGATACAGACGACAGTGATTATCATCAGTTTTATGCCGGTATAAACGAAGAGAATTCATCGTATAGTCTGGATAAGAAAGAAGTGTTCAAGACTCCGGCACTTGCCATTACATATAGTAATGAGGGATTAAGTGGAGCAAGTAGAAACTTCCATAAATGGGGAAGGATGTATAAACTGGCTCATGGAGACAAGGAACGTGATATTCTTCTGAACAGTTGGGAAGGTGTATATTTCGATATAAACCAGAAAGGAATGGATCAGATGATGGAGGATATATCTTCAATGGGAGGTGAGCTATTCGTAATGGATGATGGATGGTTCGGTGACAAGTATCCTCGTAATAATGACACTTCCTCACTAGGTGACTGGGTCGTGGATGAGAAAAAACTTCCTGAAGGAATAGATGGGCTGATTCGTGATGCAAAGAAGCACGGTATAAAGTTTGGTATATGGATAGAACCTGAAATGGCAAATACTACAAGCGAACTTTATGAAAAACATCCGGAGTGGATTATTAAATCCCCTCAACGCGAACCGGTGTTGGGACGTGGAGGAACGCAGGTAGTGCTTGATCTGGCTAATCCTGAGGTACAGGACTTTGCGTTTGATATCGTTGATAACCTTATGACAAAGCATCCTGAGATTGCTTATATAAAATGGGATGCCAATATGGCTATAATGAATCATGGCTCAAATTATCTTACTAAGGACAATCAGAGTCATATGTATATAGAGTATCACAAAGGTTTTGAGAAAGTATGCCAGAGAATAAGAGAAAAATATCCTGATCTGGTTATTCAGGCTTGTGCAAGTGGTGGAGGACGTGCCAATTACGGATATCTCCCTTATTTTGACGAATTTTGGGTTAGTGACAATACTGATGCCTTGCAGAGAGTATATATGCAGTGGGGAACATCATATTTTTTCCCAGCCATTGCTATGGCGTCTCATATAAGTGCTGCTCCAAACCATCAGACATTCCGTACTATTCCGTTGAAATATCGTATTGATGTTGCCATGAGCGGAAGGCTTGGTATGGAAATCCAGCCTAAGAATATGACTGACGAAGAAAAGGATTTGTGCCGTAAGGCAATAGCTGACTATAAGAAGATACGCCCTGTTGTACAATTTGGTAATATATATCGTTTGATATCTCCATATGATAAACTTGGAGTGGCATCGTTGATGTATATTAGTGACGTAAAAGATAAGGCAGTGTTCTATTGGTGGAAAACCGAGCACTTTGTAAATCAGCATTTGCCTAGAGTCATAATGGCAGGACTTGACCCTGAAAAGAAATACAAGGTTATGGAACTTAATCGTATAGATAATGTCCCTTTGGAATTCGAAGGAAAAGTCTTCAGTGGTGCATACTTGATGGCTAATGGACTGGAAATACCTTACAATCATAAGGTTGACTACCATAAGCAGAATGATTATTCAAGTAGAGTGCTTTATCTGGAGGAAGTGAAATAATTTTTATATAAAGACTATAATATAGGCAATGATATGATTAGATTAGATTTTAGATTACGTATTATTACTTTTATTTGTTTTACTTTATGCTGTGTAGTTCCTGTAATTTCGGGTGAGAACGTTGAACGGCTGATAGTAAAAGGTACTTCATTGGTAAATAAGAGTGGCGAGAATGTAGTGTTAAGAGGAGTAAGTTTTGGCTGGCATAATTGGTGGCCACGTTTTTATAATGCTTCTGCAGTTAAAACATTAAAGAAGGATTGGAATTGTACGTTGATTCGTGCGGCAATGGGAGTAGAGCCTGAAGGAGCTTATCTTTCAAATCATGATAAGGCCTTAAAGTGTATTACGGAAGTTGCCGATGCTGCTATAGAAAACAATATGTATGTTATCATAGACTGGCATAGTCATGGAATACATACAGATGAGGCAAAATCGTTTTTCCATGATATAGTACTTCGTTATAAAGGAGTTCCAAATGTAATATACGAAATATTCAATGAACCTGTAGAAGACTCTTGGGATGATGTGAAAGAATATGCTGAAGAGGTCATAAAGGTTATAAGAGAAGTGGATAAGGAGGCTTTAATTCTTGTAGGTACTCCACATTGGGATCAGGATGTTCATCTGGCAGCAGATAATCCTATAAAAAATGTTGATAATATAATGTACACTTTGCACTTTTATGCCGCAACCCATCGTGATTCTCTGCGCGAACGTGCCGATTATGCTTTAAAGAAAGGACTTCCGATTTTTGTTTCGGAATGTGCCGGCATGGAAGCAAGCGGAGATGGTCCTATAGATATTGTAGAATGGAATAAATGGCAGTCGTGGATGAAAAAGAACAAGATCAGTTGGGCTGCATGGTCAGTATCAGATAAAGATGAAACCTGTTCTATGTTTTATCCCACAGCTCCAGATTATGACTGGAAGGATAAAGATATTAAAGAATGGGGAAATATAGTTCGAGATGAACTGGTAAGAAAATAATTAATAGGTATTAGAATAAATACAAGATTTATATGTGTAAAGCTGTCCTTTATGTTGAAGGGCAGCTTTTATTATTTACAATAGTATTAAAGATACTGTATTATTTTTAGGATGATAAATCTTGGATAAAATAATATTATATTTATGTTTTTGTCTGTAATAAATTTGTGATGGCAGTAAAATCTAATAGATATGCTAACACGTAATTTAATTTTATTATTATTGGTATTTTTATTTTATCGTACCGTTTTATTTAAAGGTATATATAAATAAATAGAGTTTTGTAGTATCCGTTTATTATCAATAGTATTATTCTTTTTCTATAGGTACTTGTCTTGATGTTATACTATTTTTTTAATTATATGAATCTGAAATTATGAAGAGGGTTTATTTATTTTTGTTATTATCCTTTGTTTGTACTTTATCGTTTAAAGCGCAGGTTTTGCAGCGCGAATGTATCCTTTTTGATGAAAATTGGTATTTCGCATTTGGAAATGCTTCTTCTCCTGAGAAAGATTTTGGATGTGGAACTGAGTATTTTAATTATTTGACCAAGGCTGCATCCATACATAATACAGGTCCATATAGTGAAAAATTTGATGCATCTGGATGGAAACATGTTAATTTACCGCACGATTGGGTAGTTGATTTGCCTTTTGATAAAAAGGCTAGTCATAGTCATGGTTATAAAACTGTGGGCTATCGTTATCCAGAAACAAGTGTAGGTTGGTATCGTAAGACATTTTCTATTTCAAAGGAAGATTTGGGACGACATATTTCAGTTCGTTTCGATGGAATATTCCGAGATGCCCGAATATGGGTGAATGGATTTTATTTAGGGCATGAGCCAAGTGGTTATGCAACTCAAGAATATGATATTACAGATTATCTGAATTATGGCGGTGAGAACCTGATTTGTGTTCGTGTGGATGCCACACTTGAGGAAGGTTGGTTTTATGAAGGTGCCGGTATATACAGGCATGTATGGTTAAATAAGATGGATAAGTTGCATGTTGCACCATTTGGAACTTTTGTTCATAGTGCGCTTGAGGCTCCTTTTGATAAAGCGGAGATAACTATTGAAGCCAATGTAGAGAATTTTTATCAGCATTCAGTCTCTTATACTTTACATCATGTGTTGCGAGATTCGGATGGTAATCAGATAGCAGAATGCATAACAGATAAAGAAGCTTTGTTACCACGTGAAACCGGATACTCTATAGGTAAGATAAGTATTGATAATCCAAATTTGTGGAGTACAGATAATCCATATATCTATAAAGTAGAGACTGAGGTATATAATGATGGAATGTTGGTTGATTCATATATTACAAATATAGGTATTCGTCATATAGAGTTTGATGAAAATGAGGGTTTCATACTAAATGGTAAACATATAAAAATTAAAGGTGTTAATATGCATCAGGATCATCCGGGAGTTGGAACTGCAATTCCTGATGCTTTGCAGGCTTATAGAATAAAGGAACTAAAAAAATTAGGTTGCAATGCTTACCGTGCTTCACATAATCCGATGACTCCGGAGATGCTTGATATTTGTGATCGTGAGGGAATACTTGTTATAGAAGAAAACCGACTTACAGGAATAAACAAAGAGCATATAGATTTATTGCGTCGTATGATAGAACGTGACCGCAATCATCCGTCTATAATACTGTGGAGTGTCGGTAATGAGGAATGGGGTATAGAGTGGAAAGAGAGTGGCACTCGTATAGCGGCTACTATGCGTGATTTCTGTCATCTTTTTGATCCGACTCGAAATATGACTGTTGCTTCTAGTAGCGGACCTGCTATTTTGATTCCGGCAGATGTCGCCGGGTATAATTATATACTACAGAATCCGGTGGAAAAGCATCGTAAAGATTATCCGGAACGTCGTGCCTTGGGTTCGGAAGAAACATCTGGTTGTGGCACAAGAGGGGTGTATTTTGATGATACTGAGAGAGGCCATATGGTTTCATTGAACAGAAAACCAAACGGTCCGGATAGTCTTCTGAACTGTATAGAGCGTGGGTGGAAATTCTATTCAGCCCGACCTTATCTTGCCGGATTGTTTTATTGGACTGGATTTGATTATAGAGGTGAACCAAATCCTTTGTCTTTCCCTGCCACTGGTTCTCAGTTCGGCATTCTTGATTATTGCGGTTTCCCTAAAGATGAGGCTTATTATTTGAAATCATGGTGGACGGACAAGCCAGTGTTGCATATTTTCCCTCATTGGAACCTTTCTGGTCATGAGGGTGAGAATGTTGATGTCTGGGCTTATAGTAATTGTGATGAAGTGGAATTAATAGTAAATGGTAAAAGTCAGGGACGCAAGAAAATGCCAGAAAATGGATATTTATCATGGAGCACTATTTATAATCCGGGATATGTAAAGGCAATAGGATATAAAAATGGCAAGCGTGTGATGGAGGAGAAATTGGAAACAACAGGAAATCCAGACCGTATAGAATTAACGGCTGATAGAACAAATCTCACTGCTGATAATCGCGATGTGATGGTATTTCGTGTAGAACTCCAGGATAGTAAAAAACGTTTTGTACCTATAGCTTGTGATAGTCTTGAACTTACTGTAACAGGTCCTGTACGAATTCTAGGTGTAGGAAATGGAGATCCGGCATGGCAAGATATAGAACGACCTACTGAAGCTGAGACTCGTTCTTTTAGTGTGAAGGCATTTAATGGATTAGCTCAGATATTATTACAGAGTACTTACAATGAAGGTGAAGCTAAGTTGGAAGTAAAGGCAAAAGGATTAAAGCCAAAGACTTATAGATTTTATGTCCAGAAGTAGTTTTACAAAATATATGAGAGGTTGAATTAATTATTAATTTAGTTTGTTT
>NZ_JACJLE010000070.1 GCF_016901995.1 Bacteroides caecigallinarum | reverse complement strand
AGAGTATTCAGAGTAACTCCTAAGAGAGTAAAGAGAACAAACGGAACAGTACTGACACCTGAAATGGAAGTGACTGTAACTACTCAAACCCACACTTCAGATCCATTTTATAATGGAGCAAAAGAACTGAAGGAGGCTTATATGCGTATGTATGGCTTTGATTATCAGAAAGCCTGTTGCAGTAAGAATGATTTTGATTTCAAGAAATTAGATTAGTGTTGACACAGACATGATGGCAGTAGAAGAATATCAGTTCTTCTGCTGCTTTTCTGATTTTCAAATAAAGACATTTAAGCATGGAAGAAAATACAATTTCAACAAAGCCTTTCTATTTTCCTAAAGAAAATAAATCCATTGTCTCTATAATTGGTATTGGAGGTGGAGCCGGAAGAATAGTAAATGAAATGCAGGATTATGAATTCTTAAAACGATATTTATACGTGTTTGGCATGAACAGAAAAGAAATGGAGGAACTGTCATTGCCGCATAAATATCTTATAGGTACTGATGGACTGGGAAGTGGAAAAAATAAAAGATTTGCTGAGTCGGAATGTAAAAAGACATTACAAGGTTTGGATAAAATTATAAGTGAAATAGTATCATGTTTTGTCGTATGTCTTGGAGGAGGTACCGGTGAGGGTTGCATAAAAACTTTTCTTCAGAAATCGGTTGAAATGGGAACCAAGATAAAATTGCTTGTTGTCACATTGCCTCATTCATCAGAAGATATTGAGAAAAGGAGAAACGCTTTAGATTTATTACATAGTCTGGAAGAACTGGTAGATGGAATCTTTGTGGTAGATTATGATACTTTACCATGCAATACAATATCCGGATTGTTTAAGGAAGGGAATAGGAGAGTGATTGAGTTTGTTAAAAATCTTATAGGTTCAATCGTTAACCGTGGCATACTATGTTTTGATATTTATGATGTGGGTACATTTTTAAAATATAATTCCGATACCAGGTATGTCGAATATTTCTCACTATCAGGTGATATAAACTATTTAAGACAAGAGTCAAGTAATTTATCTAAGTATCTTCCTTCAAAATATAGTTCTGATGATGATATTTCAAATATGATTCTTTTGATCACTTTTAATAATAATGATACTGATGATGGTACGGTCGGAATTTTCTTGGATGAGACTGTTCATGGTATTATGCAGAATTTGAATAAAGAAAGCAACTTAAAATGGGGAATGTATAATGACTCCAATATAGAGAAAAATATTTTCCGACTTGATATATTCACCAAATGTAATTAGAGATAATCTTATGAAGACGATAGAAGGATATGATGTAAAGATATTCACAGAGAATATAGAAGATAATGCTATAGAACAAATCAGGCAGTTGCTGTCTATAGGTGTATTTAGTGATTGTAAAATTCGCATTATGCCGGATGTTCATGCCGGAGCAGGTTGTGTGATAGGTTTCACAGGGAACCTGGGTGACAAGGTGATTCCTAACATAGTGGGAGTAGATATAGGATGTGGTATGATTGTCAAGCCATTTTTGTGCTGCAATCCTATAGACTTCCACGCTTTGAATGAATATATCCTCCATGCTATTCCTTCAGGGCGTGACATTAGGGATGAAAACTATCTGGCATTGCCTGGAAAGTATTCAGAACTGTATCAGAATGCAAAGCAATTGATATTGCAGCTACGCTGTTATCGTGAATTGAAGGAAGCTCGTAGATTATATAAACCCATAGGTTCGCTTGGTGGTGGAAATCATTTTATAGAACTGGACAAAGATGAATTCGGTCTTTATTATCTTGTTGTGCATACAGGAAGCCGCAAATTAGGGAAGCAGGTGGCAGATTTTTATCAGAAACTGGCTATTAAATGTCAGTCCGGGTGGGATAAGCTGATTGAAGAAAAAAATCGTATAATAGCCGAGTATAAAAAAGAAGGAAGAAGAAATGAATTACAGGGAGTCATAAGGGAACTGCACAACTCCTTCAGAACCAGGGAACTTACTATACCTCAAGAATTGTGTTATTTAGAAGGACAGTTCCGTTGTGACTACCTTCATGATATGCATATTTGTCAGCATTGGGCGCAAATCAATCGACAGTTAATCGTAGATCAGATAATGGATTTTATGGTCAGTAATGGTTTTGTTCTTTCTAAAGAGTCTTTTCAAGCGTTCGAGAGTGTTCATAATTATATTGGTGATGATAATATAATCAGGAAAGGAGCCATATCAGCCCGATTAGGAGAAAGATGTATCATACCATTGAACATGCGTGACGGTTCTTTGATTTGTATTGGAAAAGGCAATGAAGACTGGAACTTCTCAGCTCCTCATGGTGCCGGAAGAATAATGAGCCGTACAGATGCTATCAATAAAATCAGTTTGAGTGATTTCAGAGATTCTATGTCAGGCATCTATAGTGAGACTATAACTGAAAAAACAAAAGACGAATCTCCTATGGTGTATAAACCTAAAGATGAAATCATACAGAATATATTTGATTCAGTTGATATAGAGACTATTATAAGGCCGGTCTTCAATTTCAAGGCTTCTTATTAAAAGTTTTTTTGAAAAAAGTTCCTGTAAAATGAAATTTATTGACCGGAATGAGTATAATTGTATAAAACGTGAAAATAATAAGATTGAAAGATTATGCTTAAAGAAAGTTTTATAAAGAAGAATTTGTCAGAAGAAAAGCCCTCCAAGAAACTTTTATACATACACGGACTGTCCTCTTCAGGTATGTCCGCTACAGCAGGAACTTTACGAAAACTTTTACCCGAATATGAGGTTTTATCTCCGGATCTGCCGGTAAATCCACAAGAAGCTTTTTCTATGCTGAAAGAACTATGCGAAATAGAGCATCCGGATATTATTGTCGGAACATCCATGGGAGGAATGTTCACACAGTTACTAAAGGGATATAAAAGGATATTGGTCAATCCAGCTTTCCATGTCTCTGAGTTTATGCGTACCATAATCGGCACACAGGAGTTTCTCAATCCACGCCAAGATGGAGAAACTCATTTTGAAATAACTCCTGAACTGTGCGATGCCTATCAGAAACTAGAATCCTGTCAGTTTGAGAATATTACGGACTTTGACATAAAATATACCTATGCCTTGTTTGGGAGAAATGACACTCTCGTAAACGGGTTTGATGAATATACTTCTCATTATGATAATGTCATATGGTTTGATGGAGGACACCGTCTGGATAATACTGTTATAGAGAATATTCTTGTACCATTGATAAAAAGAGAATCAATATGGAAAACTTACTGAAAGAAGTATGCAGGATATCTGAAAAATATATTAACCGGGAGTTTCTATCCAGTGAGTATTATAATATATTTCAGGTAATTGATATGACATCAAATGAAACGGGCGTGCATTTTGCTTTTATCGCTGATCTTCTTAATCCTAAAGGAAGACACAGGATGGGAGATGTCTTTTTGAAGCTGTTTCTTGAAATGGATATCTTTAAGGATATGAATTTCGAATCGGCTAATGCTATAGTTGAGCGTGAAAAGTATATTGGAGAAGTCACAGATGAAACAGGCGGTCGCATAGATATACATATAATGGATTCTTCCGGAAAATGTATAATTATCGAAAATAAAATTTATGCATCAGACCAGGATAATCAGATAAGGCGATATTATAATTATGCCGAAAGCCTGAAAACAGAGTATAGGTTGATATATCTGTCATTATTCGGTGATGTTCACGATGAAGATAAGACAACCGGTAATGATAAAAACAAGAAACAGTTAGTGCAAGGTGTAAACTGTCATATCCTTTCATATGAAAAGGATATATTGCAATGGCTTGAGAAATGCAGGAGTAAGAATGAGGTGTCCGGCAGGCCTATGATTACGCGAAGCTATAAATCATTATATTAATTTAGTAAAATATCTTACCAACCAGACTATGCATAGTGAAATGAAAAAAGAACTTGAACAGTTGATACTTGGCAATAATGAGTATATCAGAAATATTTCTACACTGAAAAAAGCAATAGAACTAAGTGAAATATCTTTGCAGAAACAGTTTTGGAATAGTCTTAGGAAAAAGATGGAAGGTAAAGGCTATAAAGTAGCTCCTGCCACTAAAAACAGCAATTATATTATTGCTTCTGATGATATGGTAGAAAACTATTATAGAAACAACAGGGACAATCACTACGGGTTTGAGTTTAAAATAGGAGATTATAAAGATTCAGATATTTTATATGCTGTCAGAATGCATACTCCTGTAAAATGCGGCTTACTTGCCAGAAAGAAAAATATTGAGAATACCGGAAATGGAAAGTGTGACTACGTTCCAATAACAGATTACAAGGACTATGATGATTTGATGGCGAACTTTAAAATGTCTTTTTATGAGAAAGACCAGCGTGGATGGTATCTGGCCTATAGAAATCTCCATAAGAAATTTAACTTTAGGGATATGGACAGCGAGACATTGGAAAATCTTATATCGCTGGATGAAAGTCTGGATAATGTATTGGAAAGGATATGTTCTGACATTGATGCAATGAGCGACATTCTTAATACACTTCGCAAATCATAAAATATCTGACATTATCCCTTTTCACAAAAAGAATTCTCTCCCATAAATATTATCTTTATAGAGATATTGTTATTACCTTTGCCCCCCGTAATTCAAAATCTATGAAAATTTAATACAATAAAAAACTATAATTATGGAATTGATTGAAAACCTGTTTATGGGTTATCCCAATTTATGGGGAGGGGGAGTGGCGCACTCCGTACTTATTCTGTCATTGGTAATAACGATAGGTATTGCGCTTGGTAAGGTAAAGGTGGCCGGTGTTTCTTTGGGTATCACATGGATACTTTTCGTCGGAATTATCTTCGGACATTTCAATATGAATCTTGATGAACACCTGCTCCATTTTCTCAAGGAGTTCGGACTTATTCTGTTTGTCTATTCTATAGGTCTTCAGGTTGGCCCGGGTTTCTTCTCGGCATTCAAGAAAGGAGGTCTCACACTCAATATGGTGGCGATGACAGTTGTCTTTTCCGGTGTAATTCTGGCAATAGTACTCCATTTTGTATCCGGAGTGCCTATCACAACTATGGTTGGTATTCTTTCCGGTGCCGTAACCAATACACCGGGTCTTGGTGCCGCACAACAGGCAAATAGCGACCTCAACGGTGTTGATGCTCCAGAAATAGCATTAGGTTATGCTGTGGCATACCCGCTTGGTGTAATCGGATGTATCCTTTCTCTCTGGGGACTGAGATATATTCTTCGCGTTAAGCTTGATACAGAAGAAACTGATGCCAAACGCGGTTTGGGACATCTTCAGGAACTTACTGTACGCCCTGTTACCATCGAGATACACAATGAGTCTGTAATAGGAAAGAAACTCCGTGATATACATCCTCTGGTGAAGAGATATTTCGTTGTTTCACACATATATCATGCAGATACAGGAACAGTGGAAATGGCAGGTGCCGATACTGTATTGAACCTGAACGACAAGATTCTTCTTACATCTGCTCCGGTTGATATTGATGCCATAACAGTATTCCTTGGCTGTCAGGTAGAGATGAACTGGGACAATGAAGAAGCCGACCTTGTAACTAGAAGTGTCGTTATTACCCGTTCAGAGGTAAATGGCAAGATGCTTTCACAGCTCAAAATCAGAAACAGTTTTGGAGCCAATGTAGTCAGAGTAAACCGTTCGGGAGTAGATTTGGTTCCTTCACCAAACCTTCAGCTCCAGATAGGCGACCGTGTTATGATTGTCGGTAATGAGCTTGCAGTAGGTCAGACAGAGAAAGTTCTCGGTAACTCGTTGAAGCAGCTTAACCATCCTAACCTTATTCCTATATTCCTAGGTATAGCTTTGGGATGTATTCTTGGTAGTATTCCATTTGTTTTCCCCGGTATCCCTCAGCCTGTTAAGTTAGGTCTGGCAGGAGGTCCGCTAATTGTATCTATATTGATCAGCCGTTTCGGCCCTCAGTACAAACTGATAACCTATACCACCATGAGTGCCAATCTGATGGTCCGCGAGATAGGTCTTTCACTATTCCTTGCCTGTGTAGGTTTGGGAGCCGGAGCCGGATTTGTTGATACTATAGTTCATCATGGAGGATATGTATGGATAGGATATGGAGTTATAATTACCGTAGTGCCTTTGATTATAGCCGGACTTGTAGGCCGTTATGCTTTCAAACTCAACTATTATACCCTTATCGGAGTCCTCTCAGGAGCGACAACCAATCCGCCTGCACTTGCATATTCCAACGACCAGACATCATGCGATGCTCCTGCAGTAGGATATGCCACAGTCTATCCGCTTACTATGTTCCTTCGTGTCCTCACGGCGCAGTTGCTGATTTTATCATTGGCATAAATGTATATTTGTTTCCTAAATGCAAGAAAATGTGTATCTTTGCATCGTTTTTTCGAAAAATGATAAATAAATATACATAAAATGACACAACAGGTAAAGAAAAAGTTAAACGATTCGTGGGGCATGCGTTGGGGTGCTCTGGCTATTGTAGCCTTCACAATGATGGCTGCTTATTATGTGAACGATGTAGTCGCACCGCTAAAGAGTATGCTTGAGGCTGCTCCAGCCGACAATGGTCTTGGATGGACAAGTAGTGATTATGGAATATACACAGGTGCCTACAGCTTTCTGAATGTATTCTGCCTTATGCTGATATGGGGAGGATTGATTCTTGACAGATTCGGCATTCGTTTTACAGGAAAGTTGGCTACCATACTCATGGTAGTAGGTACAGGACTTGAGTATTATGCCATGACAAGCATGGTGGGAACTGCCGATACAATCCTTGGATACAAAGCCGATGTCTTCGTCGCTTCTGCCGGATATTCAGTGTTCGGAGTAGGAGCCGAGGTTGCCGGTATCACCGTAACGAAGATGATAGCCAAATGGTTCCGTGGTAAGGAAATGGCTACAGCTATGGGAGTTCAGGTTGCCCTTGCACGTGTAGGTTCGCAGGCTGCATACGCAGTAGCTATTCCTGTGGCACGTTCGTTCGAACTTACTACACCTGTTCTCATTGGTCTTGTATGCCTCGTAGGCGGTATGATTGCATTCTTCTCATTCTCTGTACTCGACAAGAAGCTCGATACACAGATGGAAGAAATCAAGGATGAATCTTCTGACGACGAAAAGTTCTCTTTCAAGGATGTGGCAACAATCCTTTCAAATCCGGGCTTTTGGCTCATTGCCCTGCTTTGCGTGTTGTTCTACTCATGCGTATTCCCATTCCAGAAATTCGCTTCGGAACTGATGATTACAAAGTACGGTATTGACGAAAACGTAGCCGGATTCTTTGCGGGTCTTCCTGCTTTGGGAGCATTGATCCTTACGCCGGTATTCGGTGGAATGGTCGATAAGCGAGGAAAGGCAGCTTCAATAATGATGTTCGGAGCAGCAATGCTTATATTCGTACACTTTGTTTATGCTTTGCCTTTCATCACAGGTGCATACATCGCCATCATTCTTATGATAATCCTCGGTATAGCATTCTCGCTTGTGCCTTCTGCAATGTGGCCTTCTGTAGCGAAGATATTCCCTGCCCATCAGCTTGGAACAGCATACGCGCTTATCTTCTTTATACAGAACATAGGTCTGTGGGGTGTACCTACACTTATCGGTTTTGTACTCGACAATTATTGTATCACCGGTAAGACTGCAACAGGAACAAACCTATACGATTATACACTCCCTATGTGTATTTTCACAGGTTTTGCCGTACTTTCATTGCTGGTGGCATTTGCCCTTAAAATTGCAGACAAGAAGTTTGGATATAAGCTTGAAGAATCCAATATCAAGTAATCTCAATCTTAGTTTTAAAGTTAGACAAAATAAAATCCTGCCTCCGTTTTTCTTATAAGAATACGGAAGCAGGATTTTTTAGTTTCCGTAGTCAGCGGAAAAATTACTACGGAGATTCATTTAATTTATAATTATAGCGGGATGTTTTTACTTGATTTCAATGCTGCGTGTATCGAAATAACTTATAGTTAAGTCTAGTTTAGTTTCTCTTATTCATTGGTTCCTGTCTCAGGTTCCAGTTCTACATTAATAATTGTGTTGTCCCATTTAAACATTTTGCCGGTACCCAAATCAACCAGAAATCCCGGCCAGAAAAGGAAATTCCAAAGGGATGAGGCATTAAATTCTGTTTCAAGAATGAAAGGGGTGGGAGCGTAACCGTCTTTTCGTGCTATAAGCTGTTTGTCTGTGATTTTTTTCTTTATCTTAGTAGTTACCATGTTATCTTTTTCAACTTCCGCTATCTTTATATTAGTCTCTACATCATAAATCTTTGTTCCGTTTGGAGCCATGAATGTAACGTTCTGTTTCGATGCGGTAAAAACAGTACAGCATGACGACAATGCTGTAGCAGTAATGATAGTCAATAATGTTTTCTTCATAATTTGTTTGGCTATGTTTTTGTCTCCGGTTGCAAAGATATATAGATTTTGCAGGATGATAATGATTTTATAATGTACATAGAATAGATATTATGTGCTGATTATCAATGTTTTGATAATTTGCATGATGTACAAAACAGAAAATGCCAACCAAAATCAGAACTGAATTGGTTGGCATTTTCTGTAGGCGGACATCTGTATCCCGGTTTTATCCGATGTGTTTCTGTATAATAGTGAAAAGCTCTTCCAGATTTTCAGAGCTGTTTCCGGCTATTACTCCGCAAGGAGAGACAAAGTCAAGAGGTTTGCCGTCGAGACCTGAAATCTTTCCACCGGCTTCCGTAAGGATTAGTGATGCGGCTGCAAAGTCCCATGGACTTAACAGATACTCAAAGTACAGTTCGCATCTTCCCATTGCCAGGTAGCACAATTCAGGAGCACAAGCACCGAAGCGGCGTATGTCGTTACATTTTCCGAAAGTTTCACGTATTATCCCCGAACATATTTCTGCATATTCCTTATGATATACAGGCAGGGCGGTACACATTATCGCATTTCCGAAGCCACGATTTGAAACATTGATTCTCTTGCCGTTAAGATAAGCTCCTTTACCTTTTTCTGCATAGAACATTTCCCTAGTCCTTGGAAGATATACAACCCCCATTATCATGTCCGAATAATGTTTCAATCCTACGCAGATGGCGCATTCTGCTATTCCACGGCTATAGTTGGCTGTCCCGTCTATCGGGTCGATAATCCATGTATATTCATGGTTTGCATCATGCATATCCTCTTCTTCACAAAGAAATCCGCTGTCCGGCAGTGCCTCTGCCAACTGTTTACACAAGTAATCCTGTACAGCTATATCCGAAGAGGTAACAATATTTGAATACCCTTCCTTGCTCGAAATGTCAAATCCTTCGGTAACCATGAGTGCCGAAGCATTCATTACTATGTCCTTAAGTTTATCCAGTGATATCATATCCTTTTATTTATTATATTCAGAATCAAAATTACTAAAAAAATAACATATATCACTCACGCCCTGAAACCAATAGGGCGTGGTGATGAAATATTTGCCGTTTTCAGGCTGAGAAAGTTTTTTTCAGTTTCTATTATGTCTGATTCTTCAATCACACACAGCATATCTATGTCTATGTTTCTTTCGGAAGGAGAGGATGTCATAACCCTTCGAGCCATACTTTTTATGATGCCCTGATAAATCAGATTATGCACCCATCGTCCGTTTCCGAAATACTCGTTGCGGTTAGCCGCAGCTTTTTCTATCAAGGTATTCAGATATTTATGAGCGTCGTCAGTCAATCGGTAGTTTCCTGCTTTCAGTGTGCGGCAAGCCATTTCCATCAGCTCTTCTGCAGAATAGTCGTTAAAATGGAATGTCAGCGGGAAGCGGTCTTTCAGTCCCGGATTTGTTTTCATCATATTCATCATCTTGTCCTCATATCCTGCCAGGATTACAATCATGTCAGGTTGAGGCTCGGAGAGTACCGTAAGCAGAGCATTCAGAATCTCCTTGCCGAAGTCCTTCGTATCACTCTCATGAGATACGAGTGTGTATGCTTCATCAATGAACAGTACACCTCCTCGTGCCTCCTCTATGGCTTCCAGAGTCTTTTTTTCTGTCATACCTATATATTCTCCCACCAGTTTGGAGCGGTTAGTCTCCACTGTGTGCCCTTTGCTGAGCAAACCCATATTGTGATATATTTCGCCCACAAGTTTTGCCACAGTGGTTTTTCCCGTTCCCGGATTACCAAGGAAAAGCATATGGTTTCGCTGCTCATTATTTGTCTGCAGACACATCTCAGCCCTCTTTTGGTTGAACATAGCCATCATTCTGGCCTCTCTCATGTCGTCCTTCACTCTTTGCAGTCCTACCATGTCTTCCAGTTCCTTTTTCGCCTTTATACCGGATATTCGGGATTCTTCCTCGTCATTATTGAAGCCGAATTTTTCATCCATCAGTCCCTCTACCAGTCTCTGAAAATCTTCAGCCTCCTGGTCGTACTCATATTCAAATCCTACTGATCTGTCGGATGACAACCTGAATGTGGTTTCTTCGGTGAATAGTCCGTTCATCAGTACACATTTTTCCATCATCATTGCAATGTCCTTGTCTTTCCCATGCAGGATGAAAGTTGTATCCTTGAATGTGTCGTATCTGATAATGCTGGCAATGAGGTTTACTATGTTCATGGTGTGAGCGTTGTATTTCAGTTCCGTCACCTCCACAATCACAGCCTTTGCCTTTGCCACCTTTTCTTCCATGTTCTTCCATCCGTAAGCTCCCGTAGTGATTTCCTCGAGCGACAGGCTGTATTTCATGGAGACATCATCGCCTGTTATGAATCCGCCCAAAATCATCGAAGCCAAAGCCTTGGCACCATAGGTTTCACCCTCGCCGGTCACCAGCAGGTGAGGCACTTTTTCGGCCTTTCTGTTGCTTATATCATTACTGTAAATCAGCAGTCTGTCTATCAGCAGCTTTATGAGAGGCTCTTTGAAACGTCCACAGTACAGCTTATGCCACCAGTTGGTAAATGCTAGTTTCCCGGCAAAGAACATTTCCTGCTGATGTCCTTCTATTGGCTGCATTGCTTTTCGTGTCCAATAGTTGGAAGATATCGGCAGGTCAAGTTCGCAGAACCATTTAGGATTTCCGTTTATATATATGTAGGCTCGATACATGCCGGCATCCCATAAATCGTCATTTGCCAGTAGAAAGGAAGATTTTTTCAGAATATTGTCCGGATTATGGGTGATACATCCGGTACCCATTAACCTGTAAGAGGAAGAATAAATACGTACCGACATCTCTTTTACTCCGGTCAGACCTTTAGGAGCTGAAAATTCTACATCAAGGTGACAGTCGGCATATTCAGGAGCAAAATTATTTGAATTTGAATCGAAATTGCGTTTTACGCGTAAGAATACATTTTTCATAAACAACGTGATTTCTGAGTTTCTTTAAAGTCTGATAACTAACAACTAATAACTAGTAACTAACAACTAGTTTTCAAAATAGAACCCCCTCTTCCCAGTCGAAGAGTCGGGTATGAACCCGTAAGTCAAAGAGCATAGCAATCCCTGCCGCATGATTTTTTTTCTTTGCGGCCATCGGAAAAAACTTAGTTTAATGAATGATTTTTTTAATCCATAAACCTGCTGTTTTGCTTCTTCGACATTGTTTTGTTGTTTATGAAAAAATAGAATTAAAATGTGGTGGTTTTAAAATTGCGCCACACTCAATTACAAAAATAATGCAATTTATTTTGATTTCCAAATTCTAGTTGGGAAATCTATGGAAAAATGCTATAAAACAAGCTCAAAAAAACGTGCGCACATTTCGCTTAAAACGTGCGTTCATTCGATTTTAAGCGTGCGCACGCTTTGCCTTGAACGTGCGCACGCTTTTGTGGGAGTGTATAAAATCTAATTATGCTTTATTGTATTTAGTTTCAAAATTTCTGATAATCACCTCTTTTTTCATTTTTGTTTCTACATCCAAGCTTTGATTATTTGTTGTATTATGTTAATTATAGAGCAATCCTTTACATTTGTTTTATACTGCTTTTCATATAAAAAAATTGCATGAATTAGGGTTATTAGGGCCATAGGTTCATATGGCCCCATTTTTCTAACAATAGTTTCAATCATATTTTCTCATGAATTCCGATATTGAATAACTCTTTCAGCTTTATACTAACCTGATATATGGTAAATTTATATATATGAACGATTTCTTTTGTATTTAATAAAAGTTAAAATTATACAAAATGCGGCAATGAGCTTATATATTTTTCATAGCATGTACATGTGATATAAACCTATATAAATTTAAGGTTCAAAAATAATCCATAATATCAGAAAATATCTGGCATTATATTGTACAATATATTATGTTATATGACTATGTACCGGTAAAATAGGGCCATATGAACCTATGGCCCTAATGGCCCTAAAATTAATGGTGAATATGGTGGCTATGGCTATTCCAAAAGGTATGGAACCTTCATAATGTTTGTTGAATAGTGATAACTTATATTGGCAATAATAAATAATAATTAGTATTTATATATTCGCATGAATATTACTTAAATCAAGCCGATTTTATTTGTTAGCTTAAAGGCTTTAAAACCAAAAATGACAAATGATAAAGATACGGTTTTCTTGAATTCATGGAAAAAGGGGATCTTTTTTTAGAGTAATATATTTATTGTCTGTATATAGCTGTTTCTAATTTGAAAATTATAACAAATTGTTTCGGTATTTAAACAATAAATAAGTATCTTTGTATATTTCAAAACAGAAGACTATCCTTAAGGAAATATTTTTTTATATACCTTATATGGTGTTATGAAGTAATAAACCGTAAAATAAATGTCTATGAAGAATGTTGTTGTCAGTAGTGTAGCATATATGATAGTACCATTGTTTATGCTTGGTTGTTCCGGACAATCAAAACAATCAAAAGAAAAAGATGTGATTACAGAAAGTGTGGAAGTATTAAATGTCAAAGAAAATATGCTATCCACCTTAGAACTTGATGGAGTGAGAGTTACATGGATACGCGATAATGCAAAAGATCGCCTAATGCCACGCTTTTTATTCCCGGATGCTACAGATGCACAGATTGACAGTCTTTCACTTCAGAATGGCATACCTGCCTCGGTGAGCGCTTTCCTGGTAGAAAAGGATGGAAAGTATATGCTTTTTGATTCAGGAGTAGGAGCACCTGACAGCAAGTTACAGGAAGGCCTTAAAACTTTGTGTGTCGCACCGTCTGAAATAGACTATATTTTCATAACTCATTTTCATGGAGACCATATAGGAGGCATGATGAAAGACGGCAGTCCTGTATTTACAAATGCAGAAGTATATGCCTCTAAAACGGAGTATGATGCGTGGATGAAAATGCCAGAGGACAAGAAGTCGCAGGTAGAAACTATGATGAAAGCGTATGGCGACCGTGTTCATATGTTTGCTTTTGGAGATACACTACCTTGTAATGTTATAGCAATGGATGCTTCCGGCCATACTCCTGGACATACTGTATTCCAGACCGGCAAGCTGTTGGTGGTAGGTGATCTGATGCACGGAGCGGCGCTGCAGCTGAAATATCCTGATATCTGTGCCACATACGACATGGACAAAAAAGGAGCAATAAAAAGCCGTAAACATTATATAGAGTATGCCCGCAAGAATAATCTTGTGATAGCCGGCATGCATTTGCCGGTACCGGCGTTTATGAAGTAATATTTTTATATTGCCTTTATTTGAGAAAACAGTAATTAATGTTATCAATAAATTTTTATAGTATGTCATCTAAAGTTATTCTTAAAAGGAGTCAGGCTCTGCTTTCCGGATTCCTTGTCATGTTTTTATTTATCTTTTCTTCGTGCGATAAACTTATCGATTTGTTGGAAGGTGGTGATGATGAAGAAGATGTAACAATTGAATTTCCGAATTCACAAACATCGTGGGATGTAAGCAATGAGGGAGATTTGATTAGAGTGGAATTTTCTGCAAGTAACGATTGGGAGATAATAGTAGATGAATCGGCTTTATCGTGGATAAGTGTGTCGCCTAATGAAGGAACAGCAGGAGATTACACATTGGAGATATCTGTAGCTGCAAATGAAACAGGCGAACAGCGTTACGGGTTTGTGGCTATCGTGTCAGGCGATGAAAGAGTGGATCTTTCATTAATGCAATATGGTTTGGAAACTGTTATTGACATTCCTGAATCTCAGACTTCATGGGATGTAAATTGTCTGGGAAAGGTCATTGAAGTGAATTTTGTAACCAATAAAGATTGGAACATCGAAGTTGATGATAAAGCCTCGTCATGGATAAGTGCCTCTCCTTCAAAAGGTACTGCAGGAGAATATACATTGGAGATATCCGTGTCGGCAAATGATACCGAAGAAGAACGCTACGGATTTGTAACTATAGTATCCGGTGATATGAGAAAGGATATTAATATTTTTCAGGGCAGACAGGAAACAGTTCTTGATATTCCCGAATCTCAGACTTCATGGGATATAAGCAGTGCAGAAAAGGTAATAGAAGTAAATCTTGTGACAAACAAAGATTGGAGTGTTGAAGTTGACGAGTCTGCATCATCATGGATAAGCGTATCTCCTTCACAGGGAACGGCGGGAGAATATACATTGAAAATATCCGTTTCAGAAAATAATACCGAAAATCAGCGTTACGGAATTCTGACTGTGGTTTGCGGTGATGAAAAGAGAGAAATCTTTATCAATCAGAAGGAGAAGACATTCCAGCCTGAAGGGGAAGGACCTGATGATATGCCAATTGAGGAATGGAAATAGTTTATCGTAACAACATTAAAAACAACGTGTAATGAAATTCCCATGAGATAAAAAAATCACGCCAAAGAGAATGTAAATAGTCAAGCTGAAGTTACCTTTGTATAGTGTAACCCTAAATGTATCAGTTATGGCAGAAGTG
>NZ_JACJLE010000069.1 GCF_016901995.1 Bacteroides caecigallinarum | reverse complement strand
CTAATGATGTCTATAATATAAAACATGTATTATTAAAAGAACGTAAGGAATACGAAACAAATGGCATTAGATGTCTTGCTTTAGATAAAGATGGTGAAATATGGGTAAGTACCCATGGTGGTGTTGGGCGTTATAATTCTTTAGATAATAGTTTGGAAATGTTGCCAGATCGATATCCTGAACTTAAAAAATATCGACTGGCAAATTGTATGATAGTCAGTCGTTCCAGTAAACTTGTTGTTGGTGCAGATAACGGATTGTATTTTTATGATATATCTAATGATTCTGTTATTATTCCTCAATATAGAGATGTAGATAATTCTGGAGTCTTGTTAGGAAATAATAAGTATAATTGTATTCTGGAAGATAGTCGTGAAATGTTGTGGCTTGGAACACAGTATGGTCTGATTGTTTTGAATCGTAGAGGAGAGATGTATTATCTGGGTGAAGAAGATGGACTGGATAATGCTACCGTTCAGAGTATTCAGGAAGATGATAATCATGATATATGGATCTCAACTATTGGATCTATATATAAAATAACAGTAAATCATATAGATGAAGGTGTAACTGATTTTAAGATTGTATGTTTGGAATGGAGTAAAAGAAAGTATTATTCAGATTTGTATGAGTTCTGCTCATTGAAAACGAAAGGAGGTGAACTTATATTTGGAAGATTGGATGGTTTCTGTAAGTTCGTTCCTGAGAATGTTGTTCTGACTTCGTGTAAATCGGCTCCTTTTTTTACAAATTTCAGAATTTTGGGAGAAGCTGTAAATTGCGGTGAAGAATATAATGGACGTATTTTGTTTGGAGAAACAATCAATAATACAAGAAATGTAGAACTTGAATATGATGAGAATTTTATTACTATAGATTTTTCAAGCCTGAACTTTCTTCAACCTTCTCAGACTCATTTCAGATATAAATTAGATGGAGTTGATAAACAGTGGAATGAGCTTGTTTCAAGTAATAGTACTGGTAGTGTAAACTATAATCATTTATTATCTGGCGATTATATTTTTAGAGTTCAATCTGCAGGAAATGATTATGTTTGGAGTCCTGAATCTGTTTTTAAGATTAGAATTAATCCACCTTTATGGCTTTCTATGCCTGCTTTTATTATTTATACAATATTATTGGTATTGTTGGTATATACAGTTTTTATCTATATTAAAAGAAAAAATCATTTAAAACTTATACGCATTCAAGAGAAGGAAAGTTTACGTCAGAAGGAAGAAATAAATCAGATGAAATTTCGATTTTTTACTAATATAAGTCATGAATTACGCACTCCTCTTACTTTAATAATGACTCCTCTTGAAGTGTTGATGCAAAAAGAAAATGATGAAAAGAAGGTAAAACATTTAAATGTTATATATAAAAATGCTACAGATCTGTATAATTTGGTAAATCAATTACTGGATTTCAGAAAAGTGGAAATGAGAATGGAGAAACTTCATCTCACTTCTGGGGATATTCGTGATTTTATTGCATCAATATATACATGTTTTACTCCTTTTGCAGAAGAGAAGCATTTGGAGTTTGAAATAGAAAATCTTTCTGAATCGACTAATATGTATTTTGACCATGATAAAGTACATAAGATACTGAATAATCTACTTTCAAATGCTTTCAAGTTTACAGCAGAAGGAGGCAGAGTTTTACTAAAAGTAAAAGAAAATATAATAGGGGGAAGACATTTATTGTCTATATCTGTACAAGATACTGGTATAGGAATGAGTGAAGATGATTTAAATCATATTTTTGAACGTTTCTATCAAGCTTCTAATAATAATGCTGATGGGACAATAGGGAGTGGTATAGGGTTACATCTAGTTCGGGAATATGTCAAGTTGCATCATGGAGAAATAGAAGTGGAAAGTAAGTTAAATAAAGGTTCTATATTCAGATTGCTTATTCCTATGGATTTAAAACCTGAAGAAGATTCTGATATTAAGGAAAATATAAAACGAATTGATAATGACGATAATTTGGAGCCCAAAGGCCTTAAACAAAAGATTTTAATAGTAGAGGACAATAATGATATGAGGGCATTTTTGGCAGAACAGTTGGAGGATTTTTATACAGTCTTTACAGCTTCTGATGGAGATGAAGGTTATAATCAGGCTTTGGAACATAATCCTTCATTGATTGTTAGTGATATAATGATGCCTAAAATGAATGGTATAGAGTTGTGTAGAAAGATAAAGACTAATGTCCAGACATCTCATATACCGGTTATTTTACTTTCTGCAAGAACTGCAGATAATGTAAAGATAAGTGGATATGAGGTTGGAGCTGATTCCTATATTTCCAAGCCATTTAATTTTGAACTTCTACTAGTGAGAATAAAAAAATTGATTGAACAACAGGAAGAAAGAAGGAAAGAGTTTAAGAAAAATTTATCTGTTGATCCTAGTGCTATAACTATAACATCCCTTGACGAGAGCCTGGTAAAGAAAGCACTTGAATTTATAGAGAAAAATATGGATAATACATCATATAGTGTAGAAAATCTTAGTACTGATATGGGAATGAGTAGAATGAACTTGTATAGAAAAATAAAATCTATAACAGGACAAACACCTACTGAATTTATTCGTACAATCAGATTAAAATGTGCTGCACAATTGTTATCTGGAGGTAGTAAGTTATCTATGGCAGAAGTTGCAGATATGGTAGGCTTTAGTTCTTCAAGTTATTTTACTAAATGTTTTAAAGATCTGTTTGGAATATTACCTACACAATATGCAATAGAACATTCCAATTAATGAAATAAATGTAACTTGTTACATGATTAATATCTTTTGTTACGATGATAATAAAGGTTTGTCTCTTTTTGCAGTTTATTTGCAAGTAGATTAAAAAAACAATTTAAGATGCTTTGTAAAAATTAATTTGTTAAAACTTAAAGTTTTTTGCGATGAAACAGAAAGACAAATCTTTATTGCTTGTAACAGCAATGGCGTGTCTGCCTATTGGAACAATTATGGCAGAACAATCGGATAAGGATTTAACTTCTCCGATAAATTATGTTCTTCATCAAGATGCTGTAACAATAAATGGTGTAGTTACAGATTTACAAGGTAACCCTATAGTTGGAGCTACTATTATGGAGCTAGGAACTACAAATGGTATTATTACAGATTTTGATGGAAAATTTTCTTTAAAGGTTTCTTCTTCAAGTAAAATTCAGATTTCTTATGTTGGATATGCAACTCAAGAAATATCAGTTGGTTCAAAGCGTAATTTTAATATTGAACTAAAAGAGGATGCAGAATTGTTGGATGAAGTTGTTGTTATGGCATATAATTCAACAGTAAAAAGGAAATTAACAAATGCAGTTACAACTGTTGATACAAAACAGATCAGTGATTTGGCTTCTTATTCGAATGTGTCGCAGGCCTTGCAAGGACGTACTCCTGGTGTTTTTATTAACAACTCAACTGGTATGCCTGGATCTACTCCTTCTTTGACTATTCGAGGTAATAATGATAAATTTACATCTCCTTTATATGTTATAGATGGTATAGTTCAAGATGCTGAAACTTTTAATAGGTTAAATTCTCAAGATATTGAGAGTATTTCTATTATGAAGGATGCTGCTTCTGCTGCTGTTTATGGAGCTATAGCAGGTAATGGTGTTGTCGTTGTAAAAACAAAATCTGGTAAAGCAGGTAAGACACGTATAAATTATACGTTTGACCAGCAAATTAATCAACCAACAAATAGAAAATCTAATATTACGTCTTATGAGTTAGCTATGACTGCTAATAAGATAAATAAAATATTCGGTAATCCTGAGCCATATGATCAAATAGCATTGGATGCTTATCGTACAGGTTCAGATCCGATAAACTATCCAAATATAGACTGGTGGGATGTGGTTATGCGAAATGTAGCAACAGCTCAAAGACATTCTATGACAATAGATGGAGGAAGTGAAGATACACAATATCATATGTCTTTGGGTTATTACAATCAAGGAACTTTAGCTAAACCGGTAAACGGACAGGATGTCTTCAGTTATAAAAGTTATAATGTTGGAGTTAATGTTAATCACTACTTCAGAAAGATAGGATTGAAAGTAGGATTAGATTATAAGGGCTCGTTAGATACAAGTAATGGAAAAAATGAAGGTAGTATAGCTAGTACAGCTAAGACTCTGTCTAATGTACGAATTTATAATGCAAATGGTGATTATTATGCAAATACTCCTTATTTGAATGTTAATCCTGAAACAGGATATATTAAGAAAGATAAACCTATATCTAATATACGCCTGAATTTGGATTGGGATGTTTGGGGTGTTAAAGGACTTAAAGCAACATTTGTAGGAAACTATAGAAACTGGAACTCCAGTGAGAAAAATTGGAGTAATGCTTATGTTCCTTCATATTATGATGATGGAACTCCATTTGAGGCAACTACGTCTCCTTCATTAATGATGCGTAAAGATAATGGATGGAGATATGAATTAAACGCTGGATTTAGATATGATACTACAATTGCCAATAGTCATACTTTAAATATTGGTGTTTATTATAACCAATTGGAAGAGTATAGCGAGTGGATTAGCGCTACAAGAATGGATTATTTGTCTTCTTCTGTTGATCAGATTTTTGCTGGCCCTGAGTCGTCTATGTTGAATGATGGAGCAGCAGCAGAAAAAGGACGATTAGGTTTTATTGGTGTGTTAAATTATGACTATAAGGGAAGATATTTGCTCACAACAAATTTCCGTTATGATGGTAGTGATAATTATGCTAAAGGAAATCGTTGGGGATTCTTCCCATCAGTATCTGCCGGATGGGTTATTTCTGATGAGGCTTTCATGAAATCCTTGAATAATACCATTTCTATGGATTTATTTAAATTACGAGCTTCGTGGGGAAAAACAGGTGTAGAAACAAATTTTGATAGCAATGGAAATGATTTGGCGCGTTTTGCACAATATTCTAATTGGAGCTTGGGTAATGCTAATTTTGATATAAATGGTAATAGAGCACCATCAATAAATATTCCTGGACTAGTATCTCCAGATCTATCTTGGTATTCAACTACATCATTTAATATTGGATTAGATTATGCTTTTTTGAATAATCGTTTAAGTGGTTCTGTTGATTATTTTGTTCAAGATACTGAAGGGTATCTAATAAGTCCATCTGATATTTATAAGACTCCATTAGGAACTTCTTTGCCCCAAATAGGTTCAGATGATAGATATAGACGTGCCGGTGCGGAAATAATGATTAGGTGGCGTGATTCAATAGGTAAATTAAAATATGAGTTTGGTGGGAATATTTCTTTTTATGATAAAGTTTGGATAAAGAAAACACAGGATCAGACAACTGCTGCTAATCCATTGACAAATGTTGTCGGAAAGACTGTTTCAGATGGTACACGTACATGGATAACTGATGGATTATACCAGACTGTTGATGATTTGCTTAATAGTCCGCATGCTACTTGGACTTCAAATTTGGTTACAGGTGATATTAAATATGTGGATGTAAATGGTGATGGTAGAATTGATACCGATGCAACATATTCTGGCGATAAGGTATTCAATAATAGAAATTCTGAGCCTTTGATGCAGTATGGTTTTGATTTTTTGTTTGAATATGATGGTTTCTTCTTGAGTGGTCTTATTCAGGGCGCAGGAAGTAATTGGAAATTTATCGGACAAAATGCAATGCCTATGGGAGTTGATAGATTGCGCTATAGTAAAGAATTGGATTATTGGACACCTGATAATAGAGACGCTCGTTTTCCTATTTTGGATCCAGGTACAGGTAGGACAAATAATAATCAAAGAGAAATTACTTATTGGATGATTGATTGTGGATATTTACGTTTAAAAAACTTACAGTTCGGTTATGATTTTAAACATAAATTATTGAAGAATGTACCATGGATTGCTAATGCTAAGTTGTCATTGGTTGGCCAAAACTTATTGACTTTCTCTGATGCGACATTCTTTATGGACCCGGAGCAGGGAAATACGGAAAACAATGGTTACCCTATTACAAGAACATATTCTATAGTATTTAGTTTAGGATTCTAAAAAAAGAAAGATTATGAGAAACTTTAAAATAAAAAAATCATTACTTGTATCAGGAATTGCGATGTGCTTATTCTCTTGTATGGATGTGTTGGATAAGAAACCTTTGGACCTGATGACAGAGGATAATGTGTGGAATGATATTAACTTGGCACAAGCTGCAATTTATAATTTTTATGGAAATGTACATTACTTTACCAAATATGATGGTGATGGACATACAAGAGGTACCGATTGTCAAACAGATCAGTTTTGGACACATTGGCAATTAGGAAATTGTACTGATGATGCTGGTTGGACAACATCAACGGATTTTGGATGGGATAAATTCTCTGATGTTAGAAAGGCAAATATTGCAATTGAACATTTGACAGATCCGGCAATACGCAGTTCATTAGGAGAAAAGGCTGCAGATAATCTTTTAGGACAGGCGTATTTCCTAAAGGCTGCAACATATTTCTTACAGGCAAGAAAATTTGGTGGATGGATTATAGTTGATAAAACTTTGGATGATTTTGGTGAGAATGCAGCAAATAGTGAAGAAGCGGCTAGTGCACTTCAGTTGCCAAGATCTACTATGAAGGAAACTTATGATTACATTATTGATTTGTGTGGAAAAGCTGCAACTTTGATGAATAAGGAAAATAAGTTTGGAGAATTATCCAAAGGAGCTGCATATGCTTTATTGTCCGAAGTCAATTTACATGGTGCAATTTATATGCAAAAGTATGAAAATGTAGATCCTACTCCATATTTGGAAGGTGCTATAAAAGCAGTTGAGAATCTTGATCTATTGGGGTTGTATTCGCTTGTTACAGCAGATGATTATGGCAAAATGTTTAAAAGTTATGAATATGCCCAAAGCTGTCCTGAAATAATATTGAATATGCAAAGGAATAGCTTATATACGACAACAGAAACAGATGGCAATAGGTATTTTATTCATCCTACTGGAGTGTCTTATCTTAATACTACAAAGTTGAATCTGGATTTTCAACCAATGGAAGGTTATGAGGCGTGGGGATATGGAACTATATCTCCAACACCGCAACATATTGAAAGAGCATATTATGTTATTGATACAGATGGAAAAGCAAGACGCTTTGAAGAATCAAATTTATTCCGTGAGAATGTTGATATTGTAATGGAAGAGGATGTAGCAGAACCTGGAAAAATGCGTGAAAAACGTAAATTAAAGCCAACTTCACAATATGATAATATAACAGATTTGTTATATACAAATCGTGATAAGCGCTTTTATGCTTCAATAGCTTATGATGGTGCTGAACTGTTTGGAAATAAAATATATATGAGAACTGGTGGTAATTATCATCCTTTGTCATATATAAAAACAAACAGAGAGAGAGGCTCTGTTACGGGTTATGTATATAAGAAGTTTGTTGTAGAAACACAGCCTAGTCCAGATAAAGCTCCTGTAGATTTGACAAGACCAATATTCAGACTTGGTCGTTGTTATTTGAATGCAGCTGAAGCTTATTTGCATTTAGGTGATGAAAAGAATGCTCGTAAGTATATTAATAAAACTCGTGTAAATCATGGTGGATTGCCTGAATTGTTAGATGAGTCTGGTGAAGAACTGAAAAAAATCTATATTGATGAAAGAGATGCAGAATTGGATCTGGAAAATGATAGATACTGGACTTTAATGAGAACTTCAATAGCATGGGGTGTTATGACTGAAAGCGGTTTCCCTGATGCTTCAAATAAAGGTGGATTGATTCCTATTCTTAATGGAGGTGATCAAAATGGTGAGAATGTTGCAACAATAGAAATTGAAGTTTCAGGTGATGCAATGAATGAATCTGATTTTATGAAACCTGATTCATATTTCTTTAGAGAACTATACTCTCCTCAAACGGATAGATATTTTAGATTTACTCCTGAGAAACGTTATTTATTTCCTGTTCCTCAAAGTGAGATTGATCAGAATGAGAACATAAATAGTGAAGACCAAAATGAAAATTGGAAATAACAATTAATAAGGATTGATATGAAGAAGTTTAATTTTATTTTTATATGTATTTTATCTTTAGTCTTTTCTTCTTGTTTGAAAAGTAACTTAGAAGAGGGAGAATATTCTACTGAATGTGATATAACAAATATAAAGTTTGAACATCGTTGGGCAGAAGCAATGGATACTCCTGGCATGTATGAACTTAACTTTAAAGAGATGTCTGTCAGTAAGAATATTGATAATGAAAACTGTGTTGTTGAAGTTGAAATAAATGTTCCGGCTTCAGATGCTAACTATCCGGAGGAGGAAAGGCAGGCTACTTCATTATCTAAAATAGCATGTTCTTTAGAGTTATCACGTGCTGCAAGTGTAAAGCCACTTGGTAATGCTCCTGTTTTAGGAACTTTAGGTGATTATACAGTAGAACATACTTATAGAGTAGTCTCCGCATCAGGTGAATACAAAGATTGGATAATAAGAGTAATTTCATTTAATAAGTAACAATAATAAGATTAAGAGGAGACATTATGTATTGTAATGTCTTCTCTTTTCGTAATTTATATATTTATGAAAAATCTTTTTTTGTTTATATGTTCATTATTATATTCTATCAATGCTTTTACTATAAATGAATATAAGTCTTTTAATCCTGGTAATATATGGAAAGATAATAACGGAGTACATATAAATGCTCATGGCGGAGGTTTCCTTTTTAAGGATAGCAGATATTATTGGTTTGGTGAGCATAAGATTGACGGCAAAGCAGGAAATAAAGCACTCGTTGGTGTTCATTGCTATTCATCCACAGATTTGTATAATTGGACTGATGAAGGGATTGCGTTACGCGTTGATACTGATTCTTTGAGTCCGATATCACAGGGATGTATTTTAGAGCGCCCAAAAGTTATTTATAATAAAAAGACAGATAAGTATGTCATGTGGTTTCATTTGGAATTAAAAGGGCAAGGATATTCTTCGGCTATGGTAGGTGTCGCTATTTCTGATAAGGTGGTAGGTCCATATAAGTTTATCAGATATTTCCGTCCGAATGAAGGGAAATGGCCTGTTAATGTTTTAGATATACATAAAAAAAAGGTAGGAGAAAAATATATTCAGGAACGTGCGAATTTAGGTAAGAATGAACATCCTGATTCTGTTAATACTTTAGGAAGAGACTTTCATGCAGGACAACAATCTAGGGATATGACATTGTTCGTAGATGATGATAATAAAGCTTATCATATATGTTCTTCGGAGTCAAATAGTGTGATACATATTTCGGAGTTAACGGATGATTATTTAGGATTAACAGGTAAATATGTTCGTGCATTTATAGGACGTAAAATGGAAGCTCCTGCTATTTTCAAAAAGGATGGATTATATTATTTTATGGGATCTGGTTGTACAGGTTGGAATCCTAATGCTGCTAGATCAGCTGTAGCTCCTTCTATATGGGGACCTTGGACAGAACTTGGCAATCCGTGTGTTGATGAAGGATTCGAACTGACTTATCATTCACAGAGTACATTTATCTTGCCTGTTAATGGTAAGAAGGATGCTTTTATATATATTGGTGATAGATGGAAACCGGAGAATGCCATTGACGGCCGATATGTTTGGCTACCAATATCTTTTTATGATAATAAATTCATTATTCATTGGCATGATAAATGGGATTTATCTATTTTTGAATAGTTCTTTTAATTTATAATATCATGAAATACGTGTTTTAAATTTGTTATTTTTTATCATTTTTTTAGTGCTATAAAAGCATAGACATATCGAGTCTTTGAGCATTCCAGTATAACATATACAAAAGGTGATATTGATGGGATGAAAGTCATGATTGAGGCTAAAAAGGGACCTTGCTATTTATTGAATAGCATTAATACATTATACTAAGACTTTGGGGTAATGGGAAAATATACCTTTTGAATAGAGGTGGAACAAATTTAAAACTTATATAATGTTTGGGAAGTTACAGTTATTTATAATTTGCATAAACTCAAAATAATGATTTATTAAATTTATTGATGTCACTATAGGTATGATAAATAGAATTGTTTTTTTTGTTATATTATTATCGCTCACATTAAGTGCTCAGGCACGAAAATTTGTACACCCTGGTATCCTTACTGTAAATAAGAATATTGAACGAATGCGTAATCAAATAGCCAATAAAGAATATCCTGCTTATGGCTCTTTTGTACTCCTGAAAAATCATCATTGTTCTAAATCTGATTATAAGCCTTTTGGACCATTTGAAGTGATTGCTAGAGATGGAGAATTCCGTCATACAAAATCAAGTATGGAACAAGATTTCAGTGCTGTTTATCAGAATGTTTTGATGTGGGCTCTTACAGGAGATAGTGCTCATGCTGAAAAATCTTTGGAACTATTACTAGGTTATGCTCATACGTTAAAGAGAATTCCCGACACTAATGATGCTCCATTGCTTGCTGGTATTGAGGGTTGGAAAATCGCTTATGCTACAGAGATGTTGCGTCATACGTATTGTGGTATGACCGACAGTCAGTTTAATGAAATTTGTGTAATGATCAGAACTGTGTTTATTCCTGTCATGGATAGATTTTTCAATAGAAAGGCTTATACTAATGGTAACTGGGGAGCTATTTTGACAAAGGCATACATGGCTTTAGGAATACTTTTTGATGATGTGGATATGTACAACAGAGCTGTTGATTTTTATTTGCATGCTAACGATAACGGAACTATTGCAAATTATATAAGTGGAGAGACTGGACAGATTCAGGAGAGTGGTCGCGATCAGGCACATTGTATGCTTGGTATTAGCGCTCTTGCCACCGTGTGTGAGATGGCATGGCAGCAAGGGGATGATCTTTATAGTGCTCTTGACAATCGACTGATGAAAGGCTTTGAATATGTGGCGAAATATAATCTTGGAGAGGAAGTTCCATTTACTCAATGGAAAGACGTTACTGGTAAGTATAGTGAATGGTCGATTATTTCTTCTCATGCCAGAGGAAATTATAAACCGATATTCGAGATGGTTTATAATCATTTTACAGTCAGAAAAGGTTTAAAAATGCCATATACAGAAAGAGTTCTTCATATCATTCGTCCCGAAGGATTTGACCGAGATGAACCATCGTTTGGTTCATTGTTGTTCTATGAAGGAGAACCAAAGAAGATAAAAGTCCATCCATATGTTCCGTTTTGTGTCCCAGTATCAGGAATTGCAGGTTTATACCCGTCCCATGTGAGAAGTGATATTCTGTCGTCCCGTTTTGATGTAAAAGTGATGGATACTAATGTATCAGCAGTTAGGTACGACAATACAGGTTTTGGCAATCAGGGACACAATGTAGATGTGGCGCGTTTCTCATCCAATAGTTTTAATCCAATGATCGAGATACGCCTTAAAGATGGTGATGATATAAGTAGTGTGACGATACATCCGGTATGTTTTTATCCGCAGGAGGCTATAACAATCAGTACTGATAGACGGTCACTACAATTTGAAATGAGTGATTGTCTTCCCTATGCTATCGTTGCCATTAATGGAGGTGACCCACAGGATGCTTCTACAGATACCCCACAGTTAGTATTAGTAAATGATCCATTGGAAAAAACTGAAAAAAGACCTGATCCTATAGATAAAAATGTGTTGGATTTCGGAGTATTTTCTGAGAATTATTTAAAGGCACATCCTAATAATGACAGAATTGGGGATGTGTGTCGTCCTGCGGGAAGTGTTACTGATGCTAGTCTTAATGATGGTAGGGAATTCACATGGAATTATGAAGAAGGTAAATTTGTACCATACACAGATAAAATAGTGGCTTTCCCCAACAAAAGGGCAAGAAATGAGAATGATCTTTCAGATGCATTGCAGGCGGCTCTTTTAAAAATCAGAGATACTCCTGAACTTAATACTCTTTATATAGGCCCCGGGGTTTATCTGTGGTCAGGTCTAAGAATTATTAATTGGAATGGAGATGTTTCTAGTGGAGGAAAGCCTTTGTATATTTATACAGATGAAAATGCATTGATGGTGAATAGACTGAAAGAATGTAGAGAAGCGATAGAACCGGCGATATTTATTAAGGAATCGAGTTTTGTGACAATTTCTGGTCGAGGTATGCATGATGCCCAAGGTTGTTTTACATTTGCTACAGATAGGAAGGATGCACGTAATACTCCACATCAAGGGGGAGTGGTTGTTATGAAATCGAATAATATTACTTTTAATGATACATATATGCGCGATAGTCAGCAGTGGAATTGGGAAACACATGGTGTTAGAGATATTGTATATAACAATATAAAGGGACTTTCCCCTTATAATCATGGTTGGATAGATGGTCTGAATTTTTCGAGCGGGAAAAATATTACCGTTAACGGATCCCTAACTTTGGGCAATGACGATACATTTGCTACTGGACATTACAATCCTTCTGATGAATTCCCTAGGCGTACTTATATAGAGAACAAAGAAATAAATTTGGAAAATACGGATGCCAATCCGGCAGAAATCCGTAATACATTTGCTGCTGCTGGAATATATAATAAAGACCGTTTACAATGGAGTACTGATGATTCCGAGAATATTCGTGTGAACAATGCTATGGGATGGACTCGTACTGCACACTGTATCAGAGCAGGCAGTAATTTAGGACCTAGTAAACCTTGGATAGGTAAAAAAGGTATATCGCTAAAAAGTTATTATTTCAATAATTTTCATTCAATAGCAGGTAGAAAGGCAGGAGGTCTTATTAGATTTCAAAATGGGAATTGTCCAATTTGGCCATCATTTAATGATATTGTTATCAAAGACTGTTCTTTTTGGACTTCGGCAAATAAATGGTTACTTTTGACTAACGATGATAATAACAGGTTCTTGATAAAAAACGTGATTCTTAAGAATTTGTTTTTTGTAAACCCAATCGTCAATCCTATACCTGAAGTCTCAGGTGTTGAGAACTTGACTATAGAGAATTTGTATATAGGAGGAAAGAAAGTTGTATCACCTCAGGCTGCAGGATTTTCTGACAGTATTAAGAAAGTAATCAATTTTTTTAATGACTTCAATTTGTAGTTATGTAATATATGCTGTATTTGTGATTGTGAAACGTTGCTCTTAATTGTATCTTAATTTAAAAATTATGTCTATTGATGTAATGTAATTATAATATGAAGAAAATGACTACTAGAATAATTTTTGAGATTAAGTCTGAGAATAATGCTTATATAATGGAAATATACGTTAAAAGCTGATGTTTCTATAATTATTTAAGACAATACAATTGAGTTTAGAAATAAGTATTTATAATTAAAATAGGATTAATATATTCAATAGTTCTTTTTATTCATTTAAATTTAAGGTACCATGAAAACACGTGTTTTAAGTTTATTGTTTCTTTTATCTTTTTTTGTTGTTATAAAAGCTCAGACTGATAGGGTTTTTAAGCATCCAGGTATAACATACACAAAAGGTGATATTGATAGGATGAAATCCATGATTCAAGCTAAAAGGGAACCTTACTATTCCACTTTTCTTGCATTGCTAAGTTCGCCTTATTCTTCTTGCGATATAGAAGTGATGGATAGAGGTAATAAAATTTCATCAGGAAAATTTAATGGAACAATAGGTATAGACGGGAGACGTGCTATTGATCTGGCTCTTTTGTGGCATTTAACAGATGAAGATAAATATGCACAAAAGGCTGTGGAAATATTAAATGCTAATTCACATTATACTAATACCAGTGCTTGTGGTACAGGACCTTTGGACAATGGAAAAATATATCTTTTGATAGAGGCGGCAGAATTGATGCGGGATTACTCGGGATGGAAGGCTGAAGATCAAGATAGGTTTAATAAAATGCTTGTACATCCTGGATATAGTAATACGGAAGATTTGTTCAGTAAATATGGTAATTATTATGATGAATCTTTGAATAATGTGACTTTTTACTGGAACATATATAATTTTGATGCCGGACGTTTTGGAAATCAAGGCCTTTTTGCAGCCAGAGGAATGATGGCAATGGGTATTTATCTGGATAATGAGATAATGTACGAAAGGGCATACAGATATCTTCTTGGCATGAAACACAGGAATGATGATTTGCCATATCCGTCTGGTCCGGCATTGAAGAGTGATGAACCGTTTAAGAAAACATCTGCTATTTGGGATTATAAACTTTTTGGGCGTAGTGATGAGATTGCTGATTATGGATATGATGAACAACTTCAGTATTATATATATCCTAACGGGCAATGTCAAGAGTCAAGTCGTGATCAAGGGCATGTACTTGCAGGGTTACATAATTATGTAGCAATAGCAGAAATGGCATGGAACCAAGGAGATTCTTTGTATAGTTGTCTTGATAACAGAATTCTGTTGGGGCTGGAATGGAGTTATCGTTATAATTTATCTTCTGTGCGTTCTTATCCAGATCAGCTTAAGCCTTGGGAACCGGTGTATGTAACAACTGATATTTCTGAGGTCTCTTATGAGAATAATAAGTATTTGAGTATCCTTAGTAGAAGCGGTAGGTGGAGATCAATGTCTATTTCTGCACATGGACGTGGAGATGGAGCTAAAAGTGGTGGAACCCGTGAGATGGCTTTAGCCCATTATTCTGTGAGGGCTAATGTTGATAGTATAAAATACAAATGGCTGGAAAGGTATAGAGACCATATGATAGAAAAATATGGTATGGAAGATTGGGGTGTAGCTCCTAATTGGTTTTATGAATGGACAGGATGGGGTACGCTTACTAAACGTCTTACTCCTTGGATGGCAGGTGACCCTGGAAAATTTAAAAATAGGGAACATATTTCAGGGATAAATCAGTTGCCAGGTGTAATTAATGTTGTTGATTATGACTATTATTGTAAATCGGAAAATCCGGAGGGACACACTTGTCATAATTCTAACAAAAAAATTGTAGTTAATGATTATCGTCCGGATGGAAATGTTGAAATCAGTAAAGATGGTGATGATTATGTAGTTTTAAATATTCAGGACGGTGAATGGATGAATTATACTGTATCAGTACCTGAAACGGCTGATTATAAAGTCTTTTTATCATATTCTTGTGAGGGAAGTGCAAATGTTACTTTGGTATCTGATCAAGGTACTTCTACAGGAAAATGCCTTATAAATAAAAACAATTATAATGATATAGAAGTTTCAAAGATACATTTGAATGCTGGAGCATGTGTTTTGAGACTTATTATAAATG
>NZ_JACJLE010000068.1 GCF_016901995.1 Bacteroides caecigallinarum | reverse complement strand
GCGTTTATCCCTATCACATTTAGGGAAATTCCCCTTAAATAATAGGAATTTACTTTATAATATGTAAACAGATGTATATACCTTTGCGAAAAGGAAGTTAAGAAGAACAGGAGGAAACCATGAAGAAGTTATGTAAGGTTATTGCTTTTTCGGCATTAATCTCCATATTCCCTTTTTTATTTTCATCGTGTGATTATATAGGTGTAGGTATAGAGTTGGGAAATGGAACGAACAATTACCGTGAGGCTACATATTATTTATGCAGCAGAACTTGGGTTGAAGAATGGACAGATAATAATGGCGATTTTCACCGTCAGGAGTTACGTTTCTATGATAATAATACTGGGGAAGATTATGTATTGACTGTTGATAATCGTGGCTTCCGTCAAGAATATTCATATACATTTGTTTGGGATTGGTATGACGCTTATTATACCAGTTTGCGTTTAAAATATGGGGCTAAGGATTATTCATATATGGATAATATGATGATGAGTTCAAACCGACTTGAGTGTTTGCTTGACGGTTATCCTGCATATTTCTACGGAATTTAAATCAATGAATGAACAATCTTTGTATTTCTTTTGTTATTTAAATAAATATCAGACATCTATATTCATTTAAGATAATTAATTTTTTAGTTTATTCGTGTGGCTGTACCTCATTAATTTTTAAAATAATGCAGGTACAGTTTTTTGTTTGTAGATATAAAAAAGGTAGGCTTGCAATTAACTGCTTACCTACCTTGTTATGATAATTATTAGCGAATATTATGCTTCCTCTATCGCAGCTTGCGCCGCAGCCAATCTTGCGATAGGCACACGGAATGGAGAGCAAGATACATAGTTCAATCCAACCTTGTGGCAGAATTTTACTGATGAAGGTTCACCACCGTGTTCACCACAGATACCGCATTTCAAATCAGGACGTACTGAGCGACCTTTTTCTACTGCCATTTCTACCAGCTGACCTACACCGTTCTGGTCGAGTACCTGGAATGGGTCAACTTTAAGAATCTTCTTTTCAAGATATACAGGCAAGAATGAAGCAATATCATCGCGTGAGTAACCGAATGTCATCTGTGTCAAGTCGTTTGTACCGAATGAGAAGTATTCAGCTTTTGATGCTATTCTGTCGGCTGTCAAAGCGGCACGAGGAATTTCAATCATTGTACCTACCTTGAATGGTATTTCCACTCCTTCTTTTTCGAACAGTTCAGCTGCGGCTTTGCGGATAACCTTTTCCTGAGCTTCGAATTCGTAAAGGATACCGGTCAGCGGAACCATGATTTCTGGATGAGGATCGTAGCCTTCTTTCTTCAATTCGATTGCTGCACCAAGAATTGCCTGAGTCTGCATTTCTGTGATTTCAGGATATGTGTTACCCAAACGGCAACCACGATGTCCTAACATTGGGTTGTGTTCGCAAAGGCTGTCAACTCTCTGACGAATATATTCTACTGTCACGCCCATAGCCTGTGCCATTTCTTCCTGTCCCTTCAAATCGTGTGGTACGAATTCGTGCAATGGTGGGTCGAGCAAGCGTACATTGACAGGACAGCCGTCCATAGCCTTGAATATGCCTTTGAAGTCAGCTTTCTGATATGGAAGAAGTTTTGCAAGTGCTTTCTTACGTCCTTCAACATCATTTGCAAGAATCATTTCGCGCATTGCGATAATCTTCTGATTGTCGAAGAACATGTGTTCTGTACGGCAAAGTCCGATACCTACTGCACCAAAGCTGCGTGCAACTTCCGCATCGTGAGGAGTGTCGGCATTTGTACGAACTTTAAGTCTTGTATATTTATCACACAGGTTCATCAGTTTTGCAAAGTCACCAGATACCTCTGCTGCTTTTGTCGGAACTTCTCCAAAATAAACGTCACCTGTACTACCGTTCAGTGATATATAGTCTCCTTCTTTCAAAACAGTACCGTCTATTTCCACTGTGCGGGCCTTATAGTCAACATTGATTGCTCCGGCACCTGATACGCAGCATTTACCCATACCGCGTGCCACTACAGCAGCGTGTGAAGTCATACCGCCACGTGCTGTGAGGATACCTTCGGCAGCTGTCATACCAGCAAGGTCTTCAGGTGATGTCTCGATACGAACAAGAACAACTCTGTGTCCATCTGCTCTCCACTGTGCGGCATCTTCAGCAAAGAATACTATCTGTCCGCATGCTGCACCCGGTGAAGCTGGAAGCCCACGTGTAAGAGTTTTAGCGGCGCGCAATGCTTCCTTGTCAAATACAGGGTGTAACAATTCATCAAGTTTGTTAGGTTCACATCTCTTTATAGCTGTCTTTTCGTCTATGATTCCCTGTTCAAGCATTTCCATTGCTATTCGTACCATAGCTGCACCTGTACGTTTTCCGTTACGTGTCTGCAAGAACCAAAGTTTGCCTTCCTGAACAGTGAATTCCATATCCTGCATGTCATGATAATGGTTTTCAAGTTTTGTCTGGATGGCATCAAGTTCCTTATATATTTCAGGCATTGCTTCTTCCATAGAAGGATATTTTGCAACTCGTTCTTCTTCAGAGATTCCCTGAAGAGCCGCCCAGCGCTGTGAACCGATTTTTGTAATCTGTTGTGGAGTACGGATACCTGCCACAACGTCTTCTCCCTGTGCATTGATCAGATATTCACCGTTGAAGAGATCTTCTCCTGTAGCGGCGTCGCGAGAGAATGCAACACCTGTTGCTGAAGTATCACCCATATTACCGAACACCATTGCCTGTACGTTTACAGCAGTACCCCATTCGGCAGGTATTCCTTCCATCTTACGGTAGAGGATAGCACGTTCGTTCATCCATGAATCGAATACGGCACAGATAGCTCCCCAAAGTTGTTCGTATGCGTTTGATGGGAAATCTTTTCCTGTTTGAGCTTTTACTGCAGCCTTGAATCTTACTACCAGTTCTTTCAGGTCTTCAACTTCAAGTTCGTTGTCCAGACGTACACCTTTAGCTTTCTTTACGTCTTCTATAATTGCTTCAAACGGGTCGATATCATCTTTGTTTGTAGGTTTCATGCCGAGAACTACGTCACCATACATCTGTACGAAGCGGCGGTATGAGTCCCATGCGAAACGTTCGTTTCCTGTTTTACGTGCCAAACCTACTACAACTTCATCGTTAAGTCCAAGGTTAAGGATAGTGTCCATCATACCAGGCATTGATGCGCGGGCACCAGAACGTACAGAAACAAGAAGTGGATTTTCTACATCGCCGAATTTGGATTTCATCAGCTCCTCAACACCTTTTATAGATTTTTCTACATCGTCTTTAAGTAGAGCTACTACTTTGTCTTTGCCTTCTGCATAGTATTCATTACATACATCTGTTGTTATGGTGAATCCAGGAGGTACCGGAACGCCAATAAGATTCATTTCTGCAAGGTTAGCACCTTTTCCCCCTAGTAAGTTTCTCATGTCTGCTTTTCCTTCGGCCTTACCGTTTCCGAAGGTATAGACTCTTTTTGTTTCCATTTTAAATGAAATGTTTTTAAGTTATTAGTTATTTTAAGTATTAGTTTCTATCTTTTTATGCAGACCATAAATAATGTAAAATACAGTCTGTTTTTCTTTAACGATGGCAAAACTATATATTATTTGTGTATAAACAAACATATATATTATATTCTACAACATGTTTTTGCAATGTCTATATAGCAAAATCAACTATTTTTTAAATCATGGTGTTTTGTCAGAAAAAATGACTAAATTTGCCCCAAATTGGTTTTATTGAAAAATAACGTGGCAAGGAAGAAAAAAGAACTACCTTTATTGGAAAAGGTAACAATAACAGATGTGGCCGCAGAAGGCAAGGCCTTGGCTAAAGTGAACGATTTGGTGGTGTTCGTACCTTATGTAGTACCGGGAGATGTGGTTGACCTGCAAGTGAAACGTAAAAAGAACCATTATGCAGAGGCAGTGGCAGTGAAGTTTCACGAAAAATCTCCTATGAGGGCAGAACCTTTCTGTCAGCATTATGGTGTATGTGGAGGCTGTAAGTGGCAGTGTCTTTCGTACGAAGATCAGATAAAGTATAAGCAGAAACAGGTTTTTGATAATCTCACACGTATAGGAAAGGTAGAACTTCCGGAATTCAGACCTATACTTGGTTCGGAGAAGACCAAATTCTATAGAAACAAACTCGAATTTACATTTTCAAACAAGCGCTGGCTCACTGAGGAAGAAGTGAAACAGGATGTCAAGTATGACCAGATGAATGCCGTTGGTTTCCATATACCGGGGGCTTTTGATAAAGTTCTGGCCATAGAGAAGTGCTGGCTTCAGGACGATATTTCAAATAGGATAAGAAATGCGATACGTGATTATGCGTACGAGCATAATTTCTCTTTCTTCGATCTCCGTTCGCAGGAAGGATTGCTTCGTAATATGATGGTGCGTACGTCTTCTACAGGCGAATTGATGGTATTGTTGCAATGTAAGGTTGTGACAGACGATGACCGTGCCAAGATGATGGAGATACTTCAGTTTGTGGCCGATTCATTCCCTGAAATAACATCTCTTATGTATGTTATTAATAATAAATGTAACGACACCATTGGAGATCTTGATGTAGAGGTATTCAAAGGTAACGATCATATATTCGAAGAAATGGAAGGTCTGAGATTTAAAGTTGGACCTAAATCATTCTATCAGACAAATTCCGAACAGGCATATAATCTGTATAAAGTGGCAAGAGAGTTTGCCGGACTTACAGGAAACGAACTTGTTTACGACCTTTATACAGGAACAGGAACTATTGCCAACTTTGTCTCGCGTCAGGCCAAGAAAGTAATAGGTATTGAATATGTACCTGAAGCGATAGAAGATGCAAAGGTGAACTCTGCAATAAACGGTATAGATAATACTCTGTTTTATGCAGGCGACATGAAGGATATACTTACTCAGGATTTCATCAATGAACACGGACGTCCTGACGTTATTATTACCGACCCTCCACGTGCCGGAATGCACAATGATGTGATAGATGTGATAATGTTTGCTGCTCCGGAAAGAATTGTTTACGTAAGCTGTAATCCGGCCACACAGGCACGCGATTTGCAATTGCTTGATCCTATGTATAAGGTAATGGCTGTGCAGCCTGTTGATATGTTCCCTCATACACATCATGTGGAGAATGTGGTACTCCTTGAGAAAAGGAAAGTATAAGTTCAAACTAAAAACAGAAAAAAGTGGAAGAAAGAAAAAACAGACCGGAAAGACGTCCGGTGGCACGTGCGGCTGCAAAATATACTGTATATAATGTAACGGAGCCGTCTGAGTTGATGGAATTCCTTATGAAAAAAATGTCCGGAATAAGCCGTACACGAGTTAAGGCTTTGCTTACCAATCGTGTAGTTATGGTTGATAATAATATCCAGACACATTATAACTTTCCTCTTAAACCTGGAATGAAGGTTCAGATTAGCAAGGAGAAGAACAAGCATGAATTCCATAACCCGCTTCTTAATATACTGTACGAAGACGCTTATCTAATTGTGGTGGAAAAGAAGGAGGGGCTTCTTTCTGTTGCAACCGACCGTCAGAAAGAACGTACAGCACAGCATATTCTGAATGAATATGTAAAACGTCAGCATCCAAGAAACCGAGTGTTTGTGGTTCATCGTCTTGACCGTGAGACTTCAGGTATAATGATGTATGCCAAAGATGAGAAAACACAGCATACTTTGCGTGATAATTGGCATGACATAGTGTTCGACCGTCGTTATGTATCAATAGTGATGGGGGATATGGAAAAAGATCAGGGTACCGTGAAGTCATGGCTGACAGACCGTAAACTATACGTAAGTTCATGCGATTATGATGATGGCGGCAAACTGTCTATTACTCATTTCAAGACAATAAAGCGTGCAAATGGTTATTCTCTGGTTGAACTCAATCTTGAGACAGGACGTAAAAATCAGATACGCGTGCATATGCAGACGTTAGGACATCCGGTTGTTGGAGACCAGCGATATGGATGTGAGATTGATCCTATTGGTAGATTGGCGCTTCATGCATTCAAGCTTTGCTTCTATCATCCTATTACCGGTGAGGTGATGCAGTTTGAAACTCCTTATCCTGCACCGTTCAAGACTTTGATGCTTAAGAAATAAAGTCACAGAAATATCGTCTGCATGTTCTTTATATACGGATATAATTATATAGGCTTTTGATATGCCTGAAATGTTTTATAAAAACGCTTTGCCGTTTTAAACAAAATGCTTTGTCATTCGATTTAAAACGACAAAGCATTTTTTTTGAAAAAAGATTGTGTAAACTATTGCTTGTTTAAAAATAAACACGTATCTTTGCACCGCATTTGAGAAAAACGCCTTCGGGGTGTAGCGCAGTCCGGTTAGCGCACCTGCTTTGGGAGCAGGGGGTCCCAGGTTCGAATCCTGGTACCCCGACAAGGTAAAAGATTTCTCAGTGAAGAATTTTACATCTTCGGGGTGTAGCGCAGTCCGGTTAGCGCACCTGCTTTGGGAGCAGGGGGTCCCAGGTTCGAATCCTGGTACCCCGACAAGATGAAAAAGAAATGTATCTTTAAAATATCGTAAACTTTCGGGGTGTAGCGCAGTCCGGTTAGCGCACCTGCTTTGGGAGCAGGGGGTCCCAGGTTCGAATCCTGGTACCCCGACAAAATGAAAGAAGATACATATCTTTAAAATATTAATAAACTTTCGGGGTGTAGCGCAGTCCGGTTAGCGCACCTGCTTTGGGAGCAGGGGGTCCCAGGTTCGAATCCTGGTACCCCGACGGATAGAAGAGGCTTATGGCCTCTTTTTTAATTTATAAACGATATGGAAGACTTCATCAGTACACAAATGCATGTCGAAGACGGTCGTGGTCATAGCCTGTTGAACCGTAAAATGATATTCAGAATCTTGGGCATACTTCTTTATCTTGAGGGGATGATGTTTTTGGTGTGCACTTTAGTTTCTCTTTTCTATAATGAAAGTGACTATATATATTTTGTATATTCCATGCTAATAAATTTTGGTGTTGGGAGTATATTGTTTTTCTTTGGCAAGAATGCCGATAAAAGACTTTCACGCAGAGACGGATATTGTATAGTTGCTTTTACATGGCTCTTTTTTACACTCTTCGGTATGTTGCCGTTCTATATAAGTGGCAGTATCCCTTCTGTAACTGACGCGTTTTTTGAAACCATGTCAGGATTTACCACTACAGGTGCGTCAATACTTGATAATATAGAGTCTTTGTCTCATGGAATGTTGTTTTGGCGAAGTTTTACTCAATGGATTGGAGGACTTGGTATAGTATTTTTCACGATAGCAATATTGCCTATATTCGGAGTGGGAAACCAGGTACTTTTCTCTGCCGAAGCTACTGGGGTAAATCACGATAAAATCCATCCTAAGATAAGTAAGATGGCAAAGGGATTGTGGATGGTTTATCTGGTTCTTACTGTGGTTGAGGCCGTTCTTTTGTGGTTTGGCGGTATGGGAGTATTTGATGCCGTATGCCATTCGTTTACATCTACTGCTACAGGAGGATTTTCTACTAAACAGAGCAGTATTGCCTATTGGAATTCTCCTTTTATAGAATATGTGATAACCATATTTACAATGCTGTCTGCAATAAATTATTCTCTTTATTTCCTTATTCTGAAAGGAAAAACTTTCAGGTGGTTTAAGGATGCAGAAACCAGATTTTTTTTGATATCTGTAGGTGTTGTCACAGCAATAATAACTTTTGCATTGTATTTCATAAAAGGATATGGTCTTGAATTGGCATTCCGTCGTGCTTTTTTCCAGGTTGTAACAATCCATACTTCATGTGGATATGCCACAGATGATTATTCTACATGGCCTCATTTTACGCTTATACTTATAGTGTATATAATGTTTGCAGGAGGTTGTACTGGTTCTACGGCTGGAGGAATGAAATCAATGCGTCTTCTCATTATTCTTCAGAATGTGAAGAATGAATTCAACAGGCTTATGCACCCACGTGCCGTGCTTCCAGTTAAGGTTAACGGTCAGTCCGTTTCCACTTCTACTATATCGACGGTAACTACATTTGCAATGCTTTACTTAATATGTACATTTGTAGGTTGGTTTATCTTTATGGTAATAGGTCTTGAAATGACTGAGGCCATGGGAATTGCTGTATCCAGTATAGGTAATGTTGGGCCGGGTTTTGGAAGTTTTGGACCTGCATTTTCATGGAGTGCTCTTCCTGATGCGGCAAAATGGGTTTCTTCTTTTTTAATGTTGATTGGCCGTCTTGAGCTTTTCGGTATATTGTTGATGTTTGCTCCTAGTTTTTGGGAGAAAAGATAAAATCAAGATAAGTAAGGAAATATATTTATAATATTAAAGCTTAAATCTTAAATTATTGAAGAATAGGTGCGGTGGTTGCGAAAATATTGCTATATTTGCAAAGTACCATATGTCTAAACTTTATTAATAATGAAAGAAATTACAGTTAAGAAGGTTGCCGGTGGCGTAGAAAGCGCTGAACAGGTAGGTAAACTGATGAATGATTTGTCGGTAAACTTCAATTCTATTGATGTTGTTAATTGGTCTGATTTCCCTTATTCTCCTGATGTAAAATTCAGAGTTTTACATACCGGTGATGCTATTCTGATAAACTTTGTAGTTTCAGAGGCAAGTGTGAGAGCTGTTGCTTCTGCCGATTTGGGTAGAGTTTGGGAAGATTCATGTTGTGAGTTTTTTGTAAATTTTGAAGGAGAGGAAGAATATTATAATTTTGAATGTAACTGTGCATGCAAACTGCTTGTTAATTACGGAAAGAAAAGTGACAGACACCATGCTCCTCAGAATGTTCTTGAAAATGTGAAAAGATGGTCTTCATTGGGAAACGATCCGTTTGAAGAGCGTATAGGTGATTGCAGCTGGGAACTTTCGCTGATTATTCCTGCATCATCACTTTTCAAGCATGACATAAAAGATTTGTCAGGGATGACTCTTCGTGGTAATTTCTATAAGTGTGGCGACCTGCTTCAGACTCCGCATTTCCTTTCATGGAGTCCGATAGACTTGCCTCAACCTTGTTTCCACTGTCCTGAGTTTTTCGGAAAACTTGTTTTTGAAAAATAAAATTTGTTCGTAAATAAAAAGCCAAGAGACCATTTCAAGTTTATTTTGAGACGGTCTCTTGGCTTTTATTATGATATTATCGTCGCTACGATTTTACGTGCTCCTCCGGAATATCTGAACTCGCAAAGATATATGCCTTGCCATGTTCCCAGGTTTAGCCGTCCGTTTGTAATCGGGATGGTTATTGAGACTCCTGTCAAGCTCGATTTTGCATGGCTTGGCATGTCGTCTTCACCTTCGTCTGTATGACTATAGTAAGGCTCGTTAGTCTTTACAAGGCGATTATAAATCTGTTCCATATCTGAGCGTACGCTTGGATCGTAATTTTCGTTTATACTCAGTGCGCAGCTTGTATGTTTTACGAAGAGGTTCAGTATTCCCTGTTCAGGCAGTACAGGGAGGTTTTTCATTATCTCCTGTGTCACCAGATGAAATCCTTTCCTCTTCGGACTGAGTGAAAATTCAACTTGCTGTACCATGATATTACTTCTTCAACCATTTGTCCAACCATGCGAAGAATGTGCGTTGCCACAAAACTCCATTCTGTGGTTTCAGCACCCAGTGGTTTTCATCAGGGAAAACAAGTAGCTGTGCAGGAACTCCTCTCAGTTTGGCAGCATTGAAGGCTGCCATTCCCTGTGAAGCAAGAATACGGTAGTCTTTTTCACCATGTATGCATAGGATAGGAGTATCCCATTTTTCTACAAACAGATGTGGTGAGTTGGCATAGCTGCGTTTAACTGCAGGGTTTTCAGTTTCCCAGTAAGCACCTCCCAGATCCCAGTTAGTGAACCAGAGTTCTTCTGTTTCAAGATACTGCTGCTCCATGTTGAAGAAACCATCGTGTGCAATAAATGCCTTGAAACGTTTGTTGTGGTGTCCGGCAAGCCAGTAAACCGAATAACCTCCGAAACTAGCGCCTACGCATCCTAAACGGTCTTTGTCAACGTATGGTTCTTTTGCTATATCGTCTATCGCACTCAAATAATCGTCCATACAGTGGCCGCCGTAGTTAGTGCTAATATCTTCAAGCCATTCCATACCGAAACCCGGAAGTCCGCGGCGGTTAGGGGCGATGATTATATAGTCGTTGGCTGCCATAATCTGGAAGTTCCATCTGTAGCTCCAGAACTGGCTGACAGGGCTTTGAGGACCTCCCTGACAGAATAGAAGGGTAGGATATTTCTTGTTAGGATCGAAATTGGCAGGATATATAACCCATGAGAGCATCTGTTTGCCATCAACTGTCTTAGTCCATCTCGGCTCAACTTTACCTGTTTTGAGCTGGCTGAAAATATGGTCGTTTTCTTTTGTTATACGGCTCACTGAGTTATTATCGTTCAGTGATACTGTATAAAGTTCATCAGCCTCGCTTATAGAGTGACGTTTTGTCAACAGCTGTCCGTCATTAAGTAATGCTACTGAAGCATAGTCGTACATACCGTCAGTCAGTTTGTTTACTTCACCATTAAGGTTAGTGTTGTAAATCATGCTTGTGCCGTGCCAAACACCAGTGAAGTATAGTGTCTTGCTATCATTTGCCCAGCAGTATGAGTCAACACTCGATTCGAATGATTCTGTGACGTATGTTTTTTTGCCACTGGCCAGTTCCATTACGCAAAGGCGGTTGCGGTCACTTTCATATCCGTCGCGTTCCATACTTTGCCATGCAATCATTGTTCCGTCTGGTGAGAACAGAGGATTTGTGTCGTACCCCATGTTCTTGTCATTAGCATCTTCTTTGCAAAGGTTTCTTGTTTCCTTGCTTTCGATGTTGTAAAGATATATGTCAGAGTCTGTTGAAACGGAATATTCCAAGCCTGTCTTCTTGCGGCATGTGTATGCAATCTGCTTTGAATCGTTACTCCAAGTCAGCTGCTCAATACCTCCGAAAGGCTTCATTGGCGATTCGAATGGTTCACCTTCCATTATATCAGTGGCTGCACCTACTTTGTTTCCGTCAAAATCGGCTACGAAAGGATGTGGAACAGTCTGTACCCATTCATCCCAATGTTTGTACATCAGATCGTCAATCACCATACCTGTAGCTTTGTCCAGGTCAGGATATTTGTCAACTGTACGTTCTCCATATTTTACTTGTGAGATAAACAATACCTTGTTTCCGTCAGGTGAAAAACTGAAACCGTCTATTCCTCCTTCATAATCGGAAAGTTGCTTGCGTTCAGTACCGTCAGGATTCATCTCCCATATCTGACCATTTGAAAGGAATGCGAGTTTTTCTCCATTCTTGATCCATGCTGGTTCATATTCACTTGCAGCAGTAGTAGTTAGAAGCTTGTTTTCGCTTCCGTCTGCATTCATTATATAAATGACTGTATGGCTTTTGTTCTCTTTTACGCTATAATATGAAATTGTATATGCTATTTTCTTTCCGTCAGGCGAAACAGTTGAACTTCCTATACGTCCCATAGCCCAAAGAACTTCCGGAGTCAAACGTCCGTCTTCAATTTTTATTTCCTGTTTGCCTATTATGGTCGCTTCATTTTCGGCAGACTGTTCGGTGCTTACGCATCCTGATGTGGCTAACATTAATGTAGCAGCAGTCATTGTGATTAGGTTTTTATTCATTGTTGTATTTTTTATGTGTTTTACAATAAAAAAATATTGTCATCCAGAGAGAACATCTTATCTCTGAATGACAATATTATTATCGGTGTCAGAATGTTATTTCTTGTTCATTCTCTCCTGGCGTTCTTTCTGAAGGCGTTCCTGCTCTTTCTGCAAAGCCTCAAGTCTTGACAACAAGCTGCTCTGTTTCATCTGAGACGGATTTTTCTTGTTTGCTTCAAGTTGTGCAAGGAGTTTCTTTTCGTCAGTAACCTTGTACATGATCCATGTAGTGAGGATACCAATCAAACTTGATATGAAGTAGTAATAACTCAATCCTGATGCATATTCGTTGAATATGAAGAAGAACATCACAGGCATGATGTACATCATCCATTTCATTGCCGCCATCTGAGGATTATCACCCATATTCTGCTGTTTCATCATAACCAGCTGGTTGATAATTGTTGTAACACTGAACAACAAACAGAACAGACTCAAGTGATTACCCAAAAGAGGTATTGAAGTGCTCCAGCTAATCAAGTCATCGTAAGCAGAAAGGTCATCTGCCCAAAGGAAACTTTGCTGGCGCAATTCTATTGCGTTCGGAACAAAGAAGAACAATGCCATGAACACCGGTGTCTGAAGCAGCATAGGCAGACATCCTCCCATCGGGCTTACTCCGTACTGGCTGTAAAGTGCCATTGTTTCCTGTTGTTTCTTCAGTGCATCTTCCTGTTTCGGATATTTCTGGTTAATCTTTTCTACGTATGGTTTCAATGCTCTCATCTTAGCTGATGAAATGAATGATTTCCATGTTGTAGGAAGAACCAGAACCTTAACAATGATAGTCATAAGCAGGATAACCATACCCATGCTCAGTCCCCAGCTTGACAACCAGTCGAACAGGTTGATTGTGAACCAGCGGTTTATCCAGCGGATAATAGGCCATCCCAGATAAACCAGGTCTTCAAGTTCCTGATCTTTGTCTGCAAAGCTCAAATCGTTGCTTGCAAGGAGAGTTTTGAAGTGGTTAGGTCCGAAATAGAACTGGAAGTTGCTTGGCTGCGCACCTGTAGGGTCGAAAGCAGTCTGCATGTCTGCATGATAGTTCTTCATGTAGCCGCTGCCTTTCTGTTCCATTTTCGATTCCAATGTAGCATTCTCAAAATTTTTCTCAGCCATGAACACGCATGAGAAGTATTGGTTTTTGAAAGCTACCCAGTCAAGAACTTCTTTGATGGATTCTTTTTCATCCTTAGCCTTGTCAAGATTGTCAAAGCTGTCATCTACAGGCTTGTATGTCAAAGAAGTGTACTGCTGTTCGAAAGTATAACCCTTCTCCATTTGGCGTGCTCTCTGCTTCCAGTCAATAGTCATGGTCTTGACAGAAGGCGAGAAGAAATTCTGCATTCCTGTAGCCTGTACCGTAAAGTTCACCATGTATGAGTTTGGAATAAGCTTGTAGCAGAAATCCAGATGACCACCGTTTGCGGCACTCAGTCTCATTGTGACTGTGCTGTCTGTAACGTTTGTAGCTTCGAAATACATCTGGCTACTCATGATATTTTCATTTTTACCTTCAAATCCGATATTTAACGAAGCATCAGTACCGTCGAACAGTACAAGCGGTTCTTTCTTCTGGTCTTTATATTCTTTCAGCATTGCCTTGCTGACACGTCCACCCTTGTTTGATATTGTAACGTCAATAAGGTCGTTACTCAATGTGATGAACTGTTCCGTGCCTTTTGAAGCATTGAAGAATGTCGAAGTGGAATCAACCATCATAGCCTTTTGCTCAGCGGCTGCTTCCTGCTTCTTCATCAATTCTTCTTTCTCTTCGATAACTTGCTGTATAGAATCCTGATAATGTTGTGCACGAGCTCTTTCTTCCTGATTAGGGGTGTTGTATATTCCGAAACCAATAATAACAGCTCCTATCAGGACGAAGCCTACTAACGTGTTTTTGTCCATTTTTTCTTAGTAGTTTATTAATTACTTTTCAATAGCTGCTTTAATGAATGACAAGAACAATGGATGTGGTTTCAGAACAGTACTGCTGTATTCTGGGTGGAACTGAACACCTACAAACCATTTCAAAGCAGGTATTTCAACGATTTCAACCAAATCAGATTCAGGGTTGATACCTGTACATTTCATTCCTGCCTTAATATATTCTTCCTTGTAGTCATTGTTGAACTCATAGCGGTGGCGGTGACGTTCCTGAATGTGTTCGCTCTGGTAAGCTTCATATGCTTTTGAATCTTTGTCGAGTACACATTCATAAGCTCCAAGACGCATTGTTCCACCCATGTTAGTAACAGATTTCTGTTCTTCCATGATGTCAATAACGTTGTGAGGAGTCTTTTCGTCCATTTCACGGCTGTTTGCATCTTCGTAGCCAAGTACGTTTCTTGCAAATTCGATAGCCATACACTGCATACCAAGGCAAATACCGAATGTAGGAACATTGTGTGTACGGCAATATTTGATTGCAACAAATTTACCTTCGATACCGCGCTGTCCGAATCCCGGGCAGATGATAACACCGTCCATGTCTTTCAGAGCTTCGGCAATATTGTCATCAGTAAGCTTTTCACTGTTCACGAAATGAATGTCTGCCTTGCGGTCGTTGTAAGTAGCAGCCTGTGACAATGCTTCAAGAATAGATTTGTAAGCATCCTGCAAATCGTATTTGCCGACCAATGCAATTCTTACCTTTTCTGTAGCGTTGTATCTGCGGTTCAGGAAGTCTTTCCAAGGACCAAGGTTAGGTGTTTCGCCTACAGGCAATCCCATCTTTTCAAGAATTGTAACATCAAGTTTCTGTTCCTGCATGCGGAGAGGAACTTCGTAGATTGTAGGCATATCCTTTGACTGGATTACAGCATTCTCGTCAACATTGCAGAACAATGCTACTTTCTTTCTCAATCCAAGGCTCAGTTCATGTTCTGTACGTAATACGAGGATATCAGGCTGAATACCTACAGACTGAAGTTCTTTTACAGAGTGCTGTGTCGGTTTTGTTTTCAATTCGCCGGCAGCAGCAAGATAAGGAACGTATGTCAGGTGAACACACAAGGCGTTTCTGCCAAGTTCCCACTTCAACTGACGGATACTTTCAAGGTATGGCAATGATTCGATATCACCTACAGTACCACCAATTTCTGTTATAACGAAATCAAACTGGTTTTTGTTACCAAGTAATTTAACATTACGTTTAATTTCATCAGTGATATGAGGGATAATCTGTATAGTCTTTCCCAAATAGTCACCGCGACGTTCTTTGTCAATTACGCTTTTGTAAATACGTCCTGTGGTAATGTTGTTGGCCTTAGTAGTCTGGATACCAAGGAAACGTTCATAATGTCCAAGGTCAAGATCGGCTTCATGTCCGTCAACTGTAACGTAGCATTCTCCGTGCTCGTACGGATTCAGAGTACCCGGGTCAATGTTTATGTACGGGTCGAACTTTTGGATAGTTACGCTGTAGCCTCTTGCTTGCAGCAATTTACCTATTGAAGATGAAATGATACCTTTACCTAATGAAGAGGCAACACCACCTGTTACGAAAATGTACTTTGTTTCTGCCACAATAATGTATGTTTAAAAATTTGATTCAATAAGAAATATTTCTACAAGTGTGCAAATTTATAAAAAAAAGCCGAAAGTCAAGGAGTAAAAAGACAAAACATTATTAATTGTGCAAGAAGTTTCATTCTTGTTACATATTTCCATGATATATAATATAGTATAAAAGAAATATTTGTATTTTTGCGATAAGTTTAAACACAAAAATATAACGA
>NZ_JACJLE010000067.1 GCF_016901995.1 Bacteroides caecigallinarum | reverse complement strand
TAAACTCTGCCGGAGTGTAATATTTTCCGGTAAATTCGTTCATTCTCTCATGCGAATGGTTAAGCAGACGAATAAGATATGTGGGAGTTCCTGTGCTGAACCAATAGTCATCAATACTCATTTTGTCAAAAGCGTTCAACAAGCTGAAAGGGTTATATATGTCAGTCATACGTTTGCTGAAGTGGTACCCATCGTATTGTTTCTTCAACAGTTTATACATTTCATCCGGTGTACACTGATATTCGACTGCCATTTGCGACACAGGTTCAGCAAAATATTTTCCAATCTCCTCCTGGGTAATACCGCAAAGAGCCTCATACCTTATATCCATACTTATATCTTTCGGCTGGTTGAATCCGCTGAACACACTTACTTGCGAGAACTTGGTTACCCCTGTCAGCAAAACGAATTGCAAATGCTTGTCCGCTCCCTTAAACACGGAATAAAAAGCTTTCAGAATGTTTCGGTGTTTATCCTCCAGATTGGTATCCACATCCAGTACATCAAGCATAGGTTTGTCGTATTCATCTACAAGTACCACAGCGCGTCGGCCAGTCTGAAGATGAGCGGCCTCGAGAATCTTTATAAAGCGGTCTCCAAGACCCAATTCATTTTCACGTATGGGCAGATTGTACTTCTGTTCCCATTCCGCCAGATAAAAGTTAAGTTTCTTCTCCAGTTCTCCAGGATTGGTAAAATTAGTCGCATTGAAATCCACATGGAAAACGGGATACTCGTTCCATTCCGTCTCCATCTTTTCTATGGCAAGACCACGAAACAGTTCCTTACGTCCTGAATAATAGTTTTCCAGAGTAGAGACAAGTAGGCTCTTTCCGAAACGTCGCGGACGGCTAAGAAAATAAATCTTACCGTTGTGAGTAAGGTCATAGATTAAATCAGTTTTATCTATGTATATATACCCATCTTCTATAATTTGCTCAAAACTTTGGATACCAATTGGAAATTTCATAACCTGATTCTTTTTGTACTTTACACAAAGGTAAATAAAAAATTGTACTTTCACGTCATTAATTAATATGTCTTTTCCTTATTCTTAACAAAATGTGCACACTAATGTGTATAGTGCCGGAATATTCTTATTTTTGCAGGAAATTTTTGTAAAATGAGAAAGATAACCCACTATATTCTGTACATCCTGATTGCTTTTACAGTCCTTTTTAATATCCAATGCGGCGGAAACGGCACGGAGAAAACACTGCTTCCGGAACTGGCTCACGCTGAATCCGTGATGTTTGACCACCCGGACAGTGCATTGCACATCTTGAAGTCAATGCCGATGCCTTCTGCACGCTGGGATAAGGAGAACCATGCATTGTGGTGTCTGCTGACTACACAGGCTATGTATAAACAAATGATGAAAATTTCTTCTGATTCACTTGTGAGTATAGCATACGAGTATTATAAACCTTCTGATAATACCCTTAGAAAAGCGATGTCTGCTCTTTACATGGGAGGGGTGAATTATAATCTAGGTAATATTGAAGAGTCTGTCAGATTTTATTTAGAGGCCAAGACTGAAATTGAGAAGACCAATGATTATAAATTGGGCTATTTGGTAATGTCAGGATTAGGAAGAATATATTTATATCGTAATCTTATCGATTATGCGTTTGAAGCTTGTCAAAGTGCATATAATTATTCTGTTAAAGATTCGAATTTGCGCTATCAGATGGTTTCTTTACAATATTTAGCAAGATGTTATTGCTTATTGAATAATCTGGATAAAGCTGAACATGTATATGAACAAAGTGCAGAGCTGGCTTTAAAATTAAAGAATAATGATTTTTATGCTGTTGTACAGCAAGAATTGGCTTTGGTTTATATTGCTCAAAAAAGATTTTATGAATCTCTTGAGGTAGTACAAACATTACAACCTTCTTCTCAAACCTATTTGTTGCGAGGACAAATATATTTATGTCTGTCTAAGTTAGATTCAGCTTTTTATTATTTAAAAAAATCATTAAGAACCGATAACGTATATACGAAACGTTCTGTCTATAAAACGTTGTATCAGTTATCTTGTGATTCAGAATTAAATATATACATGAAAGAGTTTTGAGATTCACTTCTTTTTTATACCGACTCTGTCATGTCCTTAGATAAAGGCAAGGAAATCATCGCATATAAAGAGAAGTATGACCACCAGAAACTCATCACTGAGCAGCAGCGTCTGAAGCTGGAGAAGGCAGATGCGCAACGTATGATGTTCATCATCACGATATGCCTGATTGTGGTTATAGCTGTTGTAGCATATTTTTACCAGAAACGTCTTGTCCGTAAGGAAACTACTATCCGCAAACAGTCTGAACAGATGCAGGACTACATGCTTCAACTTCACGAATACGAGACACGCCTCATGCAGAACAACCGCTATATGGAGGAACTGCAGGAGCAGATATCACGCCAGGAAGTTAATTCTGAAGATATAGAATCATACCGTGAACAGATAGACAGTCTTCAGTCAGAGAATGGCAGACTGTCTGAAAATATAGCCACTCTGCAAAATCACATTGCCGAATATACTTTAAAACTTGACAAGGTCCGCCGTGATACTGAGAAGTTCCGTAGCATATCAGAAGAGAATCTTAACCTGAAGCAGCGTGAGCGTATGCTTGCCGACTATGTTGTGGACAATGACAGATTGGTTAAGGAACTTAGAGAGAAAAGCCGTGTTCTTGATGATATGGAATGGGAGACTCTGGAGCAAATGTGCGAAAGTACGTACGGCAATTTTGTGAGCCGTATGCAGAGCATCTGTCCGACACTGACAAAGCAGGAGCTTCATCTTTGTATTCTGATCAAGCTCCGTTTCAGCAACACTCAGATGTCGGAGATATTCGGTGTGAGTGTCTCTTCCGTATCCTAGAAAAAGTTCCGTCTGAAGAAGCATTTGAGTGATTCGTTGGAAGGCGGTTTTCCTGAGGAAATGACACTCGACAGATGGGTGGTGGAGTTCTGAAAAAAGAAAATGTAGAGATTGATATAATCGTATAATATGGCATAATACGCATATAATCAGTGTATTATGCCGTATTTTGTTAATGGCTAAATGTAGAGATACTTTTTAAATGGTGTATTGTTATATGTTCTAATTTTGCATTCGGAGATATAAACCATGAGCAATAATAACCTAAAAAGTATCTTTATAATGAAAGCGATTAAAACTTTTTTATTAACATCTTTAATGGTTTTCTTGTCGATAGGTCTATCCGCACAGACCGTAAGCGGAAAACTGGTTGACGAGAAGAATCAACCTTTATCATACGCCAATGTAGTGCTTTTATCCTTGCCTGATTCTGCTTTTGTTAGCGGAACCATCAGCGGAGAGGACGGATTTTTCACTATGGAAGCAACATCGGAAAACCAGATAGTGAAAATATCCTCCATCGGATATAAGACTGTGTATAAACCAACTTCTCCTGCCAATATTGGTATTGTGCAGCTCGTGTCTGACGCACAGATGCTTGGTGAAGTAGTAGTAAAAGGTGATTTGCCCAAAATGCAGCTGAAAGGTGATGCAATGGTTACTACTGTGCAGGGTAGTATCCTTGAAAAAGCAGGGACAGGGGAGGATTTACTTAATAAAATTCCAGGTGTTTCTGCCGGAGATGATGAAGTAAATGTATTTGGTTCGGGAACTCCTGAAATCTATATCAACGGTCGTAAGGTACGCGACAATTCAGAGCTGGACCGCTTGTCTTCCGATCAGATTAAACGTGTGGAAGTTGTGAAAAATCCGGGAGCAAGATATGATGCTTCCGTGAAAGCCGTAATTCGTATCGTAACCAAAAAGGCTGTGGGCGATGGCTTTGGTTTCAATAACCGTTTTGTGACCAGACACAGGAGAACATACGGGTGGACAACTTTCGACCAATACAATTTTAATTACCGGAAGAATGGTTTCGATTTGTCCGGAACGCTGTTTGGAGGAAGATTCCGTTATGGCAACAACCAGATGATGGGAATGACCACATATCTTGACAAACTGTGGTACCAGAATATAGATGCCACTTACGGCAAGAATGCACATAGCAATGTACAGGGTATCATTTCGCTGAATTATCAGTTCAATGAAAAACACTCTATGGGGGTACGTTATGATATAGACAGAAACTTCAACTCGGTAACTGACTGGCGTTTAAAAACAGATGTATATTCCGATGGTGAACTGTATGAAAACAATGTAAGTACAATGTTGGGAGGAGATCCTTCTACCAGACATAGCCTGAACTATTACTATAACGGACAGATAGGCGACTGGAACATTGATTTCAATGCTGATGGTTTATGGAATACAAAGGAAGAGAGCATGAATACAAGAGAAATAACCAATGGTGATACCGAGACAGAAGTAAATATATTTAATAAAAACGACGGAACACTGTATGCATCGAAGCTTGTTCTGTCATATCCTTTGTGGCAGGGTAGCCTGTCGTTCGGTGGTGAATATTCACATACTGACCGAACCAATGTCTATACAAACAAGGAAGGTATCCTCGACAATGATGACAGCCGGATAAAAGAAGGTTCAACAGCCGCTTTCATAGATTATTCGCGTTCGTTCGGTAAAATAGATGTACAGGCAGGCGTACGATACGAAAATGTGAATTTCAATTATTACGAGCAAGGGCAAAGGATGGACGAGCAAAGCCGGGACTTCAATAACGTATTCCCTTCGGTTAATATAAATTTTCCTATAGGGAAAACACAATTTCAGCTAAGTTACAGCAGCGGTATAACACGCCCTTCATACGATTTGCTTCGTAGCAACATATACTACAGCAACAAATACACCTACCAGACAGGTAATCCATTCCTTAAACCTGTCATAAACCAGAATTTGATACTGTCTGCATCATACAAATGGATAAACTTCCAGTTTACTTACAATCGTGTAAAAGATGATATTATACAGATTTGCGAACCGTATTCGGAAGATAATCCTACCATTTCATTATTGAATATTATAAATGCCGAACCGTATGATAACATTACAGCGGCGGTCACTTTATCACCAACCATAGGATGGTGGAGTCCGCAACTTACGGCACAAGTATATAAACAATGGTTTACAATGGATGGTCATTACGGAAAAATTACACTAAATAAACCCAGAGCATTTGTCATTTGGCGTAACAGCTTTACACTGCCGGCAGGATTTCTGTTTGATGTAAGTGCTTCCTATTATACGAAGGGGCATTCACAGAACCAATATATGACGAACACTCCATTTGACCTCTCAATGGGTTTGTACAAGAGTTTCTTCAAGGAAAGACTTAGCCTTCAGCTGCAGGTGTATAATCTGCTTGAGACGAATGATTTTGATTGTACTGTTTATAGCGGGATAAAAACTGCTACAGATTACATTTCTAATTTCAGACAAATATCTCTGACAATGCGTTATAAGTTTAATGCGACCAAAAGCAAATACAAAGGTACCGGAGCAGGAGCAAGCCAGAAGAGCCGTATGTAAATATATATTGATTCAATTAGTTTAAAAACTCTCTTAAATTCAGATTAGGGTGGCTTTAGTCATTAAGGCTGCCCTTTTCATCTAACAAAATGCGCACACTAATGTGTACAGTGCCGGAATATTCTTATTTTTGCAGGAAATTTTTGTAAAATGAGAAAGATAACCCACTATATTCTGTACATTCTGATTGCTTTTACAGTCCTTTTTAATATCCAATGCGGCGGAAACGGCACGGAGAAAACACTGCTTCCGGAACTGGCTCACGCTGAATCCGTGATGTTTGATCATCCGGACAGTGCGCTTCATATCCTGGAAGCCATGCCGATGCCTTCAGCACGCCGGGATAAGGAAAACCATGCGCTGTGGTGTCTGCTGGTGACACAGGCAAAGGTAAAACAGCTGATAAAAATCTCTTCAGATTCCCTTGTTAGGATAGCATACGATTATTACAAGCCAACCGATAATGCCCGCAGAAAGGCGATGTCAGCCCTTTATATGGGTAATATAAACTATAATTTAGGGAATATAGAGGACGCCATGCAGTATTATCTGGAAGGCAAAACAGAGGTGGAGAAAACAGACGATTATAAGACTGGATATCTGATAATGTCTTCTCTAGGAAAGCTTTATTTATATCGTGATTTTGAGGAATATGCCTTTGACGCTTGTTCTAAAGCATACGATTATGCAGTGAAAGATTCTAATAAAAGGTACCAGATGGGATCATTGCAATATCTGGCCAGATGCTATTGTCTTTTGGATAAACTGCCTGCAGCGATAGAAACTTATCAGAAATGCATGGAGATTGCATTGGAGCTTGGACTTGAAAATGATGAGTATTATTATGGTGTGCAACATGAAACCGCTTTGGTATATACTAACAGCTGTGAATATGAGAAATCTTTGAGTATTTTGCGACCATTCCCTGTAAAATATCGTTCAAATTCATTAATAGGAAAGAATTTGTTTAGTTTAGGTAAGTTAGATTCTGCTTTCTATTATTTAAACAAAGCATTGAATACTGATAATGTTTATACTAAAGAATCTGTTTATAGATATTTGTATAGATTATGCGATAACTCTAAATATCACCAATACCTGAAGACCTATTGCGATTCACTTCTTTTCTATACCGACTCTGTCATGTCCTTAGACAAAGGCAAGGAAATCATCGCCTATAAAGAGAAGTACGACCATCAGAAACTCATCACTGAACAGCAGCGTCTGAAGCTGGAGAAGGCAGATGCGCAGCGTTTGCTGTTCATCATCACGATATGCCTGATTGTGGTTATAGCTGTTGTAGCATATTTTTACCAGAAACGTCTTGTCCGTAAGGAAACTACCATCCGCAAACAGTCTGAACAGCTGCAGGACTACATGCTTCAACTGCACGAATATGAGACACGTCTCATGCAGAACAACCGCTATATGGACGAACTGCAGGAGCAGATATCACGCCAGGAAGTTAATTCTGAAGATATAGATTCATACCGTGAACAGATAGACAGTCTTCAGTCAGAGAATGGCAGGCTGTCTGAAAATATAGCCACTCTGCAACAGCATATTGCCGAATATACCTCTAAACTTGACAAGGCCCGCCGTGATACGGAGAAGTTCCGTAGCATATCAGAAGAGAATTTTAACCTGAAGCAGCGTGAACGTATGCTTGCCGACTATGTTGTGGACAACGACAGCCTTGTGAAGGAACTTAGGGAGAAATGCCGTGTTCTGGATGATATGGAATGGGAGGCTCTGGAGCAAATGTGCGAAAGTACGTATGGCAATTTCGTGAGCCGTCTTCAGGTTATCTGTCCGACACTGACTAAGCAGGAACTTCATCTTTGCATCCTGATCAAGCTCCGTTTCAGCAACACCCAGATGTCTGAGATATTCGGTGTGAGTGTCTCTTCTGTATCCCAGAAGAAGTTCCGTCTGAAGAAGCATTTGAGTGAATCGTTGGAAGGCGGTCTTAATGAGGATATGACGCTAGATAGGTGGGTGGCAGAGTTCTGAAAATAGAAAATGTAGAGATTGACATAGTTGTATAATACGGCATAATGCGCATATAATTAGTGCATTATGCCGTATTTTGTTAATAGCTAAATGTAGAGATACTTTTTAAATGGTGTATTGTTATATGTTCTAACTTTGCATTCGTAGATATAAACCATGAGCAATAATAACCTAAAAAGTATCTTTATAATGAAAGCGATTAAAACTTTTTTATTTACATCTTTAATGGTCTTCTTGCCGGTAATTTTATCCGCACAGACCGTAAGCGGAAAATTGGTTGACGAGAATAGACAGCCGTTGCCATACGCCAATGTGGTATTGCTGTCGCTGCCGGATTCTGCTTTTGTTAGTGGAACAATCAGCGGTGAAGACGGTTCTTTTACACTGGAGGCAACATCTGAAAACCAGATAGTGAAAATATCATCTATCGGATATAAGACAGTATATAAGTCGGTATCACCTGCCAATATCGGTATCGTGCAGCTTGTTTCGGATGCACAGATGCTTGGAGAAGTGGTGGTGAAAGCTGATTTGCCCAAGATGCAGCTGAAAGGTGATGCAATGGTTACTACTGTGCAGGGAAGTATCCTTGAAAAAGCAGGGACAGGGGAGGATTTGTTGGACAAGCTTCCTGGGGTATCAGCCGATAATGGAGAAGTCCGTGTGTTCGGTGCTGGTGCTCCGGAGATTTATATTAACGGTCGTAAGGTGCGTAACAATTCCGAACTGGCCCAGCTTTCTTCCGACAACATCAAAAGTGTGGAAGTGGTGAATAATCCCGGTTCGCGCTATGACGCGACAGTGAATGCCGTTATCCGAATCAAAACCAAGAAGCCGCAAGGAGAAGGTTTCGGTTTCGATAACCGTTTCTATACAGAGTATCGTTATGACTGGACGGTAAACGATGTATTTGATTTCAATTATCGTAAGGGAGGCTTTGATTTGTCGGGTATGATTTCGGGTAATGACAGACGCAGCGAAAACAACAAACACATCGAACAGGAAACTTTTCTGGACCGCACATGGACACAGAAATCTTATTTGTATAACTGGAAACATATTCAGAACATAGCTGCAATGCTGTCACTCAATTACCAGTTTAATGAAAACCATTCATTGGGTATGCGTTATAATTATGACCGCACTCCTAAATTTCACGATGATATTGATATGCAGACGGATGTAGCTCAGAACAATATCCCTTATGAGAAAAGCAACAGCGGGGGATGGCAGAATCATGTAAGTTCAGGGCATACGCTGAATACTTATTATAACGGACAGGTGGGAGACTGGCATATTGACTTTAATGCAGACGGGATTTGGCAGAAAAACAGAATACCGCAGGAAATGCTGGAAGAAATTCTTTCGGCAGACGGTGAACGGAAAGAACAGACTGTTACCAGTGAGAGCAATGATAAAAATACACTGTATGCGGCAAAACTTGTGGCGGAACATCCGTTATGGAAAGGAAATTTCTCGTTAGGCAGTGAATATACTTATACTAATCGTCTGAACAGTTATAGGAATGTTGAGGGAATTCTGGATGATGACGAAAGTCGCATCTGCGAAAACAGTTTTGCTATTTTTGCAGAATACGGTTTCCGTATCAGCCGGTTACAGGTAAGGGCAGGAGTACGATATGAGCATCTGGCATCGGATTACTACGAGGAAGGAAAGCGAATAGACGAACAGAGCCGCACATACGATAATGTGTTCCCTTCCGTTTCTCTTTCGCTGCCTGTAGGCAAGGCCCAGTTGCAGCTGAGTTATACCGGAAGCATTTACCGTCCTCCTTACTGGATGCTCCGAAGTAGTACTACGTATGTAAACCGTTATACTTACGAAGGCGGAAATCCGTTTTTGCGACCTTCGGTTATAAACAGGCTTTCGTTTAATCTTTCGTACAAATGGTTGTATTTCAATACGCGTTATATTCATGGTCGTGACGCAATCATTCAACTTAATCAGGCTTATTCGGAAGATGACCCGACTGTTTCTTTGTTCAGTTATTACAACAGGTATGGGTCGGATAAACTTTATTCCAGTTTGACACTTGCTCCAACTATAGGTATATGGTCTCCTCAGCTTACGCTTATGTTACTTCAGCAGTGGTACAAAGTAGATGTACCCGGTGGCGTGGAAAATTTTAATAATCCTATTGGGTCGTTTACGTTCCGTAATCACTTCAGTTTGCCGCTCGGATTTGGACTGGATATAGATTTGGGAGCAGATACTCCGGGAGATAATGAAAATGCGTATGTAGCTGAAGGTTGCTGGTATGCTAATGTGGGTTTATACAAAAGTTTCTTTAATGAACGTCTGAGTATCAGGCTTCAGGCTGATGACTTGTTCAATTCCAGCGCTGCCAAAACTGTTTTGTATAGCGGAAACAGGGTTATGACGATAAATCAGGAAGTTCGCCGCAGTGTAGGTTTGACCCTACGTTATAAGTTCAATGCAGCAAAGAGTAAGTACAAAGGAACCGGAGCAGGGGATAGCCAGAAAAGCCGTTTGTAAAACATTTAAGACTATAAAAATGAGGATAATTAGAACATTTTTCATATCTGTCTGTGCCGTTGTTTCAGTTGGAGTATCCGTTCAGACAGTTAGCGGAAAGCTGATTGACGAGAACAGCCAGCCGTTGCCTTACGCCAATGTGGTGCTACTCTCGCTACCGGATTCGGCGTTTGTGAGTGGAACCATCAGCTGTGAGGATGGTTCTTTCACACTGGAGACAACATCGGAAAATCAGATAGTGAAAATATCATCCATCGGATATAGAACCGTTTGTAAGCCTGTATCTCCGGCAAATATAGGTATCATACAGCTCGTATCGGATGCACAGATGCTTGGTGAAGTGGTGGTAAAAGGTAATCTTCCTGTGACACGTATCAAGGGAGATGCCATGGTAACTGGAGTGGCCGGTACTGCTTTGGAAAAAGCCGGAACTGCGGAACAGATGCTTGACAAGATACCTAATGTTACCTCGAGAGATGGCGAAATCAATGTTTTCGGTCGTGGTACTCCTGAGATTTATGTCAATGGCCGGAAACTACTTGACAACTCTGAATTGGACAGACTTTCGGCAGAGAATATAAAGTCCGTTGAGGTGGTAAATAATCCAGGAGCAAGATACGGAGCGGAAGTAACCTCCGTAATACGCATCATCACCAAGAAAGCGGAAGGCGAAGGATTCGGCTTTGATAACCGTGCCATGTTCCAGTACAATAGAGACTGGAGTGCATTGGAACAGCTGAACTTCAATTACCGAAAGGATGGTTGGGATTTGTCCGGTATGCTGTATGGTTCAAGAATGTATGGGTGGATAAGTAAGGAGCTGGTTCAGGATAGTTATTTGCAGGAACACTGGCAACAGAAATCCACAACATTCAATGACTGGACTTCCAAAAACTTTAACGCCCGGTTAGCCGTAAACTATACCTTCAATGAGCATTCGGCTTTAGGAATACGCTACGATTATCACAAGACTCCTTATTCAAATGCCTTGATGGAAACCAATACGGATGTGTATCGTGACGGTGCTTTGTCGGAAAAAACATACAGCCCAAATATCATAGACAATGGTTCCGAATATCATCAGGTGAATGCCTATTATAACGGCAGAGTCAAGGGCTGGAGCATAGACTTGAACCTGGACGGATATTGGGATAAGAGTGACAAGGCAAGCTATCTTGATGAAAAGACAGAACTGGCTGACGGAAGCGATAACAATCGCTATGTATCTATCTTCAATGACATAGACAACACGCTTTATGCTGCAAGACTGATTCTTTCCAGACCGTTGTGGGGCGGTGAATTGTCGTTTGGTGGTGAATATACTTATACCAACCGAAGGAACATCAACCTGAATCCGGAAGGAATTGTTTCGGACGATGACAGTCGGATTCGCGAGAATATGGGTGCGGCTTTTGTGGAATACAGCCGGAAGTTTGGCAGCGTACAGGCTTTGGCTGGATTGAGATACGAGTATAATGCTTCCGATTATTTTGAGAAAGATATCCGTGTGGATGAGCAAAGCAAGGACTTCAGTAATCTGTTCCCTACACTTTCCATTGCATTTCCCGTCAGCCGTGTGAATTTTCAGCTGGCATACCGCACTGATATATCCAGACCTTCCTATTGGGATTTGAGAAGCAGCGTTCTGCTGATAAACAAATATACCTATGAAACCGGAAATCCGCTACTTGACCCTAAGTTTACGCATAACCTTACTTTGGGAGCTACATACCGCTGGTTGCAACTGTCTGTAGGATATAACCGGGTAAAGAACGATATCCTCAATGTAACCAGTCTGTATGACGAGAATGATCCTACAATCATGCTGATGTCACTTGCCAACGCTGAAGCATACGACAAGATTTTTGCCGGTGTGACACTTTCTCCTACTATCGGTATCTGGAAACCGCAATGGCGCTTCCAGCTGAACAAGCAGTGGTATGACATAGAGACTCCGCAAGGCAACCTCAGTCTGGACAATCCTATGGGTACGATTATATGGAACAACAATCTGAGTCTGCCTTTGGGCTTTATGCTGGATGCGGATTTAATGTACACAAGCAAGGGAAACATGAAGAACGGCAGATTCCTTAAACCTTCCTGGAGAATGGATATGGCATTGCAGAAGAGTCTTCTCAATGACAAGCTGAATATCCGTCTGGACGCAACAAACCTGTTTAACAGCTATAAGCGTGATTTTATGATGTATGTAAGCAATATGCAGACCATGCACATGACTGAAGAACCCAACAACTGTACGGTTCGGTTAACTGTCCGCTATAAGTTTAATACAACCAAGAGCAAGTACAAAGGAACAGGAGCAGGGGAGAGCCAGAAGAATCGTATGTAAGAGTAAAATGTAAGTACCATAGATATAATGTTATAATTAGCAGAATATTAGACTCTTTTTTACAAAAAAAAATGGAGGATAGAATCCGTATTAGATTATAAACACTATATTTGCGATATTAGCTGATTTGAATGATAATCCAGTACAAAAAATTGAGTTAATTAAAGTATTATGAAAACAAAAAATCTATTTGGAATACTGATATTGTTCCTTAGTGTGCTTAACCTTACAAGTTGCAACAAAGACGAAGAGGGGTTTTCTAAAGAAGAAATACAACAGATGCTATTCGACATGAAAGGAACCTATCATGGCACTGTACAAGTAGACTATTATAAAGGTTCAAGTATAACAGAACTTCAGAATGCAATAGCTGTTTCACGCGATTCACTCAAATTCAATATGTCATTATTACCATATGTAGAACTGATTTCAGATGAAGGCCTGACGGAGCGCCTGCGTGAAATTGGAGAGGTGGAAGTTGTTGCTGGTTATGATTTTCATCAGAGTGACGGTTGGAATATAAATTTTGGATTGCGACCTAAGGATGTCGACGTATTAGGCGGTTATGGAGCACCTCCTTCTATTCGGATTGTTTTTGCTCAGACTTTTGGTGGGGACGCTGAAGTAGGACATAATTTCATAATGTTTAATATCTCTCCTCTGGAATTATGGGTTGATGGAAAGAAATATGAAGATTTTCCACGTTTAGTTTACCACTTTAGAGGTAATTATGAATAGTAAAAAGTAATGTAAATACAGAATTATAAATTTCAAATACAATGAATCCAATATTATACATAAATTGGGATATAGATCCTGTTATATTTAGTCTTGGTCCGGTTAAGATTCAATATTATGGTTTGATTTTTGTTACTGGACTTGTCTTATGTTATTACATAATTGGCCATATATACAAGAAGGAGAAGATTTATACTCCTGATGCAATGGAGAAACTTTTTATATATGCTGTTATTGGTATTTTCGGAGGTGCAAGACTTGGTCACTGTCTATTTTATGACTTTGAATATTTTTCTTCTCATATAATTGAAATATTTATACCATTTAGAGAAAATGCTAATGGAGTTTACGAGTTTATAGGATACAAAGGATTGGCAAGCCACGGAGGTGCAATAGGTTTGTTCATTGCCATGTTATTATACTCACGGAAGATTCATATTCCATTCCCGAAGATAATAGACATCATAGCTATCTTGGCTCCATTAGGGGGAGCTTTTATAAGAATCTCAAATTTAATGAACTCTGAAATTATTGGACGTCCGACAGATTTGCCATGGGCTTTTATATTCAGATACGTTGACGATTTACCAAGACATCCTTCACAGCTTTATGAGTCAATAAGCTATTTTATTATTTTCCTGATAGCTTATTCTCTATACAAATATAAAAGACAGTTGTTTAAAGTCGGAAGTTATTTCTATTTTGGCTTTAGTATTTTTGCCATTTTTCTCATGAGATTTCTTTTAGAATACACAAAGGAAAATCAAAAAGGTTTCGAAAATTCGATGTTTTTCAATATGGGACAAGTTTTGAGTATCCCTTTTATTGTATTAGGTCTATACCTAATTTTGCGTAGTTATATACAGTCATCCAAAAGATAACTATAACAAATAAGATAACCGATAAACAGTGCAGAAAATAAGAGTTATTGCAAAACTATAAACTACTATAATCAAAGTAACATGAAAACAAAGAATTTATTTGGAATACTGATGCTGTTCCTGTTTACATTTGCCTCTATCAGTTGTGATAAAGATGATATGACAGACAAAGTAGAAACAATAAAAATGTATGTGTCTGCGGAAACTGATACTTATATTCCTTGGGGAAGCGATACTCCAGTAGAATGTATGCTTATTAAAGAAGAAGGAAATTCAAGCTATTCAAAACTACCCTTAAATGGCATAGAAGGATTTGTATATAAGAAAGGTTTTGAATACACTCTTAAGGTTGAAAAAACGACTTTAGCAAATCCACCTGCTGATGATAGCGATGTCAGATACAAACTGATAGAGATTATAACAGAACAAGAAAAATAAAGATAATGAATATAAATAAAAGCGGCTAAGATTGAGCTTAGTCGCTTATATTTTATCTATCTCATTATCATCTGCACTATCCATCTGCAGGTAACGACCTACGATCTTCAAGAATTTGTTAGTACTGTGTAGACTGGGTAACTGTTACGCAAAATCATTTATGGCTAAACCTTTTATTGCAATCTTTACATATATAATTGGCATTGGAAATTTTTCCGAAAAATGCAATTACAAGAAACGAAATGAACATAGACAATGCTATATAATCCGCAATAGTTGATCTGAGGCCAAAATCATTTGCCCAAACAAGATAAATCCCAGGAATAAGAATAAGAAAGATGCATAATAATGTTATAGCAGTTCCGTATTTATTATTTACGGCTATAGCTGATACATTGTAGCTTCCACATTTAGGGCACCAGATATGAGATTTATTTCTCTTGTCAACAATAAGATTTATTATCTCAACTGCCTTTTCATAATCTTTCTCAAAAACATATATCGCAATACCGGTAATAGGACCATAAGCACCAGGCCTTTGGTCTTGCCCCTCATCATGCTGGCGAGAAACGATATTATTTTCAACAAGCAAATCTGTAATCTCGTCTGCAAAAATAGTAGTATCACATTTTATAAGAAGTTTTTCATTCATATTACATTCATTATGGTTATTGCATGACTCTCAGAATTCAGTAATACTTCTCTAATTTACTGTCCAGTCGCTAATTGTGCCGGTCTCAGAAGAGAATGATGCACCAATCTTATAAACTTTGCGGCTATCGGCTGCATATTCACGTGCATATCCTTTTTCCTCTATCTGCTGAAGCGCCTCTTGGGCCGTACCGTCCAGTTTGAACTCAAAGATATATACATAGTCCGATGTTTCCACTATGCAGTCCACACGTCCCTGGCTCTGCACCTTCTCGGCATAGACGGTATAAACACTCACCAGACGCATAATGAGATAGAAGGTATATTGGAAATACCGTTCACGCTCCACTTCGTTTTCCTTGCGGCGCATTGTGTAAGGGATGCCGGAGAGGAAAGAAGTGAACAGCTCGCGTACCTGCTCCACCTCTCCTTTGCGCAGTGCTATAACAAGGCTTCTTATCCAACTGCCTGTTTCTTCTGATGGTTGCAGATATGACGAGGCTACCATTGTAAGGAATCCCCCCTTTACTTCATTGTTCGGGAAATCAAGAAGGAAGGTATTGAAATCTCTGTCGTAAGCCTTTATTGTAAGATATCCGCTTTGATATATCATAGGCA
>NZ_JACJLE010000066.1 GCF_016901995.1 Bacteroides caecigallinarum | reverse complement strand
CATATTAATAATACTTTGCAAATATAGCGAAAATATCCAATAAATAGAAAAAAAATACAAGTAAAATCTTTTTAATTGTGAATACATATTTATAATTACATCATTCCGTTACATTTTTGTTTAGATATATCTTATATATAAAAATGGCGGGACATCATCAGTTGACATCCCGCCATTGTCCATTCGTTATTGTTCCGTGTACCATTTGTACATTCTGTGCACACCTTCATCAATTTCCACTTTGTGGTGCCATCCCAGGTTATGCAGTTTCGTCACGTCCGTAAGTTTCCTCATCGTGCCGTCCGGCTTCGATGCGTCCCATCTTATTTCCCCTTCGAAACCTATTTCCTTCTTGATCAGCATTGCCACGTCGTGAATGCTCAGTTCCTTGCCCGTACCCACATTGATATGGCAGTTTCTGATATCCTTGTCGCCTTCCTTATAAGTGTCCTTGAAATCCACATTCAGCAGCACATGCACGCTGGCGTCTGCCATTTCCTCGCTCCACAGGAACTCTCTCATCGGTTTTCCCGAGCCCCACAGTATCACATGGTCATTGTGTATGCCGTATTTGGCCAGAATAGCTATGATGTCAGCTTCCGGAGAATTTCCGTCCACACCTTCCACCGGACGCTTCTTCAGGTCAGCCCTTACAGCCTCCATATCGCCGTTCATCAGACATTTTGCCAGATGGATCTTTCTTATCATGGCCGGCAGCACATGGCTTCTCTCCAGGTCGAAATTATCGTTCGGACCATACAGGTTAGTCGGCATCACCGCTATATAGTTTGTGCCATACTGCAGATTGAAGCTCTCACACATCTTCAGTCCCGCAATCTTCGCTATCGCATACGGTTCGTTGGTATATTCCAGAGGGGAGGTGAGCAGCACTTCCTCTTTCATCGGCTGTTCCGCATCCCTCGGATAGATGCATGTACTTCCCAGGAACAGCAGCTTCTTCACCCCGTGACGGAAGCTTTCGCCTATCACGTTCTGTTGTATCTGCAGATTGTTGTATATAAAGTCAGCTCTGTAGATAGAGTTCGCCATTATACCGCCCACATGAGCGGCAGCCAGAATCACCGCATCCGGTTTTTCCTCGTCGAAGAATTTCTTCACAGCCACCCCGTCCAGCAGATCCAGTTCCTTGTGAGTCCTTCCCACAAGATTTGTATATCCCCTTTGCAGAAGATTGTTCCAGATGGCAGAGCCCACCAGTCCGCGGTGTCCTGCCACATATATTTTACTGTTTTTATCCACGGTTATATCAATGAAGAATTAAAAATTAAATAACTCATTATTAACTCTTAATTCTTAACTCTTAATTCTTAACTCTTAATTATTAATTATTTCACTATTCCCTTCTCCAGATACTCCGCAAGATTAGTTCTCACCACCTCGCTGTGTCTTTCCACAGCCACCTTCGCCATGTCGGCATCCACCATGATGTTCACCAGTTCCTGGAAGCTTGTCTTTGTCGGGTTCCATCCCAGTTTTGCTTTCGCCTTAGTAGGGTCACCCCACAGGTTCACCACGTCGGTAGGACGGTAGAAATCTTCGCTCACCTCTACCAGACACTTTCCTGTAGCCTTGTCGTAACCCTTTTCGTCAATACCTTCACCCTTGAATTCAAGTTCTATACCTGCACGTTTGAATGCATAATAGCAGAATTCCCTTACGCTGTGCTGTTCGCCTGTAGCGATTACGAAGTCCTCAGGCTGGTCGTTCTGCAGGATTAGCCACATACATTCCACATAGTCCTTCGCATAACCCCAGTCACGCAGCGAGTCCAGATTACCCAGATACAGCTTCTCCTGCTTACCCTGAGCAATACGTGCGGCAGCCAGAGTAATCTTTCTTGTCACGAAAGTCTCACCACGGCGTTCACTCTCATGGTTGAACAGGATACCCGAGCAGCAGAACATATTGTAAGCCTCACGATATTCCTTCACAATCCAGAATCCGTACAGCTTTGCCACTGCATAAGGCGAGTAGGGGTGGAACGGAGTATTCTCGTTCTGTGGCACTTCCTCCACCTTTCCGTACAGTTCCGATGTCGATGCCTGATATATGCGGCAGCTGTCAGTCAGTCCGCACAGACGCACAGCCTCCAGCACGCGGAGCACACCTGTTGCATCCACATTTGCTGTAAACTCAGGCGAGTCGAACGACACCTGCACATGGCTCTGTGCAGCCAGGTTATATACTTCGGTAGGGCGTACCTTGCTCACTACCTGCATGATGCTCATCGAGTCTCCCAGATCCGCATAGTGCAGATGGAAGTTAGGTTTTCCTTCCAGATGTGCTATTCTCTCTCTGTAATCCACAGACGAGCGTCTGATAGTTCCGTGTACATCGTATCCTTTCTCCAATAAAAATTCGGCCAGGTATGAACCGTCTTGTCCCGTAATACCTGTAATCAATGCTACTTTTCTCATTCAGTCTGTTTTAATGTATATAAGTTACAGTAAAAAAGGGGTAAAAACTTCTATTTTCACCCCTATATATAATTATTTTCTAAAAGAATTTATCAGATCCTTTCCGAACAGTATCCATCCGCATGATCCCACTCCTGCCAGGAATACGAATCCTATCAGAATCATCGCCTTCGATGGTTTTGTTGCTCTGAGCGGAACCGAAGCAGCCTCCACCACTGTATATACAGGAGTGTCCTCCTGTACCTTAGCCTTTGCCACCTGCAGCTGCTGTGCAGTTTGGTTATATACATTGAATGCCAGTTCCATTTCGTTTCTCAGCCTTTCCTGTTGTGTCTGGGCGCTTCTCAGCGAAACATTCTGGTTTCTGTCCATATATGCGGCATATTCCTGCTGTGCCTCATGATAGCTCTGCATGCTTTCTTCGTACAGCTTTTGAGTATATTCCAAGTCTTTCCTTGCCTTGTTTGTCCTGTATTCCGTAATATAGTCTTGCAGCTTTTCCATCACTTCGTTTGTCAGCGTTGCTGCTATCAGAGGGTCTTGCATTGTCACTGAAATTTTTATTACTGAAGTTTTCTTATCTACTTCTACTTTTATTCTTTCTCCTAATGTAGCAATTATTCCGTTCTGTTCATTTGTCAGTTTAAAAGGATCAACAGTACCTGTCGTAGTTTCCTCTTTTTCACCCTTTATGGTTTTCATTACCCATCCCAAAGCCTTGAATGGTGCAGAAATAATATATCCCCACCATGGTTGTTTCTGGTGTTCTTTCAGATATTCATATACCGTTGTATTCAGTTCTCCTTTCATGTCTGTTACCTTTACATCGAACATTTCTATCGAGAAAGGTATAGATTTCACAATATCCGGGTATAACTCTGGCGATAATGCATCAGCCGTTTGTGATGCCCCCAGATTGATTCCTGCCATTCCAGCCAATGCCGACAATCCTCCGCTTACAGACCTGCCTCCTGATGTAGTTTCCGGTGCCAGAGTCACATTGGCTGTATATTCCTTAGGGATACTGAATCCAACTACAAGTCCTACCAGCACTGCCCATCCGCAGGCTTTCAGTACAAGTTTTCTTCCTTCCCAGACCTTTTTTGCCAGTTCTATCAGATCTATTTCCTGTTCCTGTATATTCTGTTGTTTCTGTATATCTTCCATAATAGTGTCTAACAGCTAAAACCAACAACTAACTACTTAACCAGATTCGCAATAGAAGCCACCATCATAGCCAGTGAGGCCAGCGAAGTGGTATATCCCATTATGTCTCCGAATCTGTTCTTCTTCACCTTGTTCGGCACTACAATCTCGCATCCCGGTTCCACCTTCTTGCTTCTTGCCTTAACCCTTTCCACCTGGCCGTTCATGTAGATAATGAATTTCTTGCTCTTCTTTGCGCTTTGCGAGTAGCCACCAGCCTGGTTCAGATAATACTTCACGTTCTCTCCGTCCATATATGTCACAGTGTTAGGCATCATCACCGCACCGTTTATCTTCACTGTCGATGTCATTTCCGGAACGCTAATCACGTCACCCTCTCTCAGTACGATGTCTGCGCTGCTTCCCGGTTTTGCCAAAGCCTTTTCCAGATCTATACCAACAGTGAACACACTGTCCAGTTCCAGTTTCAGCGAGTCTGTCAGCCCTTCGCCAAGCTCTCTTCTCATCAGCTTCAGAACATCCTCCATTCTCTTCTTCTCGTCATCGTTTGCCACTCTGGTCAGTTTCGCACCCTTTGCATATCCGAAAGCTGTTATACCTCCCGCACGTTCTATCAGGCTGCTCAGTCTTTCATTCTTGAAGTTCAGGCTGTATTCACCTTCGTACAGCACTTCACCGTTCACCTTTACGTTTTTCTGTACGTTGTATCCAGGACTCTTTCTCACGAACACCTGGTCATACGGTTCAAGCACGAATCCCGGTTCGCCATCCACTATGAATCCGTCTTTCAGTCCGAATGTAAAGTTCTGTCCCACAGTCTCAGTCGCCTCAGTTCCCTTGTTGTCCTTAATACGTCTTGACACATCCACTCTCACCAGCGAAGCTTCATCCTTCAGTCCTCCTGCAGTAATCACGAAGTCTTCCAGAGTCATATTGTCCGAATAAGGATATATACCCGGATTCTTTATCTCTCCCGAAATATAAACGTCACCGGCATATTTTATATCGTGAATGCTCGGGATGTACAGCAAATCGTTATTCTTCAGTTCCACGTCAGGAGCCGTACCGTTCATTATACCTTTCACATCCACCGAAAGCACTTCGCTTGTCAGGTTCTCGCGCTGTCTGTACAGCACCGCACGGTTTGTAAATGCATCACCCAGCAGTCCGTCAGCCTGTGTAAGCAGTTCCTTCACTGTGTTTATGTTTTCACAGAATTCGTAAATACCCGGTCTGTAAACCGCACCGACCACTTCCAGTTTGTTCGAGAATCTGTTGATAATCGAGTCGGCAGTCACCACGTCACCGTCCATCACCTTGAACGAAGCGAAATCGTCTCTATCCACTGTCGCTACAGAGAACTGTCTTCCTTCCTGTCTCACCACTCTCACGCTGTTCTTGTATGCGTTGGCAGCAAAGAAACCGGCATATTTCAGTAGGGTAGAGATGTTTTCGTCACTCTTCATCTCATACTTCATAGGTCTTTTCACCTTGCCTTCCACCTTAACAATAGCCTCGTAGGTAGGAACTATGATTACGTCACCTTCCTGCAGACTGATATTACCATCAGTCTTTCCCTGTAGTATATATTCATATACGTCAACGTTGGCCACCGTGTTTCCGTTTCTTGCCACCCTGATGTCTCTCAGGCTACCGAGGTCGGTTATACCTCCTGCGCTGTACAGAGCATGGAACACCGATGCGAAAGCCGACAGGGTATAGGTGCCCGGCACCATCACTTCACCCATCACGTTCACCTTAATGCTTCTTGTATTTCCCAGTGTCACCTGTATCTGGTTTCCCTCATTCGCATATATCTTGCTCAGTTCACTCTTCAGATATTCCCTTGCATCGGCTATGTTCAGTCCGTTCAGCGAAATCATTCCCAGTCCCGGTATGGTGATGCAACCGTCAGGCGAAATTTCCTGTCTTATCGAGTTCTCGCTGGCCCCCCAGATATCTATTATTATTTCGTCCCCCGGTCCCAGTCTGTAATCCTGTGGAGTGGCAACATTCATGTCCGGTTCGAACGACAGGTTCTTGTTCGTGAAGATATTTCTTCCGAACACCTGGTCTTCCGGCTTCACCGGCTTTATAGGCCTTCCGTATTCATCCACTGCGATAAACATGTCCGGATTATACATTGTCGAGTCGTTCAGCATTCCCAGCTGCATCTTGTTGTATCCCTTTATGTTGGACTGCTCGTCACCGTTGAGTTTCCCCTGTCTCATCCTGCTGTTGGCGCTTATCCTGTCCGAAATGCCGCTGCTGTTGCTTATCTGTCCCGACTCATACATTTTCTTCAGTCTCAGGGCCTGTTCCTGGGTCATACCCTTGGCAGTGAGTTCCATCATCAGCTTTTGCTGGCTTTTACCCTGTTTCATACCGTCCTGAACGTACTGTATCACCTGCGAGTCAGTCATGCCCGACTGGGCAAAAACCGGAAGTGCTCCCATCATTAGGATTGAGAACGCTGCATATACGAAATGTTTTCTCATGAAATATTTTTATATGTTCTGTTTTTTTTGAATAACCGTTGCAAAGATACTTATTTAACATAAGAAATCAAAACATGCCCCTATATTTAATGACAAAACGGGCAGGAATGTTCCTGCCCGTTTCCATAAATAATGTATTGATTATCTTACTACAGTGATTACGGCAGCTCTGCTCAGCTTAGGATCACCCTGGTGCATTGTATCCACACCACCGGCACCTTCCACAATCATCTGATCTCTGTTCACGCCGAACTTGTCAGCCAGTGTGTTATACACAGCTTCAGCTCTTTGTCTTGAAACCTTCCGGTTGAACTCAGCCGAACCGGTCTGCTTGTCTGCATAACCTGTAATCTTATATTTAGCCTGTGGGAACTGTTTCATCACGTCAGCTATAGCTTCCAGATTTACCACTTCCTGTTTTGACAGGATTGCCGAGTTGATAGAGAAGAATGCGGTATATTCAGCCATATCCGGAGTAACCTTCTGCTGTCCGGCTGTTTCAGCTGCAGCTTCCTTGGCTTCTGCAGCCTCTCTCTGTGCTTTCACTGTCTCTTCCTGCTGTGCTGCAAGTTTCGAGTTGGCTTCGCTCAGTTCCTTTCTCATTCTGTTCACCTCGTCGTTCAGCTGGTCCTTTTCAGCCTGAAGCACATCCACCTTGTCCTGTCCCACGAACTTGCTTCTGAAAGTATAGTTCACACCCAGGGTCAGAGCAGCGCTCAGAGTGAAATCTTTTCTGTTTGCAGGATCATAATATTTAGGCTGCATCACCATGTCAGGCTGCAGGTATATGCTCCATCTTGGAGCCACGTTAAACAGAGCCTGCACTCCTACGTTTGCATTCAGTGACTGATATTTTGAGTATTCATCGAATATGCTGCCCGATTTATACATATAATATCCTCCACCTACAACACCCAGCAGGTTGAACCATGAATATTTCTTCGCTCCCAGAATATGTGCCATATACGACAGATGCGCACCGAACACCTGGCCTCTGCTGTTTTCCAGAAGTCTTGTGTTACCTGCCACAGCTTCCAGCTTCAGTCCCAGATAAGGGTTTACCCACACTCCGAAACCGCCCTTTGCAGTACCCAGCACGTATCCGTCCTTGTTCATCCATGCCTCTGTAGTACCTCCGGCAGTCAGGAACCAGTTGTTCTTTCTGAACTCACCGTTTTCCTGTGTATTCTGTGCAAAAATTGCAGATGTACAGCATATAGCTGCAGTCATCAATATGTTTCTGATTTTCATAATATGTCAATGATTATGTTTTTTACAATGAATCGATTTATCAGTTACCGTTAGCAGTACCACCTGAGTGCTGGTCGGCCGAAACAATCTGGTAGTTCAGCTTAGTGCCTGTATAAGCCTTTGTCTTCACTGTAACGTTCTTGCCTCCTGTCATCACGAACTTGTAGGTAGTTTCAGTATAGTTGTTATCTACAGTGTAGTACAGGATATGGTTACCGCTGATGTTTGTGGTAAGACTCTTTGATGTGGTTGTAACACCTTCAGCACCCTGACAAGCCTTGATGGCGTTCTTCATCATCTTTACTATCTCCTCGTCAAGTCCGCTGAATGCGTTCTGGTTAGTATATTCCCAGCCCATCTTTTCATTGTAGCTTATCTTGTAGTCTCTGATTGCATTCATCGAGCCGCTGTTGTCCTTTTCGCCCGAAACAGTTTCCTTGCCAGTAGTGGCAGTGCTGTTGTATTTCACACGGAAAGAGTAGTCACCTGCCAGCTTGCCGTTGTCAAGAACGATAGAGAACTTGTTTCCGTTTCCAAGGAAAGCCTCGCCGATTTTTGTGAATCCGTCATCGCTTCTTGAAACTGTACTCTTATATACGTTGAACGATTCGAAAGTTGTTTCTCCGCTCTGTGCAGGGTTTGCAATAGCCAGTGTGATACCGTTGGCGTCAATATCCTTCGAAGTTTCCACATAGATGTTCGCTACCGGAGCTTCCTGGTTTTCCACTGCAGCGGCCGATACCTCAGGTATATATTCTGTTACAGAGATTTCCGAACCTGCAAGGTTTGTAGTGTTTCCCGGAATAGCCACAGCAAGACCGTTATCCACATTGTCAAGGTTTCCCACGTTAGTGTTTGTTTCAGTAGAGATTACCACATCGGCAGTGTTGTCTTGAGCTATGGAAATGCCAGCAGCCTTCTTTTCCATGATGAACGAAGTGTTGTACGACGATCTGTTTGTAGCGTTCTGAGGCACTGTCACTGTTCCTGATACTTTCAGGTATCCGTCCATTGAGGCAGCCACGTTATAGCTTCCTGTAGCGTTTACAGTCAGCGAGAAAGTACCGTCGGCAGCAGTCTTTGCCACTACTTCCCCTGCGCTTACAGTCACGCCCGACAGATTGTTTCCGTTTGCATCCACCACCTTACCGTTGATATAGTATTCTGTGGTAGCCTGTATCGGGTCCTCAACCATTTCAGCTTTCTTTTCATTGTCCTTTATGGCACATGAAGTAAATCCTGCACCTGCAAAGCCAAGCAGGAGTGCCATTACCAAAATCTTGTTAGTTTTCATTTTGTTGTCCTTTTTTTTTATATTATTGTTCAATTTATAACTCCGAATTAACTTCGTTGACCGTTGCTTTTTTAATTATTAACTCTTAATTTTTAATTATTAATTTTTATCAAGTTCCTTTATCAGAAAATACCTAACATATTCAGGCTGATAAAATCCCTTGCTTCTGTTCTTGTTCGGTTCGTCGTTGTAATACACTCCCAGATTCTTATCTACATAATCGCCCCATGCCACCATGCTGTATCTGAAAGCGAAGTAGTCGCTCGGTTTCAGTCTCATGCCTTTCCATCTGTTGTATTTCTTTCCCGGCAGTGGAATTGCAAAGCTGAATCCTCCGTTTATGTCACCTCCGGCAACCATTGCATACAGTCCCACGGTATATTCTCCGAAGTGTCTTGTCACTTCACCCATTGCCCCGTAGTCGCCGTAAACAAATCTGTTCACCGATCCGTACAGTTCCGTGTTCCATCCAGGTATATACACCCTTCCATAAACAGCCGCGTCCAGTTTCGGCTTGTTTGTTATGGTCCATCCGTCCTCGTCGAACAGCGACCACACCGTAGCCCCGAGTCTTCCGCCCAGTTCCCATCTTCCTTTCGGGCTTCTCCACATTGCCTCCACGTTTCCGCCCATCCTGTTGTTATTGAACAGTCCACCTGTCACCCACGCATGCCAGTTCTTTTTCAGATATACTCCCTGTCGGAATGTCACGAACCCCGGTCTTATTGTCTTCAGCTCACCCTTCTGGTTGGTCACTACAGGGAAAATCACCTGAGCCGTTATTTCCGCACCCTTCCACAGTGGCATCTCTATAGCCGGTGCCAGTGCCACGGCATATCTGTACAGCTTGTCAAAACTAGTATTTTCCAGGAACAGGTTGGGATATACCGTCAGATCCGGTCTCCATGCGCTTTTCGCCTTTGTCTCTGTCCCTTTCAGCAGTTCCAGTTCCCTGTCGGCACATGTCCCCATCTCCATCCTTGTATATACATCCCTTATCGTAGCCTTTCCGCAGGCAAAGTCTTCCACGGTATTTCCGTCAATGAATATCCTCAGTTGCGGCATTCCGTTCCTGTCCGTCACCACCAGTGTCAGGCTTCCTTCTTTTCTGGCCCCTAAGGCGGTCTCTATAGCCTTCCCCACACCGTAGTACGACGATCTGTAAGCCCTGTCCTCGAAAGCCGTTATACATCCGTCCTCCGTTTCCACAGTCCTGATATTCTCCATACCCAGGCTTTTCAGTGCCGTATCCACCTGTGCTCCGGCAAATGCAGCCGACATCATAAATGCAGCCGCGAAAGTACATCTCCTAATGAATAAGTGTGCATTCATATCTCAGTCCTCCCGCCAAGCATTTAAATCCCGATGTAAACGCATGTACCGACACGTGTCTCCACAGCCTTGCAGCCACGCCCACGTTTACGTTCCTTGTATCATATTCAGCCATAAAAGTCAGATCCCTGTAGAAAGCCGGACGGAAAGTCACTCCTCCGAACACCCCGTCCCTCAGCCTGCTTCTGTCGCCCGTGTATCCCAGATACCCCGCGCTTATGCCAATCTCGTTGTTTCCCACGTAGAAATGTTTTGTCAGCACCCCGAAATACCCCTGATAGTAATTCTTTCCCAGGTCGGCAAAAGGGTCATGCGTACCCACGGCCAGAGCCGGTATATATTTCCTTTCCTTCAGCAGTCTCACCCTTACCGACAGCGACCTGTCCTGCTGGTTGAATTTCGGTTTCACTGTCATATAAGTCGTTTTCAGCAGGGTTTCCCTGTAAGTCAGTTCCAGAAAAGAGAACAGCGTAATCCCTGCGAAATAGTTTCCTGTGTTGTATCCGAAAGGTACCAGTCTCTCCGGCAGATAGTTTCCCCCGAACAGGAATGTTCCCGGTTCGTTCATCTCCGCCGACGGAGTGTTCATCATTCCCGCATTCCCCATAGTATATTGCGCCCTTCCTGTTCCTGCGCATACTGTCAGAAGAATTGCTATGACCGAGTATCTTATAATTTCAGATTTTTTCAATGGCATAATTGATATTAATTATGAAATCCACGCAAAAATATAAATAAAAAGTATAAATATATCACTCTTCCATCATATTTTTCATATTTTCTGTTTTAAAATCTGCAAATAGTATTCCGGAATGAAAATATCATTACCGTCAATATGCTTTTTCTTCACCTTTGAACACATTTGCCACAGTCCTGTAGATAATGTACAGATCCAGCCAGAACGACCAGTTTTCGATATACCATATATCCCCCCTGATTCTTCCCTGCATGTCCTTCAGTTCCTTGGTTTCCCCTCTGAAACCTGTCACCTGGCTCCATCCCGTCACTCCCGGTTTCACCAGATGTCTCACCATATACTTGTCTATAAGTTTCGAATATTCCTCCGTATGCTTCAGCATGTGCGGTCTAGGGCCCACTACACTCATGTCGCCCATGAATACATTGATAAACTGCGGCAGCTCGTCAATATTCGTTTTTCTCATTATGTTTCCCCATTTCGTCTTTCTCGGGTCATCCTTTGTCGCCTGCAGCCTGTCAGCATCCGCATTCACCTTCATGCTTCTGAATTTCAGGCAGTAGAACTCCTTGTCGTTCAGTCCGTTCCTTTTCTGTCTGAAGAACACCGGTCCCGGCATGGTTATTTTAGTTATTATGGTCACTATAATCAGTATGACAGGGAATAGCGTGCAAAGGAAGAGTGTTGAGAACACCAGGTCGAAAGTCCTTTTTATTATCTTGTTGCTCATGCTCGACAGTCTGTCTTTTCTCAGGCTCAGCACCGGCACACTGCCCACCGACTCCAGATACACCTTGTTCTGCAGATAGTTGTTCATGTTCGGCACACTGTAGAATCTCACAATATGGTTCTCGCAGAAACTTATAATCCTTGTGATTACGTCACGGTGCACATCCCTCAGTCCGCAGAACAGATAATGCACGTTATGGTTCTTTTCCAGAAATCCAGTCACATCTTCCGGAGTTCCCAGATATTCGCATCCTTCCGGCATGTTTTCGTTCTTCTCGAAATCGAAATACCCCAGTACATTATATCCTGCCCATTTCTGGTCCGTCAGCTCCCCGTACAGATCCGTCATGCTTCTGCTGCTTCCCACCAGTACCACAAACCTTATGTTTCCGCCTCTTGTTCTGTACGCCTTAATCATCATTCTCAGACTTACCCTGAACAGAACTATCAGCATAGTAAGAATCAGTATATACAACAGATAGAATGTCGAGAAAGTATTCATATAGTTCCCCGCTTTAAGAAGACAGTAGGAGAGGAGTATGAATTTCAGCATTGCCGACATAATCCTGCTCATTATTTCGTATGCATAGATCTTTCTTTTGTACAGCACCACCCCCGAAGTAGCGGCGCTTATTGCATAAATCAGCATCAGAGTCAGACCAATCTGCAATCCCGTTGCATCCATTACCACACTTGCATAATCATCGTTAAACAGCTTCCTCATTAGGAAGAACAGTCCCCCAGCGATTATAGTTTCAGTTCCTATTACGAAATAACTTACAGCACTGTTGTATGAATTGTTTCTAAGCATTGGAATAAAGTTATACAGTAATAAATCAGTTATAAAGTATTAAAGTTATATAGTAACATAGTTATAAACTGGTAAGGCAGTAAAGCCGTTTACAACAAACTCTTACCTATAGCCGGGGCAAATTTAATATATTGAAACATATATCCAAAGAATATTCGTAAAAAATGTAAAAACAGAAACTCAATCCCTTTTAAAAATATCCCTTGTATAGACTTTCTGTTTCACATCGTCCAGACACGAGTCATATCTGTTCGCTATTATAGCCCCGGACAGTCTCTTGAATTCCTCCATATCGTTCACCACCTTCGAACCGAAGAAAGTTGTTCCGTCCTCCAGCGTAGGCTCATATATTATCACCGTAGCACCTTTCGCCTTGATACGCTTCATCACGCCCTGAATAGAGCTCTGTCGGAAGTTGTCACTGTTCGATTTCATTGTAAGCCTATAGACACCGATAACCACGTTCTTTTCGTTGCCCATGTCCCATTGTGAGTTCGCAGTGTAATATCCCGCCATTTTCAGCACCTGATCCGCAATGAAGTCCTTCCTTGTACGGTTCGATTCCACTATCGCATGAATCAGGTTCTCCGGTACATCCGCATAGTTGGCAAGCAGCTGCTTCGTATCCTTCGGCAGACAGTAGCCGCCATATCCGAACGACGGATTATTATAATGGTTGCCTATTCTCGGGTCAAGGCTAATACCGTTTATTATATCCACAGTGTTCAGACCCTTCATCTCAGCATAAGTGTCCAGCTCGTTGAAGTACGAAACCCTCAGTGCCAGATAAGTGTTTGCAAACAGCTTCACCGCTTCCGCTTCCGTCAGTCCCATAAACAGAGTGTCTATGTTCTCCTTCAGCGCACCCTCCTGCAGCAGACCCGCAAAAGCCTTTGCAGCCTCTTTCAGTTCCTCCGCATGGTCACAAACATTCTCTTTCGGACATCCCACTATTATACGGCTGGGGTAGAGGTTGTCATACAGCGCCTTGCTCTCACGCAGAAACTCAGGCGAAAACAGCAGTTTCAGATCCCTTCCGTATCTTTTATACAGCCCTTCGCAGTATCCTACCGGAATAGTACTCTTTATCACCATCACCGCCTTAGGATTAACGCTTCTAACCAGGTCGATAACCTCCTCCACATGACTGGTGTCGAAATAGTTCTTCACCGGATCATAGTTTGTAGGAGCCGCTATCACCACAAAGTCCGCATCCCTGTATGCCGCTTCACCGTCCAGTGTGGCAGTCAGATCCAGTTCCTTTTCTGCCAGATACTTCTCTATGTAATCATCCTGTATAGGTGAAATACGGTTATTAATTTTTTCTACCTTTTCAGGTATTACATCCACAGCCATCACCCTGTGATGCTGTGCCAGCAATGTTGCTATTGACAGGCCTACATAACCTGTTCCTGCCACCGCGATATTCCTTTTCATATGATTTTGAGTTTTTAGTTGTTAGTTGACTAGTTACTAGTTGACAAGTTAACGAGTTGACAAGTTAACGAGTTGACAAGTTAACGAGGCTTTAACTTCGCTGACCGGATGGAATCCTTGTCCCCTTGTAACTGAATCCTTGTCCACTTGTAACTGAAGCCTTGTCAACTTTTTAATTTTTAATTCTTAATTTTTAATTCTTAATTATCATCAGCTCCTGCTCACCTCCAGCCCCCTGTCCGAAAGCCTCATATCCACAAACCTCGCCTTGTCGTTCATCCTGTTTTCGTTCAGAATCCTTCTTATTCTGGCAGCCGCTTCCTGATCCTTTGCCACCATATACAGATATCCGCCTCCGCCTGCACCCGGCAGCTTATATCCCAGACACAGGTCGTCTATCATTGCGGTCATCCTTCTCACCGCCTCAGGATTGGTACCGCTGTCCAGAGCCATGTTCTGCTGCCATGTCTTCCTTACCAGGCGTCCCATCCCCTCGAAGTCATTCCTTATAATGGCGTCATACATCTCCAGTGCATGCCCCTTCATCGCGTCCAGAATTCTCAGATGCTTTTCCGAGTTCAGGAACATACCCTTGACTATCTCCGCCAGGATACCCTTTGCCGTACGCGTGATACCCGTGTAATACAGCAGATGACACTTCGCATACTCCTCATTCCTGAATATATAGTCCGGCATCCACTTCACTGCAGGTTCCTGCTTCCATCCCGGAGCCGTCTGCAGCAGCTTCACACCCTGCAGCACCCCGCCATACTGATCCTGCCATCCGCCTCCCGTAGTAAGCATCTGTTCCAGAATCAGAGTCCTGTTGCCGATAGCCTGTCTGTCCCAGTTCAGTCCGCAGAAATCATTCAGAGCCCCCAGCACAGTAGCCGCCAGTATAGAGCTTGTACCCAGTCCCGATCCTGCAGGAACCGCAGAAAGCAAAGTCACCTCTATACCCTTGCCGAACGCCCTCAGCTGTTCTTCCAGCGAAGCATGAGCATCCATGCAGAATTCCGGCAGGAATCCCGCCAGAGCCAGAGCCGCCTTAGGAATGGAGAAAGGCGAGCCCACCTTCCTGAAATCCCTCAGCTCCTCGTACGAAGTAATCACCTCAGCAGCCCCCAGATCAATGGAACGCAGTATAATATTATAATTGTCCGACGGTTTCACATAAGCCTGCAAAGGCGGCTGTCCGTTCAGTTCTATTGCTATGTTCACCACATTGCCACCCTCCATCACGCTGAAAGGCGGAGTATCAGTCCATCCCCCCGCCAGGTCAATCCTCACGGGGCTGCGTCCCCATACTATCTGATCCGCATACACAGCCATCACCGGTCTCTGTCTCAAATCCATCACACCCGTCAGTCCCTCGCGCATCAGTCCGAAAGCCCTGTCCTCCATAGCCTTCGCCTCAGGGTTACCCTTAATCTCCATCACCCTTGCTCGGAACATCCCGTCGCTTATCTTTTTCAGCAGCAGCGTATCCTCCGGCAATTTCTCCGGCAGATCCATTCCACCCTTTGCAAAGTCCTCTGCCGCCTGTTCCAGATCCATCTGATAGAACACACTTCTCTCATGGTTCTTTGCCAGAGTCACCAGGTTCTCCATTCTGAAAGCCTTCCGCTGTGCAGTCAGTCTTCTCAGGTTGGCATAAGCCGATATGCCGTCGGCAGACATCTTGCGTGCCTCCGTCCATATCCTCTTTCCTCGTGCATCATCAGCCCTACATGTCATCCACGCCAATACACAACCCAGGTCATCTATATTGTCCGTTACAGGGAAAATCTCCGCGCTCTGTAAGTCTGTGCTTCCCGTTATGTCATCAGCCTTCAGCCCTCTTTCCTCCAGCCATTGTGCGGCAGGACGTCCCAAGAACAGGGTAGAGGCATCCCTCATGTCCCCCTTGAACTTGTCCTCAAATCCGTAAGGCCTTGCCACATACGATTTTTCGCCCATCGGCACAACGTCTATGCACACACCTTCACCCAGCGGCAAAGCCCAGTCATTTTCCGGTACGCCTGTAATTATATTTCTGCTCGTAAGCCTCCATTCCTTGCCCACGAAGCTGTTCTCAATCCATATCTCCGCATTCTTCTCCGTCAGACCGATGTTTATCACCGCATTCTGAACGAAAGCCGCCGGATGCGGTTTCACCTTATGATGCATTATCGCCCTCTGATCCATCACACAGTTCTGCACCGTCAGCGTAGATGAAATCATCTCCCTGCTCGTTCCGTAATGATGGAATTCCCCTCCCGGCAACGGCAGCACCACCACCTTCAGGCTGTTCAGTTCCCTGTCCTCAATTCTCGGCCTCTCCCCAAGAGCCAGACCGAATTCCGAGTACATGTCATAGAATTTCATCTCCCCGTTATCGTCCTTCGAACGATCCATCATCAGCTTCACGGCCCTGTCGCTCAGCAGCCATATGCCTATATCCATCATGAACAGATAATCCTTCATCAGCGCCGCCATCTCCTCCACACTCGGTTTCTGCACCATGAATTCCAGCTTCTCAGGCGATTTTCTCGATGCCACGAACACCCCGTGGTTCTTCATCAGCTGCGGATCCTCCCACAGCCCGTAGCACACCACGTCAGCCTCCGGTATCTCCTGCAGCTGCTCCTTCGCCCTTATATACACGTCGCCGCTTGCAATCAGCGTGTTCAGCCCCTTTGGAGCCTTCTCCATTATCTCCTCGTACAGCGGCAGCTGCAGATCCAGAAGAGTCTGCGTAATCTTCTGTCCGCGCGCCCATCTGAACACCGGTATCGGCGTCAGGATCTTTCCCGACGGAGCATAAGCCGGCAGACGTCTGCTCTGTCCCCCCGCATGCAGCAGTATTCTCTTTTCGCGTCCCAGCCATTCCATCACGTCCTGTCCGTCCGCCTCGTTCCTTCTGCATTCATCCAGCAGCCATGTCGTTCCGCCGCCCGATCCCAGTTTCTTTCCTACAGGATCCGAAGTGCAGAACCATTCCTTTCTGTCCGCGTTCATTATATCGTGAAAACACTCCACCAGATTGGGTGGGAGAGAGAGTAATTTCTTCATTGTATCTTTATTTATAATTTTAATTATATTAGCTTTTGAACAGACTATAATTATTTTTACTTTCCCATTCGGATATATTTTTATACAATAACGAGCTTCTAAAATTCTCCATCGTGTATAAT
>NZ_JACJLE010000065.1 GCF_016901995.1 Bacteroides caecigallinarum | reverse complement strand
CAAAAATAGAGATGCGGAAGTAGCTCAGTTGATAGAGCATTAGCCTTCCAAGCTGAGGGTCGCGGGTTTGAGCCCCGTCTTCCGCTCTCATTATTGAAACATAGTTTCTTGAAAGGGCAAATACCAGAGTGGCCAAATGGGGCAGACTGTAAATCTGCTGGCTTACGCCTTCGGTGGTTCGAATCCATCTTTGCCCACAAATATTAAAGATGCGGAAGTAGCTCAGTTGATAGAGCATTAGCCTTCCAAGCTGAGGGTCGCGGGTTTGAGCCCCGTCTTCCGCTCTACAAAGAGTCCTTTTCAGGACTCTTTTTTTTATGCCATATTATAACAAAAAAAATGGCTGCCTCATAAGAGACAGCCTGAAATAAGAAATATCGAGATTCTTTACTCTGCTTTTTCTACAAACTCTGTAATTCCGTTTGATACAAGAAGATTATACCACTGAATAAGCTTCTTGATATCGCTCAAATGAACTCTATCTCTGTCGTAATTAGGAAGTACTTCAGCCATAAATTCTCCCAACTCTTCAGCAGAAGCTTTCTTGTAGTCTAAAGATGTTTCTTTTCCGCCTTCTTTTGTCTTTACAGCTTCAAGAACTTCTGACAATGGAACTTCATCCGCATCAGTGTACATTGCAATATCTCCCAATGAAATCACTTTATCCGAAGCATAAATTGGTGAACGCTTCTTGTCTGCGCTTACAGACTCAACAATAAGCATATTTTTTCCCTGAGAAATAAGCTTATATAATCCCGGCTTGCCGGATATAGCCAAAATTGTTTTCAACATGTTTCTTATTATTTTAATTGTTAATTACCGAACAAAAATACAACTCACTTTCGAATTACACAAGACATTGAATATCTTTTATGATTCACAATACAGAAAACAATCTGTCTATCTGTTCGTTTAATGAAACCGAGCCGTCATTTTCTATCACAAAGTCCGATTTTGATATTTTTTCATCATCGTTCATCTGTGAATTTATACGCTCAATAACCTTCTCGCTGGTTACATTATCACGCTTCATCACTCTGGAAATGCGGACTTCCAAAGGAGCATGAACTATCACAATCTTATCGACTATATCATCAAAACCGGATTCGAACAATATGGCACTTTCGATGGCTACCACCCTACTTCCTTTTTTGAAATGCTCGTCAGCCCACGAAAGAAACGCTTGCTTTACGCACGGATGCACAATGGCATTTACCTTATGTGCATTATCAGGTGAACTGAAAATATAGCCTGCCAGAAGTTGCTTGTTCAGTTTCCCATCAATATACACCTCATCACCCAACAAGGATTTCAATGAAGAAACTATAACAGGGTCCGCAACCATTAGTTTCTTGGCTTCACTATCAGAATCAAAAACAGGCACACCACGCTCTTTCAACGAAGAAGAAAAGAAGGATTTACCACTTCCTATACCTCCGGTTATTCCCAGCCTTATAAATGCATTATTTTTCATTGTCTGAAACGAAAAAACTGGTTTCTTCTATCAAGTAATCAACACTTGACGGATTTACCCTTATATTAGACACATGTGGACAAGAAGTATCCACCGACAAATCTATCTTATCACTTCCAGACCGCAGTAATTCATCGTATTTTACGTTTATCTGAAAATCGGAAGCATCGACTGATGAATAATCGGAAAGTCCCACCTTGAAGGTAACTTTAACTTTAGAAGGGAATGTACGTAAGGTCTTGTTTGCCGGAAAACCAATTCCTTTGACAGGCACTTCCACTGTTTTCTCAGAATACATATCAACGGATATTGATACATCACAATATGAAGGTTCGTACTTGACACCCTCTATCTTTTTAAAAGAAGTTCTCAAAGAGGTTTTCTCTGTCAGATCCTCGCATTCCAATGGTACTGTGTATGCTGTCTGTACGGTTTTCAATATCTCCGATGGAGCATATACTATAACAGAATCCGGTGTTATACTTATATCTGAGACATAATATTGAACTCCCGGAGTTATCTTTCCGCTGACAGAGACAGGCACCTTCTTGTATTTGCCTGTAGAATAAACAAAGCCTACAGAGTCGGGATATACAGACAAGAGCCTTGTAGTGGAATTCAACTGCGATGCAACCCTTTTCTTCAAATCTTCTTGCGGCAGAATTACTCGCGAACTTCCATTTTCATAATCAGCAAAATCAATTGATATAGGCAAGAACGATCTGCCCAACATGTAATTCAAAAGAACAGTTCCGCGGTCAGCTACTCTCACCTTAACCTCATCCTGCAATTCTGATGTTATGACTACATTTTTAGGAACATTCTTCAGTCTTAAAGGAATAGTAAACTCTGTTTCGAAACCGCCATCTAAGGTTTGGAGCATCCAAAAACCGAAAGATATGACCACAAAAAACAAAAAAATCAAAAACTCCCTGCACTTTTCAGTAAGCAGGAAGTTTCTGATTTTATTTAAATAAGACTTTAAAATATTCTTGATGTTCTTTTTACCGAACAACATATCTTTATTATTTTATTTATTCACCTGAGCCTGAGCATCAGCATATATAGAGTTTCTATCAACCTTGATCTTTACACTTGGAGCAATTTCCACTATTACTGCATTGTCTTCCAATTCTTTTACTTTTCCATATATACCACCGGCAGTAATTACAGACTGTCCAACTTCAAGATTCTTACGGAAATTAGCAATTTCCTTCTGTTTCTTGTTTTGAGGACGAATCATGAAGAAATACATGATAGCAAATATTGCCACCATCATTATCAAGAAAGAATAATCTGCTCCACCCTGAGCTTGCAGCATTACTGTCAATAAATTCATAGTTTCTTATTTTTTAAATTAATAATAGTTACGCCGACAAATATATTATTATTTTGTCAGCTTATTTTCCTTTTTTAATTTATTAACTATAGCATCCAATGTTCCGTTAATAAAGCCACCGCTTTTTGGAGTACTATAAAGTTTTGCTATCTCAACATATTCATTGAGAGAAACATTAACAGGAATATTAGGGAAACTAAGTATCTCTGCAAGGGCAATCTGCATTATCACAACATCCATCAAGGCAACACGGTTCAGGTCCCAGTTCTTTGAAGTCTCACCTATCAGATGACGATAATATTCTGCATTCATAATTGCACGACGGAACAGGCGACGGGCAAAATCCTGGTCTTCTTCATCCTTGAATTCAGGAAGAAGTTCCTGCTTTGCACCGTTTTTCGGATCAAAACGCTTTATAGTCTTCAATACGAAAGTATCTACAATTTCCTTATCATCGTTCCAATAAAGGCTCTGGTCTTCCAATACCTCATCAAGTTCTGTATTATTGAAGATAATATTCTTGTAGATTTTTCTCCAGAATTCACGGTCATCCTCGTATGATGTTGACTCAGCTGCCATATACTCAGCATAGATATCACTCTGCTGTATTTTTTCATACAGAGATTTCAAGAAATCGTCTTCATTGTCCCATGTTTTCTTCTGAGCGACAACGAATGCGTTAAGTTCATTATTCGCCTCCAATTGGGCTATGAACTTATTTTCGACAAACCTCATGTTAGGAGATAAGTCTTCTTTAGTAGGTGCCAACTTGTTTTTGGCAGCATCGATTTTCTTACTCGCATAACGAGTTACTGCCACCATTAGAAGCAAAAGATAATTGTACAAATCGTACGCTTTGGATAGACTGAAGAACAACTCTTTTTCTGCAGTATCCAAGTTTTTACCGCCATTCTGATAATAAGCGTAAATAATCTGAACTATTTTCAGACGAATAAGAACTCTGTTTATCATATTAATAAGATGAAATTTCAGGGTGCAAAAGTAATCATTTTATTCTTTTAAAGCAATATAAACGCTCAAAATTCTATTTTTTTTCACTATTAGATTAAATTCTACACACAGTTTCTTTGAACATAAAAAAAAAATATTCAACTTTGGGCACAATTTATTTATAATATATAGTGACTATGGAAGATTTGAAAAAGAAAAGCATGACAGAAACAGACAAGGAAATTGTATTCTCAAAAGCCATAAAAGCTGGCAAAAGAATATATTATGTTGATGTAAGAAAAAATAAGAAAGACGACATGTTCCTTGCTATAACAGAAAGCAAGAAAATTATAACCGGAGAGGGGAATGCTCCATCTATAAGTTTCGAAAAACACAAAATATTCCTTTATAAAGAAGATTTTGATAAATTCATCAACGGATTGCAGGAAGCTATTAAGTTCATAGAAGACAACGGAAATACACCGGACACTCAAGACAGCGAAAACAATATAGAAGACAAATCTGATGAAGAAAACGTTAATGCATCATCAGACATAAAGATAGACATTGAATTCTGATAAATTCATCAAGAACTATATTATATAAATAAAATCAAGACAATATTTGGCTATTAAAAATAAATCGATTACCTTTGCACCGCTTTTTTAAGCTCATCGTGTGATATACCGCATCGTGTGATGGCGAATTAAGCAAATTTATATTCAACTTAATTTAGAGTAACACAAAAAAATTAAAGAAATGAAATCAATTGAAATCAAAGGTTCTTTGAGAACTGAAACTGGAAAAAAAGCTACACGTGACCTTCGTAAGAACAACAGTGTTCCTTGTGTATTGTACGGATTGAACAAAGATGAAAACGGTAATCAGGTAGCAACTCACTTCACTGTAACAAACGACGGTTTACGTAATTTGGTATATACACCACACATCTACGTAGTTGACTTGAATATCGATGGCAAAATTGTTACAGCCATAATGAAAGATATACAGTTCCACCCTGTAACTGACAACATCCTTCATGTTGACTTCTTGCAGATTGACGAATCTAACCCAATCGTTATGGAAGTTCCTGTTAAATTGGAAGGTCTTGCTGAAGGTGTTAAAGCCGGTGGTAAATTGGCATTGCAGGTTCGTAAACTGAAAGTTAAAGCTCTTTACAACTTAATCCCTGAAAGACTTGTTATCGACGTAACAAACTTGGGTCTTGGTAAAACTATCAAGGTTGGTGAACTGAACTATGAAGGTTTGCAGATCTTGAATGCAAAAGAAGCAGTTGTATGTGCTGTTAAATTGACTCGTGCCGCTCGTGGTGCTCAGGCTGCAGCAGCTACAGGAAAGAAATAAGTAATAGTTTAAACAACTAATACATTACAAATCCATATTAATGAAATATCTGATAGTAGGACTGGGAAATATCGGTGATGAATACCGTAATACCCGTCACAATATAGGATTTATGGTATTGGACGCCTTGGCTAAGGCGTCCAATATTATTTTTAGCGACAAACGTTATGGCGCCGTAGCCAACTTCTCGTTGAAAGGACGTCAGGTGATATTGTTAAAGCCGTCAACATATATGAACCTAAGCGGAAACGCTGTCCGATATTGGATGCAGCAAGAAAAAATCCCTTTGGAAAATGTTTTAATAGTAGTAGATGACCTTGCCTTACCTTTAGGAACGCTTAGACTGAAAGGTAAAGGTAGCGATGCCGGTCATAACGGATTGAAACACATTGCTGCTACATTGGGAACACAAAACTATTCACGCTTACGCTTCGGTATAGGCAACGATTTTCCTAAAGGTGGACAAATAGACTTCGTTTTAGGAGAGTTCGATGATGAAGCTAAGAAAATCCTTCCTGAAAGGATTGAACTGGCAGACGAAATAATAAAAAGCTTCTGTCTGGCAGGTCTGAATATTACAATGAACCAATATAACAACAAATAAAATGGCTGAAGCAAGAATTGACAAATGGTTGTGGGCTGCCAGAATTTTCAAAACAAGAACTATTGCAGCAGAAGCTTGCAAAAAAGGCAGAGTGAGCATTAACGGAGCACAAGCCAAGCCATCAAGAATGATAAAACCGGGAGATGTTATAAACGTAAAGAAATCTCCTATCACATATTCGTTCAAAGTATTGCAAGCCATAGAAAAACGTGTCGGTGCAAAACTTGTTCCTGAAATAATGGAAAACGTAACATCTCCTGAACAATACGAACTTCTTGAGATGAGCAGGATAAGCGGTTTCATAGACCGTGCAAGAGGAACCGGACGTCCAACCAAAAAAGACAGACGAAGTCTTGACGAATTCTTTACTCCTGAATATTTCGATGATTTTGATTTCGATCTGGAAGATGAAGAAAACGAAGAAGATGAACAATAAATCAGAAAATATAAAATGACAAAAGCCGTATCAATAATATCCATGAGCAATGATATTAAGATACGGCTTTTCAGCGATTAAAGATATAGAATGAAAATATATGGGTGTTTTTGTGTTACATTGCAAAGATAGGGATTATGGACAAAGGAAGGTGAATTCCATGATGTACATATAGAATATCTATTACACTGATTTACAATACATTGATAAATTATATGATGTACATATCAGAAAACGCCCATTATATTTACATGAAATAATGAATATTTTATCAGGAATATTTTTATTCCATATCGCCAATCCTTTTTTTCATTTTTCCGACAAATTCGGCATAATCTTTCATACCAAGAATATTAAATCTTTCTTCAGAAATACTCAATGCTTCATTATATTCGCGATCTACCAAATCCGGATCTATACTATACAGCGTACGCAAAAGCTTATCCGCATATAATATAAAATCAGTGTCTGAGAACGATAAATACCACAAAACATATTCCATACGGTTCTTCATGATATCAGAATAGATATCTTTATTAAGAGAGGAATCAGAAATCAACGCCAAACGGTCGGCACATGAATATTCGTCCAAGAGAATATCATTATTTGATATTTCGTCAAGGCATCTGGCTGCCATGGAAGAACTGCGTATTGTATCGCCAGTAGATTGCATCCATTCGGCAGCACCACAAATCATCCTCTGCATGGTGATAGCCATACGTCTGTTGGTTTCATCGAAATAGACCGTATTATCAGACATGTTTCCATATGAATACTTGTTCATTATATTCTCATAACATCTGTCGGCATCTACAGTTTTATTGAGTTTTCGTGCATTAAACGGAACAATCCTTTGGGCCATTCCTTCCAGCACCAGATAATCATCCAAATCAAGATACTCGCTTATCTGCATTGATTTGGCCACATAAAGCGGCCGTTTCCAATTGCAATTGCTTATCAGATCGGCAAGTATTACACCGCTTCGCGTAAGATATGACTTTCCCTTGAGACTGACAGTCATTGTTTCCGGTATATCAACATTTTCCGGAATGTACATACCTGAACACCTTACGGCATCAATGTCTATACTGAAATGTATCTCATCAGTAGGAATACATCTCATAGCCTCATCCTCGGAAGTAAGCCAATAACGGACAATATTCTTCCACTCCCACGGGTCTTCTCCGAAAGGAAACTCTCCGGGATGAGACTTATAATAAGCTTCTATCTGTTCCTTTATGCGATACGGTTTTCCATCGTCAGAATAGCCTACAACAGGATTTACACGCACATAATCATTCACTCCATCCCTATAATATTCTCTTGAAAACGAAACAGGCAAGGCTGGTGAATTATAGGCCGGTCGGCACATCTGATCGACATACCATCCTCCTGTGAGATACATAAGATTGCACACACGCACATCTGTACGCACACCTTCCACTTCCTGCGCATACCAAAGAGGGAAAGTCTCATTGTCACCATTTACGAAAAGTATCGGATTACCTTCTTCCTGAAGTGTATTCAGGTAGTTATATCCCATGTCGCGGCAAAGATAGCGATCACTTCTGTCATGGTCATCCCATGTCTGGGAAACAATCAGCAATACAAGCTCGGCGCACATCATAGCAGAAAGAGAAATAGCAGTCCAAGGCTTGATTTTTCCGGATATTGACCTGATACAATTGAAAATAGATGCCGCACCAAAACCAATCCAGACAGCGAATGCATAAAACGAACCGGAATAAGCATAATCCCTTTCGCGTGGCTGTACAGGAACCTGATTAATGTATAAAACGATAGCCAGTCCTGTCATAAAGAACAATATCATCACTATATTGAACTGACGTTTTCCTTGAGAGCCACTCCTCCACTGCCACAAAATACCCAATATTCCGAATATCAACGGTAATGCATAATAGACATTCCTTCCCTTATTGTTTTTCAGGGATGAAGGAAGAAACTCATTATCAAGAACTCTAAGTTTATCTATAAAACCAATTCCAGTTATCCAATTACCCGCTATTTTATCACCATAACCCTGAATATCATTCTGACGGCCTACGAAGTTCCACATAAAGTACCTCAGATACATATAATTAATCTGATAGGACAGGAAATATTTCAAATTATCCATAAAAGTAGGAACAGTTACAGAAACATTCTCCTCTCTTGATTTATCATAATAAGTAACTTGCTTACCTTTCATGCCACCAGGAATCCAGGACTTATATTGCTCTGCATAAGTTTGGCTGTACATGCGTGGAAAAATCATACATGTCACATCCTCATACTTTGGTTTCATCTTTTTTCCTGTTATGACATATTTCTCGTCTTTGCGGCTTTCTGCAGAATCTGTAGTCCAGTCCTTTCTCCTATATATATTCTCAGTTTCCTTATAATCATAAGCCAGATACCCGTCTTTTTCCTTCAAGGCATTCACCGATGCAAAAGACTGGCCATAAAGCAAAGGAGTATCACCATACTGTTCACGCCCAAGATAATCGCGAAGCGTAAAAGGATCTTCCGGTGATTGCTGGTCCATAGGAGTATTATCCGATGAACGTATCAATATTATGGCATACGAGCTGTAGCCGACAGTAAGCATAAGAATACTGAAACTTACAACATACGACATTCTCCATAGCTTATCGAGGCTAATCTTCTTAAAGAAGAAGAGCATAATCAGAGCTACTATAATTGAAAGACAAAGCGTAAAGACAATATCTCCATGGAGAGTTATGCCAAGCATCATTATAGAAAGAAAAATAAAGAACAATGCAATGCGTACATTACTCCTTCTGACACTTTCGATACATGACAATACAAGCACAATGAAAAGCGAGACGGAATAAGCTATCATGCCCGTATCATATCCGGCATCCAGGGTGTTGGCAAAAAACAGCTCAAAAAGCCCTGCCATTTTCATCACTCCTGGAATAATTCCGTAAAGCACTATTGCTATCACCACCATACTTAGTAAAAGTGCCGAAAAAAGTCCCCGTAAACCGGTATTTGAGAATTTACGATAATATATAACCAGTCCTACAGCAGGAATACACAAAAGATTCAGCAAATGTACACCTATTGACAATCCGATAATATACGACATAAGCACAATCCATCTGTCGGAAGAGACGCTGCCCGACTCTTCGTCCCACTTCAAGATAATCCATACTGTAAGAGCTGTGAGAAAAGACGAGAAAGAATATACCTCACCCTCCACTGCAGAAAACCAGAAAGTATCCGTAAAAGCATACGCCAGAGCTCCGGTAAATCCACACAGCATAATCAATGCTACCGAAGACGAGGAATATTCACTCTTAGATTTACCGGCACATATCAGCGACGACGCTAGATATGTTATGGTAAGAAACAAAAAGAATATGCATCCGGCACTGAGAAGTGCGTTCATCACGTTTATGCAATATGCAACATCCTGAGGCGAGGAAGCAAAAAGAGAAAACACATTTCCTGCCAACATGAAAAAAGGAGCACCGGGCGGATGACCGACTTCAAGTCGCGATGCTGAAAGAATAAACTCGGGACAATCCCAAAAACTGGCGGACGGTTCTACAGTGATTATATAGACCACAGCAGAAATCAAAAATGCTATAAATCCGCAAACAAGATTCACTCGTTGATATTTACACATAACTTTCTCTGTTTTTTCAGACAAAGTTAGCGAGCTTCTCCATTTACATTGATAATATCTATACGGACATCTTTATGTCAAGAATCAGTGCATATTCCACTATAAATAAAGCACTTATAAAATAATCCCGTAAAAATCGATGCAGACATTACCGATTCTGAGCCTTATCAATACACATATATCAGGCCATCTGAGCGGGAATTTCAGAAACACGTCCCGTTTCCATTTTCTTTTGTATTCTGAATTTTGCTTTTGTTATGGACCCTGGTGATATTCCATAAAATACAGCCAACTGTCCGGTTGTAAATCCAAGTTTCGTCAGGCAACTAATCTCCCGGTCACGTCCTGTCAACCCGCATGCCGTATCCAGACTATCGGAAAATCCCGGATACAATGTTTCTGCCAATGAAAAAAGGCTCTCCCATTCATCTGTACTCTTTACAGGCATGTATGAAGGCGAAGACTTCATCTTGTTCATCAGAGCCACCGCAGATATATTCTTATCAGAAAGCAACCGTTCCTCGCGCATCTTCAATTGTTCCTCATGTCTGCATAAGTCCAATTCAAGATTATCATAATAAATTTTCCTGTCTATACCATTTTGTATCGCATCAGTAAGATTATTTTCGGCTTTCTTCCTTCCACGGTAAAAGAAAACGGACAAAGCCGAAAGCATACCTACAATAAATATGACAGAAGCCGCATTAACAGCACTACTCTTTTCTGCATTCTCTTTTCTCAACAAAGCCTTCTCATGCATGAAATCTGCCTCCAGCGACATAAGCTGTTCCCTGCATTTAAGGTTTCCAAGAGTATCAGCCTTCACCGTATTGACGATAGAACTCCAATCATCCTTTTCGGGATTAAACGAATCCAGTCCATAGTCATCCTTGAAAACATATTGCAAACCTTTTGCAAAAGAAACACTACGGTACTTATCTATAAAATACACAGCTGTATCCTTCTGGTTAAGCATCATATAGTCAAGTCCCAATCTTGCCGCAGACTCACACAAGAGTTTATCATCATCCATTCTTCTCGCTATATTGTATCCTTCACGATGATTCTCTACTGCCTTCTCATACATTCCGTATCTGAAATGAAAATCTCCCAGTCTTGTGTATGCTGAAATCTTCAATACAGTGTCCTGTCTTTCCTTCAGCATATCAATAGCACTCAGGTAACATACCATAGCTTTTTCAGCATCTCCTTCAGCTTCATAAGCCTTTGCCTGGTCAAACAGCAACGTTATATCATACGAAGTATCATCAGTCTGACTATTTCCGTAATTACACGAAATGAAAATACAAGATAGCAGGAATGAAAATATAAATGATAAAAGATGTCTCATAGAATACAATACTTATATACAATCGCAAATGTAACATTTATCTCCGTATATACAAAAAAATCATCCGACCTGACATAACGTCAAGCCGGATGAAACAAAAGATATTGTATATGAAAGATGAAAATGATTAGAATCTGCAACCTACAGTAAATAATACCTGATGACGGTTATGATCGACCAACGCAGAATTGTTTCTGTCAACAACAGTAACTCCATCGCCTGCAAACTTATAATCGTCGAACATATAGAAATCTGATTTATAGAAATCGTACTTATAAGCCACATCCGCATACACAATCCTGCCACTGTAGCCAAGTCCCAAGGTTATAGTATTACGTGCCTTGATATTATGATATTCCGGATCGGTGCGTGTTTCGTCAAACCAGATATATTTATCGTTCATCGTTTCTACATTTGGCACATAACGTACAGAACCATCTTTGAATGCAGAAGTTACATAGTTATATCCAGCACGGAAACTGAACGACGGTGTAAGCATAGCTTCCATACCGAGTTTCAATGTATGTACTCCTTTAAGATACTTATCTGTAGCAATATTTGAACTGGAAAGATCATATCCGTTATAATCCTTGTAATTTATATACGAATAGTCAGAATATTCATATTCTGCTCCTACAGCCAATACACCACTGAATGTAGTACCCATGTTCACATTAAATTTCCACGGTGTACGCATACGGTAATCCCACACATAATCCGGATTCAGATAGTCTGAAAGGTTTTCAGTATAAGTTTCTCCAAAATATGTAATACCTGTTTCCAATACTGAAGTATATCTGTCAGTCAGCATATACCAAACAGGGGTATGTACTGCAAAACCAATTCTGAAAGGAGAATATTCAAACGGACGTGCAATAAATCCGAATTTCAGGTCATATCCTGTTCCTTGAGTGCTAAACCAGTTGTTCAATGTAAAGTTACCGTTATCCGCTCCATAATCATCAAGAAGAGTTTCAGAATATGAAGAATAACGTTTATAATTTACATCATACACTCCCAGTGTCACACCAAAATAGTATCGGTCCTGAACATTGAACGACATATTGAAATCATACTGGTTGATACCACCTTCTTCACGGCTATAGTATTCACCCATATCGCCGTTCCATCCCATCATATAGAATCCCTGCTCATCTGTTCCGCCATCAACAAGTCCTGTTCTGGCTCCCATTGCACCAAGAAATGGTGTTCCATAAAAATATTCAGATGTATATGGATTGTCGGCATCAAGAACATTATCATAGCTTTCCTGCGATCCGTATCCTGCACCAATCATCATGTCAGTCATCTGCCAACTTAAAGAAGAGCCATTCAAAGCACCCTTCGAAGTAAATTGCCTGTTAAAGTTTGCAGCCTTATGATAATTGAATCCAAAGTTTAGATATCTCAAATTAGTCTTGTTACCAATCTTGTTTGAATATACAAAACCTATCTGATCGAATGAAGCTTTAGTACGACTGTCATTCACTTTGGTACCATTAAATGTGCTGCTTGTCATATTCTTGTTAAAGCCGAACGAAGTTGAGACATTATGACTTCTGAACAACGCTATACCTGCAGGATTTGTTCCAATGACAGATATATCGGCTCCCAAAGCTCCCATTGCACCACCCATACCAACAAAACGTGCTGTTCCGTTAAGCTCAGTTCCGGTGATACGGGCTGCATCATATTGTGTTTGTGCAAACAATGCCGATACTGACATTGTCAATACAGCAAAAATATTTAGTCTTTTCATTGTGTTGAAAATTTATAGGAAACAACTTATTATAATTATCTGCGACGACTGCTGCCACCACTTGAACGTGTAACAGAGCCTCCAGATGATCTGCTATAACTACTGCTGCTTCTATTGAAACTGCTACCGGACGAACCTGTGTTTGAACGCTGATATGTGCTTCGCGTATTGCTGTTATTATAATAGTTCGAGCTGCGTCGTGTACTGCTAGGACGATTATAGTTAGAGCCTGTTCTGTCTATATTAGTAGCACTGCGTCGTGTATAAGTTCCGGTATTAGGACGAGTGTATGTATTGCTTGAATTTACACGTGTACCTGTACTTGTTCCAGTCGTTACGCCTTGATTCCTTATAGCAGTTCTGCCCGGTCTTACAGACTGAGTAGCCTCACCTCTTGTATTACTTCCAGTCACCACTCTACCTATAGACGAACGTCTGGCAGCCGTATTGGCTCTGTTTGTTGTTATTGCAGACGAAGAAGACTGTGGACGTCTGGTATATGACGATCCTGAACCGACAATAGAACTACCTCTGTTATATGACTGGTACCTGCCTGGTCTGTAGTCAGTATGTCCTGAGCGATACCATCCGCTGTTCCATCCATAATATGGATAATGATGATGATGATACCATCCAGGTCCCCAGTAACCACCCCAGTAGCCACCCCAATAACCTGCATACCATGGTGAATACCACCCACCATAATACCAAGGAGAGTACCATGGAGAATGCCATCCAAAGCCAAATCCCCATCCTGGACCATAGAAACCGTATGACCATCTCCAGTCCCACCACAAACGATTAGTATATGTAGGGAAGATATAAGCATACATGCCATCGTCATAAACATTCCAGTCCCATGAAGGGAAAGCACCATAAACTACATCCCAATAAAGAGGACTGCTTATAGGTATGGCATATCTCGGATTACGGAAACGTACGATTCTCATTGCATATTCATAGTCCATGTCCGAACCCTGGAAACCGTTTACCCACTCACCACGTTCATTATATGGTTTTTCCTCGATATATAGAGTATCATTATCGTATGTAAAAGTATTGTCACGCGATGTATATCGGCGGTTATATTCGTCAACATCACGCACATTCCCCTTCACATCTTTCACAACTATAGCCGTATTCGACGGCAGTTCATTCACCGTTTTGTTTGAGACTTCCTTAGGTACTACTCCAACCTTCTGACTCACCTCGGTCTTTTTCTCCTTCTTTGGGATAAAATAAAGGTCGTCAGTACTCTGCGCCATTGCCAACCACGGCAGGAAAGCAAACAGCATGGAAGCCAGTACTTTTCTTCTCATCTTCATATCTTTATTTATTTAGTTTATAGGTTTAATACATCATACTTTTATTCACGTACAAATATAATATGGTAATATCATACTATGTATAGAAATTCCCTAATATATCATAGGGATTTCCCTATTTTGAGTTTATACAATAAAAATATAGTCCTACCATATCACAATAATAATATGATAAGACGATATAGAATCATAGATAGAAAAATCCTTTAGTAATTGGCTATTTCTGCTACAAATTTTTCCAATCTTACGACAAAGACTTTAGGAAAAGGAATTGTATCCAGAACGCGAAAATGAGCATCCTCACTTACTATATAATCAGCACCCGACACTATCGCACAATCAACAAATTTATTATCATCAGGATCTTGTTCTATAAGACGAAAACGAAAATGAGGCGTAAAAAAACGAGTATAAGGACTACGGGCTATCGCATTTACAATATTATGAGCTACAGCTTCATTCGCTACTCTACATATAATCTCTTGATACTCTTCCAAAATTTCATTTGTAACACATAAAATATACTTTCCATCTCGAAAAGCCTGCCATGCAGAACGATACGGACTATGAATAGACAACATTTGTACCAAACAATTGGTATCCAATACAATTAACCTGTTCATTGCTTATATGGTGTACGATAATGAGCATTACTTAAATCCTTTAATGTCTGTTCATTCCATTGACCAGATTCCCATAATTTTTCCATTTCTTCATCTGCACGCTTAGCATAATACTCAGATATCACATGCTTAAGTTCATCCAACTCCTTTTCCGAACGCACATTTGCCATAATTTCAAGCATCTCAAGTTGAGCTTTATTAAATACAGTTCTTTCCATATATATGACATTTTAACAGTTCATTTATGCGAAGATAAACAATTAATCCGAAATATAGTATATTTAAATTTATTATTTCACAATATCAAGATAAACAAAGGTAAACAACATTATTATGCCATTCATTCTTTTATTATCTTTGCGTCATAAATTAAACAAAAAAATCCACATATGAAATACTTTGAAGTTACATTTTCCGCTAATCCATGTAATGAAACTATTACAGACATCCTTTCCGCACTTACGGCTGAAGCAGGTTTTGAAAGTTTTGTAGAATGCGAAGGAGGCATGCAAGCCTATATACAACAGTCACTTTTCGACGAAGAAGCACTCAAAAACATAATAGCAGACTTCCCTATTCCGGATACAAAGATAACATACACCATCACAGAACCTGAAGACAAGGACTGGAATGAAGAATGGGAAAAGAACTTCTTCCAACCTATAGTAATAGAAGACAGATGCGTGATACACAGCACTTTCCACAAGGACTATCCTAAGGCAGAATACGACATAGTAATCAATCCACAGATGGCTTTCGGAACAGGACATCACGAGACTACAAGCTCTATACTTGGCGAACTGCTTGATGCCGACCTGAAAGGCAAATCTGTACTCGACATGGGATGCGGAACTTCAATCTTGGCAATCTTAGCAAGCATGAGAGGTGCAGACCCGGTAACAGCTATCGACATCGATGACTGGTGTGTAAACAATTCGCGCGATAATATAGCACTCAACAACATCAACAATATTACAGTGGAATTAGGCGACGCATCACTTCTCGAAGGACGCAAGCCATTCGATGTAATAATAGCAAATATCAACAGAAATATCCTCCTGAACGATATGGCTGCCTATACAGCATGTATGCACAAAGGCTCGGAAATATACATGAGCGGATTCTATGTACAGGATATAGATGCCATCCGTAGCAAAGGGGAAAGCCTCGGACTCAAGTTTGTACATTACCGCGAGAAAAACAACTGGGCTGCAGTGAAGCTTATAATGGAATGATAATTTCTACCGAACGGGCAGTGAACGGTGAATGGACGCTCAGCGAACATTTTCCGGACTGATACTTTATAAGAAATAGAGGTTCTTCTTATGTTATTAAATAGCATTTAAATACTGCTTAAATAGCGTTTAAATAGTGTTCGAATAGCGTTAGAATGTCATTCGAAGACCATTAGAATATTAAAAAACTTTTTTTAAGAACAATTTGTAATATCAGAAAACGCACAATGAAAGTATTCCCTCCTTCATCATTATGCGTTTTTCATTGTTCAGCACACGTTCACTGAGCGTTCAGTAAACGTTCACTAATAAATAAATGGACTAATTTGGACTGTACACAATACATGAATTAATCATATTTTTGAAAAAATAAATACCAACAGAGCGTAATATTAACAAAAAACGTTATATTTGCAATGTTCGACTGGAGAAATGGTTGGACGTAAAGAAAGCGTTTTTTGCTTTTATCCTATAACTGAAATCGCCAATTTCTAAAAACAGAAGGATAAAGGACAATATTACGCTCATTTTCTGTTTGTATATGTATCCGGTATGGTGTCTCCATATCGGTCGATACTACATTCAGGCGTGGGTAAATTGTCTTTGTTCATTTCTGTTGGGTGTTTGGCGATACCTAGTTATAATGGACTGCAGGACAAGCCTCACGCCTTTCTTTGTATATAATCTTAAAATCTGAATTCGGAGGCTTATAGGGGCGCAGTAGAAATTTAGTGGGGATTAATTTTTATTATCCCTATAAATTGCGACCTTTGTCTTATGGAAACGAATCAATTGGAAGTGCTTGCACGCATCGTGCTACCTT
>NZ_JACJLE010000064.1 GCF_016901995.1 Bacteroides caecigallinarum | reverse complement strand
AGCATGTCAACTTAACCGCTCTCCCTCTCGAAAGCGGATGCAAAGGTACAGACTTTTTTCATTCCTGCAATAGTTTAAACGACTTTTTTTCAAAAAAAATATCACTTTTGGCGTAATATACTGTAAATCAAAGAAAAAGAGTTCAATAATAATTTAGTAATCTTGAAAGCTATATCAAATAGTAAAATTTATACACATAATAATATTTAGTAAATTATATACAGGCATATATTATTTATGGCATAAAATTCGCTTTTCGAAGCGTGCGCACGTTCGATTTAAAATGGGCGCACATTCAATCCAAAACGTACGCACATTTTGCCTAAGACGAAAGGTCATTTTTTTAAACGTATGAAACAAGAAAAAAAGCGAAACTACATCGCTGCAGTTTCGCTTCTACTAAATACATATAAAACCAAAACAGATTGTAATTAATGCCATGAAAATTGGCAGGACATGGCATGTTTATATATATTTCTCAATACGTTGCATAGCCTCTATACAGTCCTCGCGTTTTCCGAATGCAGTAAGTCGAAGAAAACCTTCGCCCGAAGGACCGAAACCTACACCCGGAGTACCAACTAAATGTGCTTTCTCCAACAGAGTATCGAAGAATTTCCATGAATCATAACCTTCAGGAGTCTTTAGCCACAGATATGGCGAATTTACTCCTCCATAAACCTTCATTCCGGATTTCATCAAACCTTCGCGCATTATATGTGCATTTTCCAGATAATAGTCGATATTCGCTTTTACTTGTTCCTTACCTTCAGGAGAATATATTGCCTCGGCAGCACGCTGTGTGATATAACTTGTACCATTAAATTTTGTACACTGGCGCCTCAACCATAATTTATTGAGCTGAACTTTCGCACCCCCAGCAGCTGTAGCAACAAGTTCATCAGGAATTACAGTATAGCCACAACGTACTCCTGTAAATCCGGCTGTTTTAGAAAAACTTCTGAATTCTATGGCACAATGTCTGGCCCCATCTATCTCATATATTGAATGCGGAACGTTCTCCTCGCGTATAAATGCCTCGTATGCAGCATCGAAGAATATTATAGAATCATTTGCCAGAGCATAGTCAACCCATTTCTTCAACTCATCTCTGGTAAGTGTCGTACCAGTAGGATTATTGGGATAGCACAAATATATTATGTCTGCTCGCTCCATCGGCAATGAAGGGACAAAATTATTCTCCTCATTACAAGGCATATATGTAATGTTGCTCCAGCATCCGTCACTAGCCAACTCTCCTGCCCTACCAGCCATAACATTGCTGTCTATATATACAGGATAAATAGGATCGGTAACAGCTATCTTATTCTCACGACTGAATATATCGCCTATATTTCCAGTATCACTCTTTGCTCCATCATTTATGAAAACTTCATGAGCTGAAAGTTTTATTCCACGTGATTCGAAATCATTTTTTATAATTGCCTCTATCAGAAAATCATACCCTTGTTCAGGACCATATCCGTGAAATGATGCAGATGAAGACAACTCATCCGCAGCACGGTGCATAGCCTTGATACAAGCTTCAGGAAGCGGACGTGTAACATCACCTATTCCTAGTCTGATAAGGTCGATGCTCGGATTTGCCGCCTTGAAGCTGTTCACTTTCTTTGCTATGTCCGAGAAAAGATAACTGCCAGGCAGTTTCAGAAAATTATCGTTAATTTGCGCCATTATATTTAATTTGTTAGATGTTAGAAAAGAGTTGTTGGTTGTTAGACCTAAAAACTTAAATAGCTATCTCTCCATCAAAAACTTTTACAGCAGGACCTGTCATATATACATGCCCGTCTGCTTCATTCCATTTAATCTTAAGTGTGCCACCATCCATTATCACCGATGATTCCCTGCCACACTTGCCGATATATGATGCCGCCACAGCTGTAGCACAGGCCCCTGTACCGCATGCCATGGTTATACCAGAACCTCGTTCCCATACTCTCATACGAATGCTTCTATCCTGATAAACCTGTGCGAACTCAACATTTACACGATTAGGGAACAACGGATGTTTCTCAAGCGCCGGTCCTACGGTATTGATGTCCACCTCTGATATATTATTTACAAATATCACCAAATGAGGATTACCCATTGATACAGAAATTCCTTCCGTATATCCATAACCGTCGCCTAACTGAACCTTTCCCAAAACATTAGGAGCACCCATATCGACAGTTACAGCATCCACATGATTATCATTTGTCAAATGAAGTTTCAGAATTTTTATTCCGGAAAGGGTTTCCAGTGTTACTTCGGTCTTTGCCGTCAGTCCCTCCTCATAAAGATATTTGCCTATACAACGGCTTGCATTACCGCACATCATTGCTTCCGAGCCATCGGCATTGAATATACGCATGCTGAAATCAGCAATTTGCGACGCTCCTATAAGTACAAGTCCGTCGCTGCCTATTCCGGTGTGATACTTACTCCACTCCACAGCCAGCTCTTCAGGGTCATCTATAGGATATTGGATAGTGTTGACATAGATATAGTCATTACCGGCACCATGCATTTTTGTAAATCTGATATTCATCTTTTTAGTTGTTAGTTGTTGGGAAAAGAGTTGTTAGTTGTCAGTTGTTGGTTGTCAGTTGTTTAAACTAAAAACAAACGACTAATACCTCAATAAGCCGATTCATGTACTCCTGCCACAGCACGTCCGCTAGGATCGTTCATTCCTTTGAACGATGCATCCCAAGCCAAAGCTTCGGCCGTAGAGCAGGCTACACTAGGAACACTAGGAACCGATCTGGCAGCCGATTCACTAGGAAAATGTTCTTCGAATATGCTGCGATAATAATATTCTTCTTTGTTCTGAGGCGGATTGATAGGGAACCGATCTGCTGCTTGTGCCATCTGCTCATCTGTAACTGCTGCAGAAGTCACCGCTTTCAGAGTATCAATCCATGAATAGCCTACACCATCGGAGAACTGCTCCTTCTGTCGCCATGCCACTTCCTTAGGGAGAAGTGAGGAGAATGCATCACGCACAACCTTCTTCTCTATCTCCTTGCCGGGACACATCTTGACAGCCGGATTAAGACGCATAGCCACATCAAGAAACTCCTTATCAAGAAAAGGTACCCTGCCTTCCACGCCCCATGCAGAAAGCGACTTATTGGCACGCAGACAGTCATAAAGATGAAGTTTTGAAAGTTTACGTACTGTCTCTTCATGAAATGCACGTGCATCAGGTGCCTTATGGAAATACAGATAACCTCCGAAAACCTCATCAGCACCTTCACCACTCAACACCATTTTTATACCCATCGACTTGATGACTCTTGCCAAAAGATACATAGGAGTGGATGCACGTACTGTAGTGACATCGTAAGTCTCTATATAATAAATCACATCGCGTATAGCGTCAAGACCTTCCTGGATAGTGTAGTTTATTTCGTGATGTACTGTTCCGATGTGTTCTGCCACAAGACGGGCCTTTTCCAGATCGGGCGCTCCCTTAAGCCCTACAGCAAATGAATGAAGCTGCGGCCACCATGCATCCTGTTTTCCATCAGTTTCCACTCGTTTGTCGGCAAACAGTTTCGCTACGGCAGAAATAACAGACGAGTCAAGTCCGCCGGAAAGTAATACGCCGTATGGGACATCACTCATAAGCTGTCTCTTCACAGCATCTTCCAAAGCCAAACGTACATCACTCACCTGAGCTTTGTACGCCTCATCATCAGGCATCTCAGTATATCTGTCTTTCACTGCTTCATATTCTGTCCAGTCGCGGTTATACCATCTGTGCATCTTACCTTCACGACTCCAGTAATAATGTCCTGGCAAGAAAGGTTCATATTCATCACACATTCCTTCCAGAGCTTTCAATTCACTCGCACAATATACTTTACCGTCAGCATCATGTCCTATATACAGAGGTATCACTCCTATCGGATCGCGGGCTATAAGGAACTCATCACGTTCTTCATCATAAAGTGCGAAAGCGAATATTCCACTCAGTTTCTCTATGAAATCGACTCCGTACTGACGATAAAGAGCCAGTATTGCCTCGCAGTCGCTTCCTGTACTGAAATCATACTTTCCTGCAAATTCCGCACGTATATCACGATGATTGTAAATTTCACCGTTCACTGCCAAAATCTGTTTTCTGTCAGGCGAATATAATGGTTGTCCACCACTCTGAGGATCGACTATCGACAGACGCTCGTGTGCCATAATTGCAGAGCCACCGCAATATATCCCGCTCCAATCCGGTCCACGGTGGCGTATGCGTTTCGCCATAGTGAGAGCCTTTTGTCTCAACTCAGGCGATTGCTGATTTATATTGAAAATACATGCTATACCACACATAGTTGTAATTAAGAATTAAGAATTAAGAATTAAAAATTAAAAATTAAAAATTAATAATAAAAAACGAGTTCAATTAAAAACTTATTCAATTAAGAATTAAAAATGAGTGGATAGCATCTCCACTAATTATTAATTCTTAATTATTAATTTTTAATTAGTCATTATCATCTTATCTATCTCCGCAGCCGCCTTTCGTCCCGCAGCGATACATTTCACCACTAGCGACGGACCTGTAGCGGCATCACCTGCCACAACTGCATTCGCAGGCAATTCAGGAAGCTGAGGTTTCAGGAATCCCATAGCCAACAGGACAAGGTCTGCCTTTATTGTATCTTTCTTGCCTGTAGGTTTCATTACAGGACGTCCGCCATCTGCAGCCGGAATCCATTCTACTTCTTCAACTTCCACAGCTGTTACCTTTCCGTTTTTGCCAACAAACTTATTTGAATTCAAGCACCAGCGACGTGTACATCCCTCTTCGTGGCTTGAACTTGTTTTCAGCACAACTGGCCACTGTGGCCAAGGAGTAGCAGGATTATGTCCAACAGGAGGTTTAGGCATAATTTCTATCTGAGTAACACTTAACGCGCCCTGACGATGGGATGTTCCTATACAGTCGCTACCCGTATCTCCACCACCAATTACCAGTACATGCTTTCCACGGGCAGATATCCTGTCTTTCTCTGCGATTTCCTGCCCTGCAAGCACTCTGTTCTGCTGTGCCAGCATCTCCATAGCGAAATGGATACCTGAGAGTTCACGTCCCGGTATTGCCAAATCCCTAGCCTGTGGAGTACCTGTACATATGGCATAAGCATCAAAACCTTCAGGTAGTTTCATCAGATCAATTTCTGAATTAGTCTTAAAGATTATACCTTCAGCTTCCATTATCCTGAGACGCCTGTCTATGATATTCTTTCCAAGCTTGAAATTGGGTATTCCATATCGTAAAAGACCTCCAAGCATCTCATCGCGTTCGAACACAGTAACTTCGTATCCACGTTTGTTCAGTTGGTTTGCAGCTGCTAGTCCGGCAGGTCCCGAACCAATCACAGCCACCTTTTTCCCGTTTCTTTCATATTTTTTCGGAGAGATATATCCTTCGCGGAATGCTGCCTCAATAACGGCAGCCTCATCTTCGCGAATAGTTACAGGAGAGTCTATACTGAGCTTCAGTACACACGATTTCTCACACAGAGCAGGACAGATACGACCTGTAAATTCAGGAAAGTCGTTTGTAGCGCTCAATATTTCGTAAGCCTTGCGCCAGTCGCCTTTGCACAATGCATCCTGAAACTCGGGAGGGCGATTTCCCAGCGGGCAAGCCCAATGACAGAATGGTACTCCACAGTCCATGCAACGGCTGGCCTGCAATTTACGTTCGCTAGTGTTGAGTGTCTGTTCCACTTCACTATAATCGGCAACACGTTCGTGAACAGGACGGTAGCCGGCCTCTTGTCGAGGTATATTTAAAAATGCTTTTGGATTTCCCATGTTATTCAATTAAAAATTAAGAATTAATAATGAGCGGATGACATCACTCCTAATTATTAATTGTTCATTATTCATTATTAATAGTCTCTCTGTACCTCCGCAATCTTCTGCTGCAGTTTCTTCATCTGTTCCTCGGCCAGAACACGTTTGTATTCTATAGGAGTAACCTGGATGAATTCATCTATATGATTCTGCCATTCATCAAGCAAGGTGCGGGCCAGTTTCGAACCGGTAAATCTCCAATGACGTTCGATAAGTTCCATCAACTCCTTACGTGATGCAGAGTCCTCAAGCAGATTAAGCTCCACCATCTCCATATTACAGAAATAGTCGAAACGATGTTCAGGATCCCACACGTAAGCTATACCGCCACTCATACCGGCAGCAAAGTTTCTTCCGGTATCGCCAAGCACTACCACACGTCCGCCTGTCATGTACTCACAGCAGTGGTCGCCAACTCCTTCAACAACGGCTATTGCACCTGAGTTTCTCACTGCAAATCTCTCTCCTACACGTCCGTTAATATAAACTTCACCTTTAGTGGCACCATACATCAGAGTATTGCCTGCAATAGTATTCTTAGATGCGTCGAACAGTGAACCTGACGGAGGCAACAGACAGATACGTCCACCGCTAAGACCTTTTCCAACATAGTCGTTAGCCTCGCCTTCCAGACGGAATGTCACTCCCGAAGTCAGGAACGCACCGAAACTCTGTCCTGCCGAACCTTTAAACTTCACGTTAATAGTACCGTCAGGCAAACCTGCATGACCGTATCTTCTTGCCACCTCACCTGATAGCATGGCACCTGCCGAACGGTCTGTATTGGAAATAGTATATTCAAGCTCAACAGGCTTCTTATTATCCAAAGCTTCTTTCGCCGCCGAAATCATAGCCCTATCCTTTATACCCAATAAGTCAAGAGGCTTGTCGGCTGTATGATGAATGTCAGCACTGCTCTCTACTTTATGTAAAATTCTTCCGAAATCCAGACTTGACATTTTTCCTTTACTGTCCGAAGAATCAACTTGAATAAGATCTGTACGTCCTACAATATCTTCCAGTTTTGTGAATCCCATTTCTGCCAGATATTCTCTTACTTCTTCTGCCAGGAAACGGAAATAATTGACAACATATTTATAATGTCCACGGAAATGCTGACGCAATTTCTCATCCTGAGTAGCTACTCCGACAGGACACAGATTGGTATGACATTTTCTCATCATAACACATCCCAACACTATCAGTACAGAAGTTCCGAAAGCAAATTCCTCAGCTCCCAGCAAAGCCATACTTATTATGTCACGTCCTGTTTTCAGCTGTCCGTCAGTCTGCAGACGTACCTGTCCTCTAAGCCCATTCAGCACAAGAGTCTGCTGAGTTTCGCTCAAACCTATCTCAGGCGGAATGCCGGCATATCTCATTGACGAAGCTGGAGAAGCACCTGTACCACCTTCGGCTCCTGAAATCACAATCAAGTCGGCCTTAGCCTTTGCCACACCTGCCGCAATGGTACCTACACCACTTTCAGCCACCAACTTAACGCTTATAGCAGCTCGCGGATTAACATTCTTCAAGTCGAAAATCAACTGCGCAAGGTCTTCTATAGAATATATATCGTGATGAGGTGGAGGAGAAATAAGCGATATTCCAGGAATAGAATGACGTGTACGGGCAATTACTTCATCAACCTTAAATCCCGGCAATTGTCCACCTTCTCCCGGTTTTGCTCCCTGTGCCACCTTTATCTGGATTTCCTCGGCATTGACCAAATACTCAGTTGTCACTCCGAAACGTCCCGAAGCTATCTGCTTGGTCTTGCTGCACAGACTGATATCTCCGTCTTCGGCATGATAAATTTCAGAGAATCGGTTGCTGTCTTCACCACCTTCACCGGTATTGCTTCTTGCTCCAAGACTGTTCATTGCCAATGCAAGAGCCTCATGAGCCTCCTTGCTGATTGCGCCAAACGACATTGCGCCAGTAACAAAATGTTTCACTATATCTTCTACTGACTCCACCTGGTCTATACTGATAGGATTCCTGCGGAAACCGAAAAAGTCGCGAAGGGAAATAGGATTTTCCTTTTTATCTGCTTTAGCTGTAAATTCCTTGAACTTTTTATAACTGCCTGTACGTGTAGCAAGCTGAAGCAAACTTATAGTATCGGGGTTCCATGCGTGCTGTTCACCATCTTTTCTGTAAGAGAAAAGACCGATATGATCAAGCAATGCTCCTGCCTCATCTTCAGATATAGCAACACCCGAACGATGGAACCTGAGGTAATCATGAGCTATATCGCCGATACCAGCTCCGCCTATTGTTGACACGTCAGTACCGAAATATCTTCTCATTACCTCTGTATTCAAGCCAACAGCCTCAAACAATTTAGCTCCTCGGTATGAACGTATCGTGCTAATACCCATCTTGCTCATAACCTTATACAATCCCTTGCAGAGAGCTTTAATATAATTCTTTTCAGCTGTAGCGTAATCAAGCTGTACATCACCTTTCTTCACCAGTCCGTCTATCACCGCAAAAGCCATATACGGACAGATTGCACTCGCTCCATATCCCAAAAGCAATGCAGCATGCATAACTTCGCGCGCTTCACCACTTTCAACTATCAACGCTGTCTGCACACGTTTCTGTACTGAAATCAGATGATGATGAACTGCGCTTACAGCAATAAGTGAAGGCACAGGTGCATATTCAGCATCTACATCCCTGTCTGAAAGCACTATATAGTTTGCACCGGCATCAACAGCCTCTTCCGCACTCTTACACAGATTCTCTATAGCCAGGCGAAGTCCTTCCTCGCCATCCGAAGCCTTGAATACCATTTTCAACTTAACAGTACTGAATCCCTTGTATCTGATATTGCAGAGAATGTCAAGCTGTGTATTAGTAAGCACAGGATGCGGCAGACGCACCATCTTGCAATGTCCTGCGCTCGGACTGAGAATATTGCTTCCTACGGCACCGATATATTCTGTGAGCGACATAACCAACTCTTCGCGTATAGGATCAATAGCCGGATTAGTAACCTGCGCAAACTGCTGGCGGAAATAATTGAACACCGACTGAGGTTTTTCACTCAATACCGCCAAAGGAGTATCGTTACCCATTGACGCTGTAGGTTCCGCACCTGCGGCACACATAGGAGTAAGAGTACGCTCAATATCTTCGCGGGTATATCCGAAGATACGAAGTCTTCTTCCTGCATCCTTCACAGAATTTTCCACCTTACGTCCACTACGCAAAGTATCAAGCTCTATTCTGTTGGCAGCCAGCCATTCTGTGTAAGGTAAAGCCGATGCCAGATCTTCTTTAACTTCTTTATCGTAATATATTTTACCTTCCTGTGTATCTATCAATAATATCTTGCCAGGCTGCAGTCTTCCTTTAGCTTCTATTTCATCAGGATTGAAACTTATTGTACCTGTCTCACTGGCAACTACCATAGTTCCATTCTTGGTAACCAGCCATCTGGCAGGACGCAAGCCGTTTCTGTCAAGCATTCCTCCGGCATATCTTCCGTCGCTGAAAAGCAATGCGGCAGGACCGTCCCACGGTTCCATCAATATGGAATGATACTCATAGAAGTCTTTAAGTTTCTGGCTGATAGGGTTTTTCTCGTTTATAGACTCAGGTACCATCATGGCAAGCGCATGAGGCAGACTAAGACCTGACATAACGAAAAATTCAAGTACATTATCCATTGAGGCACTATCGCTCATGCCAGGCTGTATAATAGGACGTATTTGAGAAATATCGCCAAGTCTTTCTGACGACAAAACACTTTCTCTGGCTTCCATCCAGGCACGGTTACCACGAATTGTGTTTATCTCGCCGTTATGGGCCATCATACGGAAAGGCTGTGCCAGACTCCATGTAGGAAATGTATTCGTACTGAAACGCGAATGCACCAAAGCCAATGCACTGGTGAAATATGGCTGTGTAAGGTCTGCATAATATTCACGAAGCTGTGTAGAAGTAAGCATTCCCTTATACACCATATTCTTACTGGAAAGTGACACTATATAGAAGTCTTTGTGTTGTATTCTATTCTCTATCTTTTTCCTGATGATATACAGTTTTTTCTCAAGCTCTGCCTCGTCAGCCCCGGCTGTAACAAAAATCTGCTTTACATCAGGCTCTGTAGCTTGCGCGTCCTTACCTAATATATCCGAGTTTACCGGCACTGTGCGTACATGCATCAACGTCATCCCTTCACGCTCTATTTCTTCTATCATCACGCTCATGATATCCTGCTGTGAGGCTTTATCCTTAGGCATAAACACCAATCCTGTTCCATATTTACCTTTTTCAGGAACCGGAATACCTTGTAGAAGAATAAATTCATGCGGTATCTGAATCATGATACCTGCACCATCACCTGTTTTACTGTCTGCTCCTTCTGCTCCACGGTGCTTCATGTTTTCCAACACCTTCAGGGCAGAGTCGATCAATTCATGCGACTTTGCGCCATGCAGGTTGACTATCATTCCTACACCACAGGCGTCATGCTCATTTGACGGACTATATAATCCCTGAAGAGCATTTTCTCTGATAAAATGATTCTCTTTCATTGCGTTTTGGTTTCTTTACGTACTAAATTCCCGTTTATATGTATTATTTTGCACTACAAAAGTAGATATTTATGTGTTTTGTGATTACTTTCATATACAATTTCTTAAAAAAAAGATAGTAACGACTCTAAAATGCTTACAAAACGCTTGTCCAATAAGCGCTATAAAAATAAAACTGTAATCAAAATATGATATTTTTGTTTTGATTTATAAGTTTAAGTCTAAAAAAATCAAATTATATATATTATAAAACATATTCTTTAAGCAGGAAATACTTATTTTTGTATTGAATGAAAACAAGTAAATAAATATGTGTGGAATCGTAGGATACATCGGTAAGCGTCAGGCATGGCCTGTGCTTGTGGAAGGTCTCCGAAAATTGGAGTATAGGGGATACGACAGTGCCGGAGTGGCACTTATAAATACTCCGGGAGACCTGAAAGTTTATAAATCAGTAGGAAAAGTTGCAGACTTGGAACAAACCGTAACAGGTAAAGACACATCAGCGTCAATGGGTATTGCACATACACGTTGGGCAACACATGGAGAACCTAGTACGGTAAATTCTCACCCTCATACTTCTATGAGTGGTCGTCTGGCTTTAGTACACAACGGGATTATCGAAAATTATGCTCTCCTAAAACAGAAACTTATAGATAAAGGATATGTCTTCAAAAGCAGTACTGACACGGAAGTATTGGTACAACTTATCGATTATATCCAGACAGAAGGAAATCTGGATCTTCTGACATCTGTTCAGTTGGCATTAAAAGAGGTAATTGGAGCATATGCCATAGCCGTAATAGACAGAAATCATCCTGAAACAATCATTGCAGCAAGAAAGAGCAGTCCTCTGGTGGTAGGTATTGGCGAAGATGAATACTTCCTTGCATCGGATGCCACCCCTATAGTGGAATATACTAATAAGGTGATATATCTGTCAGACGGAGAAATAGCAGTACTAAGAAATGGTGAACCGATCAAGATTGTTGATTTGGACAATGTGGAATGCTCGCACGAGGCACAAACCATAGCATTAAATATCGGACAGTTACAAAAAGGCGGATATCCTCATTTCATGATAAAGGAAATATTCGACCAGCCTGAATGTATAGCCGACTGCATGCGTGGTCGTCTTAACCCGGAAACTATGTCAATATTGCTCTCGGCGGTAAAAGAACATAGGGAAAAGTTCATAAAAGCACGACGCTTCATTATCGTAGCATGCGGAACATCATGGCATGCAGGACTTATAGGGAAACAACTCATTGAAACAATGTGTCGCATACCTGTAGAAGTGGAATACGCTTCGGAGTTCCGCTATCGTAACCCTGTAATTTCGCCGGACGATGTAGTAATGGCTATTTCACAAAGTGGCGAAACGGCAGACACACTTGCAGCGATTGAACTTGCTCATAACAGCGGAGCATTTGTTTATGGAATATGTAACGTAGTAGGTTCATCCATTGCACGTGCAACCGACTCCGGTTCTTATATACACGTTGGACCAGAAATCGGTGTGGCATCGACAAAAGCATTTACCGGTCAGGTTACTGTACTTCTGATGTTTGCCCTGTCACTGGCACAGGAAATGGGAACAATATCAACCGATGAATACAAAGAAATAGTATCATCACTCAATGATATACCTGAAAAAATGCGTCAGGTTCTAAAACAGAATGACTACATTGCCAGTCTGTCGAGAATGTTTACATACGCACGTAATTTCATTTATCTGGGACGAGGATATTCATTCCCGATAGCACTGGAAGGAGCCCTGAAACTAAAAGAGATATCATATATACATGCCGAAGGTTATCCGGCAGCAGAAATGAAGCATGGACCGATTGCACTGATTGATGCCGAAATGCCGGTAGTGGTCATCGCAACCAATTCACCGCTCTACGACAAGGTTCTGAGTAACATTCAGGAGATAAAGGCACGTGGCGGAAGAGTGGTAGCTATTGTTACAGAAGGTGACACGGTAATCAGCTCACTTGCCGATTTCAGCATACCGGTACCTGCAGTTCCTGAGTGTCTGGACGCTCTGGTAACATCCATTCCGCTACAACTGATGGCATACCATATAGCAGTATGCAGAGGACTGGATGTTGACCGTCCACGAAACCTTGCAAAATCAGTAACCGTGGAATAATCCTCCGTCATCTCAGTCTTGTAAGGGCAATCTTAATGACTTTCTGCACAGGCGCATCCGGTTCTTCATGAAGAATCTGTCCGACAACCTTTTGCGACGGTGCCTGTGCAAATCCCAACATGGTCAAAGCGGCAACGGCCTCTTCATATATCTCATTGTTGGCTGCAGATATAGGTGTAGAAACATTTCCAGTGCTTTCTACACCTATATTTTGTATCTTGTCCTTTAATTCCACTATTATACGCTGGGCAGTCTTCAGTCCGATACCTTTGACCATCTTCAGCAATTTCTCATTGCCTGAACTTATCACATTACATAATTCAGACGGACTTAAAGCAGAGAGAATCATTCTGGCTGTATTACCACCAATTCCCGACACTGTTATCAGCATAAGAAAAAGCTCCCTTTCCTGTTTTGTCGCAAAGCCATACAGTACATACGCATCTTCCCTTATAGCCTCGTATATATATAGTTTTACATCCCCCTTCCCTTGTATAGCAGAAAATGTATTCAGAGAAATATTCACACCATATCCAACTCCGTTACAATCGACTACCGCCATGGTAGGTGTAACATCATCAAGTTTTCCTTTTATATATTCAATCATATTTAAGTTATAAATTATAAGTTAACGACAAAAATAAGCATAACAAAGTTATAAATTGTAAGTTACGTCCGAAATATTTCAAAAAACGTCCTCCTTTTTCTCTTTAGAACAATTCTAATTTTTTATTTTTGCATCGTCAAAAATACAGGATACATTTCTTGTAACAAAATGAATAAGAACAAATAATTAAACACCAATAAAATTATGAAAAAGATTAGAGCTGCCGTAGTAGGTTACGGAAACATTGGAAAGTTTACAATCGAGGCACTTGAAGCTGCTTCTGATTTTGAAATCGCAGGTGTGGTTCGCCGTAATGGTGACGCAAACAAACCAGCAGAACTTGCACCATATAAAGTAGTGAAAGACATCAAAGAACTTGAAAACGTTGACGTAGCAATTCTTGCAACTCCTACACGCAGCGTAGAGCAATACGCAAAAGAAATCCTTGCATTGGGAATCAATACAGTTGACAGTTTCGATATACACACACAGATCACATCATTACGCCGCACATTGAACGAAACAGCTAAGGCACACAATGCTGTTTCAATCATCGCTGCAGGATGGGATCCGGGAAGCGACTCTGTAGTACGTACACTTCTTGAAGCAATCGCTCCAAAAGGTATCACATATACTAACTTCGGTCCGGGCCGCAGCATGGGACACTCTGTTGCAGTACGCGCCATCGCAGGTGTTAAGGATGCATTGTCAATGACAATCCCTGTAGGTACAGGAATCCACCGCCGTATGGTGTATGTAGAACTTGAAGAAGGTGCAGACTTCAAGACTGTTGAAGCAGCAATCAAGTCGGATGCATATTTCGTAAACGACGAGACTCACGTTATTCAGGTTCCTTGTGTTGACGACCTCAACGATGTTGGTCATGGTGTAAACCTTGTACGCAAAGGTGTTTCCGGTAAGACACACAATCAGTTGTTCGAATTCGACATGAAGATCAACAACCCAGCTCTTACTGCTCAGGTATTGGTTTGCGTGGCACGTGCTTCTATGCGTCAGCAGCCAGGATGTTACACAATGATCGAAGTTCCTGTAATCGACCTTCTTGAAGGCGACCGCGAAGAACTTATCGCTCATATGGTATAATCATCAGACTATTTATCAATCTTTCCATAAAATCTCTTTCCCTATTCATTTTGGGAGAGAGATTTTTTTATTTCCTTTGCATATATAATTCAAAAAACTCAAAAGTATGATTTTAGGAAGCATCGTTTGGGACGTAGATCCCATACTTCTTCGCCTTGGTTCTATAGAAATCAGGTGGTATGGACTAATGTGGGGCTTGGGATTTATCCTGGCATACGAAATGGGCTCACGCCTGTTCAAGAAAGAAGGTCACCCTGACGACTGGGCAGACAAACTATTTGTTTATTGTATAGTGAGCGCCGTTGTAGGAGCACGTTTGGGACACTGCCTGTTCTACGAATGGGATTATTATGGCTCACACCCATTAGAGATACTTAAAATATGGAAAGGCGGACTAGCAAGTCACGGAGGAGTATTCGCATTAATACTTGCCCTGATATGGTATTCCAAAAAGGTTACACACAAAAGCGTATGGTGGTTGTTCGACCGCCTGATACCTGCAGTGGCAGTAGTATGTGCATGTATCCGTTTCGGAAATCTGATGAACTCCGAGATATTCGGCTATCCTACCGACCTCCCATGGGGATTTGAGTTTGTACGTTCACGTGAATGGCAGGAACTTTACAACCAGAATGGAGTGGCAAAGGCATGTCATCCTACACAGATATACGAAATGCTGTACTGTGCGGTAGCTTTTATATTCTCATGGCTGGCATACCACAAATTCGGCCTTCAGAAACGAATCGGACTTATCACCGGAATTTCACTTCTGATATTCTTCGGAGCGCGTCTCGGACTTGAATTCATCAAGAATCCTCAAGTGGCAGAAGAAGTAGGCATGACGCTCAATATAGGTCAATGGCTCAGTGTACCACTTATTCTGCTCGGTATATATCTGATTTTTACAAGCGGAAAGCGTAAAGAAGCATTCTGAGATACTGAATAAAAAGAATAGGAACCAATCTTTTTGATGTAAGGATTGGTTCCTATTTTTTATTTCTCCATTTTCATACAAATATATTCTGAATATTATTGTAAAATTTCATTCCTCTATAAAAGAAAAAACATTCATATCTCTTACCTGTAACTCCTACCGGCTGCGACATGAGCCGAAAACCCCGTTTTCCACTTTGTGTTTCCCTCTATTTGCACTATCTTTGCAAAAATTTTAATCAATAAATCAATCAATTATGACAAATGAAACAACAGGAGCAGACTTAAAATCTGCAACTGAACAGGACAGCAAGAAACTGTTCATCGAGACTTACGGATGCCAGATGAATGTGGCAGACAGTGAAGTAATAGCATCCATCATGCAGATGGCAGGCTACTCTCCATGCGAAACCCTTGAAGAAGCTGATGCAGTGTTTATGAACACGTGTTCTATCAGAGACAATGCGGAACAGAAGATTCTGAACCGTCTGGAATTCTTCCATTCTCTGAGAAAGAAAAGGAAAAACCTGATAGTAGGTGTATTGGGCTGTATGGCAGAACGTGTGAAAGAAGACCTGATAGAAAACCATCATGTTGACCTCGTGGCAGGTCCTGATGCATACCTGACTCTGCCGGAACTTATAGCATCGGTAGAAGCAGGAGAGAAGGCTATCAATGTAGAGCTGTCAACTACAGAGACCTATCGCGACGTAATTCCTTCGCGTATCTGTGGTAATCACATCTCAGGATTTGTGTCAATCATGCGTGGTTGTAACAACTTCTGCCATTACTGTATCGTTCCTTATACAAGAGGGCGCGAAAGAAGTCGCGATGTGGAAAGTATCCTGAACGAGGTTCACGATCTTGAAAAGAAAGGCTACAAGGAAGTAACACTACTAGGACAGAACGTAAATTCATACCGTTTCGAAAAAGACGGAGAAACAGTGACATTCCCTATGCTCCTGCGTATTGTGGCGGAAGCTGTTCCTGGAATGAGAGTACGTTTCACAACATCACATCCTAAGGATATGAGCGACGAGACACTTCATGTTATAGCAGAGGTGCCAAACGTATGCAAGCATATTCACTTGCCAGTACAGAGCGGAAGTTCGCGCATACTGAAACTGATGAACAGAAAATATACACGCGAATGGTATCTTGAAAGAGTAGAGGCTATACGCCGCATCATTCCTGACTGCGGACTCAGCACAGACATATTCTCAGGATTCCACAGCGAAACGGAAGAAGACCATCAGATGTCACTGTCGCTTATGCGCGAATGTGCATACGACTCGGCATTCATGTTCAAGTATTCCGAAAGACCAGGTACATACGCATCGAAACACCTCCCTGATGATGTGCCAGAAGAGATAAAAATCAGACGTCTGAACGAAATGATTGAATTGCAAAACCAGCTTTCTGCCGAGAGCAACGCTAAAGATGTAGGAAAGACATTCGAGGTTCTTGCAGAAGGCGTATCAAAACGCTCAAAAGAACAATTGTTCGGTCGTACAGAACAGAATAAAGTCGTAGTATTCAACAGAGGTTCACACCGTATAGGTGACTTTGTAAAAGTAAAGATTGCAGAATCAAGCTCAGCTACCCTGAAGGGTGTTGAAGTTACTGAATAAAAAAAGAGGGTGTGTCAAAATTCATTTTTTGAAAAAATGAACTTATAATTTGAAATTTGAGCACCCTAAAAGAGTAAAAAAGGGCCGCATCATTACTCAATACAGAGTTT
>NZ_JACJLE010000063.1 GCF_016901995.1 Bacteroides caecigallinarum | reverse complement strand
GTAAAATGCTATATAACATATTTATACGTGTTTACATCGTAATAATTAAAAGAATTCTTCAAGAATAAATTAAGTATAGGTATACTAAAATCCTTCCTTGCTTTCATCCGCCATGAATATTCTATCGGTTTCAGAGGGTCAAAATCAGAAAGGGGTAACTTTAATGCTAATCTAAATGAAAACCCTGAGAACATATATACAATATATTATCCGACGGTAGCCCGTAGGGTAGTGGAAAACGAGGTGACATTGTCTCTCCCTACATCGGATGATGGAATGTATGTGCTTGATTTTATGCCACATGATCCTGCTGTTGTACTGGAGAAAATCGTTGTGGATTTCGGAGGATATGAAAAGTCATATCTGTATATGAACGAATCGGAATGTAGAAGAAAATAATCAGATAGAATTTATTATTTACTATCTGATTGTATAACCTCTATTGCCTCTTGTGCAATACGTATCACTGTATGGGCATGGGCCTCTGCTGTAGCAGGGTCCGTGCCTTTATTTTTATGTTCGTCAAGCCATTGTAGGGCAGGAATTGCTTCGCGTGCTTCTATCATAATAAACGTAGGGAGCATCTTATGTGCTATGGCACATATTCCTGTGGTGTCTCCTCTGTCAATGGCTTCATTCATCTTGATGATATTTTTACGTGTCTCTTCAGCAAACGTATTGAGTATGCAGCGTGCGGCTTCTTCATCGTCCATAGAAAATTCTGTAAGACGTGAAAAATTGAACGTTGTTTGTCTGGAAGAATTTTCTGTAATACTTTCTTCATATGGCTGAATGTTGTCTGAAGGTAAAACAGACTCCTTCGCTGAATCACTGATTTCTGACGTATCAATAGATGTCTTGTTTAGTGCCAGACTTATTGCGTTAATGATATCTTTGCGGCTGAATGGCTTACGTAGTACGGCTGCGAAACCTCTTGCACGGAAACCTTCATCATCCGGAATGGCACGTGCGGTGATTGCCACTACAGGGATGTTTTTTGCTTGCTCGCAAGAAAGTGCGCGTATTGCTTCCAGAAGATTGAAACCATCCATAGCTGGCATCTGGATATCAGTGAAGAGAATGTCAAATTTCTCTTTTCTGATACGTTCGAATACTTCTTCCGGATGCTGACAGCATACAATATCAGGCATTGCATCCTTGCTTGTGTTGGTAAGACTTAACAGCATGTCACGTGTCAGACCAAGCTGGATGCGGTCATCGTCTATTATGAGAATGCGTATCCCAGAGATGAACGATACAGGATTTTCAATTTCTTTTTCTTCTGCTGGCTTTTCGTGAATGTATGATGGCAATGGAATTATTACACTGAAACAGCTGCCATGTCCCGGTGTACTCTCTACATTTATTTCTCCGTCCTGAAGTTCAACTAATTTGCGGGTAATTGAAAGTCCCAATCCGAATCCTTCCTGTCCCTGTGCTCCTGGCAGACGTGTGAACTCGGTGAATATCTTTTCCTGCTCGGCCTTGCTCATACCGCAGCCGGTATCTTCTACGCTGAATGTCAGGCGTACACCTGAATATGAAACCTTTAAAGTGATACTGCCTTCGTTTGTGAATTTTAGGGCATTCGACAACAGGTTTTCCACTATTTGTCTTATGCGGAAAGGATCACCTTCAAGTGTAAGGTCTTGCTGTAAATCAGGAACGTATGACAGTGTGATTCCTTTCTTCTCAGCCAGTGGAAGGAAACTGTTGTATATATCTTCCATCAGTCTGTATGGACGGAACGCTACCGGATTAAGATCCATCTTTCCGGCTTCAAGGCGGTGATAGTCAAGTAATGACGTAACGAGGGCCAGAAGGTGTTGGGCAGAGTTCTTCATACTGTTAAGATAGAATGTCTGCCGTTTGTCTGTTATAAGACGTTCCAGCAGGTCTGTATATCCTATTATCGAGCCTGCAGGAGCCTTTATGTCGTGTGTAATGGTGAGCATCAGTTTCTCGCGTGCCATAAGCAGGTTTTCGGCATAGTCGCGTGCCTTTTCCAATTCATTCCTATAGTGATTGCTGCGTGTCAGGTCTCTCCATATTATCGTGAAGAATACCAGAACGAGTATTATTGCAGCAACGGATATGCCTGCCATTGCCAGAGCTGCATCGCGGCGTATGGACTGTTCGTGATACATACGTGCTGCCAAAGCTTCCTGTTCGTCTTGTTCTATGCTTTCAAGCAGTTGGTTTACACGTCGGCTTAGGTGGCTTCCTGCTATTTTCAGACGGTTTATTCTGTAACTTAGAGTACGAAGCTCATCCTGACGTGTTTGGAATACCTTGTCTTGTATTCCGGACAGCATTGATGCAATGGTGTCTATCGGACTGAATACCTGATCAATTGTGTCGGTGAATACTTCCTCAACTACATTGCTCACTTCCGTAGAGTCTGCTTTACCTGGAGAGAAAACATCTGCCAGGCGTCGGAAGAAACTTTTAGGCTCATGATGAATTGTATATGTGTTGTGATGTGTCACCACACGACGGCGTACATGACTTTCTGTAATGAGAGAATCATGTTCGTGCAGAAGGCTGTCAAGTTGCTTTCTGTAGATAATGTCGGTTGGAGTAGTGCTCATGGCCTCCAACACAGCCAGCATGTTACGCTCCTTGTCGCGTAAGAGCATGTTTACAGTGTCAATACGTGCCTGTTGTACAGTGTCGGTTAGCTGGTTTCTAAGAGTGTCAAGCGAAAGATGTACTTTTTTCATGGCTTTGGTGTAAAGCCAGATTTCATCCGAGCTTCCAGTACGGAGTGCCTGACCTATAACTTCAGTCTCGTATAACCGGCTTATGATATTGTGTGTCGTACGGCGGCGGTTATAAATGCTTTCCTCCAGTCCGGTAGGTTGCGTAAGGAGGTTCATCTGCTTATATACATATCCTATGGCTCCTAAGAGTAGGATAATCAGGATGATATATCCGAATGCCAGTTTGGTCTTGGTGGAAAACATGGGGTAATTAAGAATTAATAATTAAAAGTTATGAGTTTTCAGTTGTTAGTTGTTAGAGTCATGCGGCTGGAAACTAAAAACAAACAACCAACAACTAACAACTATTAAGCAATCGTAGTTTTTTTCCTGAAACGTAGCCAGTACATGATGCCTGCGCTGGTCAGTCCGAAAGGAAATGCCATCCATACTCCTGTTAGTCCTCCATCTAGAACAAAACCGAAAATATATCCGGCAGGCAGAGAGATTACGAAGTAGGCTATGAATGCATACAGGAGCATAGGTTTTACATCTGCTATACCACGCAATGAATTTGCGAAGTTTATCTGTAGTGCATCTCCAAACTGGTAGAGCAGGAACGGATAAATGACGCTTGCTACCATCTGGCTTACTTCTTCACTGTCTGTAAACCAGCCTCCGATGTGTTCCCTTAATAAAAATATAGGGATACCGGTCATAAGTAGCATTACCAGTATAATGTGGAAACCGTGATTTGCCGTACGGCGTACGTTTTCCATATCTCCTTGTCCGTGGAAATTACTTATCCTTACTGAAACTGCAGCTCCCATGCCATAATACATCATGAAACATACTTGCGATACGGCCATCATAATCTGATACGATGCCAGCTCCATACTTCCCAACCATCCTATCATGATGGCGCTGAGGCTGAATGACGCTGTTTCCATTCCCATCTGTCCGGCTATAGGCCATCCCAGTTTATTAAGGTGGGCAAATTCCGCTTTATTTATTCTTCCGCGTTTGAATCCTTCCTTGAACTCTTTGTAGCGGTCGGTCATGAAGAACAGCGTGACGAAAGCTATTACCATCAGGATTCTTGATGTGAGAGTAGAAATACCTGCTCCTGAGAGTCCCATTTCAGGGAATCCCAGTTTACCGTATATAAGGATATAATTACCTATGATATTAAGTACATTTCCACCCAAAAGAATCCACATCGAAACCTTGGTATCTGTTATTCCATCGGCAAATTGTTTGAAACCGTTGAACCATAAGACAAAAGGTATTGAGGCAAGCAGAATCAGGAAATATGGGCGGATGTACGGAATCAGTTCTTCCGGTTGTCCCATTCGTGGAATGGCTGCATAAACACATGCCATAACTCCACACACAAGTACGGCAAGCAGTGTATTGGCTGCAAGACTGTTCTTTAATGCACGGCCTACGTCACTGCGCATGCCGCGTCCGAACAGGCTACCCACAATAGGAGTAAGCCCGTACGAAAAACCTGTACTGAAGATTATTGCCAGGTTGAACATATTATTGACAAAACTTGCTGCAGCCAGTTCTGTAGTGCTGTGATGACCAATCATCAGTGTATCGGCAAATCCCAGTATTATAACTCCTATTTGTCCGATAACTATAGGGATTCCCAGTGCCAGAAGGGTACGGTAGTGTTGTTTCATTCTATTTCGCCTGATGCTTTTTTGTAATATAAAATATTGCTGTTAGTATTGATGAAGCACTTTCTTGCCATCTCGGTTATTTGTTCGGACGATACGGAACGGTACTTCCTTACTTCATCATTGATGTCTTCCGCTTTGCCTATAAGTTCAAAAAAAGCCAGATTTGTTGCTACGTTCAGATAATTTATATTGCTGAAAATCTGCTCGCTCTCGTATCTGTTTTTTACTTTCTCCAACTCTAATTCTTCTACGGGATGATTTTTCAGATCCTCAAGCTCTTCCCAAACGGCTTTCTCCGCTTCTTCCAGACTGATGCCGTCGCATGGCTTTCCTGTAATATGGAAAAGTCCGCTGTCTATGCTTCCGGAAATATAGGCATCTATAGAACTGAATATCTTCTTTTCAATTACCAGTCTTTGAATGAGACGTGACGAACGTCCGTTACAAAGAATGTCAGATATGATGTCGAATGTATGATAACTACTGTCTCTTCTTCCGCAGATATGGAAAGCCATGTAGAGTGTATCCACTGGAACATCACGGAATACAGTGACGCGATGTTCTTCTGTCTGAGGCTCTTCCTGTGGCAGTTCTCTTGGTTTGATGTCTCTGGCAGGTATATCTCCGAACCATTTTGCGGCAAGGCGTTTGGTCTCTTCGAACGTGATATTTCCGCTGACCGCCAGTATTGCATTATTTGGTGCATAGAAGCTATAGAAGAAGTCTTTCACCTCTTCCAGTGTAGCATTCATTATATGGCTTATTTCTTTTCCTATTGTAGGCCAGCGGTAGGGGTGTGTCTTGTATGCCATCTCCCTCAGAATGTGCGACACATCACCATATGGCTGGTTCAGGTTTCTTTGTTTGAACTCCTCTGTCACCACATTCTTTTGTATCTCAAGGCTTTTTTCATTGAAGTCAAGCGACAGCATTCTGTCGCTTTCCAGCCAGAAACCTATTTCCGCATTGTTGCAAGGCAGAGTAATATAATAGTTGGTTATATCGTTGTTGGTCCACGCATTGTTCTCCCCTCCGGCATTCTGTACAGGAGTGTCGTAATCAGGAATATTTATTGAACCTCCGAACATAAGATGTTCAAACAGATGAGCAAACCCCGTATGTTCAGGGTGTTCGTCTCTTGCTCCCACATCGTACAGAAGGTTCAGTGCCACCATTTGTGTAGTGGTATCTTCACTGTGTACAATGCGCAGTCCATTTTCAAGTATATGACGGTTTACAGTTATCATGTCTGTTTAATTAATCACTGTAGCTTTAAGGATACGGATATCTACTTTCGGACGGTCGGCACGGTTTGTTCCTACCTGCTCAATCTTTTCTACAACATCCATTCCGTCAATGACTTCACCGAATACAGTATATGCTCCGTCCAGATGAGGTGCACCGCCTATTGTGGTATAAGCCTGTTTCTGTTCTTTGGTATATCTCAGTGCAGGTTCTTTATCAACGATGTTTCGTGCTTGCGATTCGAGAGAGTCCTGAAGTTCAAGCAACCCTTCAGTATCGCCTGCTTTACGCATCTTGTATATTTCTTTCATGTGTTTGCGTGCCAGATTATTGAATACTTCTTCCAGGCGGGCTTCGTTCATATGGTTTTCCATATTTATCATTTGTGCCTCGCTGAATTTTCTTCCTGTCACTATATAGAACTGACATCCTGATGATTCTCTTTCCGGGTTCACTTCATCGCCTTGGCGTGCTGCTGCAAGGGCGCCTCTTTTGTGGAAAAGGTTTTTGTTGAATTCTGCAGGGATAGTGTAGCCTACATCACCGCTTCCCAGTGTTGTTGTGTCAGTAGCATTTTTACTAAGCGGATCGCCTGCCTGAATCATAAAATCCTTTATGACACGATGAAACAGTGTACTGTCGTATGTACCTTCTTTCACCAGTTTGATAAAGTTTTCCTTGTGTTTTGGAGTCTCGTCATACAGTTTCACTGTGATGTTGCCCATAGTAGTTTCCAGGCATACTAATGTTTCCTTTACATTTTCCATATTTATCTTTTTTTCTGATTTGCTGTTTCCTGCACATGCCGTCATGAAGATGGCAATCATTATAGTGATGAAAGTTCTTGTCATGGTCTTAAATTTTAGTCATTAATTTTTTAGAACGGATAACCTATTGCAAAATGCAGTCCCATTCCGTCTTTAAATCGTGGAATATTATAATATCCCTTCTTCCCTGTATCGTATGGCACGTGGAGGGCAATACCTAGATCTAAGCGTAGAACCAGAAAGTCAAGGTCATATCTTATTCCGGCACCTGTACCTAGGGCTATACTGTCGAAGAAATGATTGAATGTGAATTGTGCATCCGGTCGTGCAGAATCTTCCCTTAGTAGCCATACGTTACCGGCATCCAGGAAGACCGCACCGTTCAGGTTTCCGCCTGCAAATTTAGACAATATTCTGAAACGGTACTCCATATTGGCTTCAAGTTTTATATCACCGGTCTGATCGACGTATGAATATGTGTTGCTTTCCGAAGGACGATACCTGCCCGGACCTATTGAACGTATGGTAAATGCACGTATGCTGTTGGCTCCTCCTACATAGAATTGTTCCGTATATGGTGCTATCGTCTTATTACCGTACGACCAAATTATTCCTCCCATAGCTCTGAATGCCAGATGATGCATGTCGTTGAACCAAATTGTATTTCTTACTTCCGACGAGTATTTCAGGAATTGTGCGAACGGTGTACCAAGAAGTTTCTTGTCTTTCTCTGTAAACTTCTGTCCGAAAGCCGCATAAATCAGTGATGTCACGTTACCTGCACTGGTAAGCGAGTTTTCCCACCACAAGCGGTTCTTACGTTTGCGGAATGAGTTGTCGTATGTCAGAGTATATGATTGCGACGGGATGAACTGGTCACTCAAACTGTAGAACAGCATCGGGTTCTGTGCAGCTATCTGATTGAATTCATCCGTACTGTTTTGCAGCGTATTGAATGCCAGATTCAAAGGAGTTACAGAATGCTTTATACTCCTTTTAGGCTGGAAACTGTACGATACGGTTCCACCGAATGACAACATCTTGAAATATCGAGCTCGGTTAATCTGCTCGGCATAAACCTTGAAGTTGGTATTTGAAGGGAAACGGAACGGATCTATCCTGTTTTTTATCCATGGAAGGATAAGACGTGGAAAATCCAATGACAGAGCAGCTCCCAGTTCGTATGAATTCATCACAGAACTGCGTCCGTCAACGGTAGAGCTTGTCTGCCATTCATACGAACCTTTCAATTCCAGATTCAATGATGCTCCCATACGCATGAAGTTCTTTCTGGAAAGATTAAATTTGGCTCCCGGACCTGTCTGTTTCGTGTCTTTGGTCGTCAGGTTGAATTCCAGTTCACTGTCGTATGGTAGATCAAACATCGAATTCACTTTTATGTCCAGTGTGTCCGATCCGTTACGTGGCGTATATTGAAACTCGTTGAACTTGAATACGCCTAGTCTGGCAAGTGCTTCCTGGGTATAGTTCATCCTGAGTTGCGAGTAGGTCTCACCACTTCTGTAAAGGAATCTTTTCCTTAAAACGCCGTATCTTAGTTCCGGCTTTTCACCAAAATAATGTACGGTGAAGTCTCTAGCACAAATTGAATCGTCAGGCTGTTCTCCGTTGTATCCAATCAGATTAATATCGGTTTTTCCTATTATATATTTTGTCTTGGCTTCTTTAGGTGTGTTGCTCTTTGGTATAATCTTCAGATTGATATATCCGGGGCGCATAAGTGTATCTGCCAAAAATGTGATATATTCGCTGCGGAAGAAATAATACCCGTTATTCTTGAATAATGTAACAAGCCTTTCGCGTTCCTCGTTCAGACGTGTAACGTCAAAATTGTCATTTCTGTGTATCAGTCTTTCATCAAAGTGTTTTCTGATAAGCGAGTCGGCACGTCCTGTGAAACCTTCGTACAGTACGGTATCAATGTAATATGGTTTTCCCATATCAATCTGGTAACTCAGTTTTACGGCTCTTGGGTTACGGGTGCTATCTACAGTGTAAGTCACATTGCCGTTGAAATATCCGTAATCTTTAAGCAGATTGGATGCAATTTTTACTCGTGTGTCAGGGTTTACAGACGATACTGTGACAGGAGTGGCAGCCATTTTACGGAATATCCATCTTCCCAGCCCTTTTTCGTATTTCTGGAAATTATTGTATATCCATAATCCGAAAGGAATGGGAATTCGGTATTTAGCACTTCCAAGGAAAGAATTGTTAGGTGCAACGCTTACTGCGGCTGTCACCTCCTCAATAGTCTTTTCTCCATTGGCGCTTTCGTCTTTCTCGTTTATTTCTATTCTCTTTATACCGGTATAAAGAGTTTCGCCTTCAGGAAGATTTTTTGTGGTGGAACATCCTGCAAAGCCTAAAACGGCTATTAATGCCACAACTATGTTATTTATTCTCATTTTCATTTCCTTTTTCCTCTGTTTCATTAATCTTCTTTTTCTTTCTTTGGAATATAAACAAGTCCTTTATACGGCTCACTTTCTTTTTAAGAACGATACCGGCTCCTGTTTCTGTCACTTCTCCTTCAAGGACATTTGCATATTTTTTGTCGTGGAAAAGTTTGACATATCTGGTACCGCTATTGTCCAGTCTGTATTCCAATGATATATTGTCGATAAATGATTCGTCTCTCACTGCAGCATTTCCTGTGGAAATTTTTCCACCGATTACTACACGCACACGGTTGTTCCAGAAACGTTTTGCAAACTGGAAATTATAATCTGTACGTGTGTCGCCTGTCTCTGTCGCATTTGTTGTTTCCATACCCACACTAAGGTCAATTGTCTTTAGGGCATTTCCTGCAATGCTGTTTATTTGTCCTTGCAGATATGAGTTAAGCGCACTGTTGGCATCTAGTTTAGCTGTCGAACTGTCTGAAATATACATACCTGTTACGAGCATTGTAACCGCAGCCTTATTCTTCTGTGACGCTGACATTGCTGCCAGTTCATTTTGCATTGAACCGTCTTCAGGAGCTTCGATTGTAAACTCAAATCCCAGGTCGTTCAGCCTGTTGGTGATACTTACGCCCACATCAAAACTTACCATTCTTGCAGCCTGGCCTTCCTGAGTTACTGAAGCTCTTGTCCTCTCGTACGCCTGGATATTCAGTTTCGGGTCCATTACGTTTCCGGTCCATTCAATGTAGCTTCCTTCGCGTATTTTAAATGTCTTAAGCGGTATGACTGGCATTTCATATTTCATTTCTCCGCTCATCAGCTGGTAACGTCCGTTCAACAACATGTTTCCGTCGGGAGTATATTGGAATGCCAAATCTCCTCCACCTTCCACTTCCATATAGTTGGAACCGCTCTCGTTAATATCGACACGGCATTGTACAGCCTGGTCAATATGCAGGTTGACAAGCATGTCTATACCGCCTGGGCGCATTTCCTGAAGCGGTTTTCTGCGTGCGGAGGCTGTATCTGCAAAGTTTACGAATGTTACTGTCTCAGCCAGTCGGTCTTCCACCGTCAGAGGCGATTCGCGGAGTATGTATGTGAAATCACTGCTACCCAAAATATTGGCATTACCTTTAACCGAAATGGCGTCAGGTGTACCCTTTATGGTAGTGTTGAGGTCAATATACATTTTCCCGTAAACCATTGAAGTACGGTTTTTCTTTGAATTGAATACCTCAAAGTTTCTGGCAGTCATTTTCAAATCCATATACATATTCTCCATATTGGCAAAATCAACACTACCGTCTATTATATACGGATTTTTGCCTCTTGAGAATATGCTATATTTGTCAAACATCAGCTTGTTGTTCTTTACCGTAATAGGCTTGTTTTCAAATCTAAGGTTCATTGATGTCATAGGAATGAACACGTTTACGCTGTCGGTTGTGACACTTCCATCTATGACTGGTGCTGATGTTGACCCGCTTAAAGATATGTCTGCTCCTGCATACCCTTTCAACTGTGCCATTTCTTCCGGAACAAATGCTCCAGCCAGTGCCAGTGGAAAACGGTATATCGACAGGTGTGCGTTTACCTTGTCTTCTTCCTCTTCAGTAAGCGGTGTATTGTACTGTCCGTTGATTTCTGCCAGAGTGTTTCCATTATGTGTTATGTATCCATCCACATGATGACCACTGTTCTCCATAGGCAGATATACAGCACTCATAGTCCAGTTGCCAAGCGGCTTTCCTCCGTAGGCAAGTCTGTTCACATCTGTTTCGAATGCTGTCATGAACATATCCTCCTTCTGCTGTACGTAATGTGCTTCAGCATTAATTATACCTTCTACAGGTGGCATGTATGGAATGATACGTCTGAATTCACCGATATCAAGTTTGTTTATGTTTACAGTTACGTCTTGCAGCACGGTAGAATCTGGAACAGAGTAAATCTGCAATCCGGTTCCATTATCATCGTTCAGACGCATATTTGCATGTATCCTTCCTTTGTCGCTCAGGAAAATATAGTTTTCATCGTTCAAATGGAATTTTCTATATACCAGAATAGGATTTTCCGGCAACATATGCAGGCTTATACCTTTGTCTCTAAGTACAGCCTTCATACCGATCAGTGCCCCTGTTTGCTGCTGTGCATTATCATATTTCACAAGCATGTGTGCATTTTCGTTGAATATACCTCCATCCAACGCTATACTGAAAGCTTCCTGTTGCTTCGTCTGGTTGGCTTTCACTCCACCAGCTATTATTATTCCTGTAGAATCTTGTGAAGCACGGAAAGTTATTGTGTCCAGTCTCAGACTGTCCGTATGCAGACCATAGAGATATGCCGAACTGTTAATACCGCTATTTTCGGATGTATTTAGCGATGCATAAAGTCTCTTGAATCCGATATTCCTCATTTCCAGGGTATTTGCAAACGGATTGTCGTCGCCTGCAAAAAGCCTGAACGATGTTTCCGGCAACAATGTACGCAATGCTTCAAAATCCATCAACTTGTTTTCCCACTGTTTGGCTGCCAGTTCGGAAATCTTGCTTATTTTTTCCGTAACTTTATCTATTCCTCCCGTTGTACGCAGCAGCATGGTCATGTCACCCGAGTTTATATAAGTACGTAGGGAGTCCTCTGTCATACTGACACCGAAGTTCAGATCTTTCGTTTTGAAAGTCTTTTTTTCGGTCATAAGTTTGATGTTGTTTATAGACACTTTTGCACGATGCCTGTTATTCATATCTGTATGTGCATCAATGTCTATTATTTGTCCTATCTTGAACGGTTGTGCAATAAGTCCCAATCCATGCAAGTCAAGACGTTTGATATCTGTGCGCATTTGGGCCGCTATTTCTTTTGCGGAAATATCAGCATTCAGTGTGGAACCTATTTCCATGATGTTGTCGTTGATATTTAATGCTACAGACGACTTACAGTTTTCCAGTCCGGCTTTCATGTTTATTCCGGAAAAAGAATAGCTGGCATATTCAAAGCATGATATACCCGCTTCCATTTCCATTTTTGTATTTGGCGAGAATATATCGAAACCTTTTCCTTCCGCCATAAGTGAAGCTGTCACTCTGAACAGTGAATCCGACGGCATGAAGTTATGGATATTCAGTTCGTTGATATCCATTTTAGCGAAGAATGATTCTGTTTTTGGAATGAAGCCGGCGTTGAGATTTATCGCACCTTCACCTTGTGTCAATCCTAATAATGCGCTTATGCTGTCGTTCCTTATATCGGCACTTCCTTTTAAGACCATATCCGATGGGATGACTGCAGTTCCAATAAAATATTTAGCAAAAGCCATGTCAGGGAATACAGCATCCATATCCAAATGTGCAGACATTTTTGTACTGTCCGGTAAATCATTCACATATCCTCCTGCTGTGAATTTAACATGTTCCGGTATTTCTGCGCTTACGGCAGTAATTTTCATTTCGTTTATGCTTCCGTCAATACCGGCTCTTATCTGTATTGGTTCTGCAGGAAAATCTTTCTTTAAATCTTCAGGCATATCTGTAACGAACCTGAACAGGTCATTCTTTCCGATGTCTGCCATTATTCTGGCTGATATGCTGCCGTCGTTGTTGATCTGTGAGATGTTCCAGTCAGCATTTGCCTGTACAGAAAAGTACGAATCTGTGGTTCTCAGTTCCAGTCCGGAAATTTCAATTTTTTCATCATTGGCTGTAATTTTTCCTCCTGCAGATGTGATTTCCAGTCCTGAATGTTCTTTCATCTTGAAATCTTTGATCTCGGCATTTACTGCATTACCACAATAATATATAGAACTCAGGTCTATATTTAATCCGGCAAGAGATATAAATGACGGGTTGAAACCTTCAGTCTGCTGTTTTTCCCCAATAATATATTGTGCTGATGAATTGCTGATTTTGAATTTTTGCAAAGAATAAGCCTCTTTCTTTAAATCTACAATACCCTCTGTCAGTACAGCAGAACCAATGTTTATTCCCATGTCCATACTGTCTAATGGCATACTGAGATTTACGGCTACATTCTCAAAATTGGCCTTTTGCAGCATGAATTTCCAATACAGAGGCTCGCTGGCAGTTGTATCTGTGGCAGTTGTATCGGCTATGCTTATATCCACATGTGTATCCTTTATTATAAAGGAGTTGATTGTTGCCGTTTCCGGTGATAAGGCGACTCCGTGCGATTCCAGATAAAGCTCTCCCAGCTTGCCTTTCATCATGAATCCTTCAATCATGTCCTTTGTGTTGACGCTTACACTCTCCAGCTTTAAAGCATCAACTTCAATCTGTTTTCTGAACAAAGGTTTCATCTGAACCTTTAAAGTCATTTTCTCGGCACTTAGAAGAGTGTCGTTTTCCTGTATGGCAGTCACATTATGGATTCCCAGATTCAAAGGAAAAGAAAGTGAAATTCTTCCTACACTGATGTCCATACCTGTAGCATCAGAAGCGATTGATGCCGCCTTTCTTACAGCAAAGTTCTGTATAGGCGGTATATAGATTAATATTGATATAATTATAAATAAAGCAAATGGAATAGATATTATTATTCCACACCATTTTAAAAATTTCTTCATGTTAATGACAGTTTGTGATGCGAATATACTAAAAAAATAACTACTAATTAATATAATTTGTTCAAGAAGTACGTGATTAATAATAAATGTCTATCTTTGCATAGTTACTAACTAAAAATAAAACTTATGAAACCAACATTATTTGTATTGGCAGCCGGTATGGGAAGCCGTTACGGCGGTCTTAAACAGCTTGACGGAGTCGGACCAAGCGGTGAAACAATCATGGATTATTCTATTTATGACGCTATCCGTGGTGGATTTGGTAAAATAGTATTTGTAATCCGTAAAGATTTTGAAGATGACTTCCGTAAAATCGTTCTCAGCAAATATGAAAATCATATCCCTGTAGAAGTTGTCTTCCAGGCTTTGGATAATCTTCCAGCCGGATATACTTGTCCGGAAGGCCGTGTTAAGCCATGGGGTACTAACCATGCTGTACTTATGGGTAAGGATGTTATCAAAGAACCGTTTGCGGTAATCAATGCAGATGATTTCTATGGAAGAGACAGTTTTGCCGTATTGGGCAAATATTTGTCTGAACTTCCTGAGGGTTCAAAGAACGACTATTGCATGGTAGGTTTCCGCATAGGCAATACTTTATCTGAAAGTGGTTCTGTTGCACGTGGCGTTTGTTCTGCCAACGAAGAGGGTAATCTGACTACTGTAGTTGAACGTACTGAAATCATGCGTGTAAATGGTGTTGTAAGCTATAAGGACGAAAATGGTGAATGGGTAGGTCTTGATGACAATACACCTGTTTCTATGAATATGTGGGGATTCACTCCTGATTACTTTAAATACTCTGAAGATTATTTCACTGAATTCCTTGATGCAAATAAGGAAAACCTTAAGGCTGAGTATTTTATTCCATTGATGGTTAATAAACTTATCAATGAAAAGACTGCTAATGTTAAGGTTCTTGATACTACATCTAAATGGTTCGGTGTAACATATGCAGCAGACCGTCCTAGTGTAGTTGAAAAATTGCAGGCATTGGTAGATGCAGGTGAATATCCTTCTAAATTGTTCTGATAAGCAATTTTACAATATATAAACGGATTGCCTCTTTTCGGGGCAATCCGTTTTTTTTCTATTTGATTTTTATATTGAATACTGGCTGTTTTTTTTCTGTATCCATTGGTACAGCACGATATTTCACTTTCTTGAAATCAATATCTTTCAGATTAATACTTCTTATAGCACTGTTATACATTGTTCGGAAGTAAATCTTCAGATTGTTCATGTCGGTAGCCGATGTCCATTGTGTAGCACTCGGGATGTTTACCGGAACCTGTCCTTTCGCAAATTCTATTCCTACCGGAATATCGAAATTATTTAATATCTGAAATCCCTGCAGAACAGTTTCTTCCGAAGTTTCCTGTACTGGTGCCGTAGCCTGATAGAATGCAGCCCTTACAAATCGTGATGGGGGAGTGACATCTCCAGGTATTCCTAGGAAACCACTTCCGGCACCGAACTGTGACAACTCTGTTTCTCCAAGTTTTTGCGAAGGAGCCGAGCCCGGGAAGAGATTAACATAATTGTTCAGATTTGTCATCTGCCAATTGAAATCGGGTGAATTTGTGAGCACACCAAGCTTGTTTTCATAGAACACAGGCTTTCCGTCTATTATTTCAAGCACTATCTGTCTTCCTGTTGTGTCGGCAAATCTCCAATGTACAGTCGAGGCTCTTGGATCAATGGCTATAACATGGACTTTGCTAATTGCGTCTTTAACTTCTTCCACGTTTTTACATTCACCGAGAATCCATGACACGAGCTGAAGGTCGGCTATACTTTCTTCTTTATATGCTGCATTATAATCCTCATATTTACCATATCGTGGAAAATAGAATAAGCCTGCTGAAAGCCCTTTTTCGTTGAGCCCTTCGGCAATGAATTCCTTTTGCTCTACAGCCAGACCTACGTATCCGTATTTCGAAGTGAATTTCATACCGTCAATACCGCCTGGTATGTATGATTGTGCTGTATAGCCTTGAGGAACTATCACGTATTGGCTGTTAAGGTCGCTTCCTCCCCATTCAATTGTTCTAGCAAGGATTTTTGTACTGTCTTTGGCTGTAAGTGTGATGCCCGTACATGCATTAGCCGTATTTGTGCCTACTGCTGCAATGGTAGCGGCGATACACATTAATTTAATTGATCTTCCGGTTGTAAGAATCTGTTTTTTCATAAACTGTGAATGTCTTTGTTCTTTAATGATATTAAACAACAGAAATAACAGTTTTGTTGCTTATATCCTCAAAATTAAAGACTTTGTTGATAAAAATCAAGGATTTCTTTGAAAAAACAGTATCAGTCCAACATCTTTCCTTTTTTCTTTTTCCAGAAAATGATATGTTTCGGACTTCCTATAACTTGTGATGTGTAGATACCTGTATGTCCGGAGAACATATATGCAGTTACACATGCTATACCTATGTAAACAGCTGCATCAGCACCAAACAGCTCTATACCCATCAGAGTACATGCAATTGGAGTGTTGGTGGCGCCTGCAAATACAGCCACGAAGCCCAAACCTGCCAACAATGAAACATCCAATGGAAGTACGGCAGATAATGCACTACCCAAAGTGGCACCTACGAAGAACAATGGAGTAACCTCTCCGCCCTTGAATCCTACTCCGATGGTGAACGTGGTGAGAAGTATTTTCAGAAGAAAGTCATACCACATCTGCACTTCGCTGAATGAAGCTACTATTGTGGGTACGCCCAGACCTATATATTTGGTAGTTCCCAACAGATAAACACTCAAGGCAATGAAAATACCGCCTATAAATGGGCGCAGCGGTGGATAACTTATAAATTTTTTAGCCAGACCACCCCATATCTCTATGAAACGTGAGAATGTCATGGATGCCAGTCCGAAAAGGATACTTGCCACAAGTACAATCAATAACGTCTGTATGTTTATGTCCGGTGTGTAGCTGATGACGTAATGAGTATGTGCTATTCCCCAGGCATGACATGTTAAATTAGCAAAGAAGGCCGACAGGAAAACCGGAAGTATGGCATCATATCTCAGTCTTCCCACAATTATTACTTCAAGAGCGAAAACTGCTCCTGCCAATGGGGTACCGAAGATTGAAGCAAATCCGGCTCCTATTCCTATCTGTATCATTATCTTTCTGTCGTATGGATGCATTTTCAGCAGTCTTGACATGAAATCGGCTATTGCTCCACCCATTTGTACTCCCGTACCTTCACGTCCGGCAGAACCTCCGAACAAGTGTGTAAGTACTGTACCTACATATACCAGTGGCGTCATTCTGAAAGGAATGATATTTTTTGACGAACGTATCTCCTCTATCAGGAAATTATTGCCTTTGGCTGCCGTACCTGCCCAATAGTGGTACATCAGTCCTATAGCCAGACCCCCTAATGGCAGTAAGGCAATAATCCACAGATTATTCTCACGATAATCGGTCGCCCAGTTAAGTGATGCCAACAGCAAGGCTGATGCCGATCCTATCAGTGCGCCGGCTACCGCACCTATAATTGTCCATTTCAGCAAGTACCATAATATAGGCAATTGCTCAGGAGTTGTTCCTAATTCTGTAATTTTTCTGTTAAGTCTCATTTTTTTTTAAGGAATCAAATGCGCTGCAAAGTTAATTCAAATGATTAATATAATAACAAGATTATTATAACATACGGAGCCTTTTTTTAGATTGGATGACAGATATTTATATGTTATTTATAATCTATTGAGAGTCAATGGCTTGAAAAAATAAGTCTTAAAAGCTAATTAAAAAAATGTTTCATAGTCATGTAAAAATGATACATGAAACATTTTTTGTCTGATATGAAACATTTATTATAAATATCTTTGTTATACCATTATATATTTGCAACAGAATTTTAAAACAATTATTAATAATCTAAT